>NZ_JBVJKV010000014.1:0-12329 GCF_055585065.1 Streptomyces sp. NPDC054047 | reverse complement strand
GTGGGCGGGCGTTCCGGCGCTTCCATCCACCCGGTCCGCGTGTTTGTGGGCGGGCGTTCCGGCGCTTCCATCCACCCGGTCCGCGTGTTCGTGGGCAGGCGTTCCGGCGCTTCCATCCACCCGGCTCGCGCGTTTGTGGGCAGGCGTTCCGCAAGGAGGAACGGGTGGGCACAAACGCCCACCGGCCCGCAGGCGAGGAACGAGGGCATCACCCCACCGGGGGCCATGGGGCGAAGCCCCGCCAGTACACCGCCCAAGGCCCCGGGGCCAGCGGTAGGCTGACCAGGCGACATTCCGTACCCCACCCGCTCGAAGGGACCCACCCCATGCCGCTCGAAGCCGGCCTCCTGGAGATCCTCGCCTGCCCGGCCTGCCACGCCCCCCTCAAGGAGGCGGACGCGGAGCTGCTCTGCACGGCGGACGGCAAGGACTGCGGCCTCGCCTACCCCGTCCGCGACGGCATCCCCGTACTCCTCGTCGACGAGGCCCGCCGCCCCGCGTAAGGGCCCGGCACAACGACAAGAAGCGCGACCGGCGGCGCCGAAGCCACGGCCCAAGCCACCGCCCAGGCGCACCGCCCAGGCACAGCGCCCAGCGCCCAGCGCCAGGTCGCCCGGCGAATCGGAGGCCCTACCCCATGCTCGACGAATCGCTGCTCGACGCCCCCGAGGCCCTCGCCGTGGCCGACCGCCGCGGCCTCCTCCGCGGTGCGGCGGAGGCAGGCGCCCGCGTCCGCACGGCGGTGCGGCACGCCACGGAGGCAGGGCTCACGCAGCTCAAGCCGGACGGCCGCCCCCGCGCCATCCTGATCGCCGGCCCCGGCACCGCCGCCACCTGCGTGGCCGACCTGCTGGGCACCCTCGCGGGGGCGGGCTGCCCCGTGATCCGCCTCGCCCCCACCGGCGTGGCCCCCGCGGCAGGCGCCCTGCGCTGGGCGCTCCCCGGCTGGGCGGGCCCCCTGGACCTGCTGCTCATCGCCACCCCGGACGGCACGGAGCCGGGCCTCGAACTCCTCGCGGAGCAGGCCTACCGCCGCGGCTGCACGGTCGTGGCCGTCGCCCCCGCCCGCTCCCCGCTGGCCGAGGGCGTAGAGGGCTCGCACGGCCTCACGGTCCCGATGGCCACGTCCCCGTACGGGGAGTACGAAGCCCCGCACGACGGAGAGCGCGCCTCCGGGACGTACGAAGCGCGCCGCGTGGACGACGAGGCCGCCGCATCCGCCCCCGCCACCCTCTGGGCCCTGCTCACCCCCCTCCTGATCCTCCTGGACCGCACCGGCCTCATCACCGCACCGGCCGAGACCCTGGAGAAGATCGCCGACCGCCTCGACCAGGTCGCGGAGCGCTGCGGGCCCGTCGTGGCGACGTACAGCAACCCCGCCAAGACGCTCGCCGCCGAGCTCGCCGACGCCCTCCCGGTGATCTGGACCGAGGGCAGGCTCGCGGGACCCGTCGGCCGCCGTTTCGCCGCCACGCTCGCCGAGCTCGCCGGACACCCGGCGGTCGCCGGCGAGCTGCCCGAGTCGCTGCCCGCGCACGGCGCCCTGCTGGCCGGCGACCTTGCCCCGAGCGCCGACGGCGACGACTTCTTCCGCGACCGCGTCGAGGAATCCCACCACCTGCGCGCCCGCGTCGTCCTGCTCCGCGAGCGTCCCGTGGACGCCGGAGGACTCAGCGCCGCGCCCACCGCCCGCGAGCTCGCCCACGGCCACGACGTCGCGATCAGCGAGCTCGAACCGGAGGACGGCGACGAGCTGGAGACCCTCGCGGAGCTGATCGCCGTCACGGATTTCGCCGCCGTTTACCTGGCGCTCGCCCCGAGGGACCGATCATGACCCCAGCCCGGTCATGACCTGAGACCCCGCATCGCGCACCAGCGCACGCAAGCGCACGCACGTACGTAAGGGAGACCCCCTCCGTGGACCGCCTCACCAACACCATCCGCCCCTACGCCTGGGGTTCCACCACCGCCATCGCGAAGCTCATCGGCGTCGAGCCGACCGGTGAGCCGCAGGCCGAGATGTGGATGGGCGCCCACCCCGGCGCGCCATCGCGCACCGAGCGCGGCCCGCTCGACGAGGTGATCGACGAGGACCCGGGGCACGAGCTCGGCAGGGCGGCCGTCGCCAGGTTCGGCCCGCGCCTGCCCTTCCTGCTCAAGCTGCTCGCCGCGGGCGCCCCGCTCTCCCTCCAGGTCCACCCCGACCTGGAGCAGGCGAGGGAGGGCTTCGAGGACGAGGAGTACCGCGGCGTCCCGATCGACGCCCCGAACCGCAACTACAAGGACGCCAACCACAAGCCCGAACTGATCTGCGCGCTCACGGAGTTCGACGGCCTCTGCGGCTTCCGCGACCCCGTCGAGGCCGCGGACCTGCTGGCCGGTCTGGGCGTCGACTCCTTGAAGCCGTACGTCGACCTGCTGCACGCCAAGCCCGCCGAGGGCGCCCTGCGCGAGGTCCTCACCGCCGTCCTGACCGCGGACCCCGATGAGATGGCGGCGACCGTCACCGAGGTCACCGAGGCCGCCCAGCGCCTCGGCGGTGCCTACGCCCCGTACGCGGGCATCGCGCACCACTACCCCGGCGACCCCGGTGTCATCGCGGCGATGCTCCTCAACCACGTACGGCTGCAGCCCGGCGAGGCCCTGTACCTCGGCGCCGGAGTCCCGCACGCCTACCTCGACGGCCTCGGCGTCGAGATCATGGCCAACTCGGACAACGTGCTGCGCTGCGGACTGACCCCCAAGCACGTCGACGTACCCGAACTCCTGCGCATCGTCCGCTTCGAGGCGACCGAGCCCGGCATCCTGCGCCCCGAGGCGTCGCCCGACGGCGAAGAGGTCTACGAGACCCCGATCGACGAGTTCCGCCTCTCCCGCTTCGTCCTGCCCGACGGCGCCGCACCGCACGACCTCACGGCGGGCACGCCGCAGATCCTGCTCTGCGTCGCGGGCTCGGTCCGCGTGGGCGACGCCGGGGAACTCACACCCGGGCAGTCCGTGTTCGTTCCCGCGGAGGAAAAGACCGAAGTGTCCGGAGTCGGCACGCTCTTCCGTGCCACTGTGGTGGCCTGACTCACCACCAGCGCCTCGTGCTGCAACAATGACCCACCGCAAAGGGCGGGCAAAGCAGCGCCCGGTCGGCAGCGATGCCGGCGGTGGGTCAGACACGTACGCAGGCGAAGGGACAACGGGCACACATGAGCGCGTCAGGCGGAACAAAGGCGATTGTCGCGGCACTCGCCGCGAACCTCGCGATCGCGGTGGCGAAGTTCGTCGCGTTCCTCTTCAGTGGCTCGTCCTCGATGCTCGCCGAGAGCGTGCACTCGCTCGCGGACTCGGGCAACCAGGGGCTGCTGCTCCTCGGCGGCAAGAAGGCGCAGCGCGAGGCGACCCCCCAACACCCCTTCGGGTACGGGCGCGAGCGCTACATCTACGCCTTCCTGGTCTCCATCGTGCTCTTCTCGGTCGGCGGCATGTTCGCGATCTACGAGGGCTACGAGAAGATCAAGCACCCGCACGAGATCGAGGCCTGGTACTGGCCGGTCGGTGTCCTGGTGTTCGCGATCATCGCCGAGAGCTTCTCCTTCCGTACGGCGATCAAGGAGTCGAACCACACCCGCGGCAACCTCACGTGGACGCAGTTCGTCCGTCGCGCGAAGGCCCCCGAGCTGCCGGTCGTGCTCCTGGAGGACCTGGGCGCGCTCGTCGGTCTGATCCTGGCCCTCGTCGGCGTCAGCCTCGCGCTCGCCACGGGCGACGGCGTCTGGGACGGCATCGGCACGCTCTGCATCGGCATCCTGCTGATCCTGATCGCGATCATCCTGGCCGCGGAAACCAAGTCCCTGCTCCTGGGCGAGGCCGCGGGCACGGAAGAGGTCGAGAAGATCGAGAAGGCCCTGGTCGACGGCGACAAGGTCACCCGCGTCATCCACATGCGCACGCTGCACCTGGGCCCCGAGGAGCTTCTCGTCGCCGCCAAGATCGCGGTGCGGCACGACGACACGGCCGCCGAGGTGGCCGTCGCCATAAACGCGGCCGAGGAGCGCATCCGCGCGGCGGTCCCGATCGCCCGCGTGATCTACCTGGAGCCGGACATCTACAGCGAGACGGCGGCCGCCGAGGGCACGAACCCGGCGAAGTCGCCGGGCGCACACTGATCCTCGGATCTTCCGAGTACGCCGATGGGGCCCCGCACCGTGCAGGTGCGGGGCCCCATCGGCGTACAGGCAGCTGCCGCTACTGAACCTCGCGCAGCACCTCGAGGATCGCCGCCTCGTCGGGCGCCGCCTCGAGGCGCTCCCGGAAGCCGGTGTCCATCAGCTTGCGCGAGAGCAGCGCGAGAATCCGCAGGTGCTCGTCGCCGGCGGCCGCCTCCGGCACGGAGATCATGAAGATGAGCTTGGCCTTCGTACCGTCGATGGCACCCCACTCGATGCCCTCGGCCGATCGCGCGAACCCGACCACAGGCGAGGTCACCGCGTCGGTCTTGGCGTGCGGGATGGCGATCTCCTCGCCGAGGCCCGTGGTGCCCTGGGCCTCGCGGCGCAGAGCGGTCCGCACGAGCTCCTCGACGTCGTTCACCTTGCCGGTGGAGGCGAGCAGGTCCGCCATCTCGCGGATCGCGGAGTCCTTGTCGGCGGAGTCCAGCCGGACCTTGACGGTCTGCTCGGTGAGATAACCGGAGAGGACTTCGTCCTCGTCCTCGGCCGTGGGGGAGGGGGCCGCGGGAGCAGGCGCGGCGGCCTCCGCGGTCGCCGTTCGCGGGGCCGCGGACGCCCCCGACGCGACGGCTCCGGCGCCCACTCCCGCGAGCACCGGCTCGGGCCCGCCCGGCACGTCGACGACCGGCGCCCCGCGCCGCTTGCGCTCGCTGAGGTCGACGAGGGTGACGGTGGTGAGGGCGGTGACGACGGCGCCGATGGCGATCGCGATGAAGAACATCGGTACGCCACCGACGGCACCCAGAACCGCCACGATCGGCCCGCCGTGCGGCACCGCGTCCTCGACGCCCGCCTGACCGGCGATCGCACCGGCGACGGCGCCACCGAGCATGTTCGCGGGGATGACCTGTGCGGGCCGCGCGGCGGCGAACGGGATCGCGCCTTCCGAGATCCCGAAGAAGCCCATGAACAAGGCGGCCAGACCGGTCTCCCGTTCCTGCTCGCTGTAGAGCCGCTTGCGGATCAGCGTCGCGAGACCCTGGCCGAGCGGCATGACGGGGATCGCGGCGGCGCACATGCCCATGACGGTCTGGTTGCCGGTCGCGATGAGTCCCGCGCCGAACAGGAACGCCGTCTTGTTGACAGGACCGCCCATGTCGAACGCGATCATGAGCCCGAGGATCGCGCCGAGCAGGATCGCGCTGGTCCCGGTCATGCCGCTGAGCCAGCTGGTCAGATGCTCGAAGACCCACGAGATCGGCTTCCCGATCACGTAGATGAAGAAGAGCCCGAGTGCCGTCGTCGAGATGATGGGGATCACGATGATCGGCATGATCGGCTGGGCGAACTTCGGGACCTTGACCTTCTTGATCCACAGCACCAGATATCCGGCGAGGAAGCCGGTCACGATGGCCCCGATGAAGCCGGCGCCCGCCTTGGAGTCGTACAGCTCACCGGTGTTGGCGATCCAGCCGCCGATCATGCCCGGCACGAGCGCGGGCCGGTCGCCGATCGCATAGGCGATGTAGCCGGAGAGGATCGGCACCATCAGCGTGAAGCCGATGACACCGATCTGGTTGACGTGCATCCAGAAGGAGTCGTCGGGGATGACGAGCCCGCCCTTGGGGTCCGTGTGCCCGCCGAGCGACAGCGAGATCGCGATCAGCAGACCGCCGACCACGACGAACGGAATCATGTACGAGACGCCGTTCATCAGCGCCTTGTACGCGAGACTCCGCTCCTTGCCGCCCCCGCCACCGCTGGAGACCGGCTCGGCGGAACCGCCGCCACCGCCTCCGCCGTGCACCGGCGCGCTCCGCACCTGCTCGATCAGCCGCTCCGGGTGGCTGATGCCCTCGGACACCCCGACGGACAGCACGCGCTTGCCCACGAAGCGCCCGCGGTCGACGTCCTTGTCGGCGGCGATGATGATGCCGTCGGCATCCCTGACATCGTTGTCAGTCAGTACGTTCTCGGCGCCGATGGAGCCCTGCGTCTCCACCTTCATGTCGATGCCGAGGCTCTCCGCGGCCTGCGAGAGCTTCTCCGCCGCCATGTACGTGTGGGCGATACCGGTCGGACAGGCGGTCACCGCGAGCAGCTTGAGCTTCTTCGGCTCGCCGCTGCTCCCGCCTATGGGGGGATCGGCCGGATGGGTCACGTGGATCTCCTAACGCCTTCGTCAAACAAGATCGCGCAAATGTTCCCGATCTCAAGGCATCCTGCAACACATAACCGCAGGTTCAAAAGCGCAAAGGTCCCGGATCAGCGGGTCCGTGGACCCCTCCCTGACCCCCTCCGCGGTTGCCCGCCCGCTGCCGCGCCCGGGGAGGCGGGCTGGGGCTCGCTGGGCCAATCGGTGTAGCTTTGTGACCGAGCCAGACGTCGCTGCTGATGGCGGTCGGGCGGTGCCAGCACGGGCCGGCCGAGGGAGAGAGGGCCTCCGACGGACTGCGCTGCTGCGCGCCGGTGCTCTTCTGTGCCGTTGTCGCAGGTCAGCCATGTCCACCCACCCTCGATCAATCCCACGAGGAGCAGCTCGCCAATGACGACTCTCACCAACGGCCAGGACTTCAAGGTCGCCGATCTCTCCCTGGCCGAGTTCGGCCGCAAGGAGATCACCCTCGCCGAGCACGAGATGCCCGGCCTGATGTCGATCCGCAAGGAGTTCGCCGCCTCCCAGCCGCTGGCCGGCGCCCGCATCATGGGCTCGCTGCACATGACCGTGCAGACCGCCGTCCTCATCGAGACCCTGGTCGCCCTGGGCGCCGAGGTCCGCTGGGTCTCCTGCAACATCTTCTCCACCCAGGACCACGCCGCCGCGGCCATCGCCGTCGGTCCGAACGGCACCCCGGACAACCCCCAGGGCATCCCGGTCTTCGCCTGGAAGGGCGAGACCCTGGAGGAGTACTGGTGGTGCACGGAGCAGGCGCTGACCTGGCCGAACACCCCCACCGGCGGCCCGAACATGATCCTGGACGACGGCGGCGACGCCACGCTCCTGGTCCACAAGGGCGTCGAGTACGAGAAGGCCGGCAAGGTCCCCTCCGAGGACACCGCCGAGTCGGACGAGCACCGCGTCATCCTGCAGCTCCTCAACCGCACCATCACCGAGGGCTCGCAGAAGTGGACCCAGCTCGCCTCGGAGATCCGCGGCGTGACCGAGGAGACCACGACGGGCGTCCACCGTCTGTACGAGATGCACCGTGACGGCACGCTCCTCTTCCCGGCGATCAACGTGAACGACGCCGTGACGAAGTCGAAGTTCGACAACAAGTACGGCTGCCGCCACTCCCTGATCGACGGCATCAACCGCGCCACGGACGTCCTGATCGGCGGCAAGACCGCCCTCGTCTGCGGCTACGGCGACGTCGGCAAGGGCTGCGCGGAGTCGCTGCGCGGCCAGGGCGCGCGCGTGATCATCACCGAGGTCGACCCCATCTGCGCCCTCCAGGCGGCGATGGACGGCTTCCAGGTCACGACGCTGGACGAGGTCGTCGACAAGGTCGACATCTTCGTCACCACGACCGGCAACAAGGACATCATCATGGCCTCGGACATGGCCAAGATGAAGCACCAGGCGATCGTCGGCAACATCGGCCACTTCGACAACGAGATCGACATGGCCGGCCTCGCCAAGATCCCCGGCATCGTCAAGGACGAGGTCAAGCCGCAGGTCCACACCTGGACGTTCCCCGACGGCAAGGTCCTCATCGTCCTCTCCGAGGGCCGCCTGCTGAACCTGGGCAACGCGACGGGCCACCCGTCCTTCGTGATGTCCAACTCCTTCGCGGACCAGACCCTGGCCCAGATCGAGCTGTTCACCAAGCAGTCCGAGTACCCGACCGACGTCTACGTGCTCCCCAAGCACCTCGACGAGAAGGTCGCCCGCCTCCACCTGGACGCACTCGGCGTGAAGCTCACGACGCTGCGCCCGGAGCAGGCCTCGTACATCGGCGTCGAGGTAGAGGGCCCGTACAAGCCGGACCACTACCGCTACTGACCGAGCCGGCCGCCTGGCGCTCTCCGCCCAGGCCCAAGCTCACCGCAGGCCCCCGCCCACCACTCGGGCGGGGGCCTGCCCCGTGAGGGCGCGCTCGGCCCGAGGGCAAAAGAACGAGGGGGCGTTGGGCCACCAACCACCCAGGACACAGCTGGACCCGTGGCTCGTGCCCCGCGGTCTACGACCCGGACCCGGACCGGGACCTGCGCCCTGTGCCCTGTGCCCTGTGCCCTGGACCCGTGACCCGTGACCCGGGACCTGGTCCCGTGACCCGTGACCCGGATTCGTGCCCGGCGTCTGCGACACGGACCTGTGCCGTGACCTGGACCTGTGCCCTGTGCCCGTGACCTGGGCCCGGGACCTGCGCCCGTGACCTGTGACCTGGACCTGTGCCCTGGACCCGGGACCTGGTCCCGTGACCCGTGACCCGGATTCGTGCCCGGCGTCTGCGACCCGGACCTGTGCCTCGTGACCTGGTCCCGTGACCCGTGACCCGGATTCGTGCCCGGCGTCTGTGACCCGGACCTGTGGCGTGACCTGGACCCGGGACCCGTGACCCGTGACCGGGGATCTGTGCCCGGCGTCTGCGATCCGGGACCTGTGGCGTGCCCTGGACCTGTGCCCCGTGCGTGCCGTGACCCTGGACCCGTGACCCGGATCTGTGCCCGTGGGCTGCGACCCGTGACCCTGGACCTTGCCCCGGAGCCGTGACCCGCAGTCTGCCCCGGACCCGTGACCCGCGGTCTGACTCGGACCCGGGACCCGCGGTCTGTGCCCCGGACCCGTGGTCTGCGACCTTTGTCCCGTGACGCGTGACCCTGGTCTGCGGACCGGCCTGGACCCGCCGAACCCTGGCAGCCCGAATCGGGGCCGCTACGTCACTGGCAACCGCGCCTGCCACTCACAGGTACGGAAGCCACCTCGCTACCCCACCGGCACCTCGGCGACCGAAGGACTTGCTCAGCTCCGGACGACGCCCATTCCGACGCCCATTCCGAACGCCGACGCCGACGATGCCGACCACGCCCGACCTCTGCCCGACAAGGACCCGAGCCCCATGCCCCGCGGCCACTATTCGCTTCACGACACGCACGACCACACCCCCCTCGGTGAAGAACACTTCCACTGCGCCCCCGGCCCCTCCGGCTGGCGCTACGTCTCCCAGCGGACCGCCCCCTCGGGCGACCCCACCGGCTCGGTCGACCTCGCCGTAGACGAACTCGGCCGCCCCATCCGCCTCGAACTTCACTCGCGGGACTGGCAGATCCGCGCCGCAGCGATCGACGGCGTCACCTGGGTACGCACCGACCCCACCGGCACCCACGCCACCGAGGACAACGCCCCCGCGCACGCGTTCACCGGCACATCCCCCGCATTCCTCATCGCGACCACACGCCTCCTGCGCCTCACCCCCGCTTCCCCCGCGACCCGCGTCCGCCTCGTCGCCTTCACCGACCCGGTCCTCGCCCCCCGCACCCTCGACCAGTCCTGGGCCCTGCTGAAAAGCGAAGCACACGCCACTGACAACGGCCCGCTCGTCGTGGACGAATACCAGGTCACAGCCCTGGACACCGGCGAGCAGCACGCCATCCACATCACCGGCGACGTCGTGCTCTCCGCCCCCGGCATCGAACTCGAGAACCTCGAATCCCCACCCTCGACCTTCGCCTGACCCAGCCCTACGCGGGCGGCACGAACCCGGTACCGGGAGGCGCGGCTTCCGCACCCTCCTGACTCTCCTGCCCGCCCCCGGAACCGGCGGGACGGGCCGGGTAAGTCGGACGGCCCGAGTGAGAAGCAGGCTCCGGCGGCACGCCACCGCCCGGATACCCCACAGGCGCAGAAGCCCCCGGCCCAGGCGCCCCCGGCACGACGTACCCAGGCGGCACCGCATACCCCGGCCCAGCGGACCCCGCGCTACCGCTACCGCCCCCGCTCCCGCCGAAGGCCCGCCGAGCGTCCCGCACCTGCCGCTCCTGCACGACCGCGGCCAGATAGGCGGCGGGCGGAACCCCCTGCGGAGCAGGCGCCCCCGTACGTTCCGCGAGATCCCCGGCAAGCCGCTGAGCCATCGCCCCGCCCACCTGCGGATCCAACTGCCCCATCCGCGTCAGGTACTGCCTGATCGCCAGCCAAAGACCCTCAGGCACCCCGGACAGATCGAGCTCGGCGAACCGCCCCGCCAACCAGGGCGGCGGCGGAGGAACGAAACCCGAGTGCGCTGCAGGCACCCGCTCCCGCACGACAAGCGTCCCCGCGAACACGTCCCCGAGCCGCCGCCCCCGCGCCGACACCAGCGACGCGATGCACGCGACAACCCCGAACGTCAGCAGAATCTCGACGACCCCCACCGCACCCCGCACCAACGCGTGCCGGAAACGGATCGGCCCCCCGTCGTCCCGCACCACCCGCAGCCCGCACGCCGCCTTGCCCAGCGACCGCCCATGGCTGAGCGTCTCCACCGCGATCGGCCCACCGACCAGGATCAGCACAAAACTGGCGACGGCGACCGCCGCGGCCGCCGCGTCGTCCAACGACGACGTAGAAGCCACGATCCCGATGGTCACCCCCAGGTAGACCGCCCAGGCCACCACCAAGTCGATCAGTACGGCGAGCCCACGGCTCGGCAGCTTCGCCGGCCGCAGCTCGAGCGCCACCGCCTCGCCCGTCACAAGCTCACTCACGCCAACCGCCCTTCCCTGCCCTGCCCTCGGAACGGCCAGTCTGCCAAGCTGAGGCAGCATCGCGCCGCAGTACGAGGAGCAGCCACCTGATGGACCTCGACGTCTTCGTGTCCGCCCACCGAGCAGAGTGGGACCGACTCGACGCCCTGCTGCGCCGCCAGCGCCGACTCGACGGATCCGAGACCGACGAACTCGTCGCCCTCTACCAACGCACCGCGACCCACCTCTCGCTGATCCAGTCCAGCGCCCCGGACCCGCAGCTCATCGGCCGCCTCACCCGCCTGGTGGCACGCGCGCGCAGTGCGGTGACGGGCACCCGCCGCGCCTCCTGGCGCGACGTCACGCACTTCCTGACCCACGGTTTCCCCGCAGCGGTCTACCGCTCACGCCACTGGTGGGTCCCCACGGCGCTGCTCTCGACGATCCTCGCCGCTGTCATCGGCTGGTGGATAGCCACGCACCCCGAGGTCCAGTCCTCGATCGCGGCCCCCAGCGAACTGCGCGAACTCACCCGCCCAGGCGGTGAGTACGAGACGTACTACTCGAGCCACCCGGCGGCATCCTTCGCCGCCCAGGTCTGGACGAACAACGCCCAAGCAGCGGCCATGTGCCTGGTCCTGGGCGCCTTCCTCTGCTTCCCCGTGATCTGGATCCTCTTCCAGAACATGCTGAACCTGGGCGTGGGCATCGGCCTGATGTCCTCCGCCGGCCGCCTCGACACCTTCCTCGGCCTGGTCCTCCCACACGGCCTCCTGGAACTGACCGCGGTCTTCGTAGCTGCCGGCACAGGCCTGCGTCTCGGCTGGACCGTCATCGATCCCGGCCCCCGCTCACGCCGAACGGCCCTCGCCGAGGAGGGCAGAGCGGCACTCGGCATGGCGGTGGGCCTGGCCCTGGTCCTGTTCATCTCCGGCGCCATCGAAGGCTTCGTCACCCCCTCCGGCCTGCCGACCTGGGCCCGCATCGGCATCGGCATCGCCGCTGAACTGGCCTTCCTCGTGTACGTCTATGTCCTGGGCGGCAGAGCTGCACGAGCCGGAGCCACAGGCGACGTTGACCCCACGGAACGCAGCGCCACGGTGCCCACCGCAGCTTGATGTGCGTCGGACCCTGCCGAGCTGCTAGTGTCCTCGACGCCCCAGAAAAACCGTTGACACGGGAGGACTGGGGAGGTAGATTCGAACAGTTGCCTAGAGCTGGACAAGTCCAGCGGCGGCAGTTAATATCTGCCTGCTTCTTGATTCTCATAAGCCAAGAAGCCGCACCCGATAAATCAGAAACACCACGCCGGTAAGACCGGCCGAAAACTTCTGATAAAGTCGGAACCGCCGGAAAGGGAAACGCGAAAGCCGAAAGGCCGGAGCGGAAACCTGAAAGGCACCGAGGGAAATCGGACACGAAAGAGTCTGATAGAGTCGGAAACGCAAGAACAGAAACAAAGAAACACCGAAGGGAAGCGCCCGGAGGAAAGCCCGAGAGGGT
>NZ_JBVJKV010000013.1:0-324849 GCF_055585065.1 Streptomyces sp. NPDC054047 | reverse complement strand
GACGGTCAGGTCATCGGCGAAGTGCCGGTCGCCGGTGGCGTCAGGCACGTACTTCACGGTGACAACGATCCTCAAGCTCACGCCGGCTCTCCTACTGCATCGTCTTTACTGGGCTGCTGCCTTGCTCTGGCCACTGCCTTCTTGCAGGCAGCATAGGCGCCTGAAGGGGCGGATCCCGGTCGGGGCGGCCCGCGCTCCGACCAGAATATTACTCGCCAGTACACCTATTGCATTCCCACTAAGCAAGCGCTTTGAACTGTGACCTTCCCAACGCTCTGTAATCGGGCGTCGGGAGGGCCGTTCGGGAACTTTCAGTCGCGCAGCGCGTTGAAGCGCCCTTGGTGGTAGAGCAGCGGCCGCCCCGCTCCTGCGGGGTCCCCCACGACCGCCTCCGCGAGCACGATCCGGTGGTCACCGGCGGGCACCCGGGCGGCGACCCTGCACACCAGCCAGGCCAGCGTGCCGTCGAGCACGGGCACACCCTGGGGCCCCTCGTACCAGCGCGTGTCGGCGCCGAAGCGGTCGGCGCCGCTGCGCGCGAAGGTCGTGGCGAGGTCGAGCTGGTGCTCGCCGAGTATGTGGACGCCGACGTGCTCGGCCTCCGCGACCGCGGGCCAGCTGGAGGCCCCCGTACCGATACCGAACGAGAGCATCGGGGGCTCGGCGGAGACCGAGACGAGCGAGGTGGCGGTGAAGCCGACGGGCCCGGCGGGCCCCTGCGCGGTGATCACGGCGACTCCCGCCGCGTGCTGCCTGAAGACGGAGCGCAGGAGGTCGGGGGAGGCGAGCTGGGGGGTGCGGAGATCGGGCGTGGCCGTCATGGACGTGTCCTTCTGCAGGAGGTACGAGCGGGTCCGTGGCTGCTCAGCAGCCCGGACAGCGCGCACTTGCATGACGGGCGAGGTCCACGTGGACGCGCTCGTAGAGAAGGAGCTCCGGAGGCATGGGAGCAGGCTGGCGATAGATGCCGGGGGCAGTCAAGTCCGTTCCGCGATGTGAAAACCGGCTCGCGGCGTCCTGGACCTGCGTCGACGCGATCTTCCGCCCCCACCTCGTCGCCATCTGCCGCCCCTGTGCCACGCCGTCCCATCCCTGTCTCGCGCCCGTGCGTTCCTGCCTCATGGCGCTCCTCCCCCGCACGCTCCGGTCTCACACGGCCTTGCCGAGGGCGGCGATCACATCGGCCTTGCGCGGCTGGCCGGTCGCGCGCCGCACGACACGTCCGTCCGCGTCGAGCACCAGAACCGTCGGTGTCGTGAGGATGCGCAGGTCCCGTACGAGTTCGAGTTCGGCCTCGGCGTCGATCTCCACATGGGAGACGCCGGGCACCATTTCGGCCACGTCCGCGAGGACGCGCCGGGTGGCCCGGCAAGGCTGGCAGAAGGCGCTGGAGAACTGCACGAGTGTGGCGCGCTCCCCCAGTTCGCGGCCCGCCCACACGCCCGGTGCCGGCTCGTCGATGCGGTCTCCCGCGTCGCGTATCCGCACGTCAGCCTCCCGCCCCTGCGTCATGATCCAACCGTCCTCGGCTTCAGCGCCCGCGCGCCCGGGAACATTCCCAACGTGACGAGAATCTCGCGCTCCCCGGGCACGATGGCTGGCCAGCCGTCCGTTCTTGGGGCACGATCTGCGCAACGCCGAAAAACCTACGGCTGCGTAACTTCCCGCCGGGAGCCCCCTCCCAAGGCAGACACGAAGGGCCCTCCCCACCCATGGCAGAGCTTGTCTACCGTCCGGTCGTCGGAGCCGCGAAAACGCTGTTCAAGGCCTGGGACCTGAAGATCGACTGCAAGGGGTCGGAGAACATCCCTCGCACCGGCGGTGCGGTCCTCGTCAGCAACCACATCAGCTATCTCGACTTCATCTTCGACGGCCTCGCCGCCCTGCCGCAGAAGCGGCTCGTGCGCTTCATGGCCAAGGAGTCGGTGTTCCGGCACAAGATCTCCGGTCCGCTGATGCGCGGGATGAAGCACATCCCCGTCGACCGCACGCAGGGCGAGGCGGCCTACCAGCACGCGCTCGACTCGCTGCGCTCCGGGGAGATCATCGGCGTCTTCCCCGAGGCGACGATCTCGCCGTCGTTCACGCTGAAGTCCTTCAAGTCCGGCGCCGCGCGCCTGGCGCAGGAGGCCGGCGTCCCGCTGATCCCGATGGCGCTCTGGGGCACGCAGCGGCTGTGGACCAAGGGGCAGCCGCGCAACTTCAAGCGCAGCCACATCCCGATCACGATCCGGGTCGGTGAGCCGGTGGAGGCCCCCAAGGACCAGTTCGCGGGCGCGATCACCCGGCGCCTGCGCGATCGCTGCCAGGAACTGCTCGAAGCCGCGCAGCGCGCCTATCCCGTACGCCCCAAGGGCCCGGACGACACGTGGTGGATGCCGGCGCACCTCGGCGGCACCGCGCCGACTCCGGCCGAGGTGAAGGCCGCCGAGGCGAGCTGAATCGATTGGCCCGGGCGCTTTGCCCGCCCGGGTGCTTCTACGCCCCCTGCGGCGCGTGGACGGTCAGTCGCGCGCCGGGGCTGAACTTGGCGAGCAGCTCGGCCAGTTCGGCGCCCGCCGCCTCGACACCGGAGTCCGGCCCCATCCCCTCCAGCAGGAAGATGGCGTTGGCCGACTCCTCGGTGAGGCGGGTGCGCGGACCCTGGCGCCAGTTCCAGCGCCGGCAGGTGACGCCCTCGTCGTCGCACCAGACGACCTCGCCCGCATCCGGGTGCTCCACGGCCTGCTCGCCCGCGGCCATGGTGACGAAGTCCTCGGTGCCGGTGGCCCGCACCAGGCGCATGCCGCCCTTGATGTGGTCCAGGTCCTCGCCGCCGACCGGGATCAGGTGGGCGACGCTGATCGCGTTGTAGACGTCGACGAGGGTGTTGATCCGCGGCAGGCCGCCGTCGGCGAGGGCACGCTTGGCCAGCGCCTCGGCGGAGTTGCGGGTACGGGAGGGCTTCGCGCCGAAGGCGGTGTACGCCGCGCGCCAGGCCACCATGTGCGGGTCCTCGTGCGGGGCACGGCCCGCAAGCCGCTCGGTGAGGCGGCGCGCGGCCTCGTCGAGCAGGGCCGAGGTCTCGTCGGTGCTGGGCGCGTTGACGAGCCCGTAGGCCTCGATGGCGACGTGGGTGAAGCCGGGCGCGATGGCGCGCACGTCGTCGGTCACGGTGATCTGGAAGGTCATCGTCTGCCTTGCGTTCAGAGTGCGTCGGGGAGGGTCTCCCACAGGTACGGCCGGTCCGGGGCACCCTTCAGGGCGCGGAGAACCACCGCATGTGGTGCAGCATAGAGTACTGGATAGTCCACCTCACTGGACTCAGCATTCACCTTGAAGGCGAGGCGCTCGCCGCCGAGCGAGAACCGGGCGTCGACGCCGGGCTTGTTCCCGCGGCAGTCCTGCCGGTGCCAGGCGCCCTGGAAGCGGACGGCGAGCAGACCGTGCACGACGTACCCCGTCCCCGCGTCGTGCGTCAGCCGCTGGTAGCAGAACGCGGTGGGGATGTCCTCGGCGCGCAGCAGCGCGGCCAGCGCGTGGGCCTTGGCGTGGCAGATGCCCGTGCCCTGCTCCAGGACGTCGGAGGCGCGCCAGGTCACGCGCGGGTCGCCGCTGTCGGCGGAGTGCGGGATGGCGTCGCGTACGAAGTCGTAGGCCGCGTGAGCGTATGCGTATGAATCCGTGGCATCGGCGGCGAGGCGCGCCGCGGTCTCGCGGACGAGCGGATGATGGTGATCGACGACCTCGTCGGCGGCCAAGTAGGCGGAGAGGTCGGGGGTTTCCTGGATCAGCTGCATGCCACGGGAGCATAGAAATGCGACCGACCGTGAGTCAATGCTTTTACGGTCGATCGCATATCTATGCAGTTCTGGCGCGTGGATCAGGGCTGGTCGGTCAGCGCGATCCGGTCAGCGTGCCATCTCTTCCTTGAGCGCCGCGACGAACCCGTCCACGTCCTCCTCGCGCGTGTCGAACGCGCACATCCAGCGGACGTCGCCCGCCGCCTCGTCCCAGAAGTAGAAGCGGTACTGCTTCTGCAGCCGCTCGCTCACGTCGTGCGGAAGCCGCGCGAAGACCGCGTTGGCCTGCACCGGGTAGAGGATCTCCACGCCGTGGACGGCGCGCACCCCTTCGGCCAGGCGCTGGGCCATCTCGTTCGCGTGCCGGGCGTTGCGCAGCCAGAGGTCCTTGGCCAGCAGGGCCTCCAACTGCACCGACACGAAGCGCATCTTGGAGGCGAGCTGCATGGACAGCTTGCGCAGGTGCTTCATGTGGCTGACGGCGTCCTGGTTGAGGACGACGACCGCCTCCCCGAACAGCGCGCCGTTCTTCGTGCCGCCCAGGGACAGGATGTCCACGCCGACCGCGTTCGTGAACGTCCGCATGGGGACGTCCAGGGACGCGGCGGCGTTGGATATCCGCGAGCCGTCCAGGTGCACCTTCATGCCGAGCTTGTGCGCGTGATCGCAGATGGCGCGGATCTCGTCGGGCGTGTAGAGCGTGCCCAGTTCGGTGTTCTGCGCGATCGAGACCACCTGCGGCATCGCCCGGTGCTCGTCGTCCCACCCGAACGCCTGCTTGTCGATCAGCTCGGGGGTGAGCTTGCCGTCGGGCGTGGGCACCGTCAGCAGTTTCAGGCCGCCCATGCGCTCGGGAGCGCCGCCCTCGTCGACGTGGATGTGCGCGGACTCGGCGCAGATCACGGCGCCCCAGCGGTCGGTGATCGCCTGGAGCGCGACGACGTTGGCCCCCGTGCCGTTGAAGACCGGGAACGCCTCGGCGGTCGGGCCGAAGTGGCCGCGGATGACCTGCTGGAGGTTGGCCGTGTAGTCGTCCTCGCCGTACGCGATCTGGTGGCCGCCGTTGGCCAGCGCGATGGCCGCGAGCACCTCGGGGTGGGCGCCCGCGTAGTTGTCGCTGGCGAACCCCCGTACATCCGGGTCGTGATGGCGGCGTGCGTCGGTCTTCGGAGGGTTCACGGCTTCTCTGTCACGGGGGTCGCGAGCGGTCACGGCTTCTCGGTCAGCCACAGGCGGGTTCCGTTCACTTCTGCGGCGGGCCGCTCCCAGACCCCGGCGATGGCCTCGGCCAGCTCCGTGACGTCCGTGAAGCCCGCGAACTTCGCGTTGGGCCGCTCCGCGCGCATCGCGTCGTGCACCAGCGCCTTGACCACCAGGATGGCAGCCGCCGTCCTCGGGCCCTGCTCGCCCCCCGCCTTGCGGAAGGCATCGCCCAGGGCGAGGGTCCAGGCCTCGGCGGCGGCCTTCGACGCGGAGTACGCCGCGTTGCCCGCCGTGGGCTTGGAGGCGCCGGCCGCGCTGATCAGGAGATAGCGGCCGCGGTCGCTGCGCTGCAGGCCGTCCTGGAAGGCGAGCGAGGTGTGCTGCACGGTGCGGATCAGGAGCTTTTCCAGCAGGTCCCAGTCGGCGAGGTCGGTCTCGGCGAAGGTGGCGCTGCCGCGCCAGCCGCCCACGAGGTGGACCAGGCCGTCGATCCGCCCGAACTCCTTCTCCGTGCGGGTGGCCCACTCCCGGGTCGCGTCCAGGTCCAGGAGATCGACCGTGTCGCCTATGACGGTGGCCCCGCCGTGCGCGTACCGCGCCGCGTCCACGGCCTCCGCGAGGCGCGCCACGTCGGCGTCGGACGCCACGACCGTGGCACCTGCCTCCGCGAGCCTCAGCAGCGTGGCACGGCCTGCCGGACCGCCGGCCCCCGCGACCGCGACCACGGCTCCATCGAGTGCGGACATCGTCCTCGCCTCCTTGGTGGTGCGGTCGTTCATGCGGCGACCTGCTGGGCGCCCGCCGCGGTGATCCCCTTGGTCTCGGCGATCACGTGCTTGAGCTTCTTGGAGAGCGCCTCATAGAACATGCTGAGCGGAAACTCGTCAGGAAGCACGTCGTCGACCAGTTTTCGGGGCGGAAGCTGCACATCCAGCGCGTCGGGGCCCTTGGCCCAGCGCGATCCGGGGTGCGGGGCGAGGTACTGGGACACCAGGTCGTACGCGGCGAACCAGTGCACGAGCTTGGGGCGGTCGATGCCCGCGCGGTAGAGCTCCTCGATCTCGGCGCACAGCTGGTTGGTGACCTGCGGCGCACGCTCCCAGTCGATCTTGAGCTTGTTGTCGGTCCAGCGGACTACGTCGTGCTTGTGCAGGTACGCGAAGAGCAGCTGGCCGCCGAGCCCGTCGTAGTTCTTGACGCGGTCGCCGGTGACCGGGAAGCGGAACATCCGGTCGAAAAGTACGGCGTACTGCACGTCACGCGCCTGCGGGATGCCCTCGGCCTCCAGCTTCACGGCCTCCTTGAAGGCGGTGAGGTCGCAGCGCAGCTCCTCAAGGCCGTACATCCAGAACGGCTGCCGCTGCTTGATCATGAAGGGGTCGAAGGGCAGGTCGCCGTGGCTGTGGGTGCGGTCGTGGACCATGTCCCACAGGACGAACGCCTGCTGGCAGCGGTCCTGGTCGCCGATCATCTCGCGGATGTCGTCGGGCAGTTCGAGCCCGAGGATGTCGACGGAGGCCTCGGTGACGCGGCGGAAGCGGGCCGCCTCGCGGTCGCAGAAGATGCCGCCCCAACTGAAGCGCTCGGGGGCCTCGCGCACGGCGATGGTCTCGGGGAAGAGCACGGCCGAGTTCGTGTCGTACCCGGCGGTGAAGTCCTCGAAGGTGATGCCGCAGAACAGCGGGTTGTCGTAGCGCGTGCGCTCGAGCTCGGCCAGCCAGTCCGGCCAGACCATGCGCAGCACGACCGCTTCGAAGTTGCGGTCCGGATTGCCGTTCTGCGTGTACATCGGGAAGACCACGAGGTGCTGCAGACCGTCCTCGCGGTGCGCCGCGGGCTGGAAGGCCAGCAGCGAGTCGAGGAAGTCCGGCACCTTGAAGCCGTCGTCCGCCCAGCGCCGCAGGTCCGCGCCGAGCGCCTGGTGGTACGCGGCGTCGTGCGGCAGGAGCGGGGCGAGCTGGTCGATCGCGGATATCACGCGGTCGACGGCGAGTTCGGCCACGGACTTCGCCGGGGCACCCTCCGCGTCGAAGTCGATCGAGCCGTCCGCGGACTGCCACGGGCGGATCTCTTCCACGGCGTCCTTGAGCATCGGCCAAGCCGGGTGCTCCACGACCCTTCCCATGGGGGCACCCCCACTCGCGGGAGGAACCGTCTCCTCCGTAACCCTCTGCACAAGAATTTCCGTCACTTGTCAACCTCCACGGGAGAACCTCGCGTATGGACACCGTATGCGTGCAAGGTTCTCCACCACAAGAGGAGGCTCGGGAAATTATCCTGTGACACCCCCAACATCACCGCTAATTTTCCTGCCGGATACCGTCGCGGCGATCGCTTCTGCCACATCTGCCACCGCGGCCCGCGCATCCTCCAGGAGCCGCGGGAAGCCCAGGAAGCCGTGGAACATCTCCGGATAGTGCCTCCGCGTCACCGGAACCCCCGCCCGGCGCAGCTCGACCGCGTACGCGGCGCCCTCGTCGCACAGCGGATCACAGCCGGCGGTGACGAGGTGCGCGGGCGGCAGCCCCGCGAGATCCGCGCGCAGCGGCGAGGCGTAGGGATGCGCACCGTCGCCGTCGGGCCCCAGATACTGCTCCCAGAACCAGCGCATGTGCGCGGCGGTGAGGAAGTATCCGGACGCGTTCGACGTATACGAGCCGCTCCCCTGCCCCGCGTCGAGCACGGGGTAGATCAACAACTGGAGTGCGACGGCGGGCCCTTCGCGATCCCGCGCCATCAGGGCCGCGACGGTGGCGAGCCCGCCCCCGCTGCTGTCCCCGGCCGTCACCACGGCACCCGGCTCGCCGCCGAGCGCGCCCGCCCGGGTCTCGCCCGCGGCCCAGCACAGGGCGGCGTACGCATCCTCGGTCGCGGCGGGAAAACGATGCTCGGGGGCGAGGCGATAGGCGACGGAGACCACGACGGCACGGGCCTCGGCGCAGAGGGTACGGGCCGTGGAGTCGTGGGTGTCGAGGCCGCAGAGGGTGTAGCCGCCGCCGTGGAAGAAGACGACGGTGGGGCGGGGATGAGGGCGAGGGTGGGGGCGGGAGTGGGGGCGGGAGTGGGGGCGGGAGTGGCTGGTGACGTCGGGCCAGTAGATGCGTACGGGCAGGCCGGGGCCACCGACGGGTCCGGGGATGACCCGATCTTCGACCACCCCCACGGCCGGTGTCGCCTTCCCGCTGCCGGATGCGGGAGCGGCGGCGAGGATGCGGCGGGCTTCGGCGGCGTCGGTGACGGTGCCGCCGAGGTCGGGAAAGGCGGCGCTGAGGGCATCGACAAGGGGGCGGGCGCCGGGGGCGAGACGGTCACTGTCCGCGTCATCGGCCGTCACGGGGTCATCACCCCACCTCCTGGGCACGGAAGTACGGGATGACCTTCTCGCCCCACTGCCTCGAGGGACTGCGGGCATCGGGGGCAAGACGGTCACTGTCCGCATCGTCGGCCGTCACGGCGCCATCACCCCACCTCCTGGGCACGGAAGTACGGGATGACCTTCTCGCCCCACTGCCGCAGGGTCTCCATGCAGGCCTCCTGCGGGACGGTGCCCATCTGGATGAGGCACATGATCTCGTCGGCCCCGGCATCGCGAAGCCGCTCGACATAGGCGATGGCGTCGTCGGCGGTCCCATAGGCATGATCGACATTGAAGGTGGCGGTGGAGGTGGGCCGCACCGGGATGTTGTGCTCGTGCAGCCGCGCGACGACCTGCTCGGCGGCCTCGCGCATCGCGGCAGCCTCATCGGCGCCTTCGACCACGGCCTCGTCGGGGATGCCTGCTCCGCCGTACCAGTGTCCGATGGACTGCGCGAAGAACCGCTGCCCGCGGATGCCGATGCGCTGGGCCGCGTCCCGGTCGTCGAGCACGATGGTCGGGCAGAGCACGGAGAAGTGGTCGTTGACGACGCTGGACACGAAGCGGGCATCGCCGCGGCCGGCGATCGCAGCGTCGTACGCCGCACGCATCTCGGTGATGGACTCCGGCCCCGCGAAGCCCATCACCAGGGCACCGATGCCGAGTTCGGCGGCCTGCGTCAGGGTCTCGGTCCGGCTACAGGCGAGGAAGAGCGGGGGGTGGGGGGTCTGGCGGGGCCGCGGCAGGATGGGATGCGGATCGATGTCGAGCAACGCCCCGTGGTGCTCCAACTCCTCCCTCTCCCAGGCCTTCCCGATGATCTGCAGGGCTTCCTCGACCTCCTGGGTCGTACGATCCTTGTCGACGCCGCAGAGTGAGGTCTCCTGGAGCGTTCCGCCCCGCCCCGCCCCGAGGTCGAGCCGCCCGCCGGACAGCAGGTCGAGCATGGCGGCACGCTCAGCGACCCGCGCGGGGTGGTTGAACCGGAACGGCATACAGACCACGCCGTGCCCGATACGGATGGTGCTGGTGCGCGCGGCGACCCAGGTCAGGAAGATCTCGGGGGCGCTCATGTGGGCGTACCACTTGAGGGAGTGGTGCTCGACCGCCCATACGCGGTCGAATCCCATCTGCTCGGCCAGGACGGCCTGTTCGACGCTGTCGCGGATGAGTTGATGCTCGCGCTCGACGGTGGGGTCGGCGAGCTGAGCTTCGAATATGACGGAGAACTTCACGTGCCCTCCTGGGGGTTGAGCCGCTGCGGCGGGGTCGCCCTTGTTTCGATTAGCCATATGACTAGTCGTCAGATGTCGAAGTCGCAAGGGCTTGTGCGCAGGGATCTCCCGGAACGAGGGTCGGGCGCCTGGCGGGTTGCGAGTTGGTGATCAGTGGCGGGCGCCGCCCGACCGGAGCCCATGGACGCGAGGGCCAGGCCCCTGCCGACCGGCTCGACGCCTGGCTGGGTCCGCTGGATCACGCCCAGCTCACTGCGGCGCTTCTCGCAGGGATGACGGTACGGAGAACACGATCGTCATGGCCTGGGAGAACACGATCGTCATGTCCTGCCGGTGCGCTTCGGGTGCCAGTCCGCCTCGGACCAGCCGTACTCCGCGAAGTCGTCGGGGACCTCCCCACAAGGGGCGTAGACACTGATGAACAGAGTCGTGGTCGAGTCGTTCCACCGCACGTCGACCTGGTCGCCGCTTTCCGGGTCTTCGAACCGGAAGCCCAACTCGCGGAGGGCGGCCCCTGCACGGTCGCCATCGTGGGTGTGCTTCCATCCCTGCTTCACCAGCCGCTGACGCACACGCTGTTGTGCGTCCCGTGCGGTGGCCTCGGGGACGTGGGGCACGCTCCAGTCGAGTCCGAAGCTACGGACGTCGCTGCGTGCCTCGTCGATGTGGGCGAAACCCCTCAGCCCTCGGTAGTAGCAGGCGCCGGTAGCGATCTTGCCCGGGGCCGCGGCGTACTTCCCGGACTTCCCGTATTTCCCGGATTCCTCGGGCATCTCGGGCATCTCGGACAGGGCGAAGTCGTCGTACACCTCGTCGGACCGGTCCTTGAGTCGTTGCGCGACCGCGTCGGGGTCGACCGACGGGTACGGCTCGCCGTTCCACACCTTCCCCACCTGCCCCACCACCAAGTTGCCCACGACGGCGACAGCGACTGCCAGCGCCAGCCCTGCGACGGCATGGGGGATGGGCCGCCCGAAGGATCGGACTCTTCGTACAGGGGTCTTGAACATGCAGGTGACGGTAGGCGTCAGCGTGGTGCGGCACATGAGTAGCAGTACCCAAGCAGTACCCAGGTGAGTTCTGGGCGCCTACGGGACACTCACGGCACGGCCTGCGGCCTGCGGTCTGCGGCCTGTGGGGCCCGCACCTCAAGGTGCGGGCCCCACTGCACAGCTGCATGCCCGGGTCATCCGGGCATGGTGGTCTCGACCGTCAGAGGCCGAACTCCTGCGGCGAGACGCCGAGTGCCGCGCACGCCTCGCGCAGGACCTGTTCCTCGGCCGGGGCGATGTACCCGTCCGCGCCCGCGACGACGAAACCGGTCTGGATGACCGCCTTGGCCTCCATCGGCTTCTTCGACGCCTTGGCGATCTCCTGCATGGCCTCGGTCTTGCCCTGCTGGAAGTTGAACGTCAGCTGGTCGACGTGCTTGTTGAAACGCTGCTGCAGCTGCTCGGGCGGGAAGTTCTTCAGGACGTCGTTCTGCAGGATCAGTGACTCCACGTGCTGCCGCTCGGCCGGGTCGACCGAGCCGTCGGCGGCCGCGACCAGGGCGCACATGGCCATGCTGGCGTCGCGGTAGGCGCCGCTCTTGAGCTCCGTCTTGAGCGAGGCGAGTTGCGACTTGAGCACGCCCACGAGCTGAGCCTTCGACCCCCCTCCGGACCCCGACCCCGACCCCGGACGTCCCTGACCGCCGGAGCTCCGTGCCCCCTGGGACTGCTGCTGCAGACCCTTGGCCTGGTCCTTGATCCGGTCCCACATCGCCATCCGTGCCACCTCTGCTACCAGTTCGCTCGTCCGCGCGCGTTCCACGCGTCCTTCTGGCAACGCCTCCCCACCGCCCGAAGTTCCGCGCCCGGCTGCTCTGAAGAGTGACGCAGACGCGGAACCTCAACACGAACGGGTACGGGCCTTGCGCGAGCCGGTGGAGGGCCGTGCTGTCGCTCTCCGCACCCGCCAGTTCGAGGTCGTCGGCCGGTGTGTTCACGTGTTGCCTCGACGCGGCTGCCGATCCGCTGAAACCCTCTACAGGGTCAGGAGCAGGTCGAACATGTCTTTGCCGAAGAGCGAGCCGTGCAGGTCGCCCGTGACCTGGGTGCCGTTGATCGCCACCGTGGGCGTGCTGGGGCCGCGGGGGGTCGTCTCCGCCCGTCGCCTCGAACTCCTCCACCACCGGGCAGCGCGGATCCTCGTACAGCCGGACCGCGGTCGGCGCGGCCGGGTCCCCGCATCGCCTCCCCTTGATCGCGCAGACTCTAAGCGCTCAAGGTCACGGTCCGCACCGCGATTTCGGCCGTCGGCCGTCGGCCGTGTGTGTTGCGACGCGTGCGGAGCGGCGCCCCGGAGAGAATCGGGGACGCACCAGCCCTCATCTGCCGACAGGAGTCGCCGATGTCCATCCGCCGGGCCATGCCCGACATCCGAACCGAGGCCATGGAGGAGAGCCGGGACTTCTACGGACTCCTGGGTTTCGAGGAGGTCATGAACCTCGGCTGGGTCATGACGCTCGGCTCCCCCTCCAACCCCACCGCCCAAGTCACCTTCATGAGCCACGACAAGAGCGCTCCCGTCGTGCCCGACATGAGTGTGGAGGTGGACGACGTGGACGCGGTCTACGCAGCGGTGCGCGAGAGTGGCGCGGAGATCGTGCACCCCCTGCAGGACGAGGAGTGGGGAGTGCGCCGGTTCTTCGTGCGTGATCCCAATGGGCAGGTCGTCAATGTGGTGAGCCATCGGTGACCTCGACGCCGGCACTCCGTCGTTCTACGCGGCGCTTCACGCGTCGAGGCCGCCCCGCTTCACCAACTGGCTCGCGATGACGTTGCGTTGGATCTCGTTCGTGCCCTCGCCGACGATCATCAGCGGGGCGTCACGGAAGTAGCGTTCTACGTCGAACTCGGTGGAGTAGCCGTAACCGCCGTGGATCCGGACGGCGTTGAGCGCGATCTGCATGGCGGTCTCGGAAGCGAAGAGCTTGGCCATGCCCGCCTCCATGTCCACGCGACGGCCCGCGTCCGCCTCTTGGGCGGCGTACAGGGTGAGCTGGCGTGCGGCGGTCAGCGATGTGGCCATGTCGGCCAGGTAGTTGCCGATCGACTGGTGCTTCCAGATCGGCTCGCCGAAGGTCTCGCGCTCCTGGGCGTAGGCCAAGGAGTCCTCGAACGCGGCCCGGCCGACCCCGAGTGCGCGCGCTGCGACCTGGAGCCGTCCGGTCTCCAACCCCTTCATCATCTGCGCGAAGCCCTTTCCCTCGACCCCGCCCAGTACGGCGTCGGACGGCGCCCGGTAGTCGTCGAACGACAGCTCGCAGCTCTCCACACCCTTGTAGCCGAGCTTGGGCAGGTCGCGCGAGACCGTCAGGCCGGGGCCGTGCTCGACCAGCAGGATCGAGATGCCCTTGTGGGCGGGGGTGGCAGCCGGGTCGGTCTTGCACATCAGGGCGATCAGGCCGGACCGGCGGGAGTTGGTGATCCAGGTCTTCGCCCCGTTGATCACGTATCCGTCCGCGTCCCCGCCCCCATCGATGTACGTGCCCGTGGACTTGCGGGCGTACGTGCGCATCGCCTGGAGGTCCGAACCGCCGCCCGGCTCGGTCAGCGCCATGGTCGCCCGGATCTCGCCGGTGGCCATCTTGGGCAGATAGCGGCGCTTCTGCTCCTCCGTACCGAAGTGGAGCAGCAGCTTCGCTACCACGGTGTGGCCGCCCATCGCACCGGCCAGGCTCATCCAGCCGCGGGAGAGCTCCTCGGTGACGAGGACGTAGCAGGGCGTGGAGACCGGGGTGCCGCCGAACTCCTCGGGGACGGCAAGGCCGAAGATGCCGAGCCGCTTCATCTGCTCGATCAGGGCTTCGGGGTAGGTGTCGGCGTGCTCCAGCTCCTGGACGACCGGCTTCACCTCCTTGTCGACGAAGTCCCGCACCGTGCTGACGACGGACTGCTCGTCCTCGGACAGGATGTCGAGAGTGCTCATGCTGTGACGCTCCTCGTTGAGTGGCAGGGTTGTGGCGAGTGGCAGGGTTGTGCGAGTGGCATGGCTGTGTCGCAAAGGTCCTGGTGAAGCCCTGCTGAGGCCTCTGGAACCGCACTTCAGGCGACGGGCTCGCGGATGCATCACCCTGACCTTCCTGGCCACACTCCTCGTACGGAAACCCTCCCGCGACTCCCTCCCGGAAGAGCCGACCCAGGCACCCGCAGCCCAGGCCCAGCCGGCTACGGCTACGGCTACGGCTACGGCTACGACAACGGCCCAGCTGCCCTGACCATGTCCCCCCTGCCGCCATCGCGGACACACCCCGATCGAGGACTGAGAGACGATGCACCCCACCCCGCCCCCGCTCAGCTCGTACGTGGACACGTGGAACCCCGGCCCGGTCACGGACGCGGACCCCCTGGACCCCGCCCCGGTGGCGGCCCTCTCGGCGGCCCTGGACCTGCCCGACGCCGCCGCCACAGCCGGTGGCTCCCTCCCTCCGCTGTGGCAGTGGCTCTACTTCCTGGGCTTCCCCGCACAGCGCGAACTGGGCGCCGACGGCCACCCCCTGCACGGCCACTTCCTGCCCCCTCTCCCCCACCGGCAGCGCATGTGGGCCGGCGGCCGCTGCGAGATCACCGAACCGCTGCGCCTGGGCGAGCCCGCCGAACGCGTCAGCAGCCTCAGCTCGGTCACCGCCAAGCACGGCCACACCGGGGAGATGCTCTTCGTCACCGAGCGCCGCGAGTTCCGCCAGCACGGCCGCGCCTGCCTGGTCGAGGAACAGGACATCGTCTACCGCTCCGGACGCACCGCGGGTCAGCACCCCGTCGTCCTCGACACCTCCGCGCTCCCGGACGCCGACGCACCCTGGCAGCTGCCCCTGCGCCCGGACCCGACGCTGCTCTTCCGGTTCAGCGCCCTGACCGCCAACGCCCACCGCATCCACTACGACGCCCCTTACTGCCGGGGCGAAGAGGGCTACCCCGGCCTCGTCGTGCACGGCCCGCTGCTGGCCCTGCTCATGCTGGAGCTGGCCCGCCGCAACGCCCCCGCACGGCGGGTGGCCACGCTGTCCTACCGGCTCCGGCGGCCGGTGTTCGCCGGCGAGCACCTGGCGGCCTGCGGCACACCCTCCGACGACCGCGCCGAGCTGCGCATCGCCACCCACCGCGAAGCCCGGCACGCCACCGCCGAGGTGACGTACGCATGAGGCGGGAATTGCGGTGGGCCCGGTCCGTCCTGGAAGCCGGGGAATCGGTCACCGCGGTCGACGGACAGATGGTCGACAAGCCGGTCCTGGATGGCGCCCGGCGCATGCTCGACACGTCATGAGACGCGCCATGAGACGCATCGTCAACGGTTTTTGGGGCCGCACACAACAAAGGCAAGGAGCGTCCGCGCTCCTTGCCACTCTCAACTTATAGCGCATGGGGGGCCTTGCGGCAAGACCCGGGTCATACCGCAGAATCATCGGCCTAAGGCAGAACTCAGCGAAATGAGAGTCACGAAGTGCGTGTGTTGTCGTCGCCATTCCGGCACGTCCTCAACGTCGAAACCAACTTCGTGAATGGGGGTCTCACGTGATTGACGTAATCGTGGTCGGCGGCGGTCCGACCGGTCTGATGCTGGCGAGCGAGCTGCGCCTGCACGGTGTGCACACCGTCGTGCTGGAGAAATTGACGGAGGCGACCCCGCAGTCCCGCGGGCAGGGCCTGCACGCGCGCAGCGTCGAAGTGATGGACCAGCGTGGCCTGTTGGAGCGGTTCCTGGCGGTCAATGAGAAGTTCCAGGTCGGCGGGTTGTTCGGCGGCATCATGAAGCCGTGGCCCGACCGGTTGGACACGGGTCACCCGTACGGCGTCGCCACTCCGCAGCCGGTCACCGAGCGGCTGCTCCACGAGCGTGCCGTCGAGCTCGACACCGACATCCGGCGCGGCAGCGAAGTGGTCGGGCTGCGCCAGGACGAGGAAGGGGTGAGTGTCGACCTCGCGGACGGCACCCAGCTGCGTTCGCGCTATCTCGTCGGGTGCGACGGCGGCCGCAGCGCCGTGCGCAAGCTGCTCGGCGTCGATTTCCCCGGCCTGCCCGCCACGGTCGAGACGCTCCTCGGCGAGATGGAGCTGACCGCGGACCTGGCGACGATCACCGCCGTCGTCGAGGAAGTCCGCAGGACCCAGCTGCGCTTCGGAATCGCGCCCAGCGAGAACGGGTTGTACCGCGTCGTCGTCCCCGCCGACGGGGTCGCCGAGGACCGGGCGGTCGAGCCGACGCTCGACGACTTCAAGCAGCGGCTACAGGCGATCGCGGGCACCGACTTCGGCGTGCACTCGCCGCGCTGGCTCTCCCGGTTCGGCGACGCCACACGGCAGGCCGAGCGCTACCGGGTCGGCCGGGTCCTTCTGGCCGGTGACGCGGCGCACATCCACCCGCCGACCGGCGGGCAGGGGCTCAACCTCGGTGTGCAGGACGCGTTCAACCTCGGCTGGAAGCTGGCCGCGGCGGTCAACGGCTGGGCGCCGGAGGGGCTCCTCGACACCTACCACGGCGAACGGCACCCGGTGGGCGCCCGCGTCCTGGACAACACCCGCGCGCAGATCACGCTCCTGGGGACCGATCCGGGTGCGACCGCGCTGCGCGAGCTGTTCTCCAAGCTGATGGACTTCGAGGAGGTCAACCGGTACGTGACCGGGATGATCACCGCGGTCGACGTCCGCTACGACTTCGGCGAGGGCCACGAACTGCTCGGCCTGCGCATGCGGGACGTACAGCTGAAGCAGAGCCGTCTCTACGAGCTGATGCACGAGGGGCGCGGCCTGCTGCTCGACCAGACCGGCAGGCTCTCCGTCGCCGGGTGGGCCGACCGGATCGACCATGTCGTCGACGTCAGCGAGGAACTGGACGTGCCTGCCGTGCTGCTGCGGCCTGACGGCCATGTGGCGTGGGTCGGCGACGATCAGCAGGATCTGCTCGACCACCTGCCGTCGTGGTTCGGCGCACCGAACAACGAGGGTCGGGGTACGGGCGCCTAGACGCCCGTCCGGGTGGGCGTGGGCGCCTGGTCGCCCACCCGGCGCTCAGCCGACCTGCGTGTGGAACTGCACGAGGCGCTGCTGGACGAGGTTCACCGTGCCGCGCTGGCGGCCCGGCACACGGCGTCGCAACGCGACCAGCGCCGGGCCGAGTTCGCGCACGGTGTCCGGGTCGCGGATCTGCTCCCACTGGTGGTGGGCCAGGTCCGCGGCGGCCTCGACGTCCGGGGCGTCGGGGGCCTGGCCTGCCGTGATGCGGGTGGAGACCACGGCGAGCCAGATCTCGCAGCTGCGGGCCGGGTCCTTGGCGAAGATCGCCAGATGTCCGCGGACCTCCATCCAGTGCACCACCTCGAGCGAGGAGGGCCCGTGCGTACGCAGCGCCTCCCGCTCCCAGGCCGCCGCCATGGCCGCGGCCTCGCCGTGCCGCCCCGCTTCCACGGCCTTGGTGATGGCCGCGTGCGGGTCGGAAGCGGTGGTCGGCGGCGTCGTGGATGGGGGCGCGGAAGGGGCCGCACCCGGTGTGGGGCCCTGCTGTTGGGCGGGCACCGGCACCGGCACCGGCACCAAGTTGGGCATACCCCCGTGACCGCCCGCGTGGAAAGCGGCGGCAGGGTCGGCGGACAGCACGATGTCGGTCGCGCTCTCCTCCAACACCTGGGCGGCGACGTGCTGATGCAGGTCCGGCAGCGGCGGCCGGTGTCCGCTGCGCAGGACCGTGGCCAGCGCCTTCATGTACGAGGGCGTCGCGACGGCACGCCGGCCGGGCGACGGGGCGATCCGCCCGTACAGCGCCACGCCCGCCCCCACCTCCAGGGGGCGCCGCGCCAACTGCTGCCAGCTGTCCGTGTCGGCGTGCAGATCGGCGATGACGGTCGTGCTGCCCGGCGCGCGCAGCCGCAGCTCCTGGGCGATCCAGTGCCAGGGGAATCCGGTGTAGCGCACCGTCGCCGCCGTGGTCCGCGCGAGCGCCACATGCTGGAGTTGCTGACGGCGATCGAGATGCAACTGCCCGACCAGGTACACCGTCAAAGGCCCCGGCGCCATCGCGGCCGCGCGCAGCCGGGTGAGCACGGTCTGCGGGTCCAGCGGGTCCGCCAGCTCCACGACGCTCGCCGTCGCGGTCCCCGCGAGCACCGCGGGCGACACCGCCGCGAGCACGGGCAGCACGGAGGCCGCATCCACCATACGGGCCTTGCCGACCGGCGCCGCCGCAATCAGCAGCGCGGTCCCGGGCACCGTTCCCTCCCCATCAGTCACCAGTGCACCGTATCCGCTGCTCATCCCATGAGCGGCAGCGGGAAGACGATCGGCACCGGACGAAGCATGGCAAGCCCGACATCGACTGCTCCCCGCGGCCCGGCCCGCCCACTCATCACGCCACCGCTCACCGCACCACTTCGAGCGCCCGCTCGCCGCAGAGGGGTGTCGGGCCGTGGATGGCGGGTATGCGGGGTGTGCTCCAGGCAGCGGACAGTGCTGTCGGAGCCTGCGGCCGCCGCCGAATTCGGCGGCGGCGGCCGCGGCGCTCCCGGGGGCAGGCTCCCCCTGACGCCCCAGGAGCAGGTGTCCGCACCGGCTGCTGACCGGGGAACCGCGGGAGTGGCCCCCTGGTGCAACAACCGGTGGGACAGGCCGGTGTCCGTGCGTCCGCTGCAAGGAGTACGGAACCGGCAGCCTGAGTTGCCGACGCGCCTGCCGCCCGGCGCCGGAGCGTGAGCGGTGCGGTCGGGCCGTTCCGGGGGCTGGGGGCGGGCCTCGGCGCCAGGGTAGAACGAGCGGGCAGGGGCGGACAACGCCTTTCCGACCTCCGAGACGACCATGCCCATCGGGAATCAGGCCGCGCATGCGCTCTGCGGCCGGGTCGAATTCCCGGGGCCCTGCCCAGCGTTGTCGCACGAACGGGTGATTGAGGACCGCTCGGCGCTGGAAGCATTGATTCCGTCCGGAGGCGACCCTGTTCGCGCCGGCCGCCACCGATGAGTTCCCGCGTATGCCGCAGTCAGTACCCCTGTGACCGCGAAGATGAAGCGGCAGCAAGCGGCAGAGCCACAATCAACCAGGAGATCTTGAGATGCGTACGTTGATCAGCACCGCCTTCGTCTCGCTCGACGGCGTCGTGGAGGCTCCGGGCGGCGAGCCCGGGTATCGCAACTCCGGCTGGACCTTCAAGGACATCGAGTTCGTCCCGGAGGCGTACGAGATCAAGGGCCGGGAGCAGCAGGAGGCCGCGGCGTTGCTGCTCGGCCGAGTCAGCTACGAGGCGTTCAGCCCCGTCTGGCCGGGCATGGAGGAGTTCGCCGACTACAAGGTGATGCCGAAGTACGTCGTCTCCACCAGCCTCACCGACGGCGACCTGGTGTCGGACTGGGGCGAGACCACCATCCTGCGCTCCCTCGACGACGTGGCCACCCTGAAGAAGACCGAGGGCGGCCCGATCATCGTGCACGGCAGCGCCACCCTCAACCGCAACCTCTCCGACGCCGGTCTCATCGACCGCTACCACCTGCTCGTCTTCCCGCTGCTGCTGGGCGCGGGCAAGCGGCTGTTCAGCGACACGGACAAGGACACCCAGAGGCTGAAGCTCGTCGAGCACGAGGCATACGCGAACGGCCTCCAGAAGAACGTCTTCGACGTCATCCACTGACGCCCCGCCGCCGCCTCCTCCTTCTAGCTTCTAGCCGCCCCGTACGACACAGTCCTCCGGCTGTGGTCTGCCCGTCGGCCAGGCCAGGCCCACGAACTCCAGTGTGCCCGGGCCCGCCTTCGTGCCCGGTTTCAGCTCGACCACCGCCAGCGGCTTGTCGTACGGGTTGCCTGCCTTGGTGAGGCAGATGCGGCCGCTGGTGCCGTTCACGCGGTTCTTCGACTGCATCGTGGCCCAGCGGTTGCCCACCTGTTCGGCGGAGGGGGTCGGCTGCCCGGTGGGCTTCGCGCCGCGGATCGCCTCGACCGCGGTGCGTACCCCGTCGTGCACCATCATGGTGCGGGAGTCGCCCAGTTGCACCTCGCCGATGTCGCGGTCCGCCGCCTTCAGGGCGGTGACCGTGGCCTCCAGTCCCGCCAGCTCGGCCATCGGGTCGCGCAGCGAGCCGGGGGCCTTGGAGGCGGGCGGTTTCTTGCCGGTGCGTTTCTCCTCGCGCTTCTGCCATTCCCGCACCTCGGTGCGCCAGGAATCGGGGTGGGCGGGCGCCGCGTACTGCACGGTCAGGCGGGGTGTGCCGGAGCTGTCGCGGAGTTCGGCCCAGTCCGCGTCGGTCATCCGGTTGTTCAGCGAGGCCGCGTCCGAGCCGGAGACCACGGTGAACCTCCGCTCCGCGCAGGCCTCCTTGGCCAGGCGCTTGAGGAACAGCCGCAGATGTGTCGAGCGGCCCGCGAAGTAGACCGTGTCCGCGCCCGAGTTGCAGATCGTGTTGACGGTCGGCCGGAACTGGTTGTCGACGTCGCCCGGGTCGGCGACTCCGGGGGACGTGAAGGTCATGTCGTCGGGGCCGGGCGGGCCGTCCTCCGGGAGCCGCTGGAAGGCGCGGGCGAGTGAGCGTACGTAAGGGTCGGGGCGGGTGTCGCGGACCAGCACCGTCTGGCGGTCCTTGCGGCTGCCGTTGTAGGCGGCCAGCGCCCGGGCCTGCTCCTCGTTGGTGGGGATGATGCGGGCGAGGCCCCTGAAGTCGTACGTTCCGTCCTTGCTCTCCCGGTTGGCGAGGGTGCTCGCCGACGCCCTGGCCACCAGGACCGGCACCTGCTGCTCGGTGAGGCTGTGCACCGCCTCCCTGGTGGCGTCCAGGGAGAGGTTGAACCCGGTCACCGCGCGCAGGTTGTCCCGCTCGGAGCGGGCCATCCGCACCAGGTCGGGCACCACCTCGTCCTGCCGCAGGAAGTCCTTGCCGGGGTTGGCCAGGACCAGGCGCACCACCGGCTTCCCCGGCTCCCTGTTGGCGCGGTACTGCGCCAGGAAGGCACCCTGAAGCTCGCTGCGCAGCTGGCGCCGCTCGGCCCGCGAGTCGGGCTGGAGCGGGAGCATCATCGCCACGGTGACGTGCGGCTGCTCGTCGATGCGGCGGTTCTCCTGGGCGATCCGGGCCGCGACCGGGGCTATCTCCGGCTCCCCGAAGTCGTAGCCGGAGCCGTTGACGCCGATGCACTCGCCGCCGGACTCGGTGACGCCGTCGGCGCAGCTGCCCGCCCCCTCGGTCAGCCGTGAGACCAGGACGTACGCCCCGAACGCGAGGAGGGCCGCCACCGCGCAGGTGATGATCTTCTTCAGGAGCGTGTTCCACAGCTGCTCGTGCAGCCAGTCGGCGGCGCTCTGCAACATCCGCTCAGTTCCCCTCTCCGATGTGGGCCGTACAGGAACAGGACTGCAGCGGCTGCCGGTTGCGGGCGCGGCGATCCCAGCGACCGGCCCGCGCGGTCAGCACGGGCGCGGCCCCGGCGTACTCCCGGGCCAGCTCCCGCAGCAGCTGCGCCATGCGGTCCGCCGCGGCGATGTCCGGCGGCCGGGTGCGCTCCTCGCACAGCCACACGGCGTGCAGCAGCTCGTCCAGCTGGCGCTCCAGCTTGGTGCCGTCGACCCGGGCGACCCTCATGCGCGCGTGCCGCTCGTCGTGGCCGCCGGGCGAGGGGGCCTGGGCGAGCGCGAGCAGCTGGTCGCACCACTCCTCCGCGCCCACTCCGTCCAACGGGAACTTGGCGGCTAGGTGGTGCACGGCCCGCTCGGGGCCGTTGGCGACCAGGTCGTGGTTGAGGCCGTGGGCCGCTGTGGTGCCGAAGGCCCGGTCGGGGGATTCGGGGCGGCTGCGGTAGTGGGCGTGCAGCAGGCTGTGGTTGCGGCGCCATTCGCCGCCCGCGTCCGGCGGCCCGTGCAGCCTGCTCATCAGCAGCTGCCGCAGGCCGAAGTCGCCGATGAAGTGCCGCTCGCAGACGGGCCAGCCGCTTTCGAGCAGATAGCGCCCCACCTCGTCCGCGGTGAGCCCGCCGGCCAGCTGTTCCAGCTGCGGGCCGCGCAGCAGGGCTCGGGCGCAGTCCCCGGTGTGGGCGACCGACAGCTGGGTCAGCAGGTCCAGCCAGCGGTCGGTGTGCTCGACGGGCAGCCGCTCGGGCAGCTGTCGGAGCACCAACTCGGCCAGCAGCACGTCCCGTACGGCGCGCGGCTCCCCGTCGAGCCCCGCGGGCTGGTCGAGGAGCTCGCGGTCGTTGTCCAGCTCCGGCAGCTCCCCGGCCGCCTCGACCAGCCGCTGCACCATCCGCGGCCGACGGCAGGTCAGCCGGTGCACCGCGCTCTGCGCCCGGCGCAGCCGCGCCGCCTCCGGTGCGCCACCCGTGTGCTGCTGCAGCTCCTTGTGGATGTGCTCGGTGGTCAGCCGCGGCATCCGCACCAGCAGCACGCCCTGCCCCAACCGGCCGCGTGCGATGAGCCGTTGCCAGCCGGGCGGCTCGTCCTGATCCGGCCGGTAGCCGGCCAGGCCCTCGGTGCGCGGTTCGTCGGCCAGGAACAGCGGTTCGGCCATCCGCTCGCTCGCCACGAGCACCGTGCGCTCGCGGTGGCCGTCGGCCCGGTCGGTGAGCGCCGCCGCCAGAAGTGCCCGGCCCACCGGCCAGTTGGCGTGCTGGAGCAGTACGGCGGGGCGGCCGACCCGGGTGAGCGCGGCGCCGATTCCGGTGTAGGCGGCGTCCAGGTCCTCGCGCAGCGCACGGAAGAGGAAGCCTTCCGCGAACTTCCTCTCCTCGCCGCCCTGTTGGAAGTCGTGGGCGAGCAGCCGCAGGCCGGTACCCGCGCTGCCCACGGCGCCGGGATAGTCGCCGTAGGTGGCGCGCACCGGTTCGGCGCCGGTGCTCGCCAGTTTCTCCAGGAACTCCGTGAGCGCGGCGCCCACCAGCGGCGCCGCCGCGGGGGCGACCACCCCGGCGAGCGCGGAGAGGTAGCCGGTCAGCACGTTGCGCATGAACCGGCCGAGCGCCTTGCGCGGCTGCAACAGCGCCCGGTAGCGGGCCAGTTCCTGCTCCAGCTCGCGCCGCCGCAGCCGTGCGCCGGCCGCCACCGCCGCCATCCCGGCGAAGAAGCGGGGCGTGGGCAGCGCCCCGCCGGGCCCCTCCCACTCACTCATGCGCAGGGCGACGTCGTACATCGTCTCCGTCGTCTCCGAGCGGCAGGGCGGCCGCCGGGCGGCCTCCTCCGCGTACCGCGCGTCCGCGCAGTCCACGTACGCCACCGGCACCTTGCGCCCGAACCGGTCGCGCAGCAGCTCCAGGAGCCGTTGCTTGCCCATGCCGGGGCCGCCGGTGAGCAGCACGACGGGCAGGTCGGGCCCGTACAGAAGCTTCTCGTCGCGCCCCCGGGCGTTCCGGCCGAGGAGCCTGGGAAAGAACCCGCCGTCCTCGATGAGCCCCTCGAATCCCAGCTCCCGGCTCACCGGCTTACCCCCGTGCCGTAAGTGGCCGCTGTGCGGCGGGTGGTCGATGTCGCACGGAGCGTACTGGGCATGCCTTCCGATTACATCAACTTTCCGGCATGAAAGGTCAGTTGGCGTGTTGCACCGGGCCCGGCAGAGTTTCCCTCAGAGCTGTGGCAGTCGCTCCCCCGGCACCGGCGAGCGGCGCTCCTCGAGCCAGAAGAGATAGATCCGCAGGTGCGCGGCCGACTCGCCGTCGAGGTACGCGGCGTAGTCGCGGGCGGCAGCGGCTGTGCCCTGACCCGATGCGGCGTCGTCCGCCTCCCACTTCTCGCGCCCCTCCGCGAGGTACTGGCGGATCTGCCCCCTGTCGCGCCACCACTGCCGTACGGCTGTCGGCGTCCAGTGCGCGTCGCCGTCACAGCCGTAGCCGCCGAAGGCCTCCGCCTCGGCGGCGTCGACCAACTGCCGGAGCTCGTCCGGCGTTCGAGGTTGGCGGTAGACGTACTCGGTGAAGTACTCGCCCTCGTAGAGCACGAGGCCCGGCGCGTGGATCCGGCCCGTGCCGCAGTTGTCGGTGTCCGCCCCGTAGAAGGGTCCGGGCACGTTGAGCCACTTCCGGTCGGGCCACGTCCCGCGGAAGAACGGGCGCGCGTCGCCGAGCCGGGCCACGGGGTCGAAGTAGAGATCCACAGCGGAAGCGTAACCAGGGCCCGGAAGGGAGCGGCCTGTCGTCGCTTGCCCAAAGGGTGGCTGCGCACGGCGCGTTGCGGCTATCGTCCCGGGTAAGCGGTCGCTTAGCCGCTGTCGGTGTCGTGCCCGGCGGCGGCGTACGGAGAGAGGCAGGGAGCCTGTGCCGGTCGTCGATGCGTGGATGCAGCACCCCACGCTCCGCCACTCCAACCACGAGATGTTCGAGTCGTTGCGTCGGTGGACGGGGATGGAGCTGCTGGAGGAGCCGCTGCCGGTCGAGGTCACCGTGGCCGCGCTGGCCGCGGCGGACGTCGAGACCGGCCTCTCGGCCGCCTGGTACGGGCCGCAGGGGCCGCTGATCAGCAACGACGAGGTGGCCGAGTTCGTCGCCCGGTCCGCCGGACGGCTGCGCGGAGTGGCCGGCGTCGACCTCACCCGACCCGTCCGGGCCGTGCGGGAGCTGCGCCGCGCGGTGGAGGAACTCGGCTTCGCGGCCCTGCGGATCGTGCCCTGGCTGTGGCAACTCCCGCCCACCGACCGGCTGTACTACCCCCTGTACGCCGCCTGCGTCGAGCTCGGCATCCCGTTCTGCACCCAGGTCGGGCACACCGGTCCGCTGCGCCCCTCCGAGACCGGCCGACCCATCCCGTACATCGACCAGGTCGCGCTCGACTTCCCCGAACTGACCATCGTCTGCGGCCACATCGGATACCCCTGGACCACCGAGATGATCGCGGTGGCCGACAAGCACGCCAACGTCCACATCGACACCAGCGCCTACACCACCCGCCGCTACCCGCCCGAGCTGGTCGACTACCTGCGCGGCCGGGGCCGCGGGAAGGTGCTGTTCGGCTCCAACTACCCCATGATCACGCCGGCCAAGGCGCTGGAGCACCTGGCGGAACTGGACCTGGACGAGCAGACCACGGAGCTGTTCCTGTCCGGCAACGCACGGCGGGTCTTCGCTCTCTGACGTCGATGAGAGCGACCTGAGCAATTCCCCAGATGCCCAACTCCACCACCCCGAAGCCAGATCCGAGGGCGAGGAGAACAATGCAGAAGGCCGCGACAATCACGACGATCTGCACAACAAGAGACTTCATCAGTATTCCCCCCGCGTAAGACGCCACTAACGGCACACCCTTCGCTTTTCCAGTACTGCAAAACGTGCGCTTTGGCCCATGAGGCCGCCGCTCTCTTCTCAGGCGTTTCGGCCGTGTTCGGCCACCGCGATTCGAGCCAGTTTTGTCAGCATCATGCCGTTGCGGACCGCGACCACATAGTCCACGGGCAGGCCGTGCATGCGGGTTCCCGGGCCTCGCAGCGGGTGCCAGTCAAGGATGAGAAGGGTGTGCTCGCCCCAGGGGATCAGGTTCATGGCGATGCGGGCCGCGCCGAAAGGACCCGCCTTCGCCTCCAGCTGCAGGCGGCTCTCCGGTTCGCTGATGCGGACGACGACGGTGTCGTCCAGGACCAGCGGGCCGACGCCGACCCGCACCCGCAGGCGGGCGCCCACCGCCGGCCAGTGCGGGTCCGCGGCCAGGACCTCCTGCGTTCCCGTCACCCACTCCCCGTACCGGTGGCCGTCGGACAGCAGGCTCCAGACCTCGGCCGGTGAGGCCAGGATCAGGCGGCGGTTCCGGGACACGCTGACCACACTCCTCCTGGGGGATCTGGCACGATTTTCGCACTTTGTCACCTGCGGCACCCATCGAGAGCGCTCCTGCTGGGCCGGACGGCCTGTGCGAGGGTGGCGGGGAGGGTGACCCGTACCTCGATTGCCTCGATCTCCTCCGACGCAAGGAGCCGCATGCCCCCGGCAGCCACCACAGCGAACCTGGCCCTGGACGTGACCTCGGGGGTGAAGACGCGCGACCTCGAGGCTCTCTACCAGGACCTGCATCGCCACCCCGAGCTCTCCTTCCAGGAGCACCGCACCGCCGGGGTCATCGCCGAACGGCTGCGCGGCGCCGGGTACGCGGTGACCACCGGCGTGGGCGGCACCGGCGTCGTGGGTGTCCTGGAGAACGGCGACGGGCCCGTGGTGTGGCTGCGCGGCGACATGGACGCGCTGCCCGTCACGGAGACCTCGGGACTGTCGTACGCCTCGACCGTCGACGGTGTCATGCACGCCTGCGGCCACGACATGCACATCACCTGGCTGGCCTTCGCCGCCGCAGCACTCGCGGCCGCCCGCGAGACCTGGACGGGCACCCTCGTGATCATCGGCCAGCCCGCCGAGGAAGCGGGCGGCGGCGCCAAGGCCATGGTCGACGACGGGGTGCACGAACGCTTCCCCCGCCCCGACGCCGTCTTCGGCCAGCATGTCGCCCCCGGCCCCGCCGGCTTCGTCTCCCACACCCCTGGGCTGATCATGTCGGCCGCGGACGACGTGCACATCGTGGTGCACGGCGTCGGTGGCCACGGCTCACGGCCCGAATCCACCGTCGATCCGGTGGTGACGGCCGCCTACATCGTCACGCGGCTGCAGACCGTCGTCTCCCGCGAGGTGTCCGCGACGGACACGGTCGTCCTCACCACGGGGCAGTTCAACGCCGGCCAGCGGCCCAACATCATTCCCTCGGAGGCCCGGCTCGGGCTGAGCCTGCGTACGCAGGACGTGCAGGTGCGCGAGCGGGTCCTGTCCGCCATTCGCCGCATCGTCGAAGGGGAGTGCCACGCCGCCGGGTGTCCGACGCCGCCCGAGGTGACCACCGGAGCCGGCTTCCCCGCCACGGTCAACGACGCCGCTCTGGACGCGGAGGTCGCGGCCGTCCATCGCGAACTGTTCGGCACGAACAGCGTGCTCGACTTCGGGCCCGCGATGGGCAGCGAGGACTTCTCCCTCCTCGCGCCCACCGGAGTGCCCTACGACTTCTGGTTCGTGCCCTCCACGCCCGAGGCCACCTGGCAGGCCGCCCCGGGTCAGGGACTCCGCGAGAAGATCACCGGGGTGCCGGGCAACCACAGCCCCCTGTTCGCCCCGGACCCCTCGGTCCTGCTGCCCGGCGTCCAGACGCTGGTGAGCGCCGCGCTGCACGGACTCGGCACCTGAGGCAGCGGCCGCCACGGTCAGCGGAAGGCCGCGTGACCGGTGAGCGCCTGGCCGAGGGCCAGCGTGTGCATCTCGCTCGTGCCCTCGTACGTCAGCACGGACTCCAGGTTGTTGGCGTGCCGGATCACCGGATACTCCAGCGAGATGCCGTTCGCGCCGAGGATCGTGCGCGCGGCGCGGCAGATCTCGATGGCCTCGCGTACGTTGTTCAGCTTGCCGAAGCTGATCTGCGCAGGGTGGACTCCGGCGGGCGAGTCCTTCAGGGCGGACAGGTGCAGGGCGGTCAGTGTCGCTTTGTGCAGCTCCAGGGCCATGTCCACCAGCTTCTGCTGCGTCAGCTGGAAGCCCGCGATCGGCCTGCCGAACTGTTCGCGCTCCAGGGCGTAGTCGCGCGCCGACCGCCAGGCCGAGCGGGCCGCGCCCGTGACACCCCAGACGATGCCGTAGCGCGCCTCGTTCAGGCAGGTGAGCGGGGCGCCGACACCGCGCGCCTCGGGGAGCCGCGCGGAGGCCGGCAACCGGACCGCGTCCAGGACGAGTTCACTGGTGACGGACGCGCGCAGTGACATCTTGTGCTTGATGACGGGAGCCGAGAATCCGGGGGTGTCGGTGGGCACGACGAAGCCGCGTACGCCGTCCTCGGTCCGCGCCCAGACGACGGCGACGGCCGCCACCGAACCGTTCGTGATCCACATCTTGCGGCCGTCGAGAACCCAGTCGTCGCCGTCGCGGCGGGCGCGGGTGGTCATGGCGGCCGGGTCGGAGCCGTGGTCGGGTTCGGTCAGGCCGAAGCAGCCGATGGCCGAGCCCTCCGCCATCCGCGGCAGCCACTCCCGCTTCTGCTCCTCGGAGCCGAAGCGGTGCAGGGCGAACATGGCCAACGAGCCCTGTACGGAGACGAAGGAGCGCAGGCCGGAGTCGGTCGCCTCCAGTTCGCGGCAGGCGATGCCGTACGCGCGCGCCGACATCCCGGCGCAGCCGTAGCCCTCCAGGTGCATGCCCAGCAGGCCCATCTTGCCGAATGCGCTGGCGAGTTCGGGCAGGTCGGGCAGCTCGCCGGACTCGAACCAGTCGGCGATGTGCGGCTCCACCTTGGCGTCGAGGTACTGGCGGACCGTGTCGCGCACGGCGCGCTCCTCGTCGGTGAGCAGGGCCTCCAGGTTCAACGGGTCGACGGCGTCGAGAGCGGGGAACGGCATGGTCAGGCTCCTTGCGGGTTCTGCGAATTCTGCTGGTTCTGCGGGTGGTGGCGCGGGTGGCCGAGCAGACGGTCGATGTCCGCCTCCTCGTATCCGAGTTCGGCGAGTACGTCCCTGCTGTGCAGGCCGAGGGTGGGCGGCGCGGTGCGCACCGCGGGGCGCTCGCCGCCGAAGCTGACGGGGAAGGCGACCTGCTGGAGCGGGCCCACGTCGGGGTGGTCGACCTTCTGGACCATGCCGAGCGCCTCGGTCTGCGGGCAGTCGTAGACCTCGTCGAGGGTGCGGATGGGGGCGACGGGCACACCGCGCGGCTTGAGCAGCGCGCACCAGTGGGCCACGGTCTCGTCGACGAGGACCGCCTCCAGCTTGGCGTTGAGGGCCGTGCGGTGGGTGACGCGGGCACGGTTGGTGACGAAGCGCGGGTCGTCGGCCCACTCCGGGTGGCCGAGCGTCTCGCTCAGGCGGCGGAAGAGGCCGTCGCTGCCGACGGCGATCACGAAGTGCCCGTCGGAGGCCGCGTAGGCCTGGTACGGCACGAGGCTCGGGTGGCCGGAGCCGAGCCGGGTGGGCCGCTCCCCGGTGGCGAAGTAGCCGGTGGCCCAGTTGATGTGCAGGGCGAGCTGGGACTCGTACAGGGAGGTCGTGACGTACTGGCCGCGTCCCGTGCGCTCCCGCTCGACGAGCGCCGAGGTGACGCCGATGAGGCCGAACAGGGCGGCACCCAGGTCGCCCATCGCGTAACCGGCCTTGACGGGCGGGCCGTCCGGCTCGCCCGTGAGGGACATCAGGCCCGCGCTCGCCTGGGCGACCATGTCGTACCCGGGCTCGTCGCGCAGCGGTCCGGTGTCGCCGAACGCCGAGATGTGGAGCAGGACCAGGCGCGGGTAGCGTTCGCTGAGGGTGCGGTAGTCGAAGACCTCGGCCAGGGAGCTGCCGGGGCGGAAGTTCTCCACCATCACGTCCGCGTCGGCGAGCATCCGGTGGACGGCCTCCTGCCCCTCGGGGGACTTGAGGTCCAGGGTCACCGAGCGCTTGTTGCGGTTGGCCGCCAGGTAGTAGGTGGCGTCGGGGCCGTTGAAGGGCGGGCCCCAGGCGCGGGTCGGGTCGCCGCCCTGGGGGTGCTCGACCTTGATGACGTCGGCGCCCAGGTCGGCGAGGGACATGGTGACGTAGGGACCGGCGAGGATCTTGGAGAGGTCGACGACCTTCATTCCGGCCAAGGGGGATGCGGGGCCGTGCGGGGATGCGGGGCCACGCGGAGATGCGGGGTCCAGCGGGGACGCGGGGCGGGGCTCAGCGGACATGTGCGGCGGACTCCTCGGCCGTGGCGAGCGGGATCTGTCCACCCTCGGCCAGTTCGGCCAGGTGGTCCAGGGCGGTACGGGGCAGGCAGTCCGGGTCGTCGAGGAGAGCCGCGTAGGCGCTGGACACCAGGAGCGCGCGGCCGTTGCCGGTGGTCCTCGCCTCGTGTTCCGCCTGGTCGTGCAGGAGCGTCGCCATGACGGCGTGCGTGAGCCGGTCGGCGTACCGGCCCATCCTCGTCTCCTGCTCCTGCGCCGGGAGTTCGAGCAGGGCATCGCCCTGCGCGCGGAGGAGTTCCCAGCGGTCCTTCGCCGGGCCGCGGTCGCCGTAGGTGTCGGCGAGCGTACGGTGGGAGCCGATGCGGCGCATACAGCGCAGCACGTCGAGCGCGATGACGTTCGATGATCCCTCCCAGATGGATCCGAGGTGGGCGTCGCGCACGAGCCGGGGGTTGACCCAGTCCTCGATGTAGCCGTTGCCGCCCCGGATCTCCATGGCTTCGCCGGTGACCGTGCGGGCGCGCTTGCACAGGGTGTGCTTGGCGAGCGGGGTGAGGACGCGGACCAGCGCCTGGGCCTGTTCGTCCCCGTCGTCGGCGGCCGTGAGGCGGGCCGCGGCCTCCAGGACCAGGCCGAGCGCGGCTTCCGTGTCGAGGATCATCGGCAGGAGCGTGGCGCGCATCAGGGGCTGGTCGAAGAGGGGCTTGCCGAAGACGTGGCGGGCGCGGGTGTGGTCGAGCGACTCGCGGACGGCGCGGCGCATCAGGGCGGTGGCGCGCATGGCGTTGGACAGGCGCGAGACGTTGAGCATCTCGGCCATCTGCCGAAATCCATGGGTGAGTCGGCCGACCGGGGTCGCGTACGCCTCCTCCAGGGTCACCTCGCCGCTCGCGATGGACTTCGAGCCGAGCTTGTCCTTGAGGCGGTCGATGCGGACGGCGTTACGGGTGCCGTCGGGCCGCAGCCTCGGGACGAGGAACATGCCAAGCCCCCGCGTCCCTTCGCCCTGCCCGGGGACGCGGGCCAGGGTGAGGATCACGTCGGCGGCGGGGTTGGACGCGAACCACTTCTTGCCGGTGAGCGTCCAGTGCGTGCCCCGGTCGGTGGCCAGGGTCCGCGTCAGGCCGACGTCCGTGCCGCCCTGCTGTTCCGTCATGAACATCGCTCCGGTGGCCCGGAGTCCGGGGTCCGTGGAGGAGAGCGCGGCGATCTCGGCGGCGTACCGCTCGGGGTCGAACAGGCGCAGGATGCGGGCGGCCGAGTCGGTCATCGACAGCGGGCAGGCCATGCCGAACTCGGACTGGACGTAGAGGTAGGACAGGGCGTACTTGACGGTGTGCGGGATCTTGGTGGGCCAGCCGTGGACGCCGGGCCGGTGGGACATCGCGGCGAGGCCGAAGCGTTCGTAGGCGATGGCGGCGGCGCGGTCGTGGGCCGGGTGGTACTCGATCGCGTCGACGCGGGTGCCGTCGGGGGCGTACGGGATCAGCCGCGGCGGGTGGGCGTCGGCGAGGGCGGCCTGCCGGTCGAGGTCGCCCGCGGCCAGCTCGCCGAGCTCCGCGAGCAGGGGCTCGACGCGGGCGCGGTCGTCGGCGGGCAGGAGGCGGTCGAGCAGGGGGCGCAGGGCGGGATCGCGGTCGGCGAAGTTCACGGGAGACGGCGAGGACACAGGTGGCTCCAGGTCAGGCGGGCTGTGCGGTACGGGGGTTGGCGGCTTCGGCGGTGTCGTCGGCCGGGTCGCCGGTGCGGGCCAGCAGGGGCAGCACGCCGACGAGGGTGAGCACGGTGTAGGCCAGGCCCAGGGCGACGACCGGCCAGATCGAGTCGAAGGTGGTGAGCAGGTACTGCGAGACGATCGGCGCGGTCCCGGCGAACAGGGTCGTGCACAGCTGGTACGACAGGGACATGCCGGTGTAGCGGACCTCGACGGGGAAGACGCGGGCGAGGATTCCGGCGAGCGCGGCGTAGTACATGGCGTGCGGGAAGGTCGCGAGCCCCATGCCGAGGACGGCGAGCCAGAAGTCGCCCGTCCCGACGAGGACGAACATCAGCGGCAGCAGGACGAATTCCGGGACGAGCATCCACAACACGGCCTTGCGCACGGGCCACTTGGTGGCCAGTACGGCGCCGAAGGGCTGCACGATCACCTGCACGACCAGGGCGAGCGAGATGACCGTGAGGAAGGTCGTGCGGTCGAAGTCCAGGTCGGCGGTGGCCCAGGAGAGGGCGAACGTCGTCTTGACGTAGGTGATCGCGACGCCTGCCGTGCCGGCGAGCACGCCGAGGAGGACCAGCATCGGGGAGCGCGTGAGCACTTCCTTGATGGGCAGCTTGATGGTCTTGTTGCGGGCCAGGGCGGCCTGCATCTCGGGGGTCTCGGCGAGCTTGAGCCGGATGAACAGACCGACGGCGACCAGGACCGCGGAGAACAGGAACGGCACGCGCCAGCCCCACGACTCGAAGGCCGCGTCGGGCAGTTGGGCCATGCCGAGGAAGGCGAGGGTCGCCAGGAGGTTGCCGACCGGGGAGCCCTGCTGGGCGAAGGAGCCGTAGAGCAGCTTGCGGCCCGGCGGGGCGTACTCGGTGGCGATGAGGACGGCGCCGCCCCACTCGCCGCCCATCGCCACGCCCTGGATCATGCGCAGCAGGACGAGGAGGATCGGCGCCGCGGCGCCGATCTGCGCGTATCCGGGGAGCAGTCCCACGCAGAACGTGGCGCCGCCCATCATGGTCAGGGTGGTGACCAGGGCTTTCTTGCGGCCGTACTTGTCGCCGAAGTGCCCGAATATCAGTCCGCCCAGGGGGCGGGCGAGGAAACCGACCCAGAAGGTGGCGAAGGCCGCGAGGGTGCCAACGGCCGGTGAGGCCTCGGCGAAGAAGATCTTGCCGAGCACCAGGGCCGACGCGGACCCGTAGATGTAGAAGTCGAACCATTCGATGGTGGTGCCGACGAACGCGGTGACGCCCGCGCGGCGCGCCTCGCGGGCGAGGGCGGGATCGGGGGCCTGAGGTGCCCCCGGGGCCGGGGCACCGTTCGATTCCCCGGGGGCCGGGGCGTCTTGCTGCATGACGAGCGTCCTCTCGTGGCGGCAGATCCCGCGACGGAGGGCGACGAGGTGGCGGGGCGGGGAAGGGAGCCGAGCGGCCGGCTACCGGTCCTCGCTCCGTCGCGAGACCTGGATCACTCTGCCCTGCGCCATTAGGAGGTGTCCAAGACCAATGACGGCCCGCACTGAGACGTCATCCAGCGGAATCCGGGGCGTCGGCGGGCACCGGCAGGACCTCCTCGGCCACCCGCAGCACCGCGTGCAGCGCCGCCGACCGGTTGCCGGTGCGCCAGCCGAGCGCGATGGGAAGCACCGGCACGTCGTCCCCGGCCAGCGGCCGGAACACGACGTGCTCCAGATGGATGTCGCGGGCCGACTCCACCACCACCGCGAGGCCCACGCCCGCCCCCACCAGGGCCAGCATGTTGTACGAGTCCGGGGCCTCCTGCACTATCCGGGGCGCGAACCCGGCCTCGTGGCAGGCCTGCACCATGGCCTCGCGCACCGCGGACTCACGTGACAGCGGGAACGTCACGAGGGGCTCGTCGGCCAGTTCGCTCACCGGCACCTCGGGGCGCGCGGCCAGGGGGTGGCTGTCGGGCAGGGCGAGCACGAGCCGTTCCATGCGCACCACGCGGGCGGTGATGCCGCGCCGCACGGGAAGCGCCACGAAGCCGATGTCCAGCGTCCCGTCGGCGACCCGCCGCAACGCCTCGCCCGTGTAGGTCTGCCCCTCCAGCACCAGCTCGATGCCCGGCAGTTGGGAGTTGACCGCGCGGGTGAGCAGCGGCAGCGCCGAGTAGCTGCTGGCCCCGGCGAAGCCGACGCTGACCCGGCCGACCTCGCCCAGATGCGCCGCCCGCACCGTGCGCCGTACCGCCGAGGCGTCGGCGAGCAGCCGCCGGGCGGGCTCCAGGAGCGCCTGTCCCGCGGGGGTGAGGCGGACGGTGCGGGTGGTGCGGTCGAACAGCTTGACCCCGAGGTCCCGCTCCAGGAGCTTGATCTGCTGGCTCAGGGGCGACTGGGCGATGTGCAGGCGGTCGGCTGCGCGGCCGAAGTGCAGTTCTTCGGCGACGGCGACAAATCCGGACAGGTGTCTGAGCTCCACGCCGGTGACGATACGGGGCCGTCCGCGACGGGTACGGATGCCCGCCACCGGCAATTCGCCTGATCGTCTTCCGCTGTCCGCGCCGATATGGGAGAACGCTCTGATGTGCGATGACGAACTGATGCCGCCGCGGGCGGACTTGACCGAGAAGCAGTGGCTGCGCGCCGATCCGCCGCTGGCCCGGGACCTCGCCGAGCGGTGGGGCCCGCAGGCCCTCACGCTGCACCGGCGCACGCTGCTGGGCGCTGCCGCCGCCGGAGCCGCGCTGGCCGCGCTGCCGTTCGGCGCGCGGCAGGCCGCGGCGGCGCAGGGCGTCACGAAGTTCCCGTTCCCCGACGGGCCCGACCACAACGGGGAGTTCGCCGTCCTGGTGACCGGCGACTCCGGCACCGGCGGCGAGGAGCAGCTGGCCGTCACCGAGGCCGCCCGGCGGGTGTGCCGTGCCGAGGGGATCTCGCTGGCCGTCGGCCTGGGCGACAACATCTACGAGAACGGGCCCGAGTCCGACCACGACTCGGAGTTCCAGGAGAAGTTCGAGACGCCCAACACCGGCATCGACGTCCCCTGGCTCATGGTCCTGGGCAACCACGACTGCTCGGGCCTGATCCCGGGCAGCGGCGGTGACCCCTCGCGCGGCGACCGCGAGGTCTCCTACGCGGCCTCCTCACCGCGCTGGTACATGCCCAGCCGCTACTACAACGTCACGCTGCCGCCCGCCGAGAGCCCGGGCCGCGGCGACCCGGTGGTGGAGTTCTTCGCCCTCGACACCAACCCGGTCGCCTCGACCGTCGCCCAGACCTCGTCCCACTACAAGTGGGACGGTCCCTACATGCGCGCCCAGCGCCAGTGGCTGGACGCCGCGCTGTCCGCGTCCCGGGCCCGCTGGAAGGTGGTCCTCGGCCATCACCCCTACCTGAACAACGGGAAGCACGGCAGCGCCGGTTCGTACGACGGCTTCGTGATCGGGCACTACACGAGCGGGGTCCACCTCAAGGAGCTGTACGAGCAGGTGGTGTGCGGCCGGGCCGACCTGATCCTGTCCGGGCACGACCACACCCTCCAGATCCTGGAGCCCACGACCCGCACGGCCGGCACCCGCCAGATCGTCTGCGGGGCGGCGGCCAAGTCCGGTGACGGCAGGGCGCACTTCGACCACCCCGCCACCTGGCAGAACTTCTCCGACGTGGGCTTCATGGTCCTGAAGGTCTCCGAGCGGGCCATGACCGTGGACACGTACACGGTCGACGTCCCGACGCGCACCGCGCGCCTGGCCCACACCACGACGACCTCCGACGCGGTGGCGGGCCGCGGCAGCGTGGGCTAGGACCGGGCGTTCCCCGCCACGTTCCTGGCCCACATCACCAGCGGAACCTGGAGCGGAAGGCGCCCGATCGCCGCGGCTCTGAGCGGTGCGGGTCGGCCGCGCCAGTCCAGGGCCATTTGTACGTTGGCGGGGAACACCCCCACGAAGAAGGCCGCCGTGGCCAGCGCCGCCGTGCGCCGGGTGCGGGGCAGCGCCACTCCGGCCGCCAGGGCCAGTTCGACCACGCCGCTCGCGTACGTCCAGGTGCGCGGCGATCCGGGCAGGACGCGCGGCACGGTGGCGTCGAACGGCTTCGGGGCGGCGAGATGAGCGACCCCCGCCCCGGCCAGCAGACCGGCCAGGAGCAGGGGGGAACGGGGTGCCAGCGGCATGCTGCCTCCTCGGGTGGGGACGGGAAGCAGACCTTACTCGACGGTAAGTACCGCGTCACCGGGCCCTGGAGGCGAGCCCGTCCAGCGTGCGGTCCACGAGGCGTCCGGAGCGGATGACGCCGGCCGCGAGGCGACCACGGCCCGCAGCGCCTCGGCCATGCCGTCCGCGCCCCACCGCTCGGGCCTGAGCCGCCCCCCGGGCAGGCGCCGCCTGTTGCGGAGGCGGCGCCTCTCGCCTCACAGCAGCCGGGCCCCGCGTCTCGCGAGATACCTGACCGGGTTGACGTCCGATCCATAGCCCCGCCGGGCCCGGATCTCCAGGTGGAGGTGGGGTCCGGTGGCCCGGCCGGTGGCCCCGCTGCTGCCGATCCGGTCGCCGGTGCCGATGCGGGACCCCTGACGCACCGAGATGCGGGAGAGGTGCCCGTACACCGCGTAGTGCCCGTCCCGCAGCCGCACCGTCACCGCCTTGCCGTACGCGCCCGACCAGCGGGCCAGGACGACGGTGCCCGCGCCGACGGCGTGCACCGGGGTTCCCTTGGGGACGGCGAGGTCGATGCCGGTGTGGTGCCCGGCGACCCAGTTGCCGCGCACCCCGTAGCGGGCGGTGACGCGGAAGCGCCGGCGCAGCGGCAGGGCGAATTTGCCGGGAGGTCCTTGGGGGGCGAGCGCGCGGGTCTCGGGGATCGCCTCGTCGGCCTCGGCGAGGGCTTCCTCGAACTCCTGGTCGTAGCCGGCGCCGCAGCCGCCGTCGGACTCCGCGGCGGCGGCGTGCGGCGCCGGTCCCGCCACCGTGAAGGCGCCGCCGGCCATGAGGACCGCGGCGACGCTCAGTACGTCACGTCGTGTGGTGCCCGCTTCACGCGGGCTGTCTATGTCGTAGCCCATGACCGCAAGGACACTGGCGCCGGGCCCGGCGCGCACGCCGAATGCGCCGCTTGGCGTAACGCTTTCGGCGCCCGCGCCGCGGTCAGTCGGAGGCCGGCCGGTACACGGTGAGCGCCTCGGGGAGTTTGTCGAGGAGCAGCGCGGAGGGCGCGGGGGCCAGTTCGCCGTCGTACGCCATCTGTGTGTCCTCGGGCAGCCCTGAGATGACCAGGCGCTGGGACTTGGCGGACGCGTACAGCCGGGTCTTGGCGAGCTGGCCGGCCAGCGCCGCGACCAGCAGGCGGGTGCGCGCGAAGCGCCCGCCGTGCGCGATGCGGACGTCGAGCACCCCGTCGGCCAGGTCGTGTCGGCGCACCGGGGCGATACCGGCGCTGCGGTAGGCGCCGTTGCCCGCGAAGAGCAGCCACATCGAGCGGGTCTTGCCGTTCACCACCGCGCGCAGCGGCCGCCCGGTGTGCAGGATCTGGGCGACGCCGAGCAGCGCGGCGGGCGGACCGCCGACCTTCGGGGACCATTCCTCCCTGATGCGTACGAGCTCGGGGTAGGCGCCCAGGCTGAACGTGTTCAGGAAGTACACCGGCTCGGAGGACGTCCGGCCGTCGGGACCGGCCCCGGCCAGCGGCTTGATCCGGCCGACGTCGGCCCGTACGGCACTGCCCTCGACGAGGGCGGCGCAGGCGTCCGCGACCGTGTCGACGCCCAGGTCCGCGGCGAAGTGGTTGAACGTGCCGCCGGGCAGCACCAGCAGCGGCACGTCGTGGCGCAGGGCCGGGGTCACGGCGGCGTTCACCGTGCCGTCTCCCCCGCACACCCCGAAGACCCCGCCCCGGCGGGCGGCGTCCCTGGCCGCTTCCTCCAGGACCTTGGGCAGCGGCCCCGCCTCCTCCTCGTACAGCACGACCTCCGCACGGGGCAGGGCCGTCTTCAACTGCCGGACGGGGTCCATGAGTTGCGGCTGGGCGCCGGAGGAGGGGTTCACCACCACGACGAGGCCCTCGCCGTCCGGGAGCGCGGGCGCGTCCGTACGGGGGCGCGCGGGCGGCGGCATCTGGGCCCTGGAGGGCACCATGCCGCGCACCGCGTAGGCGGCGCCCACGCCGAGGGCCGCGCCGACCAGGACGTCACTGGGGTAGTGCACGCCGGTGTAGACGCGGGAGAAGGCCACCGAGACCGCGACCGGGGCCACGGCCGCGCCGAGCCCCCGCGACTCGAGGGCCACGCCCGAAGCGAAGGCCGCCGCCGACGCCGCGTGCCCGGAAGGGAAGGAGCTGGTGATCGGCTGGTGGGCGAGGTGCCGTATCACCGGCACCGTGTCGAGGACCGGCCGGGAGCGGCGCACCGCGCTCTTGCCCAGGGTGTTGACCGTGCCCGAGGCGAGGGCCAGGGAGGCGACGCCGCGCACCGCCGCGCGCCTGCCGCGCGCACCGCCGAACGCCCACATCCCCGCGGCGATGCCGAACCACAGCAGCCCGTGGTCGGCGCTCCGGCTCAGCCGGGGAAGCACCGGCTGCGCCGCCGGCCAGGAGCGGGCGGCCACGCGGTGGAACGCGAGCCGGTCGGTGGCGCCGAACAGTCTGCGCAGGTGCGGCCTAGGGAGATCACTCATGAAACCCGTATACCCCCGCACGCCGTTCGCATCGCGCACATCTTGCGCGGCCACTGTGACGTTCACTTCAATCAGTCATATGGCAGCCCCTCGCCCCACCTCACCGCAGCGCCCGCCATCGCCGGAGCGGGAACCCGCCCCCGAGCTGCCGCCGACCGCGTGGGCCGTGCTCGGTCTGCTCTCCTTCCCCGGGGAGCGGACCGGTTACGAGCTGAAGAAGTGGGCGGACGCCTCGCTCCGCCACTTCTACTGGTCGCCCGCCATCAGCCAGATCTACGCCGAGCTGCGCCGCCTCGAAGCCCTCGGGTACGCCACGTCGCGGCGCTCGGGCCCCGAGGAGCCGCGCGCGAAGCGGTCGTACGCCATCACCGCCGAGGGCCGTGCGGCGCTCGTCGGGTGGGCCGGGGGCGCCGCGGACGCGGGCCCGCCCGTCCTCAAGCACCCGCTGCTCCTGCGGGTCTGGCTCGGGCACCTCGCGGCGCCGGAGCATCTGCGGGCCCTGGTGGCCGAGCACATCGCGCACACGCGCGGCGAGCTGAAGGAGGTGCGGGACGCGCTCGCCCGCGCGGACGGGCAGGAGGCGTGGACGCATCCGCAGATCGCGCTCCGCTGGAGCGGGCGGCGGCTGGAGGCGGAGATCGAACTGGCGGAGGCGATGCTGGCCGATCTCGCGGAGCCGGCCGGGCCTGCGCCCTCCGCCCGTGCGGGAACGACGGGTCCCACTCCCCCCGGTCAACCCCCGGGGGACTCGCCCACCCAGGGGTGACGTTGCCTGCCGCGCGGGGCCCGCGACCGGTAGGACGGGCGGGGTCAGCCGACCCCGCCGTATGGAGCAGTGCACCTGTGACTACCCGTGCCGTCCTTGTCGCCGCCGTCATCACCGGGCTGCTCCTCGGGATCGTGGGAAGCAGAACGGACGACTCCGATGCGTCGGGGCACCCCCGTACGGGCGGTTCCGTCACGGAGGCGGGCCGTTAGGCTGCGACCTTGCCGCGGGAACCTCCTCCCCCACTCTCGGCTTCGCCCGAGCGGGGGGGGACCCCCATCGCCCCGCGGCCACCGAGCCGCCGTCGACGGAAGCGAGTGAACCTTGAACTTCCTCACCATCGGTCATCGCGGGGTCATGGGTGTCGAACCCGAGAACACCCTCCGGTCCTTCATCGCCGCGCAAGCCGCGGGCCTCGATCTCATCGAGCTCGATCTGCATCTGAGCAAGGACGGCGCCCTCGTCGTCATGCACGACGCCGACGTGGCCCGTACGACCGACGGCAAGGGTCCGATCGCCGAGAAGACCCTGGCCGAGCTGCGGGAGCTCGACGCGGGGCGCGGCGAGCGCATCCCCGTCTTCGAAGAGGTCCTGGACGCCGTGAAGGCGCCGCTCCAGGCCGAGATCAAGGACGTGGCCGCCGCCCGCGCCCTCGCCGAGGTGATGCACCGCCGCGATCTGGTCGGCCGCGTCGAGGTGATCTCCTTCCACGACGAGGCGATCGCCGAGATCGCGCGCCTCGTCCCGGGCGTCCGGACCGCGCTCGTCGCGAGCCGCTACGGCACCGACGTCGTGGAGCGCGCCACGGCGGTCGGCGCCACCACCCTCGTACTGAACATCAGGCGCCTGACGCTCGAGGTCGTCGAGCGTGCCAGGAAGGCCGACCTGCGGATCATCGGCTGGGTCGTGAACACGCAGGACGACCTGCGGCTGGTGCGCGCGCTTCAGTTGGACGGGGCGACCACGGACTATCCGGAGATCAAACGGACGGGCCGCTTCACGGCGTGAGGATCACGGTGTGAGGATCACGGCGTGAGGAAGCCCCCGCTCAGCCGAGGGGCTTGTCCGGCAGTTCCTTGACCAGCAGCTCGAACTCCAGGTCGTCCCGCTGCGGGATGCCGAACCGCTCGTCGCCGTACGGGAAGGGAGTCATCTTTCCCGTACGGCGGTAGCCGCGCCGCTCGTACCAGGCGATGAGGTCGTGGCGTACGGAGATCACGGTCATGTGCATCTCCTTCGCGCCCCACGCCTCCTGGACGGTCCGCTCGGCCTCCGCCATGATCACCTTGCCCAGGCCCGCGCCCTGGAGCGCGGGGCTCACCGCGAACATCCCGAAGTAGGCGTGCTCGCCGCGGTGTTCCAGCTGGCAGCAGGCCACGACCTCCCCGTCGCGCTCCACGGTGAGCAGCTTGCCGGCGGGCGACTTGATGACGTCGACGACGCCCTGCGGGTCGGTCCGCTGCCCCTCCAGGATGTCCGCCTCCGTGGTCCAGCCGGCGCGGCTGGAGTCACCGCGGTACGCCGACTCGATGAGCGCGACGAGTACGTCGACGTCCGCGTCGGTGGCATCCCGGAAGGTGAGGTCGCTCGTGCTGGGGCGCGGGGCGGTGTCCATGGGGCGGGTTCTCCGATCTCTCTGGCCCACCGCTGTCGGGCGCGGCGTGGGCGAGGCAGCGTCGAGCGTATCCCCCCACTAAGGTGCGGCTGCATGGTGCATGTACTGAGCAGCAGGATCCTTCTCCGCCCCACCGACCCCGAGCGCTCCCGCGCGTTCTACGGCGAGGCGCTGGGCCTCTCCGTCTACCGCGAGTTCGGCACGGGCCCCGAACGCGGCACGGTCTACTTCCTGGGCGGCGGCTTCCTCGAGGTCTCCGGCCGCTCGGACACCTCACCGGCACCGGGCCTCCAACTGTGGCTACAGGTGGCGGACGCACGGGCGGCGCACGCGGAGTGCGTGGCGCGGGGCGTGGAGGTGGTCCGTGAGCCATTGAAGGAGCCCTGGGGCCTGGTCGAGATGTGGATCACGGACCCGGACGGCGTCAAGATCGTCGTCGTCGAGGTACCGGAGGACCATCCGATCCGGTACCGGCCCGGGATCTGAGGACGGCAGGCGTTCGCCCCTCCTGCGCCTACCTGCGCCTACCACCCTGACCTCTTGTTATCTCTAGACCGGTCGGTCTATTGTCCGTGTGTGACCAAGACACGCAGTGACACCCGCGCCCGCATCCTGCGCACCGCCGCCGAGCTGTTCCAGCGGCAGGGCTATGGCGCGACGGGGCTCAATCAGGTGCTTGCGGAGAGTGGCGCTCCCAAGGGGTCGTTGTACTTTCACTTTCCGCAGGGCAAGGAGCAGTTGGCCGCCGAGGCCGTGGCGCTCGCCGGGGGTGAGATGGGGGTGCGCATGGCCTCCGTCGTGGGGGCCGCGGGCGGGGCTCGGGAGGCCGTTGTCGGGGTGGGTGAGTTGCTTGCCGAAGGGCTGCGGGGCTCCGACTTCCGGGACGGGTGTCCCGTTGCCACCGTCGCGCTGGAGCAGGCCGGGGGCGAGGGGCCCATTTCTGAGGTGTGCCACGTCACCTACGCGTCGTGGGTGCTGGGGTTCGCCGACGCCTTGCGGGGATGGGGGGCCGCCGATGACGAAGCCGACGAGCTCGCCGAGCTCGTGATGTCCTCCTTGCAGGGGGCCCTCCTTCTCGCTCAGGTGCGGCGCGACACCTCTGTCCTTTCGACGGTCTCCCGGCGCGTCGCCGCGGTCGTCGTGCAGAGCCTCGAGCAGCAGAGCCTCGAGCAGGAGACAGGAGCGCAGTCGTGAAGGTTCGTCATCTCAACTGCGGGTCCATGCTGAAGATCGAGGCCACCTACGACGGGCCGCCGCCCTTGAACGCCGTGTGTCATTGCCTGCTGGTGGAGACCGACACGGATGGGCTCGTACTCGTCGAGAGCGGGCTCGGGCGAGCGGATGTGCGGCGCCCCCTCGCATCCCTCGATCCGGAGTGGGCCGAACTTGCCGCCCCGGAGCTGGACTTCGCCGAGACCGCGCTCTCTCAGGTCGAGCGGCTGGGCTACGCCGCCTCCGACGTGCGGCACATCGCACTCACGCACCTGGACGTGGATCACAGCGGCGGTCTTCCCGATTTCCCCGAGGCGCGGGTGCACCTCATGGCCGCCGAACTCGACGCGGCGCTCACCGAGGCGCCCAGCCGTCGCTATCGGCCCGCGCACTGGGCCCATGGCCCGCGCTGGGAGACGTACGAGGAGAACGCGGGCGAGGAGTGGGCCGGATTCGCCGGGGCCCGCCCCCTGGCCGGGCTCGGCGAGGACTTCCTGATCGTGCCGCTCGGCGGGCACAGCGCCGGGCACGCCGCCGTGGCCGTACGGGGTGATCGCGGGCGGTGGCTGGTGCATGCCGGGGACGCGTACTTCTACCACCGGGAGATCGCGCGCCAGGAGCCGCACTCGCACCCCCTGATGGACATCATCCAGCTGGACGCCCAGGTGGACGCCGAGCTGCGGGTCGCCAATCAGGAGCGGCTGCGGGAGGTGGCCACCCGTTCGGACGAGTTCACCGTGCTCAACGCGCACGACCCGTGGGACTATCTGCGGCTCGCCGGGGCAGGCGGCTGATTCGACGGTTCGGCGGTAGTCGTCCGGCGGATCGGGGTACTCGGGTGCCTCGCCCGGCGCATCCGAGGTGCGCCGGGCCACCCCTCGTCGGAGGATTGACCGGACCCCTCGCCCAACCCTGGAGCGATCTCTTATGCAACGTCCCCGGATTCTGATCATCGGCGGTGGCTTCGCCGGTATGGAGTGCGCGCACAAGCTGGAGCGAACGCTCAAGGCGCAGGACGCCGAACTGCGGCTTATCAGCCCGCAGGACCACCAGCTGTATCTCCCCCTGCTCCCCCACGTCGCGTCGGGCGTGCTGACCCCGCAGGCGGTCGCGGTGCCGCTGCGCCGCATGCTGCGCCGTACGGCGATCGTGCCGGGCGGGGCCATCGGTGTGGACCCGCACGCGAAGGCCGTGATCGTACGGAAGATCAACGGCGAGGAGGTCGTGGAGCGTTACGACTACCTCGTGCTTACCCCGGGCAGCGTGACCCGGCAGTTCGACATCCCCGGTGTCGACCGGCACGCCGTGGGCGTGAAGACGCTGGCCGAGGCCGCCTGGATCCGTGACCACGTGATCTCCCAGCTCGACCTGGCCGCGGCGAGCTCGGACCGCGCCGAGCGGGAGGCCCGGCTGCAGTTCGTGGTCGTCGGCGGCGGGTACGCGGGCACGGAGACGGCGGCCTACCTGCAGCGTCTGACGAGCGCCGCCGTCAAGCGCTACCCGGGGCTCGACGCGTCGCAGATCAAGTGGCATCTGGTCGACGTGGCGCCGAAGTTGATGCCCGAACTGGGTGACCGGCTCGGCGAGAAGGCCCTGGCCATCGTGCAGCGGCGTGGCATCCACGTGTCGCTCGGGGTCACCGTGGACAAGGCCACCGAGAACACCGTCACGCTGACCGACGGGCGCACGCTGCCCTGCCACACGCTGATCTGGACCGCCGGTGTCGCGCCGAGCCCGCTCATCGCCACTCTCGGCGCCGAGACCAACCGGGGCCGCCTGGTCGTCGACCCGGAGCTGACGGTGCCCGGCCTGGACGGCGTGTTCGCGCTCGGTGACGCGGCGGCCGTCCCCGACCTCGTCAAGGGCGGCGACGCGATCTGCCCGCCGACCGCGCAGCACGCGATGCGCCAGGGATGGGCGGCCGCCAAGAACGTCACCGCGGCCCTGCGGGGCGCACCGCTGACCCCCTACCGGCACAAGGACATGGGCCTGGTCGTCGACCTCGGCGGCATCCAGGCCGTATCGAAGCCGATGGGTGTGCAGTTGACCGGTCTGCCCGCCCAGATCGTGGCGCGGGGCTATCACTTGGGCGCGCTGCGCACCGTCACCGCACGCTTCCGCACGGCCGCGAACTGGGGGCTCAACGCCCTCGCCGGCGACGACTACGTACGGACCGGGTTCCAGACCCAACGCCCCGCCACCCTCGCCGACTTCGAGATGACGGACGCCTACCTCTCGGCGGAGGAGATCCACGCGCGGATGACGGCTGAGGTGGCGGGGCGCTCGATGGCCCCTGAGAAGCCGCTGCTCCCCTAGGCAAGCAGTTCCCCTGGGCCGCAGGGGCCCTTATCCATAGGGCCGCCCCTATCCATAGAGCCAGTACGAGGGCCAGTACGGACCGGAAGCCGGTGCTCGCAAGCAGCGAGCGCCGGCTTCCGCGCTGGAGCACCACCTCAGGAACGCGCGCACGCCGGGGCGACCGTTTCCTCCCTGGTCGTGCGGCCCGGCGGCGGCTACCAGTGGTGGGTAGGTGCCGCTCTCAACTTCCCCGGGGCCTGGCCGCGTCGACATAAATAGCCGACGTGCACGGCTCCGGAAGGCCGTTGCCGGCGTCTGAGGGTCGATGCCGCCGTCGGACGGCCGATGGACGCCCCTCCAAGGCTCCCTCTCGCCGTCCGGTTGATCACGGTGAGCGTCACATCCGTACTACGCATCACCCGTCGCCACACGAAGGACTCCGCCACTATGCGTATCGGCATCGATGTCGGTGGGACCAACACCGACGCCGCCCTGCTCGGGCCCGACGACCGCGTGCTCGCGGCCGTCAAGTCCCCGACCACTCCCGACATCACCTCCGGTGTCACCTCCGCGATCCGGGCGCTCGCACCGCCCGTCGAATCCGTCACCGCCGTGATGATCGGCACCACCCACTTCCTCAACGCACTCGTCGAGGGCGCCCGGCTCACTCCCGTGGCGGCCGTACGCCTCGGTCTGCCCGCCACCGCCGCCCTGCCGCCCATGGCGGACTGGCCCACGCGGCAGCGGACCGCCGTCGGCGGCCACGGCTATCTCTGCCACGGCGGGCGGGAGTTCGACGGGCGGCCGTTGTCGCCGCTCGACCCCGAGGAGCTCAAGCGCACGGCCGCCGACATCGCCGCGCGCGGGCTCACCTCCGTCGCCGTGTCGTCGGTGTTCTCGCCCGTCGCGGAGGCCGACGAGCGGCTCGCCGTGGAGATCCTGCGGGCGGAGCTGGGCGAAGGCGTGCACTTCTCGCTCTCGCACGATCTCGGCCGGGTCGGGCTGCTCGCGCGCGAGAACGCCACGATCATCAACGCGTCGCTGCGCGATCTGGCCACCGTCATCGTCGAGTCGTTCGGTAAGGCACTGGCCGAGATGTCGATCACGGCGCCGTTCTTCCTGTCGCAGAACGACGGCACGCTGATGGACGTCGACTTCGCGCGCACCTGTCCCGTGGCGACGTTCGCGTCCGGGCCGACCAACTCGATGCGGGGCGCGGCCTTCCTGTCCGGGATCGGGGACTGCGCGGTCGTCGACGTGGGCGGCACGACGGCCGACGTCGGCATCCTGGCCGAAGGCTTTCCGCGCGAAGCCGCGGGCGAGAGCGAAGCCGCGGGAATCCGCACCAACTTCCGTATCCCTGACGTCCTTTCGTCCGGCATCGGCGGCGGGTCCTGGGTGTCGAGCGAGGGCGAGACGGGGCCGCGGTCGGTCGGCTATCTGCTCACGCGGGAGGCGCTCGTCTTCGGCGGCACGCGGCTCACGGCGACGGACCTCGCGGTGGCCGCGGGCCGGGCGGACATCGGCGACAGCACCCAGGTCGCCCATCTGGAGCGGGAGTTCACCGAACGCGCCCTGGACCGCATCGCCGAGCGGATCGCCGAGGCCGTCGACCGGATGCGGACCTCGGCGGCTGCGCTGCCGGTGGTCGCCGTCGGCGGCGGCTCCATCCTCGTCCCCGAACGACTGCCCGGCTTCGCCGATGTGCGCAGCCCGGAGCACTTCGACGTGGCCAACGCGGTGGGCGCGGCGATCGCGCAGGTGGGCGGCGAGGTCGACCGGGTCTTCCGGGTCCCCAAGGGCCGCAGGGACGCGGTGCTCGCCGGGGCCCGCGAGGATGCCGTGGGGCGGGCGCTGGATGCCGGGGCGCGCCCCGGCAGCGTACGTGTCGTCGACATCGAGGAGGTTCCGCTCGCCTATCTGCCCGGCGGGGCGACACGCATCCGCGTCAAGGCGGTGGGCGATCTCGACCTGGGGCGTTTACCCGGTGCCGCGCGGACCGGCGCCGGGACGATCCCCGATGCGTGAGATCACCCTCGACAACCTCGACGACATCGCCCGGGGCGCCGGCATCCTCGGCACGGGCGGCGGGGGCGATCCCTACATCGGCAGACTGCTCGCCCGCGAGGCGATCCGCGCGCACGGTCCCGTACGGGTCGTCGGCATCGACGAGGTCGAGGCGGACGCGACCGTCGTCCCCATCTCCGGCATGGGCGCGCCCACCGTCCTGCTGGAGCGCGTGCCCAACGGCAGAGAGGACCTGGCCGCGCTGCGCGCCCTGGAGAGACACCTCGGGCGCCGGGCCACGCACCTCACGCCCCTGGAGGTCGGCGGGGTCAACTCGATGCTGCCGATCGCGTGTGCCGCGCGGGCCGGCCTTCCCCTCGTGGACGGGGACGCGATGGGGCGGGCGTTCCCCGAGGCGCAGATGGTGCTGCCGGGCCTGGCGGGGATCTCCAACTCTCCGATGGCGCTGGCCGACACCACGGGCAACACGGTCATCGTCGAGGCCGTCGACAATCACGCGGCCGAGCGGATCGCGCGTGCGGTGTGCGTGGAGCTCGGCTGCCAGATCAGCTGCGCGGACACGGTGCTGCGCGGCGATCAGCTCGCCGACGGCCTGGTCCCGGCGACGCTGACGCTCGCCCGGCGGCTCGGCGCCGTGGTGCGCGAGGCGCGCGCCGCGCACGGCGATCCGGTGGCGGCGGCGCGGGAGACGCTGGCCGGCATCGCCCTCATGACGGGCAAGGTGGTCGACGTGGTCCGTCACACGGAAGGCGGCTTCGCGCGCGGTCACGCCCGCGTCGAGGGGACGCGGGGCGACACCGGGCGGGTGCTCGAACTCGGCTTCCAGAACGAGCACTTGCTCGCCACGCGCGACGGGCTGACCGTGGCGACCACGCCTGATCTGATCTGTGTACTGGACAGCGCGACCGGCGACCCGGTGACGACGGAGGGCCTGCGCTACGGCCTGCGCGTCAGCGTCATCGCCGCCCGCTGCGACCCGCGCTGGATCACTCCGGGCGGCCTCGCGCTGGCCGGTCCGCGCTACTTCGGGTACGAGGTGGACTACCTGCCCTTCGGTTCGGCCGCCTGATCGTCCCGACTGTCCTGAGCAGCCTGAGCCGCCGCGGTGGACGGCCGCAGTGTGATCGTCCGCCGCGTGTGCTTCTCCACCGCCTCGCGGGAGTAGAGCAGCGGGAAGGACCCGTCGGCGGCCCAGCTCGCGAACAGGTCGTCGTAGTGCGGGCTGCCCGGCACGCCGGACTGCCCCGGCGAGTTCATCGCCACGGAGTCGTCCCAGGAGCCGACGTCCACGACGAGACGGAAGGTGGCCCCCGCGGTCTGCCGGAACCCGGCCCCGTAGGCGGCGGCTCCCACGGTGTCCCCGCTGCCGCCGCGCGGTGCGGGGCCCACGGAGGCCCACTCCGGGGCGGGCCCGTCGAGCAGCGCGGCGATGGGGTGGTGGGGGTGGGCGTGGTGCAGGGCGCCCCAGGACCAGGCGGCCGGGTCGGCGCCCAGGAGGCCGGTGAGTTCCTCGACGGCCGCGGCGAGCGTGCCGAGCAGCAGCGCGGGGTCGGGGTCGGCGTCCAGGAGCTCCAGATCGACGCGGGCGTCCGCCGCCGCGTCCTCGGCGGGCAGGACCCGCGCCAGGGCCCGCGCACGCTGCTCCTCGCCCACGATCCCGTCCAGGGCCCGTGCCAGGAGGGCGGGGCGCAGGTGGCGCCGGTACCAGACCTCGAAGAGGGCGGCGGCCGGGGATTCGACGGTGAGGCGGGTGTCCCAGTCGCGGAGGAGGGCGAGGGCGGCGGCGACCGCCCCCTGGCCGTCGCCCAGTCCCGCGAGCAGTTGCCGCACCCGGCGCCCCGGCAGGCTCACGTAGTCCGTCTGCAGTTGTACGCAGTCCTGGACCGTCCAGTGCGCGTGCGCGCTCAGCTCCTCCGTGATGCGGTCGTGGCGGGTCGGTGCGTACCAGTCGTACGTCACCGTCTTCTCCGCGTTCGGATACGCGCGCGGCAGGTTCAGCTGGTTGGCCGTGGCGAACCAGCCCTGGGCCGGGTCGCGCGCCGAGGGGAGTTCCTCCACGTCCAGGAAGCCGTCCCATTCGTAGCGGCCGTCGCCCGGCACCGGGAGCGTGCCGTCCCAGTTGGGGCGGACGGGGACGCGGCCCGCGGGGCGCCAGCCGATGGTGCCGTCGGGGGAGGCGTAGACCTGGTTCTCGCCGGGGGCTCCCCAGTGGCGCATCGCCGCCACGAACGCGTCGGGGCTCGCCGCCCGCATGTAGTCCATGCTGCCCAGGTAGGGGGCCATGCCCGGGCCGAGCCAGGCCGCGCGGACCGCGAACGCGGCGTTGCGCTCGGGGAGTTCGCGGATGACCGGGCCGTGGCGGGTGAACCACAGGTCGGCCGGGATCTCGTCGCCGTCGCGCACCGGGATCGGTTCGATGACGCGCGTCATCGGCTCCCAGCGGTCCTGGTACCAGTACTCGTGGGGGTTCTCCGGGTTCGTGCGGTAGACGTACAGGTCCTCCTGGTCGATCGGGAAGATCGTCAGGCCGAAGGCGACGTGGCCGTTGTGGCCGATGGAGATGCCGGGCAGGGCCGGTTCGCCCGCTCCGACGGCGTCGATGCCCGGCGCCGAGAGATGCGTGAGGTAGCGCAGCGCGGGCAGGGCGATCCCGCGGTGCGGGTCGTTGGCCAGGAGGGGGCGTCCTGTGGCGGTGCGGGACGGGGCGATGACCCAGTTGTTGGAGCCGTCCAGGCCCTGGCGGGGCGCCGCGCCCGCCGCCCACGGGGGCGTGGTGGCCATCTCGTACACGCGCAGGACGTCGGCCGGGATGACGGACAGGTCGAGGCCTTCGGGGACGCGCAGCCGGTGCGGGGCGGGCTCGCGGCGGCGGCGCAGCTCCTCGGCCTCGGGTCCGTGGTCACGCAGGGTGAGGGCGCGGGCGACCTCGTCCCGCAGGTTGTACTGGAGTCCGTGGCTGCGGATGCGGGCCACGTCGGAGGGGTGCCAGTACGCCGGTTCGTACTCCAGCAGGGCGAACTCGGGCGGCAGGTGTGCCGTGTCCGCGCGGCACAGCGCCACGTAGGCGTTGATGCCGTGGACGAACGCCGTCGTCACCCGTTCCGTGTCGTCCCCGTACGCCCGCCATTCCTCGGCCATGTCGCCCCGGTAGAGGAACAGCCGTGCCGCACGGTCGTGTTCGGCGTACCGCTCCCCCAGCACCTCGGCGAGCAGACCGAGTCCGCGGCGGCGCCACAGGTCCAGCTGGAAGAGGCGGTCGCGGGCGGCGTTGAAGCCCTGGGCCAGGAAGAGGTCGTCCTGCGACGCGGCATACAGGTGCGGGACGCCCCACTGGTCGATCCGGATCTCCACGGGCTCCTGGAGGCCCGGCACCTCGAAGATGTCGCTGTCCGTCATCGGGGCTCCTTCACGGCGGCCTCCGCCGAACTCTCACCCGGCACGGAGGGGTTGGCGGCGGAGATCGTAGCCGGTCCTGGACCCGGCGCGAACCGGACGACGGCGAGCAGCACGACGAGGTTGGCGGCGAGCGCGATGATGCCGCCGTTCACCCCGTGGTACGGGTCGTTCTCGGTGGCCCACAGCGCGGTCATCACCACGAGCCCGGTGAGCATACCGGCGACGGCGGCCCTGGCGGTCAGCCGCCGCCAGAACAGGGCGAGGAGCACGACCGGCACGAGCTGCGCCAGGCCCTCGTACGACAGGACGGAGAGCTCCACGAGGGTGTTCGGGTAGAACAGGCTGCCCGCCAGGGCGATCAACCCCGCGATGACGCACACCAGTTGAGAGAGGCGCTTGGTGCGCATGTCGTTCGCGTCGCCGGACTTTCCCGGGGCACGGCGGCGGGCCCGCGGATCGGCGCCGTTGCCGCCGCCGAGGATCGTGCGGCCCCACAGCGTGCCGATGGAGAGCATGAAGACGCTCATCGGCACGATCGCCGAGAGGGCGCCCGCGACGCCGATGAGCGCGACGACGGGTGCGGGCAGGGAGTCGGTGACCAGGGCGAACAGGGCCAGGTCGGGGTTGCCCAGGGTCGGCATCACGAACAGGGCCGTCGCGCCGACCACCATCGGTACGAACAGGAGAAGTTGGTACCAGGGCAGGAGCAGAGCGTTGCGGCGCAGCGCGTTCGGGCTCTTCGCGCTGAGGTAACCGGCGACGGTGGTCGGGAAGATGGTGATCGTGACGGCGTTGAGCACCACCGTGCTCAGGAACCACATGGCGTTGCGCCCGCCGGACTCGTGCCCGGGGAAGGTCAGCCACTCGGGCTTCTCGGTCACCATGCGCTGCATGAAGTCGCTGAAGCCGCCGAGGTAGTGCATCGGGATGTACACGGCGAGGAACACGACGGCGACGATCACCAGCATGTCCTTGAGCGCGCTCACCCACGCCGAGCCGCGCAGCCCTGACACGAGGATGAACACCTCGGCCACGACGAAGGAGATGACGGCGGCGACCTTGAGGTCGACGCTGCCGTACGTCATCGCGTTCACGACGACGCCCATGCCCTGAATCTGCACCTGGATGTAGGGGACGATGAAGACCGTCGCGACGACGGCCACGAGCATCCCCACCGGCCGCGAGCGGAACCGGAATTCGGCGATGTCCGCGATGGAGATCAGGCCGTGCCGGGACGCGTACGTCCACAGCGCGGGGCCCACGACGTACGCGACCGCGAAGCCGACGGTCAGATAGGCGACCAGGTAGAGGATGGGCGCGCCGAAGGAGTACGACCATCCCGCGGTGCCGAGGAACGAGAAGCTCGTGTACGTCTCTCCGGCCATCAGCAGCCAGATGAACAGGACGCCGAGTCCGCGGCTGGAGACGGACCACTCGGCCAGGCCCTTGGACCGGCCGCGGGCGCTCCACACGCCGATCCCGATGGTGGCGACCATGGCGAGCCCGAACACGGTGGTGGCGACGGCTGCGTTGCCGTTCATCGGCGGCCTCCTTCGGTGGCGGGGTCTGCGAGGTCGCCGGGGAGGTCGTCGGCCGGGATGGGCTCGACGGCGCCCGTGCGGTACGCCGGGTCGAGCCGGGCGGCGAGCCAGATGACCAGGGGGCTGATCACCGTGGCGGCGATGACCCAGGCCAGGAGGAAGGGGACGCCGAGGATGCGCGGCTCGATGCGGTTGGCCACGAGCGGGGCGGAGCCGTAGAGCAGGACGGGGACGAGGAGCAGCCACAGGGTGGGGCGGGCCACGCCCTTGAGGGTGGGCAGGCCGTCGAGGGGGTTGTCTCGCACGCCGTCTTTCACGCCGTCTGCCGTGCTGTCTTGTTCGCCGTCATCAGCGGTCGGGGGCATGGGGGGACTCCTTGAGGGGCGGCATCAGGGGCGCGCCCGGGGGAACGGAGGGGGAGGTCATGCGGAGGAGGTCATGCGGAGGAGGTCATGCGGGGGCATGCGGGGGGCGGTCCCACAGGGGGGTCACACAGAGGGGTCGTAACGGCCGTCCACCGCGGTCCAGCCGCCGTCGACGCTCAGCACGGTGCCGGTGACGAAGGTGGAGGCGTCCGACACCAGATAGGCGACGGCGCCGGCGAGTTCGTCGGCGCGGGCCCACCGCTTGAGCGCGGAGGCCTGGGCGTAGGCATCGAACCATGCGGGGTCGGCGGCGATCTGATCGGTGAGCGGAGTACGGACGACGCCGGGCGCGACCGCGTTGAACCGCACGCCCTGCGGCCCCCATTCTGCCGCCGCCGTCCGCAGCAGCTGGACAAGGCCCGCCTTCGACGCGGCGTAGGGCCCCTGCCCCGGCTCCACCTGGAAGGCGCGCATGGAGGCGAACCCGACCACGCTGCCCCGGCCGCGCTCGGCCATGCCGGGGGCGACGGCCTGGATGAGCGTGAGGTAGGAGCGCAGGTTCAGCGCGATGACACGGTCGAACTCGTCGAGGCCGTAGTCGGCGATGCGCTTGCGCACGTTGGCCCCGACGGTCACGACGAGCCCGTCGAGCGGCTCCCACGCGGCGACGGCGGCGCGGACGGCGTCGGCGTCGAGGACGTCCAGGGGGTGCGGGACGGCGGTGCCGACGCCCTGGCCCGTCCCCTCCCCCACGGCGAGCGCCGCCGTCCGCGCGGCCCCCTCCGTGTCCCGGTCGGCGACGATGACGTGCGCGCCCTGGGCGGCCAGCGCGCGGGCGGCCTCGCGGCCGATGCCGCTCGCGCCGCCCACGACCGCCACGCGGCGGCCGTCGAGCCGGAACAGATTGCCGTAGTCCATGGGGGTGTTGCCTCTCTTGCCGGGGCTCGGGGTCGGGTGTGCTGCGTGTCTGCCGGAGGGCTCGCGCCGGGGCCGGGGCGCCGGGCGGGACGGGGCGGCTCCACCCGGCAGAGGGGCGGGGTGGAAGAGCCTTGCGCCATGGCCCCGGTCCCGGGTGCTCGCCGTCTCCGGTCCGGGCCTAGGGCCTGACGACCACCATCCGGGTCACCGTCATCTCCTCGATGGCGAACCTGGGGCCCTCGCGTCCGATGCCCGAGTCCTTGACGCCTCCGTAGGGGGCGATGTCGCTGCGGTAGCCGGGGACTTCGTTCACCACGACGCCGCCGACCTCCAGGCGGTCCACGGCCTCCAGGGCGGCCCGCAGGCCGCGGGTGTAGACGGCCGCGTGCAGGCCGTAGCGGCTCGCGTTGACCAGGTCGTACGCCGCGTCCAGGTCCGGCACCGTGCGCAGGCAGACGACCGGGCCGAAGATCTCCTCGTCCCAGGCCGGTTCACCGTCGGGGACCTCCGCGAGCAGGGTCGGGGCGACGCACCGGCCGCCCCCGTCGCGGACTCCCCCGGCCACGAGGCGCGCGCCCGCGGCCCGCGCCCGCTCCACCCAGTCGAGCACCCGCTCCGTCGCCGTCTCGTCGATGAGCGCCGAGACACGGGTCTCGGGGTTGCGGGGGTCGCCGACCACCACGTCCGGCAGCCGGTCCGCGAGCCGCTTCTCGAACTCCCCCGCCACCGCGTCCACGACGACGACCCGCTGTACGGAGATGCAGGCCTGGCCCGACGCGTAGAACCCGCCGCGCACCACCGCGTCGGCCGCCGCGTCGAGATCGGCGTCCGCGGCCACGACGAGCGCCGCGTTGGAGCCGAGTTCGAGGACCACCTTGCGGGGCGCCGCGTCCCGCGCGATGCGGTGGCCGACGGCCGCCGAGCCGGTGAAGGAGACCGCCGCGACCTCCGGATGCGTGGTGAGCGTACGGCCGACCTCCGCGTCCCCGGTGACGAGCTGCACCGCTCCGGCGGGCGCACCCGCCGCCACCAGCTGCTCCCGTACGAGGTGGACGAGGCGCAGGGTGGCCAGCGGTGTCGCCGGGGCGGGCTTGACGATCACCGGGCAGCCCGCGGCGAGCGCCGGCGCGATCTTGTGGGAGGCCAGGAGGACCGGGTAGTTGAAGCCCGCGATGCCGACCACGACGCCGACGGGCTTGCGCGTCCAGAAGCCGAAGAGGCCCTCCCCGGATGGCTGGAGGTCCAGCGGCACGGTCTCCCCGTGCAGATGGGCCACCTCGTCCGCGGCGGCCTGCCAGGTGGCCACGGCCCGCCGCATCTCGACCCCGCAGTCGATCCGCGGCTTGCCGGTCTCCAGGACGAGGAGCTCCACGAGATCCGTCTCCGCCTCGGCCAGCGCGTCCGCGACCCCGGCGAGCACTTGCCGCCGCACGCCCGCGGTCAGCCTGCCGACGCGCACCCGCACCGCCGCTGCATGTTCGACGGCCCGCTCCGCGAGCTCCTGGTCGCCGACCGGCGCCGCGGCGAACTCCGTCCCGTCGTAAGGAAAGTGGACGGGCCGGCTGCCCGGCGCGCTCACCCAGCCGTCCCCGACGGGCAGCCCTTCGGGACACGTCCCGGGAAGGATCGTGGGCCCTGTCATCGCGCACCTCCGGCGGCGCCGTCCAGGAAGGAGCGCGCCGCGGCGGCGTACACCCGCGTGTACTCGACGATCTCGCGCACCTCGACGAACTCGTCCTTCTGGTGCGCGATCCACTTCCCGCCGGGTCCGTAGACCACGGTCGGCAGACCGGCGTCGCGGGTGAGGATGGTGCCGTCGGTGGTTCCGGGCACGGCCCCGAACGGCGGTGCGGCGCCGTGCACTTGGCGGTGTCCGTCGACGAGGGCGGTGACCACGGGGTGGTCGTCGGCGATCTCGATGGCGGGCCGGTCGTCGACGACGGTGAGCGCGACGCCCACCCCCACGCTCCCGGCCGCCTCGACCGCGAACTGCCGCACCTGTTCGATGAGTTCCGCGTGATCGGTCCCGGGGATCGTGCGTACGTCGATGCCGACGACCCCGTGGGCGGGGATGACGTTGAGCTGGTCCGGGTCGCCGCCGAGCAGGACGGTCGGCGTGACCGTCACGCTTCCGGCGTGCGGGTGGGTGCCGTACCGCTTCTGGGCCCAGTCCTGCGCGCGGCCGAGCGCCTCGACGACGCGCGCCCCAGCGACGATCGGGCTCTTGGCCTCCTGCGGCATGGCGCCATGGGCCATCACCCCGTCGAGGTCGAGCCGGAGGCGGATGCCGCCACGGGCGGAGGTGCACACCTCGTACCCCTCGGGCTCGCAGACGATGACTCCGTCCACCTCCCGTGCGAGTGAGGTGGCCGCGAACGCCTTCGCGCCGAGCATCAGCCCTTCCTCGTCGCACAGCACGCCGAGGACGACGCGGCCCGGGAAGGGGCCGGCGAGCTGTAGGGCCCGCACCGCGTAGATCATCGCGGCGACGCCCGACTTCATGTCGGCGGAGCCGCGGCCCCAGAGCTTGCCGTCGCGGATCTCGGCGCCGTAGGGGTCGACGCTCCAGTCCCCCGGATCTCCCTCCGTGACGACGTCGATGTGCCCCTCGAACATCAGGGTCGGACCGTCACCTCCCCCGCCCTCGATGACGGCGACGGTGTTGGGCCGGCCGGGCGCGACCTCCACCACGTCGTACGTCCAGCCGAACTCAGTGAAGAGCCGGGCGACGAGTTCGGCCGCGGGCCGCTCGACCTCGGTGGCTCCGGCCGCGTTGACGGTACGCAGCCGGACCAGATCCTGGGTGAAGGCGACGACGGCGGCAGCGTCGGCGGCCGTGACCTCGACGGGCGCGCTTGAGCCGGTGCGCGGTGAGCCGGGGTGCCGTGGGCCGGTGTGCCATGAGCTGGTGTGCCCTGAGCTGGTGTGCCCTGAGCTGGTGTGCATGGAACCTCCAAGTCGGCCGACCGCGAGGCCAGTCGACTGGTCAGACCAGTTGAGTTCCCGTACTCTGCCTCCACGTTCACGGCCGGGTCAACCACCAGATCTTGGATTTCCCGCGCCGGTACCGCGTATCAGCTACGTACCGTGGAGGGGGCGGGGCCGATGGCCGCCGACGACGCCGACCTGTTCCGGCCGGTCACACCGGTCCGCGCCTATCAGCGGGTGGCGGAGCAGATCGAGGAGCGCATCCTCAGCGGTGATCTGCCGCCCGGCTCCCGGCTGCCCGCCGAGCGCGAGCTGGTCAACCGCTTCGGCGTGGGCCGCTCCACGGTCCGCGAGGCGCTGCGCGTCCTGCAGTCGGCGGGCCTGATCCGCTCCCGGCCGGGCGACCCGCTGGGCGCCGAGGTGCTCGGCGTGTCGCCCGACAACCTCAGCCAGGCCCTGGGCCGCCTCACCCGCTCCAGCGTGGCCACCCTGGGCGAACTGGTGCAGTTCCGGATGGTGTTGGACGCCGAGAGCAACCGCCTCGCGGCCCGCCTGCACGGCGAGGACGACCTCGCCCGGATGCGCGAGCAGATCACCCGCATGGAATCCCTCAGCGGCGGCGGCCCGGCGTCGTCCCTGCACGCGTTCAGCGAGGCGGACGCGCTCTTCCACCGCGCGATCGCCGAGGCGAGCGGCAATTCTCTGCTCGGCCTGTGCGCACGCGCCGTGCACGAGGCCGTGGTCGAGGTCATCGAGAAGAAGATCGCTGGCGTCACGGACACCACGGCCTGGATGAAGCGCTCCATAGCCCACCACCGCGAGGTCCTGGCGGCGATCACCGCGGGCGACGGGCCGCTGGCCGCGCGCCTGGGGCGCACGGCGCTGCACGAGTACTACGCGGAGCATGTGGAGCCCGAGACGCGGGAGTTGCTCGCGGCGTCCGTCGAGGACCACTGACGGCGTCTCGGCTCAGCCCCGCGACCCCGAGCCCAGCCCCCGAACCCCGCCTCAGCCCCTGAATCCCGGCGAGAGCCCGAGCCGCCCCTCCAGCTGGCTGAGCAACTCACCCAGCAGACCGCTGAGTTGCCCCTGACCGTCCGCGTCGAGCCCCGCGAGGACCACGGTCTCGTAGGCCAGCTGGTCGGGCAGGAGCGAGTCGACCAGATCGCGACCCGTGCCGGTCAGGCTCACGTGCGAGACGCGGCGGTCCCGGGTGTCGGCGCGCCGGTCGACCAGGTCGCGCTCCTGGAGCTGCTTGAGGCGCTTGGTGACGGCGGCCCCCGAGGAGAAGGTCTCGCGCGCCAGTTCGCTGGGGGTCAGTTCGTGACCGGTGCGGCGCAGGGCACCCAAAAGGTCGAACTCCGGGCGGGTCAGGCCGACGCGGCGCAGCGGGGCGTCCTCGGCCTGTTGCAGGAGGGCCGCGCAGCGGTTGATGCGGCCGATGACCTCCATCGGGCCGGTGTCGATGTCCGGCCGCACCGCCTGCCACTGCCGCACGACGGCGGCGACGGTGTCGCGGGGCACGCCCTGAGCACTGCCCGGCGCACCCGCCGCGCCGGTGGCGGCACCATCCCCGGCACCACCCCCGGCCGTACGCGTGGCACCACTCGCGGCGCCGCCCACGGCGCCGTCTCCCGCACGGTCCACGGCGTCCGCCGCCGTGTCCCGTTCGTTCCCGTTCCTCATGCGCCCCTGTCCTCGCCCTTCCGCGTCGCCCGGCCGGTCACACCCGTACGCGCTCACCGTGCCGCATGCCGCGTACCGTCGCCGCGAGCGTACGGTGTCCGGCCTGCTCGGCTGCCATCACCCGCTGCTCGGGCAGGGCACGCTGCCACCATTCGCCCGCCGCCGCGTCATGGGCGGTGCGCAGCTCGACGAGGGCGGCGGTCAGGCCGCGACGCGCCGGGCGCAGGGCGGCTGGGGTGACGAGCGGGGCCGCCAGGGCCTGTTCGGCGTGTGCGCGGGCGCGGTCGGTGGCGTCGATGGCCAGTTCGATGTGGTCGGCGGCGCGACGGTTGGTGACGGCGATCGCCGCGACGATGCCGAGCAGGGCCCCCACGAACGTGTCCACGACCCGGTCGATGATCAGCGCTCCGGGCTGCTGGAACCGCGCGAACTCGGTGACCAGGAGCGCCATCGGCGTGACGCACACGCTGCCCATCCAGTAGTTGCGGCCGATCAGTGCCTCCGCCCCGAAGGCGAGCGCCAGGCAGCAGACGATCAGTGCGGCCTGGCTGAGGTGGGCCAGCGGGACGATCGCGGCGAAGGCGAGCACGCCGACGAGGTTGCCGACCACGCGCTGCACACCCCTGTTCCAGGTGAGCGTGACGTTGGCCTGGTAGAGCGAGGCCGCCGTGACCAGGGCCCAGTAGGGGCGGCCGACGCCGAGTGCCAGCGAGGCGTAGCCCGCGAGCGCGCAGCCGAGGGCCGTGCGCAGCGCGATGGGCAGCAGCGGTGACCCGGGGCCGAGGCGCCGCCACAGGGGGGCCTTCGCGGAGCGGGATGCCAACTCGGCTTCCACGCCGAGCAGTTCGTCGCCCGCTTCGGGTCGTACGTCGCCGGGGCGGGGAACCGCGCCGGTGCCCCGCAGGCCTGCCGCCCAGGTGCGCAGTTGGGCGGGGTCGGCATCCGAGGGCGCCGCCAGGGCCTCCTCCGCGCGGATCACCAGGCGCTCCAGGGCGCGGCGCGCCGCCGTGCGGGCGCCGGTGGCGAGCAGGGACTGCCAGGCGGCGTGGACGGCCGCGGCCGCCGCGGTCCTGGCGCGCTCGCGGCCGGGGCCCGCGGCCTCGGCGTACGCCGCCGCCGCGTTCAGGGCCCGCGCGGTGGCCCGGCGCTCGGGGCCGTGCGGGCGCACCAGGGCGGGGGCCATGCCGACCAGCCAGGCGATGGCGCCCGCGCCGAGCGTCAGGGCGAGGTGGCCGGGGACCTGCCCGATGGCCTGCGGCGCGAACAGCGTGGCGGAGCTGATGAACGTGAAGATGAGGTGGCCGGGCGGGCCGATGCGGGTCGCGTCGCAGAGCGTCTTCTGCGCGGCGGCGAGCAGCGCCCCGACGGCCACGAGCACCGCCGCCGATGTGGTGAGCGAGGCGGCGACCATGGCGATGCCGACGCCGGCCAGCATGCCGACGACGACTCCGGCCAGGGCGCGGGCGCGCGCGGCGTAGGGGAGGTTGTGGGTGTAGAGGGCGCAGAACGAACCGGCCATCGTGTACATGACGAGGTCGAGGCGGCCGAGCGCGAGGAGCGTCAGATTCGGTATCGCGGAGGCGACGACCACGCTCGACGCGGGCTTGAACCAGATGTCGGACGGCTTGCCCGGACGCAGCACACCGGCGAGCGGGAGTCGGCGGACACGGGAGGGGCCGGACGGGCGGGGCGAGGGGGGTGGTGCACTGCTCATACCAAGAAGCTTAGCAAGTGTTTTACTCGAAAACGATTTACTCGTCCGCTCCCTCCGCGCTCCCCGCGTACACCCGTGCGCTCGCATACGACGTCCTGTGCGAGGGCATCGACCCGACGACACCGTCGATCGGGGAGGTGTGCGGTGCACGGACCGGCGCAGGCCGGCTGGCTGCTCGTCGCGCTGTGCGCGGCGACCGGGTCCTACTGTCTGCTGCGGATGCGCAGCAGGATCGAGGAACAGCGCAGGGCGGCCGGCGGCGAGGCGCTCATGGGGTTCGGGATGGCGTTGATGGCCCTGCCCGCGGCCGTGCTCACCCCGCCGCGGTGGGCCTGGCTGGCGTACGCGGCCGTGTTCGGCGCGGCGGCGCTGCGCGCGCTCTGGGCGGCCGGACGCAGCCGCCACCACCTGCATCATCTGGTCGGCGCCTGCGCCATGGTCTACATGGCGGTGGCCATGGCCGCGGCCCCCACCGCGCACGCGGGCCACGGCGGCGGGGGCGCGCCGGCGCTCACCGGGGCCCTGCTGCTGTACTTCGCCGCCTACGTGCTCTGGTCGGGGGTGCGCCTGCTGCCCGTGCCGACGCTCGCGACGGCGGCGGAGGGCGGAGCCGGTGGCGGCGGGCCGATCACGGGGTGGGCCGACCGCACGGAACTGGCGATGGTGTGCCGCCTCTCCATGGGGATCGCCATGATCGCGATGCTCCTGACGCTGTAGAGCGCCCCAGGGCGAGCACGGGCGGAAGAACTCGGGGCCAGGAGTGCCAAGGCCGCCGAGCCCGCGAGGCCGTAAGGGGTGATATCCCGCGATCGGCCGTGTCGTGCGTCACTTGCGGCGATAGTCCATACCCTCCGGGAGCGCCACCCTCATAGTCTTGACACATGTTGCTCCCCGTTGCGCTGTTGCTGCTGGGCGCCCTCACCGCCGTCGTCGCCCCGCGCCTCCTGGCGCGCGCCGACTGGCCGGAGCGCGAACCGGTGGTCGCGCTGTGGGCGTGGCAGTGCGTCGTGGCGGGTGTGCTCATGTGCTGCGCCCTGTCGATGACCCTGAGCGCCGCAGCCGCGTGGCAGGCCGTGCGCGGCCATGTCTTCGCCCCCGCGCCGCACGACGTGGTCGAGGCGTACGCCCTCGGGGCGGGCGGCTCCTGGGCGCCCGCGACCGCCGTGGCGCTGGCCCTGGGCGGCGTGTGGACCGCCGCGATGCTGACCCGGGAGATCGTCCGGGCGCGGGCCAGGCGCCGCAAGCGGCGCATCGAACTCCTGCTGCGCGCGCCGCTGTTGCCCGGCGAGGAGCCCGGCGCCGACCGCCTCGTCGTCCTGGAGGGCGAGCGCCCCGACGCCTGGTGGCTGCCGGGCACGGCGCCCCAACTGGTCATCACCACCGCCGCGTTGCGCCGATTGAAGGGCCGCCAGCTCGACGCCGTGCTCGCCCACGAGCAGGGGCACGCACAGGCGCGGCACGACTGGCTCCTGCACTGCTCGGGCGCGCTGGCCACCGGCTTCCCGCAGGTTCCGGTCTTCGCCGCGTTCCGGGGCGAGATGCACCGCCTGGTCGAGCTGGCCGCCGACGACGTGGCATCGCGGCGCTTCGGGCGCCTGACGATCGCCCTCGCGCTGATCGAGCTCAACGAGGACCGCGGTGTGTTCGGCCCCTGCCCGACCCCGCAGGCGCACGTGCCGCAGCGGGTGCACCGGCTGCTGTCCGCACGGCCGCGGCTCACCGCGGCACGGCGGCTGCGGCTGACCGCCGCCGCGGCGCTGGTGCCGGTGGTCCCGCTCCTGGTCACGTTCGTGCCGGGGCTGCGCGCACTGGGATAGTGGCCCGCCGCCGTCGACGGAGGCCGCCGGGACTCACCCCACGGGAGCACGCCCCGGGATGGCCCCCGGCACCGCCCGTCAGCGAGGATCTCCCCATGCACCCCGCCGCACCGCTCGACTCGCCGCCCCGTCCGCCCCGCCCGCACAAGTCCCGCGCGGCGCTCACCGCCGCGCTCCTGGGCGTCCTCTCGGTCCTGCTGATCCTCCTGGTCGAGCTGGAGTGGCGCCCGCTGCGCACCCTCGACGGCGACATCGCGCGCGCCACGCACCGCTGGGCCGTCGCGCACGACGGCCTCACCCAGGCCAGCCGCATCCTGACCGACTGGGTGTGGGACCCGTGGACGATGCGCGCGCTGTGCGCCGCGACGGTGGTCTGGCTCGCCTTCCGCGGGGCGCGGTGGCTTGCGCTGTGGGTCGCGGCCGCCTCCCTGGTGGGCACGGCGGTGCAGCAAGGGCTCAAGGCGGCAGTCGACAAGCCGCGCCCGACATGGCCGGACCCGGTGGACTCCGCGCACTTCGCGGCCTTCCCCTCGGGCCACGCCATGACGGCTACGGTGTTCTGCGGGCTGCTCCTGTGGCTGCTGCGCCTCTACGGCGCCGGGCCCGCCGCGTGGCGCACGGCGGTGACGATCGCCGTGGTCTCCGTGGTCGGGGTCGGCGTGACCCGCGTCTGGAACGGCGTGCACTGGCCGACGGACGTGGTCGGCGGCTGGCTCCTCGGCGCGCTGATGGTGACGCTCGCGATCGCGACGTACGCCTACCGGCCGGGCGCCCGCGCGGCCGACACCGCGTAACACGCCCGCGGCCGAACGCACTTGACCGTCCGTCGGCCGGTCCCGGACGATCCCCGCCATGACGGTCAAGGGCGCGCTCTTCGACTTCTCCGGTCCTCGGCCTCGTCGACCGGACCTGAGCGTCAGGCGTCAGGCACCAGGGGGCGGGCCGGGTCAGGACCGGTAGCCCTCGACCTCGGCGGCCGGGCGCACCCGCGCCTCGTCGGGGTTCTCGCCGAACTCCGCCTTCGCGCGCCGCTGGCGCAGCAGGTCCCAGCACCGGTCCAGTTCCCGTTCGAGCACGCCGAGCCTCGCGCGCTCCGTCGCCTCGTCGATCGCTCCCGACGCCAGGGAGTCCCGCAGCGTCCGCTCGTCGTCGACCATCGACGCGATCCGGGACAGAATCTGCTCTTGATCCATCTCAGTACGCCTCCTCGGCCCCCCGGCCCACTGTAAGGAGGGTTCGGCCGATCGGCACCTGTGAGCAGGCAACACTCCCCCGCGGTGTTGCCTGCCCCAGGCCACACCGGACCAGGAACGGCCCACTGGGGGCCTTGGTCCGAGACGTCCCGAGTATACTGGCTCGGAGCCAGTCAACGCAGGAGTTACAGGATGTCCCCGCGTAGCGCATCGGTCAATGAAGAGTTGCGAAGACGTTCCAGGGAACGGCTCCTGCAGGCCACGGTCGAGCTGGTGAGCGAGCGGGGCTACGAGGCGACGACACTCGGCGACATCGCCGACCGCGCGGGCTCGGCCCGCGGCCTGGTGTCGTACTACTTCCCCGGCAAGCGCCAGCTCCTGCAGTCGGCGGTGCACCGTCTGATGCACCGCACGCTGGAGGCCGCGCTCGACCGCGAGCCGCGGGCCACGGACGGGGACGAGCTCCTGGCGCGTGCCATCGACGCGATCCTGGGCCTGGCCCGGGACCAGCCCGTGCTCATGCGCACCCACATGGCCGGAATCCTCCAGGCGGACGGGTTCGTGCGCTGCCCCGAGCAGCAGCACCTGGCCGAACTGCTCCGCGACACCGTCGTACGCCATGGGTCGCCCGACGTGGACACCGACTATCCACTGCTGCGGGCGCTGCTGATGGGCGCGGTCTTCGCTGTGCTGCTTCCTGGGGCGCCGATGCCGGCGGGCGCCCTGCGGGCCGAGCTGTTCCAGCGGTACGGGCTCGCGTGGGAGCTCGGGGTCCCGCCGGGGGACGAGCCGCCCGGCGGGACACATGCGCGAGTCGCCGGGCGGGCCGCGCAGGAGACGCGGCCCGCCCGGCGGTCCACACGGTCGGAGCGGTCCGGTCAGTCGAAGTAGTCAGGCTGGGTCTGGACGTTGAGCTCACGGACACGCACCCGCTCGGCGGGATCCGTCCGCTTGTCGTCGATCTTCAGGACGTCGAAGCCCTTGGCGATGTCGTTCGAGTAGACGTAACCGTTGTAGTAGTACGCCGACCAGGAGCCACCGGTCTGGATCGTGTCCGTGGAGAGGGGACCGCGCTCGAAGTAGCCGATCTCCTTCGGCTTCGAGGAGTCGGTGAAGTCCCAGACGGAGACGCCGCCCTGGTACCACGCCTGGACCATCAGGTCCTTGCCCTTGACCGGGATCAGCGAGCCGTTGTGGGCCACGCAGTTCTCGGTCGCGGCCTGGTGGCGCGGAATCTTGTAGTAGCTCTTGAAGACGAGCTTGCGGTGATCGCCCTTGCCGACGACGTCGTAGATGCCGTTGGCACCGCGCTCCGGGCCCGTGGCCTCGTCGCAGGTGGCGCCGCCACCGCCGCCCAACTCATCAGTGAAGACGATCTTGTTGGCCTTCTGGTTGAAGGTCGCCGAGTGCCAGAACGCGAAGTTCTTGTTGTCCTGGACCTGGTCGATGACCTTCGGCTTCTCCGGGTCCTTGATGGAGAACAGGATGCCGTCGCCCATGCAGGCGCCCGCCGCGAGGTCCTTGGAGGGCAGCACGGTGATGTCGTGGCAGCCGGTGGTCTTGGAGACGCCGGGGTTGGTGGGCCCGCCCGGGTTGCCGCCGCCGTCGGGGCCCTCACCCGGGAACAGCACGGGGAAGTTGACGACCGCCGCCTTCTGCGGGGCCTTGCGCGGCACCTTGATGACGGAGATGCCGTCGTGCGGAGGCCGGCAGTCCGGGAACGTCGCGCTCGGGGAGTACGAGGAGACGTACACGTAGACGTTCCGCTTCTCCGGCACCAGGGTGTGCGTGTGCGAGCCGCAGGCGGTCTCGACGGCGGAGACGTACTTCGGGTTCGACTTGTCGCTGATGTCGAAGACCTTCATGCCCTCCCACGAGGACTTCTCGGTCGCGGGCTGCGAGGTGCTGTTGCAGGAGTTGTCGCTGCGCGAGGAGTCGGTGGAGAGGAAGAGCAGGTTCCCGGAGACCGAGATGTCGTTCTGCGAGCCGGGGCACAGGACCTGGGACACGGTCCGCGGCTTCTTCGGGTTGCTGATGTCGTAGATGCGGAAGCCGTCGTAGTTGCCCGCGAAGGCGTACTTGCCCTGGAAGGCGAGGTCGGTGTTGAAGCCCGGCAGCGCGTCCTTGGGGATGTTGGCCAGGTGCTTGATGTTCTTCGAGTGCACGATCTCGTCGGGCGCGGGTATCTCGCCGCTCTTGACGGCCGCCTTCGCGTCGGCGGCGTCACTCTTCGACACACTCTTGGGCGCGGCCGGCGAGTCGCCCGGGTCGGGCGTCGCTCCGGCGGGCGCCGCACTGAACAGCGCGGCTATCAGACCGAGCGCGGCCGCGCCGACGCCGAAGCGTCTGCGCCGTGTTCGGGGGTTGTTCAACAGGGTCACTGCGTCCTCCCTAGTCGCCGTTCGTAGTTGAACGGTTCACGGACACCCCGCAGTATCGTGCTCATCATGCTCAGATCAACAGATGGCAACGCACCTGTAATGAAAGTTTTTGATCTCCAGCGCACTTAAGCGTGCTAGGACGGTCCTCAACTCCCCCGCGCGCCACAGGAGGCAGCCGTGCACCACCGTCGTACGCCCGCCGTCGCCGTGTTCCTCACGGCCGCCGTTCTGGCGCTCGGCGCCTGCGATTCCGGAGGCTCCGACGCCGGTTCGGAGCCGGGCAAGAAGGCCGCGCCAGGCCCCTCGGTGATCGCTCCCGGCAAACCGGGCGAGACGGCCGCGACCATGTCCGCCGAGGACGCGGCCAAGAAGAGAACCGACGACGACTCCCCCAACTCGGCGGACTTCACCTACACCCAGATGATGATCACGCACCACGGCCAGGCCCTGACGATGACCGAACTCGCCCCCAAGCGCGCCGAGTCCACGAAGGTCAAACGCCTGGCCGACCGCATCGCGGCCGCGCAGCGCCCGGAGATCGGCGCCATGAAGGGCTGGCTGAAGAAGCACGGCGGCGCGAAGAAGCAGCAGGGTCACGACCACGGGACGATGCCGGGCATGGCCACGGAGGGCCAGCTGAAGCAGTTGCGCGCCGCGAAGGGCAAGACGTTCGACGAGCTCTTCCTGAAGCTGATGATCACTCACCACAACGGCGCGGTGACGATGGCCACCGATGCGCTCTCCGACGGCAACAACATCCAGGTCGAGGAGATGGCCAACGACGTGATCGCGCAGCAGACGGCGGAGATCAGCCGGATGCGCAAGATGTAGGGCGCCGGGTGCGTGGCTTCGAATGCGGGACTTCGAATGCAGGACTTCGAATGCAGGGCTTCGGATGCGGGGCTTCGGACGCGGGGCTTCGGGTGCCGGGCGTCAGGTGTGGCTCGGCGCGGCGGCGTCCCGCTCGTCGTGCGGCGCGTGGTCGCGGCGCGGCAGCAGCAGCGGGGTGGCCAGGATGAGGATTCCGGCGATCCCGACCGCGGTGCGCGGGCCGGTGACGCCGGCCAGCAGGCCCCACAGGCCGGTCAGGGCCGCGATGCTGAGCTTGCTGGTGACCGACCACGCGGACAGGGTGCGCGCGACGCGGTCCGCCGGTGTGTGGTCGAGCCGGTAGGTGGCGAACACCGGGTTGAACACGCCCGAGCAGGTGATCAGGCCGAACTCGACGACGATGACGAGCACGAGCCCGGCGACGCCGGGGCCGATGAAGGCGAGGCCCAGCAGCCAGCACGCCCGCAGCGTCCCGGCGGTGCGCAGCACCCGGTGCCGTCCGAACCGCTCGACGAGCGGCCGGGCGAGCCGCGAGCCGATCAGGCCGCCGACGCAGGGCGCGGCGAAGGCCAGGCCGTACTGCCAGGGCGCGAAGCCGAGCTCGCCGACCATCAGGACGACGAGCAGCGGCGACGTGGCCATGATCAGGCCGTTGTTCAGGACCGTGTTGAAGAACAGCGGGCGCAGCGCCAGGCCCGCCAAGATGTAGCGCCACCCGTCGAGCAGATCGCCCGCCCGGAACCGGGGCGGCGGGTCGGTGCGCACGGGGTGCGGCTCCTTGCCGCCGATCGCGCGGACCCCCAGGGCCGAGAGCAGATAGCTGACCGCGTCGGCCACCACGGTCACCACCGGGCCGAAGAGCCCGATCGCGGCCCCGCCCAACGGCGGCCCGAGCACCAGGGCGGTCCAACTCGTGGACTCCAGGCGGCCGTTCGCGACGAGCAGGTCCTCCGGCCGTACGAGCGCCTTGAGGCACGCCCCACTGGCCGCGGTGAAGGCGATGTCGGCCGCGCCGACGACGACCGCCACGGCCAGGAGCTGGCCGAACCCGAGCAGGCCCAGGGCGTACGCGGCCGGGATGCTGAGCAGCGCCGCGCAGCGGACGAGGTCCATCGCGATCATCACCGCCCGCTTGCGGCGGAACTCCACCCACGGGCCCAGCGGCACCGCCACCACCGCGCCCACCGCGAAGCCCGCCGCCGCGAGGAGAGACACCTGCGTCGGGCCGGCGTCCAGGGCGAGGATCGCGATCAAGGGGAACGCGTCGAAGGCGAGCCGCGTGCCGAACGCGCTGACCGTGTAGGCGGCCCACAGCCATCCGAACGGTCGCCCGAGGGACCTCCTGGCTCCCATGCCGGTGCCACCCCTCCGCCATCGCGCTCGAACAACCCCACCCTGACCTGCGGCATCCAAACCGGCGACGGGTCCGCAGGTCAAACAACCGTGTCGCGCGGGCGGCCACAACCATCGGTTGTGCACCGGGCGGAGCTCCTAGGATGGCCGGCGTGGATCTTCATGCCGTGCGCACCTTCGTCGCCGTCGCGGACGCCGGTCAGTTCCAGGTGGCCGCGACCGCGCTCGCGATCACCCAGCAGGCCGTCTCCAAGCGGGTCGCCGCGCTGGAGAAGGACCTGGGGGTGCGGCTGTTCACCCGTACCGCGCGTGGGGCCCGGCTCACCGTCGACGGGCAGGCGTTCCTGCCCCACGCCCGTGAACTCCTGCGCGCGCAGGAGCGGGCTGCCGCCTCGGTGCGGCCCGGCCGCCGGGCGCTGCGTGTCGACGTGATCGGGCGGCGTCTCGCGCCCGCGGGGCTGCTGACCGGCTTCCGCCGGGCGCGTCCCGACATCGAGCTCGACGTCGTGACGCTCTTCGACGCCGACGCGGCCGTCGGTGCCATCCGGTCGGGCACCGTCGACGCGTCCTTCCGCGCCCTCGTCCAGCCTGCGCGGCAGCTGCCCGACGGCATCGAAGCGGCCCGCGTGTACGACGAGCCCGTCCAGCTCCTGACCGGGCCGAAGCACCCGTTCGCCGCCGCCCGCGCGGTGACGCCAGCACAGCTCGCGGGCCACCGGATCTGGATGCCCGGCATCGTCGCCGGGACGGAGTGGGCCGCCTACTACGAGGCGCTCGCCACCACGTTCGGGATCACCATCGAGGCGACCGGGCCCGACTTCGGCACCGAGCCGCTCCTGGACACGATCGCCGGCTCCGCGGTCCTCGCGACGTTCGTCGGCGAGCAGACCCGCCTGGTCTGGCCGGCCGACGACGATCTGCGGCGCGTCGCGGTGCACGACCCGACGCCGGTCTACCCGCACTCGCTGATCTGGCGCGGCGACAACCCGCACCCCGCGCTCACCGCCCTGCGCGACCACCTCGCCGCCCTGCGTCCCGGCCCCCGCGAAGCCGGTACGTGGACACCGCGAGGGGCGCGGTGATCAGCGCACCGGGCGCGCGCTAGCGGCGGTTGTGCCGCGGGGGCAGGGTCCCCGCGTCCCGTGCGGCGGCGATGAGCCTGAGGGACCTGCGGCGGCTGCGGCCGGTCGCCTGCATCACGGCGAGCACCGGATCGCGCCCCTCGGCCTGCGCCGTGCGGTACTCCCGCGCCACCATCAGCCGCCCCTCGCGCCCGCGCGGCCACGCCGGCCGGGCGCGGTGCACGGCGGGCGGCTCCTGCGGGTGCGCGTACGCCACCGGGTGGGCGTACGCCATGTCGTCGGGCGAGGCGGGGACGTCGTCGGCCGGATGGGGCGGCCGGGCGTGCAGCCCCTCCAGGGTGATCCGCCCTTCCGACACCACGGCCCGCGCGTCGATGGCGGCTCCGTCACCGAAGGTCAGCCGTACATGGAACGAGGGTGAGAACGAGGGCGATCCATCAGCATTCGGTCGATAGTGATCAGAAACGCCAAGAAAGGGGCTCTCAAGCACAATCAAAAGGTAGCCGTGCGATCGCATTAGGTCACGAACGGCACGCAGACCCGCGCGGCGACCGGCCCCGGAGCGGGGTGCCCGGATCAACGCGCCCCTCACCGCATCTCCCCCTGGAGGCACCGGGGTGCGATGCTGAAGCCATCCCCCGAGGCCGCCTCGCGGAAGGAGCGCCGCCGTGCTGCAGGTCGCCGTCGTCGGATCGGGCCCGAGCGGGGTCTACACCGCGCAGTCCCTCGTCCAGCAGGACCGCGTGCCGGGGGTGCGCGTCGACATCATCGACCGGCTGCCCTGCCCCTACGGCCTCGTCCGTTACGGAGTCGCACCCGACCACGAGAAGATCAAGTCCCTCCAGAACAACCTGCGCGCGGTCCTCGAACACGACCAGGTCCGCTTCCTGGGCGGCATCGAGATCGGCCCCGGCGGCTTCCCCACCGCGCGGCTGCTCGACCTCTACCACGCGGTGGTCTACTGCGTGGGCGCGGCGGCCGACCGCAGGCTGGGCGTGCCGGGCGAGGACCTGCCGGGGAGCCACTCGGCCACGGAGTTCGTGTCCTGGTACAGCGCGCACCCGGACGCCACGGCCGACGGATTCATCGGGGGCGTGGAGTCCGCCGTGGTCATCGGCGTCGGGAACGTCGCGGTGGACGTCGCCCGGATGCTGGCGCGCGGGGTGGCCGAGCTGCGGCCCACCGACATGCCGCAGGCCGCGCTCGGCGTCCTTGCCCAGAGCCGGGTGCGCGAGGTCCACATGGTGGGGCGGCGCGGCCCGTCGCAGGCGCGCTTCACCACCAAGGAACTGCGCGAGCTCGGTTCGCTCCCGGACACCGAAGTGATCGTGAATCCCGCGGAGTTGGCGCTCGATCCCGCGTACGCCGACCCCTCCGGCCTGCCCGCGGCGGGCCGCCGCAACGTCGAGGTGATGCGCGGCTGGGCCGAGCGCCCGGCGCGGCACCTGCCGCGCAGCATCCGGCTCCGTTTCTTCCTGCGCCCGGTGGCCGTGACGGAGGCGGCGGGGCGGGTGGGCGGGGTGCGGTTCGAGCGGACGCTGCCGGACGGGCGGGGCGGGGTGACCGGTTCGGGGCGGTACGAGGACATCACGGGGCAGCTGGTCCTGCGTTCGGTGGGCTACCGCGGGGTGCCCATCGACGGGCTGCCGTTCGACGCCGGGCTCGGCACGGTGCCCCATGCGGCGGGGCGGGTGCTGCGGGCGGGCGCCGCCTCGCCCGGCGAGTACGTGGCGGGCTGGATCAAGCGGGGCCCGACGGGTGTCATCGGGACCAACCGCCCGTGCGCCAAGGAGACGGTGCTCTCCCTGCTGGAGGACGCCCCCGCCCTCGTACGCAGAGGTGTGCCCGAGGACTCCCTGCCCGCGCTTCTCGACGCGGGGCTGCACCCCGTCGAGTGGCAGGGCTGGCTGGGGATCGAGCGGGCGGAGGCGGAGCTGGGGCGGTCGCTGGGACGTGGGCCGGTGAAGATCCCCGACTGGTCGGGGCTGCGGGCCGCCGCGCTTGACGTGAGCGGTGATTGATCCGCGGACCGGTGGGGGCTGATCGCGCCGTTCCCCGCGCCCCTTAACCCGCGCCCCTTAAGGGGCGCCCGTCCGCTTCACTTGCGCTGTTGCCGCCGCCAGGACGCTGTCGAGGAGCCCGGGAAAGAGCTCGTCCAGGTCCTCGCGGCGCAAGCCGTTCAGCTTGGCCGTGCCGCGGTAGATCTGCTGGATCACGCCGCTCTCGCGCAGCACCCGGAAGTGGTGAGTGCTCGTGGACTTCGTCACGGGCAGGTCGATCTGCGAACAGGAGAGACCCTCTAGCCCGGGCCGACACCCGGCCAGCTGCCGCACCACCCGCAGGCGCATCGGGTCCGACAGCGCGTGGAGCACGCCCTCCAACCGGATCTCCTCGCGCGCCGGATGGTCGAGCGCACGGGTGCTGATCGGTGCGGCGGTCGTCATGACGGCTCCACTTCGTCCGGGCTTCACGTCTTCTAGAAGGCTCGAAGGCCTCCATAGTACGAGAGTCATCGTAGTTTGACATCTGGCGTACTACGAGGGCTACCGTACGAGCCGTACCGAAGTCCGTGACGAGTCCGTGACGAGTGGAGTCCTCCGTGAGCGCCCTGTTCGAGCCCTACACCCTGCGATCGCTGACCATCCCCAACCGTGTGTGGATGGCGCCGATGTGCCAGTACTCCGCCGAGGTGTTCGGTCCGAACGCGGGTGTGGTCAACGACTGGCACTTCGCCCACTACGGGGCGCGCGCCGCCGGCGGCACCGGCCTGATCCTCGTCGAGGCGACGGCCGTCAGCCCCGAGGGCCGCATCAGCCCCGCGGACCTCGGGATATGGAACGACACGCAGGTCGAGGCGCTGCGCCGCATCACCGGCTTCCTGAAGACCCAGGGCGCCACCCCGGGCATCCAGATCGCCCACGCGGGCCGCAAGGCGTCCACCGACCGCCCCTGGAAGGGCGGCGGACCCCTGGGCCAGGACGAGCACGGCTGGCAGCCCCTCGCCCCCAGCGCGCTCCCCTTCGACGAGGGCCACCTCCTTCCGCACGAGCTCACCACGGACGAGATCCACGCCGTCGTCGGCCAGTTCGCCGCCGCGGCCCGGCGCGCCCTGGACGCCGGCTTCCAGGTGGTCGAGATCCACGGCGCCCACGGCTACCTCATCGGCGAGTTCCTCTCGCCGTTCTCCAACCACCGCACGGACGAGTACGGCGGCTCCTTCGCGAACCGCTCGCGGCTCGCCCTCGAAGTCGTCGACGCCGTCCGCGCCGTCTGGCCCGAGGACCTGCCCCTCTTCTTCCGCATCTCCGCGACCGACTGGCTCACGGAGAACCCCGAGGACGAGCGCGAGGGCTGGACCGCCGACGACACGGTCCGCCTGGCCAAGGAGCTGCACGCCCACGGAGTGGACCTCCTGGACGTCTCCAGCGGCGGCAACGCCCCGAAGGCACGCATCAAGACGGGCCCCGGCTACCAAGTCCCCTTCGCCGCCCGGGTGAAGGCCGAGACCTCGCTCCCCGTGGCCGCCGTCGGCATGATCACGGACCCCGAGCAGGCGGAGAAGATCCTCGCCAACGGCGAGGCGGACGCCGTGCTCCTGGGCCGCGAGCTCCTGCGCAACCCCTCCTGGGCCCGCCACGCCGCGAACGAGCTGGGCGGAGAGGTCGCCACTCCCCAGCAGTACCACCGCATGGTGTGAGCCCCGCTCCGCGCCACTTCGGCCTGGTCGGCGCACCCTCAACCAGCTTTCCTCCAGGGGACGTTCGGGGCGGCGCAGCCTTGGCCAAGGGTGGGGCCCTGGGGTCATCCCTAGGTGACACCCCGAAGCGAGGGGCCGACCAGGGTTCGTACCGTGGCGTTGTCGCGATGTGTCACGGTTCGGGGCCCGTACCGGCCCTCGGGAGGGCGTTGTGCGCTACGTCATCGAGGTGTTCCGCTCGCCTGGGGGCGTGCACGGGAACGTGGTGGATGAGGACATCGAGAAGGAGGGCTCAGGTCGCTGCACGCCGTTCCACGGCTGGCTCGAACTGCTCTCGTTGCTCGAACCGCCCCCGGACGCCGCGTCCGGCGAGACCGGAGGGCCGGCCTCCGCGACGGATGGCGACTCCTGTGACACCTGATCCCATGGGACGGCAAACAGCTCTCCGGGGACGGGGAATCTGCTTGTACCGAGACCGGTTTCGGCATCATCGTGGACGTTCAGGGCCATGCGCCCGGCACGGGTCGCCGTCACAGTCCTGGCGCCCGTACCGGGTGCCGACATGTGGGGGCGGTGATGACGTCCGGCGACATCCTGAACGGCCATGCCCACGCACCGGCGCCCCATGAGGCGTTCTCCGGTCGTACGCACGAACTCGCGGCGCTCCAGGAGGAGTTCCGCCAGGCGTGCGACGGAGTGCCGCGCCTCGTGCTGATCGACGGGCCCGGCGGCATCGGCAAGACCGCACTGGTGCGCAGATTCCTCGACACGGCGGGCGACGCCTGTGTGCTCCAGGCCAGCGGGGACGAGAACGAGAGCGCGCTGCCCTGCGGGGTGCTCGCCCAGTTCGTCGGGCAGAGCCCGATCCCGCTGCCGGACTGCCTGGGCTCACTGGTGCGCACGCCCCGCTCGGCGCCCGGCACCCTGCCGCCGCTCGCGGCCGGCTTCGGGCTGCTCGACCTACTGAGCGAGCTTCAGGACAAGGGCCCGGTCGTCCTGGTGCTCGACGACGCCCACTGGGCCGACTCCGCTTCCCTGAACGCGCTGACGTTCGCGCTGCGGCGGCTGCGCGTCGACAAGGTCCTCGCGATCGTGACGGCCCGCGACCCGCAGGCGCCCCAGCTGCCGGACGGCATCCGCCGACTGCTCGCCGACGTCCGCACCCGGCGCATCCCGCTGCACGGCCTCAGCCCGGACGAACTGGGCTCCCTGAGCGCGCAGATGGGCACCGACCGGCTGCCGCACTCGGCGTCCGTCCGCCTGCACGACCACACGCACGGCAATCCGCTGCACGCCCGCGCACTGCTCGACCAGGTGCCCGCGCACGTCCTGCGGGACGTCGCCACACCCCTGCCCGCGCCCCGTTCGTACGCCATGCTGGTGCTCGCCAACCTCGCGGAGTGCGGGCCCCAGGCGCTGCGCCTCGTCCAGGCGGTCAGCGTGCTCGGGCACTCCTGCCCGCTCGGCGTGGCCGCCTCGCTCGCCCGCGTCACCGCACCCCTGCCCGCGCTCGAACGCGCCGTCAAGGCAGGCCTGTTGAAGGAGACGCACCCGGGCGCCGCACCCGAGATCACCTTCCCGCATCCCCTCGTCCACGCCGCGGTCTACCAGGACATCGGCCCCGCCCACCGGGCCGACCTGCACACGCGCGCCGCGGCCCTGGTCGACGACGAGTACGCGAGCCTGCGCCACCGCGTGCTCGCCGCCACCGGCCCCGACGAGCATCTGGCCGCCGCCCTGGCCGCGTGCGCCCGGCGTGAGGCGGCCACCGGACAGTGGGCGGTCGCGGGCCAGCACCTGCGGCACGCGTCACGGGTGGCGACCACCGACCTGGAACGCGACCGGCTGGCCGTCGAGGCGGTCGAGGCGCTGCTGCTCGACGGCCGGGTGCACGAGTCGGCCGAGCTGGCGGCCGGACTTCCGGCCTGCGCCGATCCGGCGCTGCGCGGCTACGTACGCGGCTATGTGGCCCGCGTCCAAGGGCGCATGGAGCAGGCGCAGACGCTGCTCGTCGACGCCTGGAACCAGTGCGACCACGAGAGCGACCCCTCGCTGGCCGCGCGGGCGGCCGAGCAGCTGAGCTACGCCGCCGTGATGCGGGGGCGCTCCGCCGACGCCGCCCAGTGGGCGGAGCGCGCCCAGCGCCTCTCCACCCTCCAGGGGCCCAGCCGGATGCTGCGCTTCAACCACCTCCTGGCGCTGGGCCTCAGCGGCCACGCCAAGAAGGGCATCGAGCTGGCCGGCGACCTGCCCGATCCGCTCCTCGTGCCGCCAGCGAGCATCGACCTGCTGCTGGCCCGGGGCCAGTTGCGGCTGTGGTCGGACGATCTACTGGGCGCACGCGCCGACTTGCTCGGGGCCGTGGCCAACTGCCGCAGGGGGACGGTGCCGTTGCGGCTGCTCTCGGCCTCCGCGCTCGCGCAGACCCTGCACCGGCTCGGCGACTGGGACGAGGCCCTGATCCACGCCGAGGCGTCCGCGTCCATCGCCGACGACACCGAGCAGTCCTGGCTCAAGCCCGTCACGCACGCCATCGCCAGCTGGATCCTCTCGGCCCGCGGCGCCTGGGACCGCGCGTCGGTCCATCTGCGGCTCGCCCTGGACGCGCCGGGCTGCGACGAGAGCGCGCTGGCCTACGCGTACGCGGCCTCCGCCCACGGGGCCTTCGCCGAGGCGCGCGCGGAGCCGGAGCGGGTCGTCGATGCGCTGCGCCCGCTGCTCGACTTCGCCTCGCACGACGGCGTGAACGAACCGGGCGTGGTCTCCTGGCGCGAACTCCTGGTCGACGCGCTCATCCAGCTCGGCGAGTTCGACGAGGCGGAAGCGGTGCTCGTGCCCTACGAGGAGCGGGCGTCGGCGCGCGGCCAGCACTCGGCGCTCTCCGCCGCGGCCCGGGTGCGCGGCAATCTGCACGCCGCGCGGCGGGAGACCGACCGCGCCCAGGCCTCGTTCCTGCGCGCGCACGACCAGGCGGCGCAGATCCCCTCGCCCTTCGGCCGCGCCCGCGTCGAGCTCGACCACGGGGCGTTCCTGCGCAGGATCGGGCGCCGTTCGGTCGCCGTGACCCAGCTCCAGGCCGCGTACACGACGATGAGCGAACTGGGCGCCGCGCCCTACCTGGCCCGGTGCGAACGGGAGCTGGACGCCTGCGGGCGTGCGGCGCCCCCGCGGCCCGCGCACGACCCGGCGGACGTCGACTCCGCCGCCGAGGGGCTCACCCCGCAGGAGCTGGCCGTCGCGCGCCTTGCCTCGCAGGGCTTCACCAACCGGCAGATCGCCACCGCGCTCGCGCTGAGCGTCAAGACCATCGAGTACCACCTGGGACACACCTATACGAAGCTCGGCATCTCCTCGCGGATCGGACTCGTGCACCACTTCGCCCCGCAGGAGCGGCGCACCTCCTCCTAGTCCGTCCTCCTGGTCCGTCCTCCTGGTCCGTTGTCCTAGCCCGTCCCCTGGCCAAGACCCTGAGACACCGGGGTTATCCCTGGGCGGTTCCCTGAGGCACCCCTGCCCCTGCCCGGCGTAGGTTCTTGGCTGGTCAGGGCACGGAATGCACAACTGGGGGTGCACACATGGCTGTCACGGAATGTCCGGCGGTATGCGGCGACGCGCCACCGGCCCTGCGTCTGCGGCTGCTGGGGGGATTTCACCTCAGCCGCGGCGAGGGCGACGGCGGCGAGCAGGTCGACGTGTCCGCCAGCGGGCAGCAGCTGCTCGCCCTGCTCGGGCTCCGGGGCCCCCTGACCCGTTCGGTGCTCGCCGGGACACTGTGGCCCGACGTCACCGAGGAGCGTGCGCGCGCCTGCCTCCGTACCGCCATCTGGCGCCTGAACGCGGCCGGTTCGGCCGTCGCCGACCCCCGGCCGGGGGTGCTCGCGCTCAGCCGGCGCGTCCGGATGGACATCGAGGACTTCACCGCCACGGCACACCACATACTCGCGGCCTCGGCAGAGGGGACCGGGGCCGCGTGCGCCTCGCTGATGGGCATGGGGGAACTGCTGCCCGGCTGGCACCAGGACTGGGTGGTGTTCGAGCGCGAACGGCTGCACCAGCTGCGGCTGCACGCGCTGGAGGCCCTGTCCGCGCGCCTGGTCGTGCGGGAGCAGTACGCCCCCGCCCTGGAGGCCGCCCTGGAGTGCACCCGCATCGATCCGCTGCGCGAGAGCGCGCACCGGGCGGTCGTGACGGTGCACCTCGCCGAGAACAACCTCGCGGAGGCGGTACGCCACTTCAAGGCGTTCCGCGGGCTGCTCCGCACGGAGCTCGGCATCGAACCCTCGGAGCAGTTCCGCACGATGGTGCGCCACGCGCTGACCTGACGGACACGACGGGGAGACGGGGCAGCCATGGGGAGCGGAACCGCAGCGCGGGTTCCACGAGAACGGGTGACGCGCCACCACGTCACCGCCGGCCTGGCTGTCCGTGCACGCTCGGGGGTGCACGGGCCGCAGGTCGCCCCACCCACCCCTGCCGGCCGTGTTGGGGGACGCGGCCGGCAGGCCACCGACGCTCCGCCACGCACGGACACGGGGGTGCCGTGCGTGGCGACGGAGCCGTCGGGAGCCGCGGCGGCCGGAGGCAGTGCCTCCCGGCCGTCGCGGCCTCACTCCCCCTGTGGGCCGCCCGGCTCCCTCTTCCTCTCCGTGCCGCCGTGCGGGCCTCATTCGCCTTGCGGCTTCCGTTGCGGGCCCTGCCGGTCTTGCGGGCCCCGCGGGTCTGCTTCCGTGCGCCTGAGCTCCTCGATGGCCTTGTCGACGGCCTTGTGCGGCATGCCGGTCCTGCGGGAGAGGTCCTTCGGCGCCATGCTGCTCAGCACGTCGCCCACGCTCCTGTCCTCGACGCTCGCGACTTCCCGCACATAGCGCTGGACCCGGCCCACCGGATCGGCGGCCCGCGATCGCCTGGCCCGGCCGGCGTCCCCCCGCGCCGGCGGGACGAGTCCGCCGCGCGCCGCGACGGCCTGCCGGGGTTCCTGCTCCAGCCAGGTCGTCCAGACCCCGCGCCCCACCAGGTGTTCCGCCACGTTCTCGGCCACCGAACCGTCCTGGAGGACCCCCGGGTCCGCCGCGTCGGCCCGCACCAGCAGCCGGCAGGAGGCGGCGAGCATGGGCGGTGTCGCGACCGTCGGCACCGGCTCGTCGAGCAGGGTGCACAGCGCGGCGATGTCCGGCTGGACGGGGGCGTAGTGGACCAGGCGCTCCAGGAGGCTGCCGATCCGCCCCAGGTCGGGGGTCGGGTGCAGCAGCAGCGCGTGGGCCCCGACGATCCCGAGGAAGGGGTTGACGCTCTCCGCGTCCAGCAGGCCGAGCAGTTGCCGCGTCGACACCAGGTCGATCCCCTGCCGCAGCCCCGAGAGCGCGGCCTCCAGGGCCAGGTCCAGGGTGCGGTCCGCCGGCTGCCAGCCGATGCCCCGGGGCACCATCTGGATCGAGGCGAACTGCGGCTGCGGCCCCTGCGGGCCGTTGCTCACGAACACCAGGGTCGTCCACCCGTCGAGCACGTGCAGCGCCTGCGCCAGGGACAGCCCGTCGGCGGGACGCCTGCGCGGCCTCAACCGGTAGCCGCCGGGCGGCAGTTCACCGCTCCAGGCCGACCACTCCTGTCCACCGGCCGGCTCCCAGCCCCCGGCGCCGCCGTCCACGGGCCTGCCGCGCTCGTCGGCGATCTCCAGGGCGAAGGGGTCCAGTTGCCAGCCCCGGCGCAGATTGCGGACCAGGACCATCAGCGTCGGCGGGCCCCCGCCGTGCGTCGCCTCGGTGCTCCAGCGCATGGCCGCCGCACGGTGGTCCTCGCGGGTCGTGGGGGTGCCTTCGACCGGGGTGGGCGTGGGCATGGCGGGCAGCGCGAGCCGCTCGGCGAACGCCTCCGTGCCGACCTCGACGAACCGGCTCTCCACCGCGCCGCCGAAGCGCTGCTCGATGCGGTAGATGCCCGGCGGCAGCGTGGTGTCGATGGTGCCCATCGCGTGCGCCACCTCGCGGAACGCTGAGTCCGTGACGGTGACCAGGACCGACGGCGTGTCCGGTATGACGACGAACGGCACCCGGTCCACCGCGTCCTGCCGTGCGCGCCCGCGCCCCTCAGGGGTTTCAGAGCTGGACACCGTTGCCACCTCCTGTCATGACCTCGAAGAATCCGCCGTGGCGGAAGTCCGCCGCGCTCACGCTCTCCGGCGTGGCGCGGTACAGACCGGGCGTGAGCTTCTCGACGCTCTCCGCCGAGTCGACGTGCAGTCTCACGGGCGCCTGGCCGGGGTCGCCGCCGCGCAGCTGCACCCAGCCGCGGAAGCCGTCCGGGAAGCGCAGTGTGACGGGGTACGTCTGCGGCGCGAGCTCTCCCGCGAAGATCATCGGGGCGCTGCCCTTGATGAACCGGGGCTGCTGCGGGACCAGCATGGTCTGGGTGCGGTCCTCCACATGCCGTACGACGTAGTCGCTGAGGCTGTCGGAGGTGATCGCCCCGTTGCGGGTGGCGCCGCCGCGCAGTCCGTCCAGGAGCGCGGTGGTGAAGTGCCCGCGCGCGCGGTCGGGGTCGGCGTGCTGCTCTTCGTAGGCGGGGTCACCGAGCGAGGTGGCGAACCCGACGAAGCAGTCGACCGCCTCGGGATCCTCGGTGGTTCCGGTGAAGGGAGGCCCGAAGGGCGGCGATCCGCGGTAGCCGGTGCGGCAGCAGTCGGCGAAGCAGACGACCTCGCGGAACTTCGCGGCCGACTCGTACCAGTCCAGGTAGGAGCGTACGGCGACGTGGTTGCCGAGCAGGTCGATCGCGGCGTTGGCCATCAGCAGCCCGGCGCTGTTGTCGGAGAGACCGATGCCGTGCCCCGCGAGGAAGATGTACAGGCGGGTCCGCCGCCACGCGGCCAGCTGTTCCTCGCCGGGCAGGGCGTCGATCGCCCGCGTGACCGCGAGGTGCAGTTCGTAGAGCGCCCGGTTGACGATCTCTCGGGTCGGTACGGCGCTCATGAAGTCCGCGGTGAGCTCTTCCTCCTCGGAGGCGGTGACCAGGACGACGTTGTCCTTCGGCACGTCGCCTCCGTCGGGGTCGACGAGCCAGTCGCGGAACCGGACCGCATCACCCCGCGCCCCCTGCAGGTCACCGATGGCCGGGTAGCGGTTGATGCCGACGACCACGGCGTAGTGCAGGTCGTTCATCGGACTCCCCCTTGTTCGTCCACGCGCCTCTCCTCGTGGCGTGCCTCTCCTCGTGGCGTGCCTCGCGCCGGTCCTCGCGCCGTTCAGTCGGCGAGCATGGCGGCCACGCTCTCGAGGACCTGCGGGTCGTCGTCGAACGCGGCGTGGCTGCGCGCCCCCGCGCGCAGGCCCGTGCCGCTGTCCCCGGGCGACCAGACCGTGCGCGCGGGGTCCGCCCGCAGGAAGGTGCGCAGATCGTCCGAGTCGGGCCCCCCGGCGGCGTCCAGATACCAGTGCTGCATGCCCGCGATCGGCGTCACGACCGACTGCTGCGACGGCCCGCGCTCCAGGAGACCGGAGATGAAGTAGAGCAGCGACCTCGGATACAGGAACGGCACGAGGTGGTCGGCCCGCTCCGCCGGATCGGTCATGGTGAACATCCGGAACCGGTCGAAGAGTTCGGCCTGGCGGCGGACCACGGGCGCCAGCTGCCCCACGGTGCAGGCGGGTGCGAGGAGCACCAGGTCCCGCAGCCGGAAGTCGGCGGGCAGCGGATCGTCCTCCGCGGCGCGCCTGCGCACCAGGTCGTCGAGCAGGTTGCCGATGAACACCGCGCCCGCGCTGTGGCCGACGACGGTCACCTGCGGGCGGGTGCCGGTGGCGAGCAGCTCGGCGAAGCGGTCCAGGAAGTACCGTCCGGCGCGGACCTCGTCGTCGTCGGCGGCGGCGAACGTGTCGGCGGTCTGCCGCTTCATGGCGTCCCAGATCGCGGCGCCCACATTGGCGAGGTAGAACTCGCGCAGGATCTCCTCGACGACCGTCGGATACAGCCCGTGGTCGGTGCGCTGCCGGAAGCGGCCGACGACGGCGGCCACCACCCGCACGGTCTTGCGCACGACCAACGCGGTGCTGACCAGGGCGCGTTCCCCCGTGCCCGCCCTGGCCGCGAGGTCGGCGACCACGTCCGGTGACATCAGTGTGGCCGCCGCGGCACGCCCCCCGATGACGTCTCGCGCCGCGACGGCCGGCTCTGTGGTCTGCGGCTGGTCCGCAGGCAGCACCGAGTTCACGATCTCCCGGGTGCGCTCGGCCAGTTCGACGTCCGCCGAGAGCTCGGCGGCGATCTGCTTCTGCTCCGCATCGCTCAGCGGCGGCACCTCCGGCGGCGCGGCCAGCCGGGCGTACGGTTCCTGTCCCGCCCGCACTTGGGCGAGTTCGGCGGCCACAGCCCTCGGGGTGGGAGTGGCCACCACCCCGAGGGCGCGCTGCCCCGGCTGCCGGAACACGGTGCCGGTGGCATAACGGGTGACCCTGTTGAGCAGCGTACGGAAGACGCTCTCTTTCAGGATCTGCGGCAGGTTGCCCCGCAGGGTCTCGAGCAGCCCGCTGCTCCACACGAAGAAGACGGGAGAGGCGCCCGCCGCCTCGTACACGGGCGCGAGCCGCTCGGCGGTGGCGAACCCCAGCGTGTCGTCGATGAGCCCACCGTGGAAGTGCAGCACGACGCGCGGCCGGTCCTTGAGCCCGGCCACGAGCTCGTCGATGTCGGCGGTGGTGGTCGAGGAGAGCCGACCGCCCTGCCGGCTGTGGATGCACCGATCACGGAAGGAAGCCATGCCAGGAAGGTAGGACGGCCCCGCCGCCCCGACATCGGGGACCACCTCAGGGATAACCCCTGTCTAGGAACCCGAGGGGGCGCCCATCCACTCGGCCTCGTACCGGGCGTACGTCCCGTCGTGCGTCGCCAGGTGCGTGAACTGGTCGACGTACTCCTTGAACTGCTCGTCCCCGCGCGGCAGCGCGTAGGCCTTCTCGGAGAAGGTGAAGGGCTTGTCGGGGTGCAGGGAGCACAGCTCGGGGTGGATCTTGGCCTGGTAGCGGGTCTCGCTGGCGTCCGTCATCATCACGTCCGCGCGGCCCTCGATGATCTCCTGGAAGATCGTGGTGTTCTCGGGGTGCTGCTTGATCGTGGCCTGCTTGATGTTGGCGCGCGCGAACTGCTCGTTCGTGCCGCCGGGGTTGACGATGACGGTGGTGCCCGGCTTGTCGATGTCCTTGAGCGTGCCCTCGCCGAACCTCTCCTTGTCGGCGCAGCGCACGATCGGCGTCTTGCCGTCCTCGCGGGTCGGCTCGCTGAAGTAGACCTGGCGGGCGCGCGGCAGGGTGATGGAGACGCCGCCGACCGCGATGTCGCAGCGGCCCGCCGCCACGTCCTTGGTGAGGTCGGCCCACGTCGTGGCGACGTACTTGGGCTTGGCGTCCAGGCTCTTCGCCAGGTCCTGGGCCATCTTGATGTCCACGCCGCTGTACGTCTTGTCGGCGGGGTCCAGGTGCGTGAACGGGCGGTAGTCGCCCGTCGTGCACACCTTCAGGACGCCCGACTTGGGCACGGAGTCCAGGAGACTGCCGTGGTGACCGCCCTTGCCGCGTCCGGTGTCGGGCGACGCGGGCGCGGCGGCGGTGACGGCGAGCAGGCAGACCAGGGCGGACAGCGTGGCGGCGCGCTTCATGGGGCGGCTCCTCTGCGGGGGGGGGGATCACGGGTGGGGCGCGGGGATCACCCTGGCAGACCGGTTCCCGCAGGTGAAGACCCTTCTCACCTGGCGAGCGCGCCCGTCACCCGGCGAGGGTGCCCAGCTGGGTGGCCGTCAGAACGGGGCCGTCCCCGGTGTCGTACGCGTCCTCGTCGAACGGGTACAGCGGGCGCTCCACCCGGTGGTGCCCGAGCCGCAGCAGGTCCTGGTCGACGCCGCCGGGGGTGAGCGCGAGCAGCCAGTCGGCGGCCATGTCGTAGAGTTCCGGCTCCAGATAGCCGATCTTGACGACGACCAGGTCGAAGGTGCGCGGGTCGATGCCCAGGCCGCCGTCCGCCGGGCCCAGGAAGTCCGCCAGGGTGTGGAAGGGCTTGCGGCGCTCGACCAGGATCACCGTCACGCCGCCGCTGCGCACCGCGGCCATGTCCACGCCCCGGTCGTACGCGCCGCCCTCCGCGCGGTCCTGCTGCTCGGCCGCGCGCTGCAACGCCACGACCGTGCCGGTGAGTTCGTACGGGCCACCGTGGTTCGCGTCGACCTTGCCGCCGACGCTCAGGGTGACCTCGGCGCCCACTCCGGCCTCGAAGCAGCGGGCGACGGCGGCCGGGTCGGTGATGCCGGGGTGGACGGCGGTGACCTCCCCGGACCGGATGGCTTCGTTCTCCAGGAGCTTGCCCAGCATGTACGCAAGGTCGCCGGCGCCGCCCGCCGTGGGGTTGTCGCCGGAGTCGCTGATCAGGAAGGGCCGCTTGTCCGAGGCGACCGCCTTCTCGATGCACTCCTGGGCGCCGCCGGTGGGTCCGACGAAGACGAAGTCGCGGCGCGCGTCCCAGTAGCGGCGTGCCAGCTTCTCGGCCTCGGCGGCGGCCAGTTCGACGTCGTCGCCGGTGACGACGATCGCGGCCTTGCAGCGCGGCTCGTCGGCCCAGGCGTAGCCGACCCACAGCGCGGCGTCCAGGATGCCGGGCAGCTGCTCGATGTCGGCGAGCGAGGCGTAGAGGGACCTGGCGGGCTCCAGGCGGGTGCTGGTCTTCTCGCCGGGCAGCAGCACCGGCACCTGCACCCAGGCGCGGTGCGGCCTGCTTCCCTCGCGCAGACAGCGCACGAGATTGCGCGCGGCGCGCTCGCGGGTCTCCCAGGCGTCCTCGTGCGGGGCCAGGCGGTGGGCGGTGAGCAGGTCGATGGGCTCGGCGAACCGGCGCGAGACGTTGCCGTGCAGATCCATGGCGGTCGAGATCATCGGGCGCCCGCCGTCGGGGGTGCCGACGGCGTCGAGGGCGGCCCGGACCGCTTCCGTCAGATCGGCCTCGGCGTCGGTCAGGCCGATGACGCTCATCGCGCCGTGGATGTCGTAGACCAGACCGTCCAGCGGGCCCGCTTCCCGTATGCGCGTGACCAGTTCGTCCTTGAGGGTCAGATACGACTCCGCTTCCACCGGGCCGCCGGGCAGCGAGGTCGCGTGCAGGAGCGGCACCCACTCGACGGTGTGGGCCAGGTCGGACTCCGGCCGGGTCCAGGTGTAGCGGTCCAGGAGGTCCTGGCCTCGGGTCTGGCGGAAGTCGTCGGTGGTGGAGCGGTGCGGGCAGAAGGTGGAGGACTCGATGCCGATGCCGCCGATGCCGATGCGGAGGCGACGCTGGTTCGTGGTCATGCGGGGGCGCTCTCTTCCTGGGGAGCCGGTGGGGTCGGGAGGTTCTGCCGCAGGGCGGTGAGTCCGGCGCCCAGGAGGCCCGCGTCACGCCCCGTGACGGTGGTGGTGATCTCCAGGTCCGCGGTGGCCAGCGGCAGGCAGCGCTCGTAGAGGACGCCGCGTACGGCGGCGACGAGCGGCTCGGCGGTGGCGAGGACCCCGCCGAGGGCGACGGCCTGGGGGTTGAAGAAGTTCACGACGACGGACAGGACGGTGCCGATGTGCCGTCCGGCGGTGCGCACGAGGGTGGTGGCCTGCGGGTCGCCGTCGGCGACCAGCCGAAGCAGTTCGGTGGTGTCCGCCACCTCGACGCCCTGGGCGGCCAGTTCGCGGATGAGGGCGGCGCCGCTGGCCACGGTCTCCAGGCAGCCGATGTTGCCGCAGCTGCACGGGCGGTCGCCCGCCGCCTCGATGCGTACGTGACTGATGTCGCCGGCCGAGCCATTGGCGCCGTCGTGCGGGCGGCCCGCCACGATGACGCCGCTGCCGATGCCGCGGCCCGCCTTGACGACCACCATGTGGTCCAGGCCGGGGCGTGCGGTGCGGTGCTCGCCGACGGCCATCATCGTGGCGTCGTTGTCGACGGTGACGGGGATGGAGAGGCGTTCGGCCAGGACGTCGCGCAGCGGGTAGCGGTGCCAGCCGGGCATCCGCGAGGGGCTCAGGACGCGGCCTTCGGCGGGCTGTACGGGGCCGGGGAAGGCGACGCCCAGGGCGCGCACGGTGCGGCCTGCCTCGCGCTGGCGGGCGCCGAGTTCGGCGACCTGGCCGCAGAGCCAGTCGACGGCGGACTCCGGCCCGGCGGTGATGTCGTGCGGCAGGTCGACGGCGTCCAGGACCGTGCCGCCGAGGTCGACGACGCCGATGCGCGCGTGATGGCTGCCGAGGTCGGCGGCGAGGGCGACGCCGCCCTGCGCGTGGACGCGCAGCAGCCGGGGGCGGCGGCCCCCGCGGGACGCCCCCTCGCCGGATTCGCTGAGCACCCCGGCGCTGACCAGCTCCTGCACGCGCAGCGACACGGTGGAGGGGGCGAGCCCCAACTCGCGTACGAGATCGGCCCGGGAGGAGGCGGCGCCCGAGGACACCAGCTGCAGGATGTGCTGCGCCGAACCCGGTTCGCCGTGCGGTGTACCGGCCATGCCGCCCCCAGTTGCTTCGATCAGTTCGTTCGACATCGGGACGAACACTAAGACCCTTCAAAGCAAGTTGGCCAGACCCTCCCGATTTTGAGACTTCTTGCCGAACGAAGCCCTTGACTTGATTTTGTCGCCGGTCCTAGCGTTCAGGCGCCGCCCGTCGATCTCCGGCACGGTCCGGCTCTCGCATCCTTGGAGGCCCTTCGCCATGCGCTCAAGGCGATCACGTCACCGCGCGCGGCGCCGCGCTCTCATAGCCGCCGCGGCATCCGTCGCCGCGCTCGCCCTCACGGCCGTGACCGGCTGCACCCAGGAGGGCGGCCGCGTCGACATGGGCCCCACCGGCGGCACTCCCGTCGAGGGCGGCACCGCCACGATGGCCCTGCCGCCCGCCGCCACACCGAACTGGATCTTCCCGATCGGCGCCCCCGGCTACGGCGCCTCGTACAACTACGGCATCCAGTCCCTGCTCTTCATGCCGGTGTACGACGCCGTGCAGGAGAAGGGCGAGCTGACCACGCACGGTCCGAGCACCCTCGGCCGGGAGCCGAAGTTCAGCGACGGCAACAAGACCGTGACGGTGCCGCTGCGCGAGGGCGTCACGTGGTCCGACGGGAAGCCGGTCACCGCACGCGACATCGAGTTCTGGTTCAACCTCGTCAAGGCCAACAAGGCGAGCTGGGGCAACTACTCGGTCGGCACGATGCCCGACAACGTCAAGCGCTTCGAGACGGTCGACGACCACACCGTGCGCCTGCACCTGAGCCGCGCCTACAACCCCGACTGGTTCACCGCCAACCAGCTCACCCTGATGCGGGCCCTGCCCCAGCACGCCTGGGACGCCAAGACCGACGGCGGCGAGATCGGCGACTGGGACCGCACAAAGGCGGGCGCCAAGACCGTCTTCGCGCGGCTCACGCGGCACGCCAAGAGCCTGGGTTCGTACGGCTCCGACCCGCTGTGGAAGACGGTCAACGGCCCGTGGAAGCTGGCGGGCTGGCGCGACAGCGGCCAGGTCACCATCGTCCCGAACGAGAAGTACACCGGCCCCGCCTCCCAGCGCCCGCACCTGGACAAGGTCGTCTTCAAGCCCTTCACCACCGCCGACTCCGAGTACAACGTGCTGCGGTCGGGAGGCGTCGACTACGGCTACATCCCGCCGTCGGTGATGGCGCAGAAGGAGAAGTTCCAGGAGAAGGGCTACCGCGTCGATCCGTGGGAGGGCTGGGCGGCGACGTACATCGTCTACAACTTCAACTCCACGCACGCGGGCCCGATGATGGACCAGCTCTACATCCGCCGGGCGATGCAGCACCTCGTCGACCAGAAGGCGATGAGCGACGTCATCTGGCAGGGCAGCGCGACCCCGACGCTCGGCCCGGTGCCGGTGACGCCCAAGAGCCAGTACTTGTCCGGGGCGATGGAGAAGAACCAGTACCCCTTCGACGTGCACGAGGCCAAGCGGCTCCTGGCCGAGCACGGCTGGAAGACCGTGGACGGCACCGCCCGCTGCGTACGCCCCGGGACGGGCCCCGACGCGTGCGGCAAGGGCATCGCGAGGAACACCCCGCTCGAACTGACCCTGCTCTCCCAGTCCGGCTCCACCGAGACGACGAACATGATGCAGGAGCTCAAGTCCTCGCTCTCCCGGGCCGGGATCGACCTGACCGTGCGCCAGCAGCCGCTGAACTCGGTGCTCGGCAACTCCGTGCCCTGCAAGGCCAAGGATCCCGGCTGCGACTGGGACATGTCGTTCTTCGGGACGGCCGGCAGCTGGTACTACCCGCTCAACCCCAGCGGCGAGCAGCTCTTCTCCACCGGCGCCTCGGCCAACTTCGGCAACTACAGCGACAAGAAGGCCGACCGGATCATCCGCGCCGTGCAGTACTCGCCCGACATGAAGGCGATGCACGCCTACGGCGAGTACCTCGCCGAGCAGCTGCCGGTGATGTGGATGCCCAACCCCGCCTACCAGGTCTCCGTGATCCGCAACGACTTGCGGGGCATCGGCCAGAACCCGACCGTCACCTTCGCACCGCAGGACTGGTACTACGTCAAGAAGAAGGGAGCCGACAAGTGACCGGCTTTCTGGTCAAGCGCTTCCTTCAGGCGCTCGTCGTGCTGTTCCTGGTCTCGATCATCGTCTTCACGCTGCTCCACATGCTGCCCGGCGGCCCCGCACGCGCCATCCTCGGCCCCAAGGGCACCCCGCAGCAGATCGAGCACTTCAACCACCAGCAGGGATACGACCGTTCACTGCCCGCGCAGTACGTGATGTACCTGAAGCGTCTTTTCACCGGCGACCTGGGCGAGTCCTTCAAGCTCAACTCGCCGGTCTTCGACCTGCTCAAGCAGCGCCTGCCCAAGACCCTGCTCCTGACCGTCCTCTCCACCGCGCTCGCGGTGATCATCGCCGTCCCGCTCGGTCTGCTGCAGGCCGTGCGGCGCGGCAAGGCGTCGGACTACGCACTGACGGGACTCGCTTTCCTGCTCTACGCGACGCCGGTCTTCTTCCTCGGCCTCATCATGATCATCGTGTTCGCGCAGGTGCTGCCGATCCTCCCGGCGGAGGCACCACAGGGCGAGAGCGTCGGTGAACTCCTGGGCGACTTCACGGGGCTGGTCCTGCCCGTGGTCACCATGGCCTTCGGCATCGTGGCCATGTTCAGCCGCTACATGCGCTCGGCGGTCCTGGACAACCTGACCGAGGAATACGTCCGTACGGCGATGGCCAAGGGCCAGTCGAGCCGCCGCATCATGGTCCGCCACGTCCTGCGCAACGCACTGATCCCGCTGGCCACCCTGCTGGGCCTGTATCTGCCCACGCTCTTCAGCGGCGCGCTCGTCGTCGAGTCGATGTTCAACTACCCCGGCATGGGGCTGCTGTTCTGGAACGCGGCGCAGGGCTCCGACTTCCCGGTGCTGCTCGGCGTGACGCTCGTCGTCGGCATCGCCACCGTCGTCGGCTCGCTGCTCACCGACATCCTCTACGCCGTCCTCGACCCCCGGATCCGGAGCGTGGCATGAGTACCGCGACCGCCCCAGTCAGCCCCGGTGCCGCTCCGGGCAACGAAGCGGCGGCCCGGGCCACGCCCTCGCTCGCCCGGCGCACCCTGCAGGTCTTCACCGGCAACAAGCTCGCCCTGACGGGGGTGGTGGTCCTGGTCCTGCTCCTGGCCTTCAGCTATCTGGGGCCGCTGCTCCACCCCACCGAGCAGGTGCACACCGACCTCAGCCAGGCCAACCTGGCGCCGGGCAGCCCCGGCCACCTCCTGGGCACCACCGACCTGGGCTACGACATGGTCGGGCGGCTGATGGTCGCCGGGCGGACGTCGCTGGAGATCGGCCTGGCGGCAGGTCTGCTGGCCACGCTCTTCGGGACCGTGTACGGCGCGGTCGCCGGCTACTTCGGCGGCTGGGTGGACGCGGCCATGATGCGGATCACGGACGCCGCGCTCGCGATCCCGGCGATGTTCCTGCTCGTCGTGGTCGCCGCGATCATCACGCCCAGCAAGGGCGTCCTGATCGTCATCATCGCCTCGGTCGCCTGGCTGTCCCCCGCCCGTCTGGTGCGCGGCGAGGCGCTCTCGCTGCGCGACCGCGAGTACGTCCAGGCGATGCGGATGATGGGCGGCGGCGGGGCGCGGGCCGTGTTCAAGCACATCGTGCCGAACGCGATCGGCACGGTCATCGTCAACTGCACCTTCCAGATCGCCGACGCCATCCTCTACGTCAGCTACCTGGCCTTCCTGGGCCTGAGCATCCCGCCGCCGTCGGCCGACTGGGGCTCGATGCTCTCGGCCGGCATCACCTACACCCAGAACGGCTACTGGTGGCTGATCTTCCCGCCGGGCATCGCGATCGTCCTGGTCGTCGCCGCGTTCAACTTCATCGGTGACGGGCTGCGGGACGCGTTCGAAGTACGGCTGCGGAAGTAAGGGAGAACCCACACGATGACCGAGCCTCTGCTCAAGAGCGACCCCCCGGCCAAGACCGGGCCGCTGCTCACGATCGACGATCTGCGCGTCGACATCACCTCGCGCGAGCGCACCGTCCACGCCCTCGACGGCGTCTGCCTCGAACTCGCCCCGGGCGAAGCCCTGGGCATCGTCGGCGAGTCCGGCTGCGGCAAGACGATGACCGCGCTCAGCGTCCTGGGCCTGCTTCCGCCCGGCGGCGCCGTCACGGGCGGACGCGTCCTGTTCGACGGCCAGGACCTGGCCACCGCCCCCGCGCCGGCCCTTCAGGGCGTACGGGGCAACACCATCGGCATGGTCTTCCAGGACCCGCTCACCTCGCTGAACCCGACGATGACGATCGGCGCGCAGGTCGCCGAGCCACTGATCCTGCACCGCCCCGACCTGAGCCGGAAAGAGGCGTGGGCGCGGGCCCAGGAGATGCTGCGCCTGGTCGGCATGCCGCAGCCCGCCGAACGCATGAAGGCCTATCCGCACCAGCTGTCGGGCGGCATGCGCCAGCGCGTGGCGATCGCCATGGCCCTGGTCTGCGAGCCCAAGCTGCTCATCGCGGACGAGCCGACCACCGCCCTGGACGTGACGACGCAGCACCAGATCCTGGAGCTGATCGACGGCCTGCGCGAGCGGCTCGGCATGGCGCTGATCCTGGTCACGCACGACCTGGGCGTCATCGCCAACCGGGTCGACCGGGTCGCGGTGATGTACGCGGGCAAGGTCGCCGAACAGGCCGACGTGCGCGGCCTGTTCGCCAGACCCCGGCACCGCTACACCGAGGCGCTGTTCGCCTCCCTCCCCGAGCGGTCCGCCGACAGCGGCACCGCGCTCCACACCATCCCGGGCCTGCCGCCGAACCTGGCGGCGCCCGCGACCGGGTGCCGCTTCGCGCCGCGCTGCACCTTCGCGACCGAGGAGTGCCGTACGCGGGAGCCGCGGCTCGCGGACGACGAAGTACGCGGCGCGGAGCACCGGTTCGCCTGCTTCCATCCGGTTCCGGACGACGCGTCCGCGGCGGAGGTCGTGATCCCGCCGGCCATCCCCGCACCGCGCGCGCCCGGCGACGTACTGCTCGAACTCGACGCCCTGGCCAAGGACTTCCCCCTCAAGGGCGGGGCCTTCTCGCGCAGCCGGGGCACGGTCAGCGCGGTCGGCGGGGTGTCCCTGGAGATCCGCAGGGGCGAGACGTTCGGCATGGTCGGCGAGTCCGGGTGCGGCAAGACCACGCTGGGCCGGATCGTCGCGGGCCTGGAGGAGCCGACAGCCGGACACGTGCGCTTCGAGGGGCACGACCCGGCGCGGATGTCACGGGCCGAGCGGCGGGCGCACCGGCGGCGCGTGCAGCTGATGTTCCAGGACTCCACGGCCGCCATGGACCCCCGGATGCGCGTCGGCGAGATCCTGCGGGAGCCCCTGGTCATCCAGGGCGTCGGCAGCCGCGCCGACCAGGAGAAGCTGGTCGGCGAACTCCTGGACGCGGTCGGTCTGCCGCGCGGCGCCGTGCACCGCTACCCGCACGAGTTCTCCGGCGGCCAGCGCCAACGCCTGGGCCTGGCACGGGCGTTGACGCTCTCGCCCGATCTGGTGGTCGCCGACGAGCCGGTCTCCGCGCTCGACGTCTCCGTCCAGGCGCAGATCCTGAACCTGATGCGCGAGCTCCAGCGGGAGCGCGGCCTGACCTATCTGTTCATCTCGCACGACCTGGCGGTGGTGCGCCACCTCGCGGACACGGTCGGCGTGATGTACCTGGGCAAGCTGGTCGAGTCGGGCCCGGCCGCGCAGGTGTACGCCCACCCGCTGCACCCCTACACGCGCGGGCTCCTCGACACGGTCAACCTGCCGGACCCCGAGGCGGCGGGCGGCCCGGACCGCACGCCGCTGGAGGGCGAGACCCCGTCGGCCGCGAAGCCGCCGTCGGGCTGCCGCTTCCGCACCCGCTGCCCCGCGGCCCAGGAGGTGTGCGCCGTCACGGAGCCGCCGGTGTCCACGCCGAACAGTGCGGGACACCGGGTCGCGTGCCACTTCCCCCTGTCCGCGCCTCGGCTAGCGTCGACGGTGTGAAACTCGCGGAAGCCCTGACCCGCCGCCCGCTCGTGCTCGACGGCGGCCTCTCCAACCAGCTGGAGGCCGCCGGGCACGACCTGAGCGATGCCCTGTGGTCGGCGCGGCTGCTCGCCGACGAACCGGGTGCCATCGCGGCGGCCCATCGGGCGTACTACGAGGCGGGCGCGGACATCGCCACCACGGCGAGCTACCAGGCGACGTTCGAAGGCTTCGCCAAGCACGGCATCGACGCGCTGAGCACCGCCGAACTGCTGCGGCTGAGCGTGGAGTTGGCGCGCGAGGCGGGAGCGGACGCGGGCCGTCAGGTGTGGGTGGCCGCGTCCGCGGGGCCGTACGGGGCGATGCTCGCGGACGGCTCCGAGTACCGGGGCCGCTACGGCCTGACGGTGGCCGAGCTGGAACGCTTCCACCGCCCGCGCCTGGAGGTCCTGGCCGACGCGGCACCGGACGTGCTGGCCCTGGAGACGGTCCCGGACACGGACGAGGCGCGGGCCCTGCTGCGGGCGGTGCGCGGCCTGGGGGTGCCCGCCTGGCTGTCGTACACCGTCTCCGGCGGCTACACACGGGCGGGCCAGCCCCTGACCGAGGCCTTCGCCCTGGCCGCCGACGCCGAGGAGATCCTCGCGGTCGGCGTCAACTGCTGCGACCCGCAGGACGCGGACGCGGCGGTGCGCCTCGCCGCGCGCATCACCGGAAAACCGGTGGTGGCCTACCCCAACAGCGGCGAGACGTGGGACGCGGCCGAGCGGGCGTGGCGGGGCCCGGCGCACTTCTCCGCGGGCCGGGTCACCGGCTGGCGGGACGCGGGGGCGCGGCTGATCGGGGGATGCTGCCGGGTGGGGCCTGAAACGATCACTCAGGTGGCCGCCGAGCTGGCGGACAGCAGCCTGCCGCAGTGAAGGTCTGGGGCGTACGCCCCTCCACCACACTCGATGTGACCTGCGAGAACGTCGTGCCCAGGGGTGACTGTCAGTGCCGAGGTGCAGACTGAGCCCTACCTGAGACAACGACGTCCCGGAGGTGGCCACCATGGCCGAGATCATCCTGACCGTAGGCACCCGCAAGGGCCTCTTCATCGGCCGCAAACGCGGCGGCTCGAACACCTGGCGGTTCGACGACGGCCCGTACTTCAACGCCCAGGCCGTCTACTCCGTGGCCATCGACGCCCGCGGTGACACCCCCCGCCTGCTGGTGGGCGGCGACAGTTCCCATTACGGGCCCTCCGTCTTCCACTCCGACGACCTCGGCAGGACCTGGACGGAGCCGGCCAAGGCGGCCGTGAAGTTCCCCAAGGACACCGGGGCCTCCCTGGAGCGGGTCTGGCAGCTGCACCCCGCTGCCGCCGAACCGGATGTCGTGTACGCGGGCACGGAACCGGCGGCGCTGTACAAATCGCGGGACCGCGGCGAGACCTTCGAGCTCGTACGGCCCCTCTGGGAGCACCCCACCCGCGACAAGTGGGTGCCGGGCGGCGGCGGAGAGGGCCTGCACACCGTGCTGACCGACCCCCGCGACCCGGACGCAGTGACGGTCGCCGTGTCCACCGCCGGAGTCTTCCGCACCCTGGACGGCGGCAAGAGCTGGGCCCCGTCGAACGACGGCGTCTCGGCGGTCTTCCTGCCGGACCCGAACCCGGAGTTCGGCCAGTGCGTGCACAAGGTCGCGCGGGACGCCGTCGACCCGGACCGCCTGTATCTGCAGAACCACTGGGGCGTGTTCCGCAGCGACGACGCGGGCGCGCACTGGACGGACATCGGCGAGGGCCTGCCCTCCGACTTCGGCTTCGCCGCCGTCGCCCACCCGCACCGCGCGGACACCGCCTACGTCTTCCCGATCAACGCCGACATGGACCGCGTCCCCGCCGACCACCGATGTCGCGTCTACCGCACGTCCGACGCGGGCCGGAGTTGGGAGCCGCTGAGCGAGGGCCTGCCCTCGGAGGACCACTACGGCACGGTGCTGCGCGACGCGATGTGCAGCGACGGCCAGGATCCCGCGGGCATCTACTTCGGCAATCGCAACGGCGAGGTGTTCGCGTCGGCGGACGACGGTGACAGCTGGCAGGAGTTGGCCTCCCACCTGCCCGACGTACTGTGCGTCAGGGCGGCGGCCATCGGTTGATCGACGTCCCCGTTACGGCAGTAGGGTGACGCCGTGGCATCACGACCCTTGCATGAAATCGTCGAAGCGGGCTGGGCGAAGGCCCTCGAACCCGTCGCCGGGAAGATCGCCGAGATGGGCGACTTCCTGCGCGCTGAGATCGCCGCGGGACGCACCTACCTCCCGTCAGGGCCGAACGTGCTGCGCGCGTTCCAACAGCCCTTCGACGAGGTGCGGGTGCTGATCGTGGGCCAGGACCCCTATCCGACCCCCGGGCACGCGGTGGGTCTGTCGTTCTCGGTCGCGCCCGAGGTGCGCCCGCTGCCCGGCAGCCTCATCAACATCTACCGCGAGATGGGCTCCGACCTGGGAGTCCCGCAGCCGTCGAACGGCGACCTCACGCCCTGGACCCGGCAGGGCGTCCTGCTGCTCAACAAGGCGCTCACCACGGCTCCGGGGCGGCCCGCCGCGCACCGGGGCAAGGGCTGGGAGGAGGTCACCGAGCAGGCCATCAAGGCGCTCGCCGCCCGCGGTCGCCCGCTGGTCTCCATCCTGTGGGGGCGCGACGCCCGCAATCTTCGGCCGCTGCTCGGCCCGCTGCCTTCGGTCGAGTCCTCGCACCCCTCGCCGATGTCGGCGGACCGCGGCTTCTTCGGCTCGCGCCCCTTCAGCCGGGCCAACGACCTGCTGGTCCAGCAGGGCGGGCAGCCGGTGGACTGGCGCCTTCCGTGACGGACGGGGCGTGGGTCGTCGGGGTGGACTCGGGCGGCTCCGGGATGCGCGTCGCGCTCACGGGGACGGACGCGGGACCGGACACGGCGGGCCGCCTCGCCCCGCTGAGCTCGAAGGAGCCGGTGCGCACCGGCGCGCGCGGCATCGACGCCGGGCATTTCACCGAGCAACTGGTCCCCATGGCGCGGGAGTTGCTGCAACAGGCGGGCGGGGGACGGATCGCCGCCGTGGCCATCGGCGCCGCGGGCATGGCGACCCTCGGTGACGACCTGCGCGCGGAACTGCCCGCCGCGCTCCACCAGGCCCTGGGCACGAGCCGCCTGGTGCTCGCCGCCGACGCCGTCAGCGCGTACGCGGGCGCGTTGGGAGACCGCCCCGGCGCCGTCGTCGCCGCGGGCACCGGCATGATCGCGATCGGCACGGACCTGACCGGCTGGCACCGCGCCGACGGCTGGGGGCATCTGCTCGGCGACTGCGGCGGCGGCGCGTGGATCGGCCGGGCGGGTCTCGATGCGGCGATGCGGGCGTTCGACGGCCGGGCCCGCGGTTCGAAGGCGCTGCTCGCCCGCGCCGAGGAGCTCTTCGGCCCCGCACCAGCCCTGCCCGGACAGCTCTATCCCCGTACGGACCGGCCCGCGATGCTCGCCTCGTTCGCACCCGAGGTGGGGCGCTGCGCCCCCGAGGACCCCGTGGCCGAGGCGATCCTGCGCGATGCCGCCCGGCACATCGCCGAGGCGGCGGCCGCCGTCTGCCCGGCGCCCGACGCCGTGGGCCGGGGCGATCGGCCCGAAGTCGCACTGACCGGAGGCCTGTTCAAGCTGGGCGATGTGCTGCTGCGCCCGGTGCGCGCGGAGCTGGCGGAGCATCTGCGGCACGTGCGCCTGGTCCCGGCCGCCGGTGATCCGCTGGACGGCGCGGTGCGCATCGCCGCCGCCGTCGCCGCGGACCGGCTGCGTCTGCCGCTCGACGCGCGCATGCTCACACTGCACAGGGAGTACGACAGTTGACCACCCCGGATGACCACTCCGTCGTGCGGCAGTCGACCTCTACGTAACTCATCAGACAAAAGTGGACTTATACCGCCCACCTGTACCCTCCCCGAACAGCGAAGCCCCCAAGACCAGTAGCATGCGGGGCCATGAGCTCCCCCACCGGGCCCGCATCAGGCCTGCCCGTACGAATGCCGCGACCCCGCCAGCCCGGGCGGCACCGCCGCCCGGAGCCCGTGGCGGCTCCCGAGAACGCGCCCGCGCTCGTTCTCGCCGTACCGGGCGTACCCAGCACCTCCACGCGCAGCCTCGCCGAAGAGGTCGTGAGCATCGCCCGCTCCGAGCTGCCCGGTCTCGATGCCCGCATCGGGTACCTGGACGGGACCGAGGACGCCACGACCGCCTCGTTCCCGGAGTTCCCCTCGCTGCAGTCCGTGCTCGCGCACGCTGCCATCGAGCGCACCTCCCGCCATGAGCAGGCGCGCGCCGCGGGGTCGGACGCCGCCGAGCCCGACGGCCCCGTCGCCGTCGTGGTGCCGCTGCTCGCGGGCCCCGACAACGCGCTGATGCGGCGCGTGCGGCAGGCCGTGATGGACAGCCGCGCCCCGGCCGAGCTGACGGACGTCCTCGGCCCGCACCCGCTGCTCGCCGAGGGACTGCACGTGCGCCTTTCGGAGGCCGGGCTCGCCCGCGCCGACCGCGCCCGCCTGTTCACGGTGGCCACCGCGGCGGACGGCATCGTCCTGGCCACGGTCGGCGGCGAGGAGGCCGTGCAGGCCGCCGGGATCACCGGCATGCTGCTCGCGGCCCGCCTCGCGGTGCCGGTGATGGCCGCGGCCCTCGACCAGGAGGGCGCCATCGCGGACACCGCCGAGCAGCTGCGCGGTTCGGGCTCCACACAGCTGGCGCTCGCCCCGTACCTGATCGGTCCCGAGATCGACGGCAGCCTCCTCGAAGCGGCCGCCAAGGAGGCCGGCTGCTCGGTCGCCGAGTCGCTCGGCGCCTACCCGGCGATCGGCAAGCTCGCCCTCTCCAAGTACACGTCGGCGCTCGGGATCGCCCCGCAGCAGCCCTCGGGCGCGCCGGTCCACTGACCGCACCGCGCCGGCAGATCTGATGCCGTCACGCCGATGGGCCCGCCCCCTGATGCAGGGGGCGGGCCCATCGGCGTGACGCGGGCGCGGCGGTCAGCCGAAGATCACGCAGGAGGCGGCGGGGGCCTCGACCGAGCCCGCGCGGCGCGGGATGCCCGTCTCGGGATCGATGGTGAACCACGTCACGTCGCCGGAGCGCTCGTTGGCCGCGTAGAGGAACCGCCCCGACGGGTCGATGGCCAGGTCACGCGGCCAGTGGCCGCCGCAGGGGACGGTGGCCGTCAGCCGCGGCCGTGTCCCCGCCTCGTCCAGGGCGAGCACCGAGATGACGTCCTGGCCGCGGGTGGCGGTCCACAGGAAGCGGCCGTCGGGCGCGACGACGACCTCGGAGGGGTAGGCCTCGCCGTCGCCGTTCGTGGGGCCCGGCAGGACGGCGGCCTCGCCGAGCGGCTTGAGGGCCCCCTCGGCGGCGTCCCAGGCGCAGATCGTGACGGTGGGGGCGAGCTCGTTCAGGACGTAGGCGCGATCCCCGCGCGGGTGGAAGACGAGGTGCCGGGGGCCCGAGCCAGGCCGCAGCGCGACCTCACGGTGCAGGGCCGGCTCGCCCGCCGCGGTGAGCTCGCAGACGCGTACGGAGTCGGTGCCCAGGTCCACGCTGACCACCCAGCGGCCGCTCGGGTCGGGCAGGACCTGGTGGGCGTGCGGCCCCTGCTGGCGCTGCGGGTGGGGTCCCGCGCCGCTGTGCGCCAGGACGCCGGAGGCGGTGCGGGCGAGGCCGCCGTCGGGGCGCAGGGGCACGGCGGTGACGCTGCCGGAGCCGTAGTTGGCGGTCAGGACGTGCCCCGCGTGCACCGCGAGGTGTGTGGGAGCCGCACCGCCGACCGGCACCGGCGATCCGGCCTGCACGACCTTGTCACCGTCCAGGCGGTAGGCGGCCACTGCGCCGTCGGAGGTCTCGCTGACCGCGTAGAGCATGTCGCCCGCCGCCGACAGCGCGAGGTAGGAGGGGTCGGCGACCGTGTCCGTGGCGCCGAGGACGGTCAGCGCACCGCTGTCCGCGTCGACGGCAGCGGTGAGGATCCCGGCCCCGCCCGCCGCGGTGAAGGATCCGATGTACGCCCGTTGACTGTCGTCGTGCCTGCCGACCACTGCGTTCCCCTCTCGACTCTGGACCGAGCACCGTGTCCAGGGGGCACTCGTGCGGCAGACGCTAGCAGTCGGTCTAGACCAGCGCTCCGCTGCTCTCGCCGCGCGTCCTGGCCAGGGCCTCGGGGTGGTGGACGTAGGCGGGGTGCCGCTCCACGGTGTCGTACGTGCGGTGGAAGACAGGGGTGGTGCTGCCCGACAGCGGCGGCACGATCCAGGACCAGTCGGCGCCGACGGAGCGGCCCCTGCTCTCCTCGCGGTCCAGGTGGGTCAAAAAGCGCCGCGACTCGGTGTGGTGGTCGGACATGGTGACACCGGCCCGGTCGAAGGAATGGAGCACCGCACGGTTCAGCTCGACCAGCGCGCGGTCCTTCCAGAGCGAGCGGTCGCTCGCCGTGTCGAGCCCGAGCAGTTCGGCCACGCGTGGCAGCAGGTCGTAGCGGTCGCCGTCGGCGAGGTTGCGGGCGCCGATCTCGGTGCCCATGTACCAGCCGTTGAAGGGCGCGGCCGGGTAGCAGATGCCCCCGATCTCCAGGCACATGCAGGCCAGCGCGGGCACGGCGTGCCAGCGCAGCCCGAGCCCCGCCCACCAGGCGTGATCGGGGTGCTCGATCGGGACTTCGAGCACCGCGTCGGGCGGCAGCCAGAACCAGCGGGGCCCCGCGTCGGCGCCCTGGATCACCAGGGGCAGTACGTCGAAGGGCGTGCCGGGTCCGCCCGGCCAGCCCAGGCCGCGCGCGAACGCGGTGATGCCGACGTTGCGCGGGTCGCCGACGACACCGCCGCCGGGGCGCGGATACCCGGCGTACCGGATGAGCTGCTCGTTCCAGATGCGCGGCCCCGGACGGCCGGGCGCGTCGGGCGCGAAGACGGTGATGAGGGGCCGGATCCGCCGCCCCTCACCGACGGCCGCCCGCAGATGATCCGCCGCCGCGGCGGCCACGTCGTCGGCGCCGGTCAGCTCTCGGCGGTCCAGGACGCGCAGGGAGCGCCAGTAGAGGCGTCCGATGCAGCGGGCGGCGTTGCGCCAGGCGAGCCGGGCGCCGAAGACGAGCTCCTCGTGGGTGTGGCGGTACGTCCCCGTCCCCGCGATCTCGGCGAACACCTGGGCGATCCGTGGCGCGGGATCGCCGCGGCGGGTCTCGCCGTGGTGGAGGCGGACGAACTCGGCGGCGGCCCGGCGCAGGGCCGGCCCCGACGGCGAGACCCGCTCGGGGCGCGGGGCCCGTGGGGCGACGGGCTCCTCGTGGCCCGCGGCACGCTCGGGGCAGGCCGTGTCGGCGGCACGCTGGTGGGGGTCGGATGCGCTTCGCCGCGTACCGCGGTCCGCAGGGGCTCCGTGTCCGGCCCTGCGCAGGAAATTCCGCATGGTGCGCCCCCAGGGGCGGCTCGGGGGGCACGGACCGCTCCCGCACGGTCCGCACGTCTGTTAGCCGCGCAGTTACCCCACCCACGGGGTGATCCACCCTGTGGGTGCTCGGTGAACATGCCTCAGAAGCGGGCGCGATGTCCACCGCCACGCGGCCGTGCACACCGGATGGGAGTGAGTCGCGCGGTCAGGGAGAGGGTGCGGCGGCCGTGGGCCGTGTGGCGTCCTTGATGGCGGGCAGTGCGAGGGCGCCGGCCAGTTCGGCCAGTTCCGCGTCGGTGGGGCGGATGGGCCCCTCGGTGCCGTCCTCGGCGAAGGCCCGGATGCGCGGGGTGCGGATCCCGGTCTTGTCCGCGATCGCCTGCGGCGTCAGATGACGGCGGCGCATGGTCTGTTGGAGTAGCTGAGACAGGTCGTCCATTGGCCTCTCCTGCCCCACCCGCTCGCGCTCATGCCGGACATCTCGCCGCGCGGTGTCCGCCTCGTGGCGCCGCGGGCCGCCGCGGGCCGCCGTTACCGGGGCAGCACGGCCCGGATGGTCTTGCCGTGGGGCCCGCTGGTCACCGTGACCGTGGTGGCCATGTGCCGGACCATGGGCCAGCCGAATCCGCCGGTGCCGCCGGCCAGGTCGGGGGCCCGCTCCCGCGGCGGTCGCGGGTCGGCGTCGCCGACGGCCACCGCGATGCCGTCGGGCTGCGCCTGAAGGCGCAGGGAGCACGACGAGCCGCGTGCGTGCCGTACGACGTTGGTGACCAGTTCGGAGACCGCGAGTTCGACGCTCGCGGCGTCCTGGGCGTCCACAGCAGGGTGGAGCCTGTCCACGAAGGCGCGGGCGAAGTCCCGCGCGTGGGCGACGGCTTCCGGCTTCTTGTCGAAGACCGCCTGGTCCGAGATTTCGGTGTCCAGTCGCATCCCGTGCGTCTTCATGAGCCCTCCTCGTATGGGGTGGCCTCTGTCCGAATAGGGGGTGGCCGTTGTCCGAATTGCTCACTTGCCCGGCAATGCGGACCCTCTAACGCCTCGACACACAACGGATCTTGTTGCACGGTCGCGCGCATGAAGCGCCGGGGCGCGGGTACGTGCGCTTCACCGGCCGGTCGGGGGACGACGGAGGGCCGGTGCGGACTGGGGAGGGCAACCATGACTACGGCCACCGGGACATCGACGGACACCGGCATCGCGGAACTGCCGGAGATCGTCTCCCCACAGGGCGTCGGGCCCAAGGACGCCCGCGACCTGTCGAAGCTGTTCTTCACCCGTCTCGCCGTACTCGAAGAGGGCACATCGGAGTACCAGTACGCCCGCAACACCCTCGTCGAGATGAACATGTCGCTGGTCCGGTACGCCGCCGGGCGGTTCCGTCACCGCAGCGACGACATGGAGGACATCGTCCAGGTCGGCACGATCGGCCTGATCAAGGCCATCGACCGCTTCGAGCTCTCCCGCGAGGTCCAGTTCGCCACGTTCGCCGTGCCCTACATCGTCGGTGAGATCAAGCGGTTCTTCCGCGACACCTCCTGGGCCGTGCACGTTCCGCGCCGCCTCCAGGAGGCCCGCGTCGAGCTGGCCAAGGCCACCGAGGAACTCAGCTCCCGCCTCGGCCGCGCCCCCAAGGTCGCCGAACTGGCCGAGCTGATGGACCTCACCGAGGACGAGGTCATCGAGGCCCGCACGGCCTCCAACGGCTACAACTCCACCTCCCTCGACGCCACCGTGCACGGCGCCCGCGACGACAGCGAGGCGGCGCTGGCCGACTTCATCGGCGCGGAGGACCCCGCCATGGAGCTGGTGGAGGACTTCCACGCCCTGGCCCCGCTGCTCGCCCAACTCGGCGAGCGCGACCGGCAGATCCTGCGGCTGCGGTTCGTCGACGAACTCACCCAGTCGCAGATCGGCGAGCGCCTCGGCGTCTCCCAGATGCACGTCTCGCGCCTCCTCTCGCGCACCCTGGCCCGCCTGCGCGAGGGAATGCTGACCACACGCTGACGCTTCCGGGCTAGCATCAGTGCGCCGCTGATGTCCGATCGAGAAGGCGACTCCCCCACGATGGCCGACGACGCTTACCTCTTCCTCCTCCCTGACCGCCACCCCCGACTGGGGACGGCGCTGGCCGCCGTCGGCGCCCTGGAGTGCTCCGAGACCCCCGCCGTCCACGGCTGGCTACAGGCTCACGACGTGTCGGCCTCGTCCGAACTGGTGCGGATCCTGCCCGCCGAGTCCGAGGCGTTCATCCCAAAGGACGCCGAGCGCCTGCTCATTCCACTGAGCGAGGAGGAGGCGCTGCGGGTCCAGCAGGAGTGCGCGCCCCAGTCCGTCACGGACATGGAGGGCGAACTGCTGGAGTTCCGCGAGACGACCCAGGACTGGCAGGCGCTGGTGCACCGGGCGCTGGCCGCCGGCATCCCCGGACCGCGCATCGCCCGGCTGACCGGCATCGACCCGCAGGACATCGGCCGTCTGACCGTGTGACCCCCGGGCCGAGCGGCCGAGCCGTGGCCGACGCCCGCTAGCGGGCGTCGGTGGGTCGCTTCGTGAAGCGGTGCCACCAGTGCCGGCGGCGCGGATGCACGGCGCGGCCCAGCCTGCGGCCGATCAGCAGGTACCCCAGCACCGCGCCCGTCGTGTTGAGCAGGACGTCGTCGATGTCGAAGGCCCGCCCGGTGACGAGGAAGCCCTGCGCCAGCTCGACCAGCAGCATCACAAGCGCCGTGGCGACGATGACGCGCAGCAGCCCACGGGCGCGGGGCACGAGCACCGGCAGCAGCATGCCGAACGGCAGCCCCAGGACGATGTTGCCGCCGAGCTGCTTGACGGTGTCGCGGAATGCGGGCTGGGCGAGATAGTCACGGATCGAGTCGCCCGGGCGCAGGTTGCTGTGCGTCAAGGGCTCGGAGGCGACCGAGGGCTCCAGCGTCAGCCGGGCCAGCATGACGGCGAAGGCCACGGTCCCCGCGAACGCCAGCAGCATCGCCACCGCGCGCGCCCACCGGGAGAGCGGGGGCGTGCCCGGAGCACCGCGTGCCTCCGAGGCCTTCACGGTCTTGCCCTGCGGAACTGTCCGTGCCATCACGAGCCTCCGTTTCAGGGGGTGTTCTGTCTTCGCTTCCTGGTGCCCGCTCGCCGCGACGGCATCCCCTCGGCGCCGGTCATGTGGGATCCGTACGCCCGAACAGACCGGCGTGCCCCGGCGGGAGCTGTGTGAGGATGCGGCGCAGCAGCGCGTCGTCGGCGACCTCGGCGACCGTGGCGAGCACCGCGGTGACGGCACGGCGGGCCTGTCCCGCGTCGACGTCCACGTGGGCGCCCACCGCCGCGATGAAGGCCGCGGGCGTCAGGGGTTCGCTGGCCGGTGAGCCGTCGGTGAGCAGCGGGCCGCACTGCCGGGGCAGCAGCCGGGCGAGATCCGTGCGGTCGTCGCCGACCAGGTGGGCTCCCAGGACCTCCAGGACGCTCTGCACGGCCCCGGCGGCCTCCTGCCGCCCGGCGTAGCCCCCGCGTTCCTGGACACGGTCAAGCAACACGTCCACCGACTCGTTCATGGCTGCTCCCCTCTTCGCTCGCCACTTCGCTCGCCTTTTCGCTCGCGTCTGCCCTCGCGTCGTCGCTCTCGTCGATGTGGTGGGCGCGGGCCGGCTGAAGGACGGTGTCGGCCACGTCGAGCAGCGAGAGCCCGTCGCTCGCGCTCACCTCCTGGAGCCACGCGAGCCCTTCGGCCACGGCGCAGTCGTCACGGGCGGCCACGTAGTCGGCCGCCTGGTGGATGCGCTCCCAGCGCGCCGCGCGCGTGCTGGTGGTCCACACCGGGCGTCGGCAGCCGGTGTTCTCGTGCACGGGCCGCCAGCGCAGCAGCGCCTCCAGGGCGAGCGAGGCGGCGCGCTGCGCGTAGGTGATGTGGGTGGGCGTCACGTCGGTGTGCTCGGTGTAGTAGAGACACAGCACGCCGACCGGGGTGTGACCGGCGTGCAGCGGGAGCGCCAACACGCGCCGGGTGCCGGGCAGTTCCTCGGCCAGGGGCGGTCCGGTGCGGCACGGGTAGTCGCGCAGGTCCGGTACGAAGACGGGCTGCATGCCCAGGGCGGCGCTGACCGAGGGGCCGTCGGCGCGGGTGAACTGTGCGGCCTCGGCCTGCAGGGCGGGTTCGTCGGTGGCGTGCAGCAGTTGCCAGTCCTCGAGCCTGGGCAGCCAGGACAGGGCGGCGCGCTGCGCGCCGAGCGACTGCGTGAACGCGGTGCAGAGCCGGTTGGGCAGCGCGCGTCGTCCGACAGCTGCCGCGACCGACACGTCGTGCACGATCGACGGTGATTCCTCCAGCATGGTGAGCATCCCTTCCAGTCGCGTGCCTCACGGTCCGGCAGCGCCTCCGGACGGAGGCGCACGGTGGGCCCGGCGCCCGAAGGAGCGGAAGTTCGTCTACCACGCGATGCGCCACCTCATGTGTCATCGGCCGGAGTCATCGATCGGCGTGATCGCTGCGGCTTCGGACATCCGAGGGGATGATGCCTGCTCAGGCCCCGATCAGGGGCGTACGCGTCGGGCTGCGCAGCGGCACGGCCAGTTCGACGAGTGCCTTCTCCAGGCCGTGCAGATGGGCGAGGACGGGCTCGGTGGCGGGATGTGGCAGGGCGATGGCGTCGGCGGCAGGACCGTGGCCCGCCTCCGGCGCGGTGAGCGCCTCCACGGCGGCCTCCACGCGCCAGCAGGCCGCGGCGAGCCGGTCGTCGTGCGAGGCCTCGGGGTCCGCGGCGATCGAGGCGAGCCCGCGCACCTCGCGGGCGCAGGCGTCGAGCAGCGCGAGCACCTGCCGTGCGCGCTCCTTGCGGGCCCGCAGCGGGCTGAACGGGTGCACCAGCGGGGCGAGCGAGAACCGCACCTTCCCCAGGAGCTGCTCCAGCTCCGCGACGCGCGGCGCGGGATCGGAGCTCTCGGACCCGGCGAGCCGGGCGGCGGCCTCCGCCGTGCAGGCGTGCACGCACCGCAGGGCGCGCTCGATCCAGGCGTTGGTCGTGGCGTGCGTGGTGACGGGCAGGACGAGGAGCACGGCCAGGACGGCGCCGAGCGCCCCCACGCCGGTCTCCGCGACCCGCAGGGCGAGCAGCCCCGGGTTCAGCACCCCGAGCAGCCCGTAGAGGACGCCGGCCATCACGGTGACCGCGAGCATCATCCAGGTGTAGGAGACCGCGGCCGTGTAGAAGATCCCGAAGACGCTGACGGCGACGATGACCGCCGAGGGCACCGGCGCACCGTGCAGCGGGACCGCGAGGACGAAGCCCGCGCCGATGCCGATGACCGTGCCGAGCAGCCGCCGGAAGCTGCGCACCAGCGTCTCCCCGCTCGACGCGGTGTTCACGAACACCCACCAGGTGGCGCCCACGGCCCAGTACCAGCGCTCGTGGGAGAGCACCTGCCCCGCGGCGAGCGCGAAGGCGCCGCCGAGTGTCGCCTGGACCGCCTGCCGGGTGGTCGTCCTGGCCAGGCCCCTGCCACCCGGTGCGGCGGGCGCGACGGGGGGCGGCAGCCGGCGCTCGTAGCACCAGAGCCCGAACCGTACGGCCGAGGAGGCGCACAGCGACATCAGGATGGCGGCGAACAGCTCGGGCAGCTGCCCCGGCCCCGTGTGCAGGAACTGCGTCGCGAAGAACATCATGAACGCGAACACCCCGAGCGAGTGCCCGCGCGGCCCCCACCGCCGCGCGTACACGCCCGCGCCCATCACGGCGAGGAAGGCGACGTCCCGCGCCACGGGCACGTCGTGCAGCACCGCGGCGAGGGCGAGCACGGGAAATCCGACGACGGGCAGCAGCGCCGTGGTGACGGCCTGCCCCCGCACGGTGGCATCGCCGACGGTGAAGAGAGCGAGCAGCGCCGCGAGCCCGCCGGTGATCGCCGCGACGAGCGAGTGCCCGGCCAGGCCGCACACCGCGACCGCCAGCGCGATGCCGATGACGGCCCGCACCGCGAACCGCAACCGCACCCGCCCCGGATCCGGCGCCACGAACACCCTCTTCAGCACAGCTTCCCGCCCCTTTCGCGCCCGGCCCGATCTGCCCGCATGAAAAAGGCGCCGCGGAGATCCGCAGCGCCATCGACAGACACATCAGATCATCCGGAGCCCTACTGGCTCAACAGGCACCCGTTCGACTGGGCCATTGGCCCACTCATACGACGTATCACCATGCCACGAGAGGGCCAACGGACTACCGCAAGCCACCGCCGCGCCTCCCGCCGAAGCGGAGTACCCTCCCCCAGTTCCCTTGCGTCCAGGGACAGTTGGGGCCGCCGGGCGATCTTCTTGATTGACTTGCGGCGAGCCGCACGGGGGTGGGCGTCCAGCTCTGCCCCCGCACTGTGATTTTGGGGGAAGAAATGACCCGTCCGAAGAAGGCCGTTCTCAACCGTCGTGCCCTGCTCGGCGGCACCGCGGCCGCCGGAGTCGGCGCCATGGTGCCCGCCGGTGCCGCTGCCGCGGCCGACTCCGGCCGTCAGGGCGGACCCCTCGACCAGGACGCGATCGACGCCGTCGTCAGCCGGGTCGAGCGCAATCTGATCGCGTTGCGGCGCGACTTCCACGCGCACCCGGAGGTGGCCGAGCACGAGGTCGCCACCTCCCGGATCGTGAGCCACCTGCTGCGCGCCGCCGGGCTCACGGTGACCACCGGCGTCGGCGGTCTCGGGGTCGTCGGCGTCCTGAAGGGTGCCCGTCCCGGGCGCACCGTCGCCTACCGCGCCGACATGGACGCCGTACCGCCGCAGGGGATCGTCGGCGGCGGCGACAAGCCGGCCCATGCCTGCGGGCACGACGTCCACACGGCCGTGGGCGTCGGCGTCGCGCAGACTCTCGCGAAGCTGCGCCACCGGCTCAGCGGCACCGTGGTCTTCTTCTTCCAGCCCGGCGAGGAGGCCCTGAAGGGCGCCGACGCGATGATCAAGGACAACGTGCTGCGCGACCACAGACCCGAGGAGATCCACGCCCTGCACTGCGGCCCCTTCCCGGTGGGACAGTTCGCCGTGACGCCCGGGAGCGGTCTGCCGGGGCAGGACGGGACCACCATCACGGTGACCGGCCCGGACGCGCTCGCCTCGGCCGAGCGGCTCGCCGCCGAGATCACGCGGCTCGCCACGGTGGCGCCCCCGCAGACGCCCGCCCACCTGGAGAAGATGGTCGCGGACGTCCAGACCCCGGACGGGCCGCTCGCCCGGTTCGTCGTCGTGCGGGCCAAGGCCCAGCAGGACAAGGAGACGGGGCAGGTCACGATCCCCGTGTCGTACCGCTGCTGGCCCGAGGAGCGGTACGTCGAGATCCGCGAGACGATCGGGCGGCTCGCGGCGCCCTACGACGGCGCCGTGGTGAACTTCACCAAGGAGCCGTTCCCGGCCTTGGTCTGCCCGGAGAAGGACGCCCTGACCCTGAAGCGGCACCTGCGCCGCGTCCTCGGCCCGGACGGGGTGACCGTGCTGCACGCCGCGTTCCCGTTCAACGGCGAGGACTTCGCCCTGTTCCTGGACGAGATCCCCGGCACCTACACGTTCCTGGGCGTGCGCAAGCCCGGCACCGTCATCACGGAGAGCTACCCGCACTACGGCGACTTCGCCCCCGACGAGCGGGCCATCGGCATCGGCGTGCGCGCGATGGCGGGCTGGCTCGCCGAGCGCGCCCGGCGTTGAGGCTCCTGGCGTAAAGGCCGCCGGCCCGGGTACCTGCTGAGCACGCCGTCGTAGGCTGGCAGTTCTCAAGTCTTAGGAGTCGGCATGCCCGGAGTCATCGACCGCATCAAGCAGTTCGTCCGGAGCCCTCAGGGACAGCGCACGATCCAACAGGTCCGCCAGGCTTCGGCCGACCCGAAGAAGCGGGCCCAGGCCAAGCGGATGCTCGGCAAGTTCCGAGGGCGCCGCTGAGCTTCACGGCTACACCTCCGAGCATGCGGTCGGCGTCCATCGGTCCCGATGACGCCCCTCGACCGCGAGCAGCGTCGACCCGGGCACCGCCCGGGTCGACGCCGTCGTACGCAGGCCGGCCTGCCGCAGACGGGCGTGGAGTATCTCCTCCAGCGGTCCGAGCGGCCGGCCGGGCGGTGGGGTGCAGGCGATCAGGAGCACCCCGCCGGGGGCCAGCAGCGCGGACACGATCGCGAGTTCGCGCGTCGCCGGTCCGGTCCAGAAGACATTGACGTCGCAGGCAAGGATCTTGTCGTACGTCCCCAGGGGCGCCGTCCGCACATCGGCGAGCACTGCCCGGACGAACCGGGCGCGTCCCGACGCGATCGCCGCCGCGTTGCGCTCCCGCGCCGCGGCGATGGCGGCAGCCGACCTGTCGATGCCCAGCAGTCTGCCCCGCACGAGCCGTTCGCATATCAGCGCGGCGGCCACCCCGCGCCCGCAGCCGATCTCCAGGACCCGGTCGTCGGGACCCGCGCCGAGGAGCTCGACCGCGGCCGTGAGCCGCTCGGGCACGCGCATCGCGGCCTCCCGGTGAGATCTGCCCGCTCCCCGCAGGCTACCTACGGCTCCCTCGGCGGCCACTGGGGGCGCTGGTCCGCCGGCAGGGTCTGCAGGGCCTGGCCGACCGTGCGGTGGGCGGGGAGCAGTTCCGTGCTGCCGGTCAGCGCCAGCATCTCCGAAAGCCGGCGTCCCGCGCCCGCGAGCAGCAGTCTGCCCTCGCGGCGTGCGAGCAGCCAGCGCACGGCGAGCAGGCAGTTGAGTCCGCGCGAGTCGCAGAACATCAGCGCCGTCACGTCCAGGACCAGATGCCGGTGCCCGGCCTCGACGGAGGCGCCGAGGGTACGCAGGAAGAACTCCTCGCAGGACTGGTCTAGCTCGCCGCTGACCCGCAGCACCGCGGAGTCGGAGCAACTCGCGAGCTCGGTGATGGTCAGGCGATGGGTCTCAGTGGACATCGCACCCCCAAGAGCCATCGTACCGAGATCGACCCAGCGGCCTCTCCCGAAACAGCTCGGCGCGGCTCGCGCGCTCGCCGCTACCTCTTGTCGAGGAGCTTGACCCGCAGCCGCCCGAGGATCCGGGTGAGGATGCGCGAGACGTGCATCTGGGAGATGCCCAGCTCCGCACCGATCTCGCTCTGCGTCATGTCGGCGGCGAAACGCATCGCGAGAATCCTGCGTTCGCGTTCCGTCAGCGCGGCGATGAGCGGCTTGAGGGAGTGCAGGTCCTCGACCTTGTCCAGCTCCGGATCGCGGTAGCCCACGTGGTCGGCCAGCGTGTCGTCGGAGTCGACGCCGTCGGCCGGATAGTCCAGGGAGGCCGTGGTGTAGCCGTTGGCGGCGGTGAGACCTTCGCTGATCTCGGCCTCGTCCAGGTCCAGGTGCTCGGCGAGTTCGGCCGTGGTCGGGGTGTGCCCGTTGGTCTGCTCGAGGTCCGTGGTGGCCTTCACCAGGTCCAGGCGCAGCTCCTGCAGCCGGCGGGGAACGCGCACGGCCCACGTGGTGTCACGGAAGAACCGCTTGATCTCGCCCATGATGGTCGGCAGCGCGAAGGTGGGGAACTCCACGCCCCGCTGGAGGTCGAAGCGGTTGATCGCCTTGATCAGACCGATCGTGCCCACCTGGACGACGTCTTCGTACGACTCGTCGCGCGGGCGCATCCGATGGGCGGCGTACCGCACGAGGTTGAGGTTCAGCTCCACCAGCGAGTTGCGTACGTAGGCGTGCTCGGGCGTGCCTTCCTCCACCGCGTCGAGGCGGGCGAAGAGCGTCTTGGAGAGGGCCCGGAGATCGGCCGTGCGCTGCCCGCCGGCCGGCGGCGGGAGGTGCTCGGTGGCCGCCGGCCCTGCCGCGGGGCTGTCGGGGCCGGCGGTATGTCGTTCGCCGAACGACTCCGTGGGCGCTGGACCGCTGGTCGTCGAGGCCACCATCGTCACTCCCGGAACACAAGGCGCCCTCGGGCTGAGAGCGCGCCGTGCACGGGCTCTTACCCACCATCTGCCGTTACATTCCCGTGACTTGACTCTCCGTATAAGAAGTGTCTTCCGGGGAACTCGGTGCAAGCGCGGGACGACACGGGAGGTGGACGGCTGTGATCTGGTGGATGTGGGTGACCGCGGTACTGGTCGCACTGGTCCTGTTGGCGGGGGCGGTCCTGGGAACGCAGGCCCGGCGCCGGGGCGGTGGCGCGATCGTGGTCCGGCGGGGCCGCCGAGCGGGACGCGGGAGGACGCGATGACCGTGCTGATGCTCGCCGCCGGGCTGACCAAGCGGCCCGTGGTCACGCTCGGCGGGGAGGTGGTGGCCCAGGTCAAGGACACCGTCTTCGACGCGGCGGGCGGACAGATCACCGGATTCACGCTGGCGGGCCGCGGACTGCTGTCCGGTCCGCTCAAGCAGAGCCTGCCCTGGTCCGGCGTCCACGCGCTGGGACCTGACGCGGTGATGATCCCTGCCGTCGAGGTCCTACAGGCCAGGGACGCGGTGGTGGACAGGGGCGAGGCCGACACCGGGCAGGTGCGCGGCGCCCGCGTACTGAGCGACGGCGGGCTGGAGTTGGGCACCGTGCTCGACGTGGTGGTCGAAGGCGGCACCAGCGGCCGGGTGGTGGGCTTCAAGGTCGCCACCACCGAGGCGATGGGCCGCCACGAACGCCGGGCGTTCCTGCCGGCGTACGGCGAACTGGCCATGACCGGGGACACGTTGGTGATCCCGGCCCGGCTCGCCGGACAGGCGGTGGACGATCTGGACGCGCTGACCGCGGCCTGGGAGCGGCTGCGGACCGCGGGCGGGACGGGGCCTGGGACGAGGATGCAGACAGGGCTCGAGACAGGGCTTGGGACGGGAATTGAGACGGGGTTCCGGAAGGGGGACGACCGATGATGCTGCTCAGTCAGGTACTGGGTCACCCGGTCATCAGCGCCGAGGACGCGCGCCCCGCCGGGGAGGTGGCCGGCGTGGGCATCGACCCGATGACCCGCCGGATCACGGAGCTGTATCTGCGGGACGCCAAGAGCGGCGACAGCGTGCCCTGGAGCGAGGTGCGCGGGGTGGGACCGGACGCGGTGATCATCGACACCGCCGCCGCTGCCGCCGAGGCCGCCCGCAAGAGTCCGCACTCCCGAGCGCACAAGAGGCTGCTGGGCAAGCGGGTCCTGACCGAGTACGGCGAGGACATCGGCACGCTCTCCGAAGTCACCTTCGACCCCGAGACCGGCGGCGTCGGCGACCTCTACATCGGGCAGGAGCAGGTTCCCGCCGCCCGCATGGTCGGCCTGGGTGCCTACGCGCTGGTCCTCGGCGCCGCACCGGGGCCCGCCCGCTGAACCGGTCGCACCGATCCGGCCCCACGCAGTCGGCCACCCCATTGGGCGAGTGTGTGTCCTGGGTCACCGGGCACCCGAAGGGCCATGCGACTCATCAGCCAGATCGAACACACCATGGAGCGATGGACGACCACCCTGTGGACCTTGCTGCTTCCCACCCGGCACCAGCGCGGGGAAGTGGTCGCGACACTGCGTCGGCAGTGTGACGACAGCGCGATGATCCTGGGACACGAGCGCGTTCTCGTGCCCAACGCGTTCGTCATCGAGCTGCCGACGGAGAGCCACCGCCGACTCAGGAACACCGGCGCGGAGTTGAGTCGCCATCTCGCCGCCCAGGTGCACCGGCACGCCGCCGAGCAGGGCTACACGTTCGCCGGCCCCGTCGCGATCAGCCTGCGGCCGACCGGCGACGACGCGGTCGGCAGGTTCCAGGTCCAGGGCCGTATCGCCCCGCAGACGACGGGGCGATCCCCCGGTCGGCCCGCTGCGGAAGAAACGCTGTCTTTCGAGCGAACCAATATGTGTGTCGGCCGTGAGAGAAATCAGCGCGACGCGCTCTGAGAGTTTCTCGCGCGACGCTCTGAACGGCATTTTTTACCACACAGAGCCGACCGCACCGTGCTACTGTCGATCTCAGTTGCAGTTGTGGTTCCCAAAAAACTTCAAGTGCCCTCACCGCTCTTTATGTGCAGGTGAGAGCACTTTTGTATTTCCGGTCATTTCCGGAGGGGCGATCATCGTGGCGACGCGGAGTCCGCACAGTGCGGGCTCCGGGCACTGCCCCGAAGGAGATTTAACATGGCTATTGGCACCGTGAAGTGGTTCAACGCTGAAAAGGGCTTCGGCTTCATCGAGCAGGACGGCGGCGGCCCCGACGTCTTCGCCCACTACTCGAACATCGCCGCCCAGGGCTTCCGTGAGCTCCAGGAAGGCCAGAAGGTGAACTTCGACATCGCCCAGGGCCAGAAGGGCCCGACGGCCGAGAACATCGTTCCCGCCTGACGCTCACGCGTACTTCGCAGCTGGGGCCCGCACCTTGGGGTGCGGGCCCCAGCTCGTGCATTTCCCGCTTGACCCAGGGCCACGAATTCTCTGAGCGAACACTGTGTCCTCGACCTGTTGTCCGCCGTGCCCCTGTCCGGAACGTCTCTCGTTCCCGCGCATCCGCCCGCAGAACACCTGCCGTCGGCCGGATTCGCTTCACGCATTTCATCCGGCCCGTTCTCGTGATTCTCCGCGCTGCGTTCTCGCTGCGGAAATTCCTTGGTACGTGCCGCATCAAGGAAGGTTCCACATGAACCGCGCACGCACGAACGACCGCTCTTCCCGCAGCCGCTCCGGCGGCTATGGCTCCGGTTCCGGCTCGGGCTACGGCTCCGGCTCGGGCTCGAGTTACGGCTCCAGCTCCGGCTCCGGCCGCAGCGGAGGCCGCTTCGGCGCCCAGTCCGGCGGCCGCTCCGGCGGATCGAACCGCTCGGGTGGTTACGGCCGCCGATCCTCTGCGCCCCAGGGCGAGTTCGCCCTGCCGGTCACGGTCACTCCCGCGCTCCCGGCCGTCGAGGCCTTCGCCGATCTGGAGATGCCGGCGCCGCTGCTCGCCGCGCTGAGCCGCGAGGGCATGAGCGTGCCGTTCCCGATCCAGGGCGCGACGCTGCCCAACTCCCTCGCGGGCCGCGACGTACTGGGCCGTGGCCGCACCGGCTCGGGCAAGACCCTGGCCTTCGGACTCGCGCTCCTCGCCCGCACCGAGGGCCAGCGCGCCGAGCCGCGCCAGCCGCTCGCCCTGGTCCTCGTCCCCACCCGCGAACTGGCCCAGCAGGTCACCGACGCGCTCACGCCGTACGCCCGTGCCCTGAAGCTGAAGCTCGCCACGGTGGTCGGCGGCATGTCGATCGGCAAGCAGGCCGGCGCGCTGCGCTCCGGCGCGGAGGTCGTCGTCGCCACGCCCGGCCGCCTCAAGGACCTCATCGACCGCGGCGACTGCCGGCTCAACCAGGTCGGCATCACCGTCCTGGACGAGGCCGACCAGATGGCCGACATGGGCTTCATGCCCCAGGTCACCGCGCTGCTCGACCAGGTGCGCCCCGAGGGCCAGCGGATGCTGTTCTCGGCCACCCTGGACCGCAACGTCGACCTGCTGGTCCGCCGCTACCTCAACGACCCGGTCGTCCACTCCGTCGACCCCTCGCAGGGCGCGGTGACCACGATGGAGCACCACGTGCTGCACGTGCACGGCGCGGACAAGCACCAGACGACCACCGAGATCGCCGCCCGCGAGGGCCGCGTGATCATGTTCCTGGACACCAAGCACGCCGTCGACCGGCTGACCGAGCACCTGCTCAACAGCGGTGTCCGCGCCGCGGCCCTGCACGGCGGCAAGTCCCAGCCGCAGCGCACGCGGACGCTGTCGCACTTCAAGACCGGTCATGTGACGGTGCTCGTGGCGACCAACGTCGCCGCACGCGGAATCCACGTCGACAACCTCGACCTGGTCGTGAACGTCGACCCGCCCACCGACCACAAGGACTACCTGCACCGCGGCGGCCGTACGGCCCGCGCCGGTGAGTCCGGCAGCGTCGTCACCCTGGTCACGCCGGGCCAGCGCCGCGACATGAGCCGCCTGATGGCAGCGGCGGGCATCACCCCGCAGACCGCCCAGGTGCGCTCCGGCGACGAGGAGCTGACCCGCATCACCGGCGCCCAGGCTCCGTCTGGCGTCCCGGTCACCATCACGATGCCGGCCGCCGAGCGCCCCCGTCGCGGCAGCGCCGCCTCCTCCCGCGGCCGTCGCAGCCGCAGCGCCCAGGACCGGCGCACCGACCGCGCTCCGCGCCGCGCCGCCCAGGGGCCGTCCGCCTCCAGCTCGGCGGCCTAGGCTTCGCGTTCATCAGGCTCATCCATCCCTGCAGGAGGCACCTTTGACACCGGTTCAGACGCAGCCACGCCCGGCGGACACCGCCACCGTCCCGTCGGCCGACGGCGCCCCGAGCGCCGGCGGCAGGGACGTGAGCGGACCGCAGGTCCGTGACGACATGACCGTCGAGCTGGCTCTGTCGGTCATGTCCGGATCGGGCGCCGGCCATCTGTTCCTGTGCGACGAGGACGACCAGTGCACGGGCCTGATCACCCGGGCCCGGCTCATCGCCGTCCGTGAAGGACCCGCCTACACGGACCAGGTCCGCCTACGGGACGTTCTCGCCCTCTCGCGTTGATCGCCCCACCCCTCTCAGTCGGCCCCTCTCCTCATCTGTGAGGCACCATGCGCTGCGTCATCGCCCGTTTCCCGTTCGACCTCACCAAGAGTGGTGTTCTCGACGCGATGAAGGGCATCAAGCCCGAGCCCATCACGGGCGACTCCGTCATCATCGGCCGCCGCCACTACCCCATCAAGCAGGTGGGGGCGGTCATCACCCGGCAGGACCGGCGTGACTTCAGCGCCGGGGAGGTCACCCGCGCCATGGCGCTCCTGGGCTTCACCTGCCGCACCCCGTCCGAGGACCCCGCCCCGCGCGACCTCACCCCGCTCCAGACCGCGTCGGCGATGCTCGGCGCCTCCACTCCCGTGTAGCGGGAGACACACCAGAACAGCCAAGAGCTGCGAAGAGGGCCCTGCCGGCGCGCGCCGGCAGGGCCCTCTTTGCGTTGCCCCACGCCCCAGTCCGAGCGGCAGTACATAAAATCTATCCTCGCCGGAGTAGACATTGGGCGACCGCATGATTAGGGTTTCTCTCGTAGCTACAGACCCAGAGGAGAACGGAGGAGTAGACGCCATCAGGATCGCCCGGCCCGAGATCGATTCGGCCCGGGTGCCGCAAGACCCCGGATTGGAAGGTGGTCCTCGGTCAAGCATCAGCGATCCCCGCAATTCCGCCCTGTTTGCTCGGGCCGGACAGCGGAAACAAGAGGTCGGCGCAGCAACGAGGCCGACAGATGGTGTTGAATTTCCTTCGGGGCCTTGGTGCCGTACGGCACTGGGGCCCCTCGACGCGTTGGCACAACGAGGTGACATGACTGCAGATACCCCGCTCACCGGTCGTCTGGACGACGACGACTACCCCGCCTACACCATGGGGCGGGCCGCCGAGATGCTCGGCACCACACCCGGTTTCCTGCGGGCCATCGGTGAGGCCCGGCTGATCACACCGCTCCGCTCGGAGGGCGGCCACCGGCGCTACTCCCGCTACCAGCTGCGGATCGCCGCGCGCGCTCGCGAGCTGGTGGACCAGGGAACCCCGGTCGAGGCGGCGTGCCGCATCGTCATCCTCGAGGATCAGCTCGAGGAGGCCCAGCGCATCAACGCCGAGTACCGCCGCACCGCGGCCGAGTCGAGCGACAGCACGAGCTGAGCCCCGCCCTCCCGGGGAGAGATCCCCTCCCTGGGGCGGGCTCGCTCCGCGCCCGCTTCATGCCCGCTGCACGCTTTCGTCGGCGGCCGGGGGCCACACCCCCGGCGCGAGAACCCCCAGCGCGTACGCCCGCGCCACCAGCTCCGTCCGGTTGGCCGCGCCCCAGCGCTCGGTCAGGCGCCGCAGGTGGTAGGTCACGCCGTCGCGGGTGAGGCCCGTCTCGCGGGCCGCCCGAGCCGTGGTGGCGCCACCGGCCAGCAGGGCCAGGATGCGGGTCTCGGCCGCGGACGCGGCTTCGACGGGCGCCGGATCCGGGGCGGGCTCCTCCCCCAGGACGCGCAGCAGCACCAGCAGGCCGGGGACCGCGTCGACCGTGTCGCTCACCGGCTCCGCCGTCAGCTCGCCGTGGCGCCGCACTCCGTCGGCCGCCTCCCAGTGCACCGCGACCGGGTAGCGCGAGCGGTGCCGCAGCCGCAGCGCCTCGGCGATCCGTAGGACCTGTGTCTTCTCCTCGGGGCGGAACAGCTCCAGCACGTTGCGCTCCCGCAGGGTGCCCGAGGTCTCGCCCCACTGCGCCGCCATCGCCGGATTGGCGAGGATGATCGCGCCGTTCGCGTCGCACACCGCGACCGGCATCGGGATGCGGTTGAAGAGGAGCATGGCGCGGTTGCGCCACAGCACGGAGTCCGCGCAGTCCACGGGCGACTCCTTCCTGGGCCGTCAAGAGCGGGGCGTCATTCGCCACTACACAATCATGTAGCGCCGCGGCGCGGCCCCGCGGGGACCGGCGATCAAGCTGGGGAGCAGTGACTTCCGTACGGCGAAAGGCAGTTGTCACGTCATGCCCCCCACCACCGCACCGCTCCCCCAGGGCGCCGCAGCCGACCCCGACGGCGTACCCCTGATCGACATTTCCGCCACCGGGCCGGGGCCCGCCCCGCTTCAGCAGGTCATGGACCTGGTCCGCCGCCACGGGCCCGTGGTGCGGCGGCGGCTGCACGGCCGCGACGCGCTGTTCGTGAGCGATCTCGATCTCGTGACCGAGCTCGCCGACGAGAGCCGCTTCGCCAAGCACGTGGGCCCCGCCCTGGAGAACGTGCGCGAGTTCACCGCCGACGGACTGTTCACCGCGTACAACGAGGAGCCCAACTGGGCCCGTGCGCACGACATCCTGATGCCCGCGTTCGCGCTGGGCTCGATGCGCACCTACCACCCGATGATGCTGCGCGTCGCCCACCGCCTCATCGAGTCGTGGGACCGCGGTGCGCGCGAGGGGCGTCCCGTGGACGTGCCGGGCGACATGACCCGGATGACGCTGGACACGATCGGGCTCGCCGGGTTCGGCTACGACTTCGGGTCCTTCGAGCGGGCCGATTCGCATCCCTTCGTCGAGGCCATGGTCCGCTGTCTGGAGTGGAGCATGAAGCGGCTGAGCCGCACGCCGGGCAGCGACCACGCGGCGGCCGACGCGGCGTTCCGGGCCGACGCCGACTATCTCGCCCAGGTCGTCGACGAGGTCATTGCGGCGCGGTCCGGCGACAGGCCCGGCGCGTCGGCCGCCGAGGATCTGCTCGGCCTCATGCTCAGCGCCGCGCACCCGGCCGACGGCACGAAGCTGGACACCGCCAACATCCGCAACCAGGTCATCACCTTCCTGATCGCGGGGCACGAGACGACGTCCGGCGCGATGTCGTTCGCGATGTACTACCTCGCCAAGCACCCCGCCGTGCTCGACCTCGTACGGCGCGAGGTCGATGCCCTGTGGGGCGACAACCCTGATCCCGAGCCGACCTTCGACGACGTCGGGCGGCTCACGTACACCCGTCAGGTACTGAACGAGGCGCTGCGCCTGTGGCCGACGGCCGCCGCGTTCGGCCGGCACGCCCGTGCGGACACGCTCCTCGGCGGCCGCATCCCGCTGCGCGCGGGCCAGGGTGTCACCGTGCTCGCGCCGATGCTGCACCGCCAGCCCGTGTGGGGCGACAACCCGGAGCTCTTCGACCCCTCGCGCTTCACCGCCGAGGCGGAGGCCGCGCGCTCCCCGCACGCGTTCAAGCCGTTCGGCACCGGTGAACGGGCCTGCATCGGGCGGCAGTTCGCGCTGCACGAGGCGACCATGCTGCTCGGGATGCTGGTGCACCGCTACCGGCTGCACGACCACGCCGACTACCGGCTCACCGTCAAGGAGACGCTCACCCTCAAGCCCGACGGCTTCACGCTCACGCTGACGCCGCGCACCGCCGCCGACCGCGTGCACGGCCTCCTGCCGGGCACGACAGCGGGCCAGGCGGTCGCGGAGCCCGACGCCGCGGTGCTGCCCGCGCGCGTCGTGCCCGGCACCCGCGCGCTCTTCCTGCACGGCAGCAACTACGGGACCTGCCGGGACTTCGCCGCTCAACTCGCCGACGAGGCGGCGTCGGTGGGCTGCGACACGGAGGTCGCGCCGCTGGACGCGTACGCCGGCGCGCTGCCCGCCGACCGCCCGGTCGTCATCACCGCCGCCTCCTACAACGGCCGGCCCACCGACGACGCCGCGGCGTTCGCCTCCTGGCTGGACGGCGCCCCGGCGGCCACCGCGGAGAACGTCACGTACGCGGTCCTCGGCGTGGGCGACCGCAACTGGGCCGCCACCTATCAGCACGTCCCGACGCGCTTGGACGAGCGGCTCGCGGAGCTGGGCGGCACCCGGCTCCTGGAGCGCACGGCGGCCGACGCGTCGGGCGATCTCGGCGGCGCCGTCCGCGATTTCACGGCCCGGCTGCGCAGGACCCTTCTGGAGCAGTACGGCGATCCCGACGCGCTGGACGCTCCGGAGGCCGTCGAGCCCGCGGACGCGTACGAGGTGCGTGAGGTGACCGGCGGCCCGCTGGACGCGCTCGCCGCGCGGCACGGCCTCGTCCCGATGACGGTCAGCGAGGCCTACGACCTCACCGCGCCCGGCCATCCCCGCACGAAGCGCTTCGTACGGCTCGCGCTGCCAAAGGGCACGACCTACCGCACCGGCGACCACCTCACCGTGCTGCCCGTCAATGATCCGGCGCTCGTCGAGCGGGCCGCCGCAGCGCTCGGCGTGGACCTGGACGCGGTGCTCGACATCCGCGCGAGCCGCCCGCGCCGCGACGGCCTGGCCGTGGACCGCCCCCTGACGGTGCGCCAACTTCTCGCACAACACGTCGAGTTGCAGGACCGACCGACCGCCGGTCAGCTGGCGGTGCTCGCCGCCGCCAACCCCTGCCCGCCCGAGCGGGCCGCCCTCGCCGCCCTGGCCGAGGACGCCGCGGCCCGCGCGGCCGACGGGCGCACGCTGCTCGAACTGGTCGAGGCCTGCCCCGCCCTGCGCGGCGCCCTGCCGTGGGCTCAACTGCTCGACGTGCTCACGCCCTTGCGGCCCCGCCACTACTCGGTGTCCTCGTCGCCGGGCGTGCGGCCCGGTCACGCCGACCTGATGGTCTCCCTCCTGGAGGCCCCGGCGCGTTCGGGCAGCGGGCGGCTGTACCGAGGCACGGGCTCCGGCCACCTCAACGGGGTGCGGCCGGGCGACACCGTCCTGGCCCGCGTCCAGCCCTGCCGGGAGGCCTTCCGCATCGACCACGCGGACGCGGCGCCCGTCATCATGGTCGCCGCGGGCACGGGCCTGGCCCCCTTCCGCGGCACGATCGCGGACCGCGCGGCGCTGGTGGCCGACGGAGCTCACCTCCCGTCCGCGCTCTGCTACTTCGGGTGCGACGCCCCGGACGCGGACTTCCTGCACGCCGATGAGCTGCGCGCCGCCGAGGCCGCCGGAGCGGTCTCACTGCGCCCCGCCTTCAGCGCCTCCCCCGTCGACGGAGTGGCCTTCGTCCAGCACCGCATCGCGGCGGAGGGCGACGAGGTATGGTCCCTGCTGGCCGCCGGAGCCCGGGTGTACGTGTGCGGCGACGGCTCACGCATGGCCCCGGGCGTACGCGACGCCCTGCGCACCCTGCACCGTGACCGCACACCGGGGGCCACGGCGGCGGACTCCGAGCAGTGGCTGAACGAGCTGACGGCACAAGGCCGTTACGTCGAGGACGTGTACGCGGCCGGGTGAGGCTACCGAGGAGGACGACCGGGTGAGCCCACCGAGGAAGGCAGCCCGCTCACGCCGGGCCCGGCACCCCGGGCCCGGCGTGCGGGGCGGTGGCGAACAACTCCTCCAGGGCGTGGGTCGTCTCGTTGCTGTTGAGGTGGTGCAGGCCCCGGATGCCGAGTCGGGCCGCCCCGCTCAGGTTGTGCTCCAGGTCGTCGATCATGACGCAGGCTGAGGGTTCGACGCCCAGGCGGTCGCAGGCCGTCTGGTAGATGCGGCGGCCCGGCTTGCGGGAGCCGATGTCGCTGGAGATCACCACCACGTCCGCGAGGGCGTCCAGGTCGTAGCCCTGGTAGCAGTCGTCGCCCAGCGCGTTCGACACGATCGCCACCGGGATGCCCCGGGCGCGCAGGCCCCTCAGCGCCGCGAGCATCGCCTCGTCAGGCCGCATGCCCGCCCCGATGGCGGCGACGAGACCCACCGGTTCCACCTCCACGCCCTTCTCGCGCAGCCGCCCCGCGATGCCCCGCTCGAACTCGGCCTCGCTCATGCGCCCGCACTCGTGCTCCACGAGCAGCGCCGACGCCTCCGTGTCCTCCCGGAACAGCCGCTCGATCAGCAGGGGGTCGTCGCTCACCCGTGCCGAGTAGGAGCGGAACGAGTCGAGCACGCTGGTGGTCAGTACGCCGCCGAAGTCGGTGAGCACCGCGCGCGCGGGCGCGTGCGGGCGTTCCTCCGTCGGCTCGAGCGTCGGTGTCGGCTCAGGCATGTGGTCCACTGCCGCCTCCTCAGGTTCCGCCCTTTTCGGCGTAGTTCAAACGTCGGTCGAGGATCTCCAGGACCCGCTCGCCCCAGCGCAGGTTCGACTCCTCCAGCGAGCGGCCCGCCATCAGTGTGAGGTAGGGGCCGATGCGCTCGGCGGCGCGCAGGTACTCCGCCTCGTCGCGGCCGCCCAGTAGATGGAGGCGCAGCCGTTCGTACCGGGCGAGCTTGCCGCGCGACCACTCCATGCGCTCCTCGACCAGCGCGCGGGTGGCGGCCGGGTCGGCGCCGTCCATGGCCTGCACCTTGACCATGAGTTCGTCCCGGATCGCGATGGGCCGGGGCGGCTCGGCGGCGAAGGCGTGCAGATCGCGCAGCCCGGCATCGGTGAGCGTGAACATCCGCTTGTTCGGCCTGCGCTCCTGCTGCACCACGCGGGCGTCGATCAGCCCGTCGCCCGCGAGGCGCTCCAGCTCGCGGTAGAGCTGCTGGGGAGTCGCGGACCAGAAGTTCGACACGGAGACGTCGAAGATCTTGGCCAGGTCGTAGCCGGACGACTCACCCTCCAGGAGCGCCGCGAGCACCGCGTACTTCAGAGACATCTGGACACCGTACACCGATGCGATTACTCTCCCCCGCACCTACTCAACAAATTGACTAGGTCTCTCAGATGCGAGGTGTGGGCATGCAGGCTTTCCGCAAGGCCGTCGAGGCCGACGATCACGCGGCCATCGAGGCGCTCCTGGCCGATGACGTCGTCTTCTCCAGCCCGGTGGTGTTCCGGCCCTACCCGGGCAAGGCGACGACCGCCGCGATCCTGCGCGGCGTCACCCGGGTCTTCGAGGACTTCCGGTACGTACGGGAGATCAACGACGCCGCGGGGCGCGACTCCGCGCTCGTCTTCGAGGCCCGGGTCGGCGACCGGCAGATCACCGGCTGCGACTTCCTCCACGTGAACGAGGACGGGCTGATCGACGAGTTCATGGTGATGGTCCGCCCGCTGTCGGCCGCCCAGGCGCTCGCCGAGGCCATGGGCGCCCAGTGGGACCGGATCACCCAGGAGGCGGCGGGCGCGTAGGCGCCGCCGACTACCAGGCGCGGGCCGACCGGACGAGGTGGTCGCGGACGAGGGCGACGTGCGGGTTGTCCGCCGAGCCGGGGCGCTGCACCAGGAAGCCGGTGTTGATCGGGGCGTCCTCCGGGTCGTGGAGGAGGACCAGCGTCCCGGCGGCCAGCGCGTCGCGGCAGAGATAGCGGGGCAGCACGGAGAAGCCGGCCCCCGCGATCACGGCCGACAGCACGCCCCGCAGGTCGGGGACCGTGACCGAGGCCTCGCAGACGAGCCGCTTGCCGAAGACGTGCCGCCAGTAGCGGCGGGCGATCGGCAGGTCATCGGCGTACGTGACGAGGGGGACGCCCAGCAGCACGCCGGGGCCGTCGGCCGCGATCCGGTCCGGGCCGCCGATGCGCTCGGCCCACGAGGGCGCCGCGACCATCACGAACTCCTCGTCCGCCAGCGGCACCGAGCTCAGGGAGCGCCCGCGGGGGCGGGCCGTGGCGATCACCAGGTCGTGCCGTCCCGCCCGCAGCTCGTCCAGGAGCCGGTCGCTCAGGCCCGTCGTCACGCGCAGCCGGACGCCCTGCTCGATCAGCGGCGCCAGCGCGGGCAGCGCGCAGTGGCAGAGCATCTCCGCCGGGCCCGCCAGGTGGACGGGCTCCGCAGGGGCGCCGTCGAGGGGGCCGCCGTGTCCGGTGACCGCGGCGAGGGCGTCGAGGGGGTCGACGACCCGGGCGGCGAGCGCGTCCGCGTACGGCGCCGGGGCGACCCCGCGCGGCAGCCGCTCGAACAGCTCCCGGTCGACCTGCCGCTCCAGGGCCCGGATCTGCGTGGTGACGGTGGGCTGCGAGAGGCCGAGCAGCCGGGCCGCGGCGGTGAAGGAACCCGAGCGGTACACGGCCAGGAACGTACGCAGCAGGTTCAGGTCCAGCGGGCCCCCGGCGGCGCCGTGCGCCACGGCCGGTCCGTCCGGCCCGGCTGGTGCGGCCCCCTGAGCTATTCCCGCCGACCCATCGGAATTCCTATCTCCCATATGGGTCAGCCTATTGGATTTCGTTGGGCAGGCCCACCTACCTTCGAGGACAGCACCGACTGACGCTCTGAGCACAGAACGTCAGAGATTCCAGCCTCGGAGAGACACATGTCCAAGATCCTGTTCGTCGTGACCGGCGCCGACCACTGGACGCTGGCCGACGGCACCCAGCACCCCACCGGCTTCTGGGCCGAGGAAGCCGTCGCGCCGTACGAGGCGTTCAAGGCCGCCGGACACGAGATCGTCGTCGCGACACCGGGCGGCGTCGTGCCGACCGTCGACCAGGCGAGCCTGGCGCCCGAGTTCAACGGCGGCCAGGAAGGCGCCGACAAGGTCGCCGCGACCCTCGCGGAGATCAGCGAGTTCCTCGAGCCGCTCAAGCTGGAGGAGGTCGACCTCGCCGACTACGCCGCGGTCTTCTACCCCGGCGGCCACGGCCCCATGGAGGACCTCGCCGTCGACGCCGCGTCCGGCAGGCTCCTGACCACCGCCCTGGAAGTCGGCATTCCGCTCGGCGTCGTCTGCCACGGACCGGCCGCGCTGCTCGCCGCGACCAAGGAGGACGGCACCAACGCCTTCGCCGGGTACGAGGTGACCGGCTTCACCAATGCCGAGGAGACGCAGTCCGGCTTCGCCGAGAAGGCCAAGTGGCTGCTCCAGGACCGGCTCGTCGCGGCGGGCGTCGACTTCCAGGAGGGCGAGGCCTGGGCCCCCAAGGTGGTCGTCGACCGCAACCTGGTCACCGGCCAGAACCCGGCGTCCTCGGCGCCGCTCGCGGCCGAGCTCCTCAAGAAGCTGGCCTGACCCTCATGGGCAGCGACCGGCTCGACGAGGTCCTCGACGCCACCTACGACTCCCTCACGCGGTATGGCGTACGGCGCACCACGATGGACGACATCGCCTCCACGATGGGCGTGTCCCGGTCAGCGGTCTATCAGTACGTCCGCAACAAGGACGACGCCTTCCGCAAGCTCGCCGAGCGCCTGCACGCCGAGGCGCTCGCGCGGGCCCGGCAGGCGGCGGCCGCTGACGCCCCCAGCGCCGAGCGCATCCGGGGCGTCCTCGCCGCCAAGCTCGACCTGGTCCTGCGGCTGGCCGGGGACTCGCCGCACTCCGCCGAGCTCCTCGACGCCAAGGCCCGCCTCTTCGGCGACATCTGCCACGGCTTCACGGGCTCGCTGCGGCACCTGCTCATCGACCTGTTCACCGAAGCGGGCACCCCGGCGTCCGTGGAGCCCGCCGAGGCCGCCGACATCTGCGTCGCCCTGGTCATGGGCCTGGAGTCGGTGTCCGACGGCCGCCGTCTCTTCGGCCCCGCCACGGACGCGCTCCTGACCGGACTGCTCGGCTCGCCGGTCACCACCACCCCGGACTGAGCGCGCCGACCCCGCTCCTCCCCACCCCCCATGCACCACCTCATCTGAGACCTCCCGAGGAGACCCCTCATGCACCACCCCGAAGCGCCCGCCTCCCCCGAACTCGACCCCGAGGCGCTCGTCGCCGGGCTCCGCGCCACCTTCGCCACCGGCCGCACCCGACCCCTGGCCTGGCGCGAGCGGCAGCTCACCCGGCTGCGCTCCCTGTTCACCGAGCACCGCGAGGACATCGCGGACGCCCTGTACGCCGATCTGCACAAGCCGCGCACCGAGGCCTACACCGCCGAAGTCGACTTCCCCGTACGGGAGATCGACCACACGCTGGCCCACCTGGAGGAGTGGCTGCGCCCCCAGCCGCTCGCGTCCGGCGCCCTCGCCGGGCTGCCCGAGGGCTCGACCGCCGGCACGCAGTACGAGCCGCTGGGCACCGTCCTGATCATCGCGCCGTGGAACTACCCCGTACAGCTGCTGCTCGTCCCGCTGGTGGGCGCGCTCGCGGCGGGCAACACGGTCGTCCTGAAGCCGAGCGAGGTCACCCCGGCCACCTCGGAGTTGATCGCCCGGCTCGTCCCGGAGTACCTGGACACGGACGCGGTCGCCGTCGTCGAGGGCGGCGTGCCGGAGACCACCGCGCTGCTCGCCCAGCGCTACGACCACATCTTCTACACCGGCAACGGCGCCGTCGGCCGCATCGTGATGCGCGCCGCCGCCGAGCACCTCACCCCCGTCACCCTCGAACTCGGCGGCAAGTCACCGGTGTTCGTGGACCGTGACGTCGACGTGGCCGCCGTCGCCACGCGCCTGGCCGAGGCCAAGTTCCGCAACGCCGGCCAGACGTGCGTCGCTCCCGACTACGTCCTGACCGATCCGGAGACCGCGTCCGCCCTCGCCCGGGAGCTGCGCACGGCCGTGGAGCGGGTGTTCAGCGCGGACCCCAAGACCTCGGAGACCTACGGACGCATCGTCAACGAGCGGCACTTCGACCGGGTCTCGGCCCTGCTCGGCTCCGGGACGACGGCGTTCGGCGGGCAGAGCGACCGCGACGACGTCTACATCGCGCCGACCGTGCTCACCGACGTGAAGCCCGACGAGCCGGTGATGCGGGAGGAGATCTTCGGCCCCGTCCTGCCGATCGTGAACGTCGACAGCCTCGACGAGGCCATCGCGTTCATCAACGACCGCGACAAGCCGCTCGCCCTCTACGGCTTCACCGAGAACGAGACGACGCGGCAGCGCCTGGCCGCGGAGACGTCGTCGGGCGGGCTCGGCTTCGGCCTGCCGATGGCCCATCTGCGCGTCCCCGAGCTGCCGTTCGGCGGCGTCGGCGAGAGCGGCGTGGGCAACTACCACGGCCCGCACTCCATCGCCACGTTCAGCCACCGCAAGGCCCGCCTCGACGTGCCGCTGGGCTGACTTCCGGCCCATCCCTGTGGCGGCCCTGTGCAGTTTCCGCCCTCGCCGTGCTCCTCCCGGCTGCCGCGCCATAAGCTGCGCGGTTGATCAACGCAACGCCACCGTCCAGGTCGTTCGCGTTCCCCGGGAGGAGCACACATGGCAGAACAGCGCCGTTCGGAACAGGAGTCCGGGCCCGAAGACCCCGGCCGCCGCAGGGTCCTCGCGTATCTGCTGGCGGCGCCGACGCTGGCCGTCGGCGTGCGGCTGGGGGTCGACTCGGCGGGCGGCGAGACGGCCGAGGCCGTGGTGCCGTCGCCGCCGCAGCCCGAGAACCTGCTCGACCTCGGCGACCTGCAGAATCTCGCGGCTGCGCCGACCTCCGGCCTGATCGCGGTCCAGGTGCACACCGACGGCACCGCGTCCTTCGCGGTGCCCCGGGCCGAAGTGGGCCAGGGCATGACCACGGCGGTCGCGATGATGATCGCCGAGGAGATGGACCTGCCGCTCGCCAAGGTCAGGGTCACGCTGGCCGACGCCCGCCCGGAGCTGATGATGAATCAGCTCACCGGCGGCTCGAACTCGATGCGCAGCATCTACCGCCCCGTGCGCGTCGCGGCGGCCGTCGCCCGCCAGCGCCTCGTCGCGACCGCCGCCGAGCAGTGGGGCGTCGCCGCGGGCGACCTGTCCACCAAGGACGGCGTCATCTCGTACGGCTCCACGAAGAGCGCCACGTACGGCTCGCTCGCCGAGGCGGCGGCCAGCGCCAGCGTCGTGGCGGCATCGGCGCGCCTGAAGGATCCCTCGGACTTCACCGTCATCGGCACCCCGCAGAACCGCGTCGACGCGGTGGCCGCCGTGACCGGGCGCAAGTCGTTCGGCATGGACCTCCAGGTCCCGGGCGCCAAGCCGACAATGGTGCGCAGGCCGCCGACGATCAACGGCACCGTCGTGTCCGTCGCCAACGCCGACGCGGTGCGCTCCATGCCGGGCATCACCGATGTCGCCACCGTCAAGCACGGAGTGGCCGTACGCGGCGAGACGTTCGGCCAGTGCATCGACGCGCTGCGGGCGCTGGAGGTGACGTGGGGTCCGGGACCCGTGGACAAGGAGTCCGACGCCACCGTCCTGGCCAAGCTGAAGAAGGCCGCGCTGCCCCTGGTCGTGCCCCCGCTCCTGACGAAGAAGGTCGAGGCCGAGTTCACCTTCGCGTTCGCCAGCAACAGCCCGCTGGAGCCCGACAACGCGATCGCCGACGTGCGCTCCGACCGGGCGGAGATCTGGTCGAGCCTCAAGGTGCCGATCGTGGCGCAGCGCGCGATCGCGACCCAACTCGGCCTGCCCCAGCGGGCCGTGACCGTGCATGTGGTGGAGGGCGGCGGGTCGTTCGGGCGCCACCTCTTCCACGACGTGGCCGCCGAAGCCGCCGAGATCTCGCAGAAGATGGGCAAGCCGGTCAAGCTCTCGTGGTCCCGCACGGACAACTTCCGGCAGGGCCGCACCCATCCCATGTGCGTTTCGCGGGTGCGCGCCACCTACGCGCTGGGCAATGTCCTCAGCTACGAGCAGCGGCACACCAGTTCCCGCACGGACTTCGGCCACGGCCTGGGCGAGGTGCTCACGTCCACGGCCGCGCAGCTGCCGGTGGTGGGCAATCCGACGTTCGCCCAGACCATCTTCCAGCTCACCCAGTCCTCGCCCTACCACTTCGGTGTCACCACGCAGCTGTTGAACGAGGTGCCGCTGAAGTTCAACACGGGCAGCATGCGCAACATCTACTCGCCGAACGTGGCGTGCGCGCGCGAGCTCATCGTCGATCAACTGGCGGCGAAGATGGGCAAGGACCCCGTGGAGTTCCGCCGCGAGTTCGTCAAGGAGAAGCGGCTGCGGGCCGTCCTGGACAAGGCCGCCGAGGCCGGGCAGTGGGGCCGGTCGCTGCCCTCGGGCGTCGCCCAGGGGATCGCGCTGCACGCCGAGTACCGGGGAGCGGTCGCCACGCTCGTCGAGATCGACTGCCGGCCCGAGACGGTGAACCGCGAGGTCAGGGACGGAGTGACCGGGCCGCGCGTCACCAAGGCGCTGATGGTCGTGGACGCGGGGTTCGCCATCAACCCCCGCGGCATCGAGGCGCAGATGATGGGCGGGATGAACGACGCCCTCGCCATGGCGCTCACCTCCAGCCTGCACATCAAGGACGGGCTCCCGCTGGAGGGCAGCTGGGACAACTACTTCTACACCCGGCAGTGGAACACCCCGCTCGAACTGGACGTCGTCGTGATGGGCGAGACCACCGGGAAGCCCGCCGGTGTGGGCGAGTTGGGGGTCGCGCCCGCGTTCGGCGCGATCGCCTGCGCCTACGCGCGCGCCACCGGGACGATGCCGACCAGCTTCCCCATCAACCACGGCACGCTCGGCTTCGATCCGCTGCCGGCCCAGCCGTCCACGCCGCAGTCCCCGACCGACGGTCTCGACCGTGCCTACTGACTCGCCCGTGCCTACTGACGCGCCCGCGTCTGCTGAGGAGCCTTCCGTGCCGCGCCACACCTTCAAGCTCAACGGCGAACAGATCACCGTCGAGGCCGACGACGACGTACGCCTCCTGTGGGTGCTGCGTGACCTGCTCGGCGTGACCGGGCCGAAGTACGGCTGCGGTCTCGGCGTCTGCCAGTCCTGTACGTCGCACATCAACGGCAAGGCGTTCAACCCCTGTTCGGTGCCGGTCTCGAAGATCGGCACCGATGACGAGATCACCACGATCGAGGGCCTGCCCGGCACCGTCGGCAAGGAGCTGCACCCGATGCAGGAGGCGTGGCTGGAGCTGGACGTCTCGCAGTGCGGGTACTGCCAGCCGGGCCAGATCATGGCCGCCGTCGCCAAAGTACGGCAGGCCGCCGCCGCCGGCCGTGAGATCAGTGACGACGACCTGGACGAGATCCGCAACATCTGCCGGTGCGGTACGTACACCCGGATCCGCGAGGCCATCAAGGCCGGGGCGAAGCGGATGTGAACTCCCGCGCGTCCAGGGCGAGTTCCGGCGCCACGGTGGCGCCGGAGCCCGCTGCCGCACGCCGGGGCGGCGGCCTCATGCCCCCAGCAACGCGTCGAGCCCCGCGGCCAGTTGCCCCGGGCCGCCCTGTCCGTCCAGGGAGACGGCGGTGGCCCGCAGCCGCGGGAACTCCTGTGCGGGCATGCGGTGCAGGCCGAGCCGGAAGGCCGGGTCGGGCTCACCGGGCTCGTCGTCCATGGCCCGCAGCTCGACGAGGAGATAGCCGAGCAGCCACGCCGTGAACGCCCGGTGGAGCTCCACGACGCGGCGGCCGCCCAGACCCGCGTCGTGCAGCAGCGCCAGGACGCGTTCGTCGCTGCGCAGGACGGCCGCCGGGCGGCGGGCCAGCGGGGTGGACAGCAGGCGGGTGGCGAGCAGCGGGACCATGTTCGGGTGGCGCAGGGCGACGCGGTGGGTGGCGAGCGCGATGCGGTGCAGCTCCCCCTTCCAGTCGGCGGCTCGGGGCTCGGCGTCCAGGTCGCTCTCCAGTTCCTGGCAGAACGCCTCGACCAGGCCGTCGAGCAGGTCCCCCTTGCTGGACGCGTACCGGTACAGGGCCATCGCCTCCACGCCCAGTTCCGCGCCGAGCTTGCGCATGCTCAGGCCCGAGAGCCCGTCGCGGTCGACGACCTCCAGGGCCGTGGCCAGGACGCGCTCCCGGCTGAGCCGTCCATAACGCCCCCGGTCACTGGCGCGCCGCCCCTCGGCCGCGGCCGCCTTCTTCTCCTTCTCTTTCTCGTTCGGCATGTCCGCCGCGTCCGCCTCTCTGGCCCCCTTGACCTCAGGGAACATCGGGTGCAAAGTCGTACATATACGACGTAAACGTACGTGGTCAGCGTACAGCGTCCGACCTCTCAGGAGCGTCGCGCCATGACGCACAGCGAGCCGATGCCGGCGGATCTGCTCCAGCTGGAGCGGGAGCTCGCGCGGATGTCGGACGGCAACGTCGTGCGGGTCACCGCGGGCGGCCCCGTCTTCGGCCATCCGTTCCCGGTGCGCACCGTCCGCCCCACGACCTTCGTGCCCGCGCTCCCCCGGCACGACCGGGCCGCCCTCACGGTGATCGCCGTGTGCTGGGCGCTGAGCTTCCTGTGGTTCTGGTCCTGGTGGCTTCAGCCCCAGCACCGTGTCGGCTGGGCGGGCCTGATCGTCAACAGTGCCCTGCTGCTGTACCTCACCGCCCTGCCCTGCTACTTCTTCGTCACCGCCCTGCGCCTGCGCCGCGTCAACCCCGCGCTTCCGGTGCCCGCACTTCCGGTCGCCTTCGCCGTGACCCGCGCCCCCTCGGAGCCCTGGCCCACCGTCCGGCACACGCTCGAGGCGATGCTGGCCCAGGACTTCCCGCACCGCTACGACGTGTGGCTGTGCGACGAGGACCCCACCGAGGAGATCATCGCCTGGTGCCGGACGCATCAGGTGCGGATGTCCTGCCGCCGCGGCGTGCGCCCCTACCACCGCAGCGACTGGCCGCGCCGCACCCGCTGCAAGGAAGGCAACCTCGCCTACTTCTACGACAACTGGGGCTACGACCGCTACGAGGTGGTCGCCCAGCTCGACTGTGACCACGTCCCCGCGCCGACCTACCTCGCCGAGATGGTCCGCCCCTTCGACGACCCCGCCATCGGCTACGTCGCCGCCCCCAGCATCTGCGACGCCAACGGCGCGGTGTCGTGGGCGGCCCGGGGACGGCTGCACCGCGAGGCCGTCTGGCACGGCGCGGTCCAGCTGGGGCACAGCGACGGGCTCGCGCCGATGTGCATCGGCTCCCACTACGCCGTGCGCACCCGCGCGCTGCGGGACATCGGCGGCCTCGGCCCCGAGCTCGCCGAGGACTTCTCCACCACGTACCTGCTCAACTCGGCCGGCTGGAACGGCGCGTTCGCCATCGACGCCGAGGCGCACGGGGACGGTCCGCTCACCTTCGCCGACATGATCACGCAGGAGTACCAGTGGTCACGGAGCCTGACCACGATGCTCCTCGGTCTGCTGCCGTGCCATCTGCGACGGCTGCCGCTCGTGCTGCGGCTGCGCTTCTCGTACGCCCTGGCCTACTACCCGCTCCTCGGCCTGATGATCACCGCGGGCCTCACGCTGCCGCCGATCGCCGTCCTCACCGGCCTGCCGTGGATGAACGTCAACTACTTCGACTTCCTGGTCCACTTCTGGGCCATGCCCGTGTGGCTGCTCCTGACCCTGTACGTGATGCGGCGCTGCGGGATGCTGCGCCCGCGCACCGCCCCGCTGATCAGCTGGGAGACCTGGCTGTTCGCGCTCGCCCGCTGGCCGTTCGTCATCCTGGGCCTGTTCGGCGCCGTCGGGCAGAAGCTGCGCCCGCACCCGGTGACCTTCAAGGTCACGCCCAAGGACACCGGCGGGCCGCGGCCGCTGCCCGCCCGGCTCACCCTGCCCTTCGTCGTGCTGGCCGGCGCGCTGTCCTCGATCGCCGTGGTGGGCGAGCTGACAAGCCCCGCGGCCGGCTACGTCTTCCTCTGCCTGCTCGCCGCCGCGACCTACGCGGCCGTCGCCGTCGCCGTGCCCCTGCTCCACGTGCGGGAGGCGGCACGGGCGGCGGACATCCGTTTCACCCGCGCCCTGTCGACCGCCCGCCTGCCGCTGGCCCTGGGCCTCCTGGCGTCCCTTCCGGTCGCCACCGCCATCGTCTTCTACCCGGCGTACGCCGCCGCCGTCCTGAGCTGGTGAACGGGCCATGAGCGCACCCTCCACGATCCTCGTCACCGGCGGAGCGGGCTTCATCGGAAGCCACACCTGCGTCGAACTCCTCGACCACGGCTACGAACTGATCGTGATCGACGACTACTCCCACAGCACCCCGCAGGTCTTCACGCGGGTGGAACGGATCGCCGACCGGTTCGTCGGCGCCGTCTATGAGCTGGACATCCGTGATCGGCGCGCCCTGTCGGCCGTCTTCGACCGCCACTCCGTGGACGCCGTCGTGCACTTTGCCGCGCACAAGGCCGTGGGCGAGTCGACACGGATGCCCATCGAGTACTACGACACCAACGTCGGCGGCACGACCGCGCTGCTGCGGGTCATGCGTGAACACGGCGTGCACCAGCTGGTGTTCTCCTCCTCCTGTTCCGTCTACGGCGACGCGGGGCGCGGGCCGCTCGACGAGTCGACGCCCGCCCGGCCCACCAATCCGTACGCGACGTCCAAGTGGATCTGCGAGCAGGTCCTGGCCGACGTGTGCGCCCGCTGCCCCGAGTTCACCGTGCTGGCCCTGCGCTACTTCAACCCCGTCGGCGCCCACCCCAGCGGACTGCTCGGCGAGGACCCGGGCGGAGTGCCCGACAATCTGATGCCCTACGTGGCGCAGGTCGCCGTCGGGCGGCGCGAGCGGCTCCCCGTCTTCGGCGACGACTACCCCACGCCCGACGGCACCGCGATCCGCGACTACCTCCACGTCATGGACACCGCCGAGGCCCACCGCATCGCCCTGGACCACCTCGCCGACGGACCGGGCCTGCGGGTGTTCAACCTCGGCGTCGGGACCGGCCGTTCGGTCCTCGACGTCATCTCCGCGTTCGGCGCGGCCTGCGGCCGGGCCGTCCCGTACCAGATCATGCCGCGCCGCCCCGGCGACGTGACCGAACTCGTCGCCGACGCGAGCGCGGTGGCGCGCGCCTGGGGCTGGCGCCCCACCCGGGACCTCGCCGACATGTGCCGCGACGCGTGGCGCTTCCAGCAGCTCAACCCCCATGGCTACGCCGGCCCCGGCCGGCACCCCACCAGCAAGCAGCAGGCCCCGTGAGGCCCGACGACCCGTAAGGAGCGACGTCATGCGGATGACAGTGATCGGCACCGGATACGTGGGAACGGTGCACGCCGCGTGCATGGCCGACATCGACCACCAGGTCCTCGGCATCGACATCGACGCCGAACGGATCGCATCCCTGTCGGCGGGCCGGGCGCCCATCCACGAGAGCGGCCTCGACGAACTGCTCGCCAGGACCGTCGCGTCGGGCAGGCTGCGCTTCTCCACCTCGCTCGCCGAGGGCGCCGCGTTCGCCCGGACGCACTTCCTGTGCGTGGGCACCCCGCAGCGCCCCGACAGCAAGGCCGCCGACCTCCGTTACGTGGACGCCGTCGTGGACGGGCTCGCCCCGCATCTGCGGCCCGGCAGCCTGATCGTGGGCAAGTCGACCGTGCCGGTGGGCACGGCGGCCCGGCTCGCCGAGCGCATCGCCCGGACGACCCGGGACACGGAGGTCGCCTGGAACCCCGAGTTCCTGCGCGAGGGGTCCGCGGTCCAGGACACCATGCGGCCCGAGCGGCTCGTCGTGGGCGTGACGTCGCAGCACGCCGAGGCCGTGCTGCGGACGATCTACACGCCGATGATCCTCGCCGGGGTGCCGTTCTTCAGCACCGATCCGGCGACGGCGGAGCTGGTCAAGGTCGCGGCGAACTCCTTCCTCGCCACCAAGATCTCCTTCATCAACGCCATGGCCGAGGTGTGCGACGCCGCGGGCGCCGACGCGTCGGTCCTGGCCAGGGCCATCGGCGCGGACACCCGGATCGGGCCCCGCTTCCTCGAACCGGGGCTCGGCTTCGGCGGCAGCTGCTTCCCCAAGGACATCCGGGCCTTCGCCGCCCGCGCCGAGGAGATCGGCGCCGGTGAGGCGGTGGTGTTCCTGCACGAGGTCGACCGGATCAACACCCGTCAGCGCCTGCGCACCGTCGAGCGGGCACGCCGGCTCCTGGGCGGCTCGCCGACCGGGCGCCGGATCGCCGTGCTCGGCGCGGCCTTCAAGCCCGGCAGCGACGACGTGCGCGACTCGCCCGCCCTGGCCGTGGCGGCGGCCCTGCACCGGCAGGGCGCCGCGGTCCGCGTGCACGACCCCCAGGCCCTCGACAACGCCCGCGCCGTCCACCCCGAACTGTCCTACGCCCTGGACGTCGACAAGGCGTGCGAGGACGCCGACCTGGTCCTGCACCTGACCGACTGGCCCGAGTACCAGGACATCGACCCCGCCGCGCTCGCCTCCCAGGTGCGCTCCCCCGTCCTCCTGGACGCCCGCAACAGCCTCGACCCGCGGTCCTGGTCGGCGGCCGGCTGGACCGTGCACGCCCCGGGCCGCCCCCGGCTCTCCTGCGCCACCCCGTCGCGGGTCAGGACCGCCGCACTCACCGGAGGTGCGTCATGAGGGTCGTGGTGACCGGCGGCGGCGGTTTCGTGGGATCCCATCTGTGCGAGGCGCTGCTGCGCCGAGGAGACACCGTCTGCTGCCTGGACAACTTCTGCACCGGGGAAGAGGACAACGTCGCCCACCTGCTCGGCACACCCCGCTTCCGGCTGATCCACGCCGACGTGACGGCGCCGTTCGACGTGCCGGGCCGCGTGGACGCCGTCGCCCACCTCGCCAGCCCCGCCTCTCCGCCGGACTACCACCGCCTGGCCCTGGAGACCCTGGCCGTCGGCAGCCGCGGCACCGAGCAAGCCCTGCGCCTGGCCCAGCGGCACGGCGCCCGCTTCCTGCTCACCTCCACCAGCGAGGTCTACGGCGACCCGGAGGTCCACCCGCAGCCCGAGGAGTACTGGGGCCACGTCAATCCGGTCGGCCCGCGCAGCGTCTACGACGAGGCCAAGCGGTTCGCGGAGGCGCTCGCCACGGCGTACCGGCGCGGCCCGGGCGTTGACGCGGGCATCGTACGGATCTTCAACACGTACGGTCCGCGGATGCGGCCGCACGACGGACGGGTGGTCTCCACCTTCGTCCGCCAGGCCCTGGCGGGCCGGCCGCTGACGCTCTACGGCGACGGCAGCCAGACCCGCAGTTTCTGCTACGTCGACGACCTCGTCCGAGGCCTGATCGCGATGCTCGACAGCGACCGCGCCGGGCCGGTGAACCTGGGCAATCCCAGCGAGCGCACCGTCCGCGAACTGGCCGAACTCGTCCTCCGTATCACCGGATCGCCCTCGCGGATCGTCTGCCGCCCGCTGCCCGTCGACGATCCCACCCGCCGCCGCCCGGTGATCAACCGGGCCGTGGAGCAGCTCGGCTGGATGCCCCGCGTCCCCCTCGACGAGGGGCTGCGGCGCACGGTGGCGTGGTTCGCCGCGCGGTCCGAACCGCCGCTCGCGCGAGTGCCGGTGGAGGCCTGATCCCGATGACCGGGCAATTCTCCAGAGCCACCGCCCGGCGGTGCACCGCCCCCGGCGTCCTCACCGCCGCGCTCGTGCTGATCGGTGCGAGCGGCTGCGTGGCCACGCCCCACTACTCGCCCGCGACCGGCACCAAGGCCGATGCCGCCCCGTACGCCACGTACTACGTCGGTTCGCGGGGCGACGACGAGAACGACGGTTCCTCGCCCGGACAGGCATGGCGCTCCCTCGCCCGTGCCGAACGCGTGGCGCTCGAACCCGGCGACCGGCTGCTCCTGGAGGGCGGCGCCCGGTTCACCGGCACGATCACCCTGGGCAGCACCGAGGCGGGCCGCGCGGACCGGCCCGTGGTGATCGGTTCGTACGGCGAGGGCCGCGCGACCGTCGAGGCCGAGGGCAGCCCCGGCATCTCCGTGCACAACACCGCGGGCGTGCGGATCCGCGATCTCACCGTCACCGGGGACCGCGCCGCCTACGCCCGTGACGGCGGCATCAACCTCTACGCCGACCGCCCCGGCGGCGGAAAGCTGAACCGTGTCTCCGTCTCGGACGTCACCGTCTCCGGATTCCAGGTGGGCATCGCCGTCGGCGGCATCGAGAAGGGCAACGGATTCAAGGACGTGACGATCCGGCAGGCGAAGCTGCACGGCAACAAGGACGCCGGTCTCCTGACGTACGGCCCCGAGTTCGAGCCGGGACAGCCCGCCTACGCGCACGAGGACGTCGACGTCACGGGCGTCGAGGCCTACCGCAACACCGGCGATCCCGCGGCGGACGACCGTCACACCGGCGACGGCATCATCCTGGGCGCCGTACGCCACGCCACGGTGCGCGACTCCAGCGCCCACGACAACGGGAGCACGTCGGCCACCGAGGCGCCTTCGGGGCCGGTGGGCATCTGGGCCTACGACGCCAGCGACGTGCTCCTGGAGCACAACACCGCCTACCGCAACCACACCGGTTCGGACGTCGACGGCGCCGGGTTCGGATTCGACGAGAACGTCTCGGACTCGACCATCCAGTACAACCTGGCCTTCCACAACGACGGCCCGGGCTTCTACACCTACACCAGGAAGACCAACGGCGCGCACAAGGACAACACGATCCGCTACAACCTCACCTCCGACGACGGCCGCAAGCTGCCGCGCTTCGGCGGGCTCGCCGTCTACGGCCACGACGTGCGCAACCTGCGCATCTACCAGAACACCGTGGTCATGACGGCCCTGGAGAACGGAAGGAGCGGCCCCGCCCTGCGCCTGATGGACGGTCAGACGGGTGTCACGGTCCGCAACAACACCTTCGTCACCGACGGCTCCCCCCTGGCCCTGGTGGACCGGGGCCTCACCGCGAAGAACGTCCTCGTGCAGGGCAACAACTACCGGGCGCCGCAGGGACAGTGGGCCGTGCAGTGGGGCGACCACGCCTACACCGGCCTCGCCGCCTGGCGCACGGCGACCGGACAGGAACGCGTCGACGGACGGCCCGCCGGCCTGACCGTCGACCCCTGCCTCGCCGGCGGCGAACTGCCGGACGTCGACTCCCCCGGCGACGCGCACCTGCTCGCCCCGGAGTGCGACGCCCTCGCGGACAAGGGCCTCGACCTGCGGAAGCTGTTCGGCGTCGACCCCGGTTCCGTGGACTACTTCGGCCGGCCCGTCGGCACGCCTCCGCCGGTCGGGGCCGCGCTGCCCCCGGCGGACTGAGCCCGGCCGAAGACACCGGGTCCGGCTGAAGATGCAGGTGCCCGCCGCCCGGGCCTACGATCGAAACAGCGAGACCCCAGGTTGAAGCGTGACTCTCGGCCGGGTGTCCCTGCCACGCAGGGAGGCGCTTTGCCATTGCTTCGGGCACACCCTCGGGACCCACCACGGGCCCATCGGCTCATGGTCGCCTACATCGTCCTGGTCGCCGCTCTCACCGCCGTCTACATGACGCTGCCGGGCCTGCGCGCACCCCTCTGGGCACTCATCGGCCTCGGGGGCGTCGCGGCCGTCCTCCTCGGTGCGCACGTCCACCGGCCCGCGCACCGCTGGCCGTGGTGGGTGCTCGCGGCCGGACTCTTCGCGTTCGCCGCGGGCGACACGTACTACAACGTGGTCGAGCAGTACTTCGACGCGTCCAATCCGTTCCCCTCCCCGGCGGACGCCTGCTACCTCGTGGTCTATCCGCTGCTCGCGGCAGGCCTCTTCGGCCTGGTCCGCTACCGCTGGGCGGGCCGCGACCTGCCCAGCCTCCTCGACGCGCTGATCATCACCGGCGGGCTCGCGCTGCCCGTCTGGGTCTACCTCGTCCAGCCGCTCACCGAGGTCGAGGGCCTGACCTGGCCGCAGCGCGCCATCAGCATCGCCTACCCGCTGGGCGACGTCCTGGTCCTCGCCCTGCTCGCCCGGCTGCTGACCCCCGGCTACGTGACCGGCCACAATCCCGCCGTGCGCCTGCTCGTCCTGGGCACGCTCACCCTGCTGCTCTTCGACATCGCGTACGGGATTCTCCAGCTCAACGGGTTGTGGCAGGCGGGCACGCTCCTGGACACCGGCTGGATCGTCTTCTACACGGCGTGGGGCCTTGCCGCGCTGCATCCCTCCATGGCGGAGCTGACCGCCTACACCCATCAGCCACTGACCCTGCTCCCGCCGCCGCGCAGGCTCGTGCTGCTCGCCGCGGCCACCCTCATCGCCCCGGCGATCCTGCTCACGGAGGGCCTGCTCGACAGCGCCCATGACGCGGCCGTCATCGCCGCCTTCTCCGGCGCTCTGTTCCTGCTGGTGATCCTGCGGCTCGCGGGCATGGTCGTGGCGCACCGCAAGGCCGTGGACCGTGAGCTTGCGCTGCGCGACGCGGCCTCCTCGCTGGTGGCGGCGATCACGACGGAGGAGATCACCGACACCTGCGAGACGACCGTCGCCGCGCTCTCCGGGTCCGGCGGCCGGTCCGGGACCCTGCTCCTGGAGGCGGGCGACACACCGCCGGTGCCCTACGCCGCCCTCGACCTGCGCCGCACGCGCCTGGTCCAGGCCGCCGCACTCGGCCCGCAGATCGCCGCCCGCTTCGGGGCCGCGCAGCGTGCGCTGGTGTGCCCGATGATCCAGCGCGACCGTCCGGCCGGCGACGCGCCGCCGGGGGTGCTGATCGCGGCGGGCTCCGAGAAACAGCTCACCGAGATCTGGGGCTCCCTGGAGATCCTCGCCTCGCACGCGGGCCTGGCCAAGGAGCGCATCGCACTCCGCAAGGAGATCATCCGGCGGGAGAGCGAGGCGCACTTCCGTACGTTGGTGCGCAACGCCTCCGACGTCATCCTCATCGTCGACGACGACGACACCGTGCGGTACGCGAGCCCGTCCGCCCAGGCCGTCTTCGGGGCCGCCACGCTGATCGGGGCGGAGCTCCCGGCGCTGGTGGACCCGCGCGACAGCGACCGGGCCGCGCGGGTCCTCGCGGCCATGCGCGGCGGCGGGCAGCAGGAGCCCCACGACTACTGGTGGATGCCGCGCGGCGGCGGGCGCATCGAGGTGGAGGTGCGCTGCAGCGACCTGCGCCAGGACCCCACCGTCCGCGGCCTGGTGGTCACCCTGCGGGACGTGACCGAGCAGCGGCAGCTGGAGCACGAGCTCACCCAGCGGGCCTTCCACGACGCGCTGACCGGCCTGCCCAACCGGACACTGCTCCTGGAGCGCATCGAGCGCGCCCTGCTGCGCGGCCGCCGCGAGTCGATGCTGACCTGTGTGCTCTTCGTGGACCTCGACGACTTCAAGGTCGTCAACGACACGCTGGGGCACTCGGTCGGCGACCGGCTCCTGACGGCGGTCGGATCGCGCCTCTCGCGGTCGCTGCGCCGCAGCGACACCGCGGCCCGGCTCGGCGGCGACGAGTTCGCCGTCCTGATGGAGGACGCCAAGCAGCCCGTCGACGCCGAGATCCTCGCCGCGCAGGTGGTGCAGGCGCTCAGCAGGCCCTTCCAGCTGTCCGGCGACTGCGTGAGCGTCTCGGCGAGCGTGGGCGTGGCCACGGCCGCGGACAGCGCGGGCGCCGATGAGCTCCTGGCCCACGCCGACCTGGCGCTGTACGCCGCCAAGGCCGCGGGCAAGCGCCAATGGCGCCGCTTCCAGCAGCGGCTGCACGTACGCATGCTGGAGCGGCACGACCTCCAGGCCGGCCTGGACCGGGCGATCGCCGACGAGGAGTTCGCGCTGCGCTATCAGCCCGTCGTGGACATCAGCGCGCACGTCGACCCGGCGCAGAGCGCGGCGGGCGCCGCCGAGATCGTCGGCTTCGAGGCCCTGGCCCGCTGGCCGCACCCCCGGCGCGGCCTGGTGCCGCCCCAGCAGTTCATCCCGCTCGCCGAGGAGACCGGGCACATCACGCCGCTGGGCGCCTGGGTCCTGGGCAGCGCCGCCACGGACATGGCCGGACTGCAGAGCGTGGGGCCCTCATCGGAGCGGCACCCCTACATCAGCGTGAACGTGTCCGCGCGCCAGTTCCGCGACGCGGGCTTCCTCGACGAGGTGCGCAGGGCCCTGGACACGCCCGGCCTTGCCCCGGGTTCCCTGCAGCTGGAGCTCACCGAGTCGGTGCTGATGCGGCGCGACAGCCAGATCCAGGGGGTCATGGAGGCGTTGAAGGACCTCGGGGTGCGGATCGCGGTGGACGACTTCGGCACGGGATTCTCCTCGCTGCGCTACCTCCGCGAGTTCCCCGTCGACGTACTCAAGATCGACAAGACGTTCATCGACGACATCGCCGACGACACCCGGCAACTCGCCCTCGTGGAGGGCATCGTGCACCTCGCCGACACGATGGGCCTCCAGGTCATCGCCGAGGGCATCGAGCAGTCCGCGCAGCGGGACCTGCTGGCCGGGATGGGCTGCGGGTTCGGCCAGGGCTATCTCTTCGCCCGGCCGCTGACGGCCGAGCAGGGGGAGCGGCTCCTGCGACGCCGGGGGCAGAACGGCGCCGCCACCGGCCGGGGAGCGGGGCCGGGCCGCCGGATCACACCGGCCGCCCCCGCTCCTTCCACCCGCGCTGTCCCGACCGCCCCGATCCCCTCGGAGAGGGAGAGCGCCATGAGCGAACCTGACGCCGAACTCCTGGGGGTACGGAGCGAGCCGCGCTGGGGCGATCTCGACCACCTGCGGCGGACCAGCCCGATGAGCGACTGCGTCCTGGACGAGGTCCGCGGCCGGCACATCCGCAGCGGTGACCACTGGCTCATCGACTTCGCCTCCTGCAACTACCTGGGCTTCGACTGCGATCCGGAGATCATCGCTGCCATCGAACCCGCCGTACGCCGCTGGGGAACGCACCCCAGCTGGTCCCGGCTGCTCGGCAGCCCCCGGCTCTACCCCGAGATCGAGGAACGGCTCGCCGCGCTGCTCGGTGCACCCGACACGCTGCTGCTCCCGACGGCGACCCTGATCCACGCCTCGGTGATACCCGTCCTCGCGGGCAAGGGCCATGTCTTCGTCGAGGCGGCGGCGCACCGCACGGTGTACGACGGCTGCGTGGCCGCCCGCGGGCAGGGCGCGACGCTGCGGCGGTTCCACGCCGACCGGCCCGACGAACTGGCCGCCCTGCTGCGGGCGGTGCCGAGCGGCGATGCCCGCCTGGTCTGCCTGGACGGCGTCAACAGCATGAGCGGGAACATCGCCGACGTACCCGAACTGGCCGGACTCTGCCGTGACGTGGACGCCACGCTGTACATCGACGACACCCACGGATTCGGTGTCATCGGGGAGCGCGGCGTCGACGAGCCGTGCCCGTACGGGATGCGCGGCAACAGCGTCGTCCGGCACACGGGTGAGACGTACGACAACATCGTGCTCGTCGGCGGCTTCTCCAAGGCCTACTCGTCGCTGCTCGCCTTTCTCGCGCTGCCGACCGGGCTCAAGGACCATCTGAAGGTCACCGCCGCCCCCTATCTGTACTCCGGGCCCTCGCCCACCGCCTCGCTCGCGACCGCGCTTGCCGGGCTGGAGGTCAATGACCGGCGCGGCGACGCCATCCGCGCCGATCTGCACCGCAAGACCGTCCGGGTCCTGGACCACGTGGCCGGGCTCGGGCTGAAGACGCTCAACTCCGATCAGCTGCCGATCGTGGAGATCCCCCTGGCCGACGCGTCCGACCTGGACGCGGTCGCCGGTTTCCTCTGGGAGCAGGGCATCTATGTGACCCTCGCGGCCTATCCGCTCGTGCCGCGCGACCGGGTCGGCTTCCGCGCGCAGCTCACGGCCCTGAACTCCGACGAGGACATCGACCGGCTCAACGCCGCCCTGACCCGCCTCTCCGAGCGGTTCCCGCTGCGGCCGGGGAGCTGACACCGTGATGGCCCCGACCCGCAACGACGACGTGGACTGGGACAGCTGGCCCGTCCAGGACTATCTCGGCGAGAACTACCGCGTGCTGCACCCCTCCGACGCCGCGGTCATCGTCCACCACTCCGCCTTCTACCGGCAGTTCGCCCCGCACAGCGCCGCGCGCTCCCTGGAGTTCGGGGCCGGACCCAACCTCTATCCGCTGATCCTCGCCGCCGCCGCGAGCCGCCGCATCGACGCCGTGGAGGCGAGCGCGGCGGGCGTCGCCTATCTGACCCGGCAGCTCGAACAGGCCCCTGACGAAAGCTGGTTGCCGTTCCACGCGCTGTGCCGACGCCTCAACCCCGATCTGCCGCCGACGCTTCCACGGGCGCTCGCGGGCGTGCGCGTCGTCCACGGCGACATCCGGGCGCTGCCGTCCGGCTCGTACGACATCTCGTCGATGAACTTCGTCGCCGAGGGCGTCACCGAGGACTTCGCGGAGTTCACCGACTTCTGCCACCGCTTCGCGCGCTCCGTCGTCCCGGGCGGGCATCTCGTCGCGGCGTTCATGGAGAACATGCCGACGTACCGCATCGGGCCCACGTCGCGGTGGCCCGGCTGCCCAGTGGACCCGGCCGTCGTCACCGAGGTGTTCGCCCCGCTCACCGAGCACCTCGCCGTCACCCGGATCGACGCCGACCCGACACTGCCGGACTACGGCGACTCCGGGATGGTGCTGCTCTCGGCGACGCGCCGCGAGGCGTGACCGCCCGCCCTCGGGGACCCGCCTCCTGGGGCCTCAGGCGCCCGCCTCCCGCAGTGCGAACGCCGTCTCCACCAGCGCGATGTGGCTGAACGCCTGGGGGGCGTTGCCCAGTTGGCGCCGGTCTCGCGGGTCCCACTGTTCCGCGAGCAGGCCCACGTCGTTGCGTACGTCCAGGACGCGCTCGAAGGTCTCGCGCGCCTGCCGGAGGTCGCCGGTCGCCGCCAGCGCGTCGGCGTACCAGAGGGAGCACGCCACGAACGTGCCCTCCGATCCGCGCATGCCGTCCACGCCGTGCCTGCCCGGGCCCTCGTGCGCGTACCTGCGCACGAATCCTTGGTGGTCCAGGGCTCGCATCGCCCGGACGGTGTCGCGCACGCGCGGGTCGCCCGCGGGCAGGAAGCCGACCTTGGGGATCAGCAGGGCCGACGCGTCCAGGGCGGGCGATCCGTAGGACTGCACGAACGACCGCCGCCCGGCGTCCCACCCCTCACGGCACACCTCCCGGTGCACCGCGTCCCGCATGGCGCGCCACTCCCCCGCGGACTCGTTCCTGCCCAGCAGTTCACCCATCCGCAGGGCACGGTCGGCTGCGACCCACGACATGACCTTGGAGTGGACGAACTGCCGCCTGGCGCCCCGGACTTGCCACAGTCCCTGATCGGGTTCGCGCCAGTGCTCCCGCAGATGGCCCATCAGGGATTTCACCAGGCTCCACAGATGGGGCTGCATCGGAATCCCCGCCCGCAGCGACAAGTAGAGCGTGTCGAGCACCTCGCCGTAGACGTCGAGCTGGAACTGACCGACCGCCGCGTTCCCCAACCGTACGGGCCGCGACCCCTCGTAGCCGGGCAGCCAGGGCGCCTCGGCCTCCGGCAGCCGCCGCTGGCCCCCCACTCCGTACACCGCCTGTAGATCGGCGGGGTCCCCCGCGACGGCACGCACCAGCCAGTCGAGCCAGGCCGTGGCCTCCTCGCGGTAGCCGCTGCGCAGCAGGGCGGAGAGGGTCAGCGTGGAGTCGCGCAGCCAGCAGAAGCGGTAGTCCCAGTTGCGCTCGCCACCGACGCACTCGGGGAGCGAGGTGGTCGGCGCGGCGACGATGCCGCCGGTGGGCGCGTAGGTGAGGGCCTTCAGCGTGATCAGCGAGCGGGTGACGGCCTCCCGCCAGGGACCTTGGTAGCGGCACTGGGCCGTCCAGCGGCGCCAGAAGTCGCCGGTCGCCTTCAGGGCCGTCTCGGCCGGGACGCTCAGGGGCGCGGGCGGATCGGTCAGATGCGAGGGCGCCCACACCAGCTGGAGGGTCAGGCGCTGGCCCGCCGTGACGGTGAAGTCCAGGACGGTGGGGTTCGGGTCGGTGGAGTCCGGGGTGGTGGAGTCCGGGGTGGTGTCCACGCCGCGTATCTCCATCGGGCCGTCGGCGCTCAGCCAGAGGGAATCGGGACCGGCCACGGCGACCGTGCAGTGCTCCTGGGCGCGCACCCACGGCACGATGCGGCCCTGGTTGAAGCGCGGCCGCAGTTCGCTGCGCATGGCCACGGCGCCGGACAGGCCCTCGACGACGCGCACGACGCAGGGCAGGTGTGCGCGGGGCGGCATGAAGTCCGTGACGCGCACGGCACCGGTCGGGCCCTCCCAGCGGGAGTCCACGATCAGGGTGTCCTGGCGATAGGCCCGCCGGGCGCAGGGTCCAGCGCCTACGGGGGAGACGCGCCAGAAGCCGTGCTCCCGCGTGCCGAGCAGTGCGGCGAAGCAGGCCGGTGAGTCGAAGCGAGGCAGGCAGAGCCAGTCGATCGACCCGTCCCTGCCGAGCATGGCAGCGGATTCCAGGTCACCTATGAGGGCGTAGTCCTCGATGCGTGCGTTCATGATCGAGTCACGCCGTCGTGCACATTGCCGCCCTTCCATTGTACGGCGGACGGGCCCGTCGGGCCTGGGCTCAGGCCCCCGCCCCGGGCACCACGAGGCCCGACTCGTACGCGGCGACCACCGCCTGCGTGCGGTCCCGCAGCCCGAGTTTGGCGAGCACCCGGCTCACGTGGGTCTTCACGGTCTCCTCGCTGACGTGCAGCCGCCCGGCGATCTCCGGGTTGGACAGGCCCTCCGCGATCAGCCGCAGCACCTCGGTCTCGCGCGGGGTGAGCGTGTCGAGGCGGGCGGCGGGCCCCGCGGGCGGGCCCGGCCTGAGGCGGGCGAACTCCGCGATGAGGCGGCGGGTCACGGTGGGGGCGAGCAGCCCCTCGCCGGCGGCCACCACCCGCACCGCGTCGAAGAGGCGCTCCGCCGTCACGTCCTTGAGCAGGAACCCGGCGGCGCCCGCGCTCAGCGCGTCGTACACGTGCTCGTCCAGGTCGAAGGTGGTCAGGATCAGCACGCGCGTGCCGGTCCCGGCGAGCCGCCCGGTCGCCTCGATGCCGTCCATCACCGGCATGCGGACGTCCATCAGGACCAGGTCGGGCAGCAGCTCCCGGCAGAGCTCGACCGCCCGCGCGCCGTCGGCCGCCGTGCCCACGACCGTGAAGTCGGGCTGGGTGGCGAGGAGTCCGGCGTATCCGGCGCGTACGACCTCGTGGTCGTCGGCGATGACGAGGCGCAGCGGAGAGGGGCTGGGGGTGCTCATGCGGCATGCTCCCGCACCGGCGCCGGGAACGTCGCCTCGATGAGGAATCCGCCGCGCCGCGCCGGGCCCGCACGCAGCTCGCCGCCGACCATCGCGGCCCGCTCCCGCATGCCGACCAGGCCGTGCCCCGCGTCGAGGTTCTTCGACGTGTGCGGACTGGGGCCGTTGTCGCGCACGCGCAGGCGCAACGCGTCCTGGGTGTAGCGGAGTTCGACGTCCACGGCGGCGCCCGGCGCGTGGCGGCGGGTGTTGGTGAGGGCCTCCTGCACGATGCGGTACGCGGTGAGTTCGAGGCCGGGGTCCAGGGGGCGTACCGGGCCCTCGACGATGAGGCGCACGGCCGCCGCCGACGCGTCGCGTGCCTCGTCGACGAGTTCACCGAGCTGTTCGAGGCCCGGCTGCGGGCGGCGGTCCGGCGTCGTGCCGCCGCCCGCGTCCTCGCGCAGCACGCCGAGCAGCCTGCGCATCTCGGTCAGGGCCATGCGCGCGGTGTCGCCGATGGCCAGGAAGCGCTCGGCGCCGACGGCGGGCAGGCCCGGGGTGGTCAGCCGGGCGGTCTCGGCCTGTACCGCGATCATGGAGATGTGGTGGGCGACCACGTCGTGCAACTCGCGCGCGATCCTGGCCCGTTCGCCGCGCGCGACGTGTTCCAGGAGGGTGTCCGCGATGGCCTGCTCGGTCGCGCTGTTCACCAGGGCGGTGTCCCGCGCCCTGCGGGCAAGACCGGTACCGGCGGCGACGGCGGCGCCCACCGCGGTGAGGACGGTCAGGAACCGCTCCCCCGCATCCGATCCCGCGGGCACGGAGACCGCGTACGCGATGAAGGGCAGGGGGAGAAGGCCGGCCACGTACTTCAGGCCCCGGCGCCCGGCCTGGTGGAGCGCGACGAGCAGCGCGCACAGTCCGGCACCGGTCAGGACGTGGAACGGCGCGAGGGAGAGCATGCCCGCCACACCGGCGAGGACGACCGCGGCGGCGAAGTAGCCACGGGAGCTCCTTGAGGCGCCGAAGGGGTGCTGCCCAGCAGAGGGCTGCGCCATGCGGTCGCCGCCCGCGAGCACCGCGACCGGCACCGTCGTCCCCAGCGCGAGCGACAGGGCCAGCGGGAGCGGAACATCGCCGTCCGCCCGCAGCAGCACCTCGCTCACGGCCCCGAGCGCCAGGAGCGCCGCTGCCGCGACCGGAGTCTCGGGGCGGTGCGCGATGCGGCCGCGCGCCACGCCGCGACCGAAGCCGGCGGTGCCGCGACCGAAGCCGGGCATGCCGCGCCGGAAGCCCGCTCTGGAAGATTTCTCCCTCACACGTGTCATTGTCACCGGCCCGGCGCCCGGCGGAGTCCCTCACGTGAGGGATACGAAGACGGCTCCCCGGCGTGACGACCTGCGGGCACGGCGTCCCTAGCCTCCCTTCTCATGGATGGCATCACAGCAACAGCCGATGGCGGCGAAGCGACCATCGAAGTACGCGGGCTGCGCAAGCGGTTCGGATCGGTCACCGCGGTCGACGGCCTCTCCTTCACCGTCGCGCCGGGTCAGGTCACGGGCTTCGTCGGCCCCAACGGCGCCGGCAAGTCGACCACCATGCGCATCGTCCTCGGCCTGGACTCCGCCGACGAGGGCACCGCCCTCATCGGCGGGCGCCCCTACCGCGAGTTGCGTACGCCCTTGCTCGAAGTGGGGTCGCTGCTCGACGCGGCGGCCGTGCACCCCAGCCGCCGCGGACGCGATCACCTCCTGTGGATGGCGCACTCGCACCGTCTTCCGGTGCGGCGGGTGGACGAGGTCGTCGACCTCGTCGGGCTCGGGCAGGCCGCCCGGCGCAGGGCGGGCGGGTACTCGCTCGGCATGCGGCAGCGCCTCGGCATCGCGGCGGCGCTGCTCGGCGATCCGCCCGTGCTGCTCTTCGACGAACCCGTCAACGGGCTCGACCCGGAAGGCATCCGGTGGATTCGCGGCTTCCTGAAGTCCCTGGCCGCCGAGGGCCGCGCCGTGCTCGTCTCCAGTCACCTGATGAGTGAACTGGAGGACACGGCCGACCACTTGGTGGTCGTCGGGCGCGGGCGCGTCATCGCCGACACGAGCGTACGAGAGCTGCTCGCCGCCGCGTCGGGCGACCGCGTCGAGGTGCGGACGGCCGAACGCACGACGGCGATGACCGTCCTCGCGGGCGCCGGGGCCAGTGTCGCGGCCACCGGCCGCGACACGCTCACCGTCTCCCGTCTTGAGGCGGGACGGGTCGTGGAACTGCTCGGCGGCGCCGGTGTCGCCTTCTCGGGGGTCGCCGCGCACCGCGCCACGCTCGAAGAGGCGTACATGGAACTGACCAGGAACGAGGCGGAGTTCGCCGCCGAGCACCCGGTCGGGGAGGGCACCCGATGACGACCACGGCGACACCCCCTCGCCGCCCCGGCACGGTCGTGGTCGGGCGCGACGGCTTCCCGCAGCTCCTGCGCGCGGAGTGGACCAAACTGCGTACGGTGCGCCGCTGGGGCCTCACCCTGCTGGCCGCGGTCGTGGTGACCGTGCTGATCTCCCTGTTCTCCGCGTCCAGTTCGGGCCTCCAGGTCGAGGGAGGCGGCGGTTCGTCCGCGGCCGACCGCCCGGCCAGGCACGTCCGTGACGACTTCACCTTCGTGCACCGCACGCTCCCCGCCGACGGCAGCGTCACGGCGCGGGTGACAGGACCCACCGGCGCGGGCCCCGACCGGGCGCCCGAGTGGGCCAAGGCCGGGGTGCTCGTCAAGGAGAACACCGAGAGCGGCTCCGACTACGCGGCGCTGATGGTCACCCCGGGGCACGGGGTGCGCTTCCAGAGCGACTTCACCCGCGACGTCGCGGGGGGCGACGCGTCCGCCGACACGCCGCACTGGCTGCGGCTGACCCGGGCGGGCGCCACCGTCACGGCGTACGCGTCGGACGACGGCCGCGACTGGAGGAAGATCGGCACGGCCGGAATCGGCACGGCCACGGGCGCTGTCCCGGTCGGCCTCTTCGTGGCGTCGCCCAACGTGCAGTCCATGCAACGCCAGTTCGGCAACGTCTCGATCGACGACCGCCCGTCGCGCTCGACCGCGCGCTTCGACGAGGTGACGGTCAAGGGCGCGAAGAGCGGCGCCGACTGGAAGCGGACCGACATCGGCCAGGGCGGCGGCGGTCAGGGCAAGGGCGAGCAGGGTGAACTGGTCCGCTCCGGCGGGACGTTCACGCTGACCGGCTCCGGCGACATCGCCCCCGGCGCCCCCATGCAGCCCGACCTCGTCGCGACCGCCCTGAACGGCTCGCAGCTCGGCCTCGTCCTGATCGCCGCGCTCGGCGTCCTGTTCATCACCGCCGAGTACCGGCGCGGCATGATCCGCACGACGTTCGTGGCCAGTCCGCGGCGCGGCCGGGTGCTGGTCGCCAAGGCCGTGGTGATCGGCGCGGTGGCCTTCGCCGCCGGGCTCGTCGCGTCGCTCGCCTCGTACCTGCTCAGCATGCCGGTGCTGCGGGCGAACGGTCACGAGCCGCCGCGGTTCCCCGACTTCTCGCTGACCGACGGCCCCGTCCTGCGCGCGGTGTTCGGCACCGCTGCCCTACTGGCCCTGATCGCCGTGCTCGCCCTGGCGCTGGGCGCGCTGCTGCGCAACACCGCCGCCGCGATCACCACCGTCGTCGTGGTGATCGTGCTGCCGCTGATCCTGGTCAGCATGCTGCCGCTCGGCCTGTCGCAGTGGCTGCAACGGCTCACGCCCGTCGCGGGGTTCGCGATCCAGGAGACGACTCCGCGCCACGACCAGGTGGCGAGCCTGTGCCTCCCGGAGGACGGCTGCTATCCGCAGGGCGCGTGGACCGGCTTCGCGACGCTGGCCGCATACGCCGTCGTGACGCTCGGCGTCGCGGTGTGGCGCGTCCGGAAGCGGGACGCGTGAAGGGCGGCCGCGGTGTGCGCGCACCCGAGGGACGCGCGCTCGGCACCGTCCATGCCGAGTGGACCAAACTCCGTACCCTGCCCAGCACTTGGTGGCTCCTGTTCGCCGTGGTGGCCCTGACCGTCCTCGCGGGCGCGGCCACCGCCGCGTCGCTGACCGCCGGGGACTGCCCGGTCCCTGCCGACTGCCACGAGGACACCGTGAAGCTGAGCCTCACCGGGGTCTGGCTCGGCCAGGGCGCCGTCGTCGTCCTGGCGGTGCTCACGATGAGCGGCGAGTACGGCACGGGCACCATCCGTACGACGCTGACGACGGAGCCGGGCAGGGTGCGGCTGCTGGCCGCGAAGGCCCTGGTGCTGTGCGCCCTGACCGCGGCGGCCAGTGCCGTCGGGGTGCTCGGCTCCCTCCTGGCGGGGCGGATGCTGCTGGCCGCCGACGGCTTCGCGACACCGGGCCTCGCGGAGGGTCCGACCCTGCGCGCGGCCGCCGGCACGGTCCTCTACCTCACGCTGGCCGCCCTGATCGGCCTGGGCGTGGCCACCGCGCTGCGCGACACGGCCGGTGCCGTCACCGCGGTCCTCGGCCTCTTCTACGCCTTCCCGCTCCTGGCGGGGCTGCTCGCCGATCCCGACTGGCAGGAGTACGCCCGGCGTGCGGCGCCCGCGACGGCCGGGCTGGCGATCCAGTCGACGCTCGATCTGGACCAGCTGCCGATCGGGCCGTGGGCGGGGATCGGGGTGCTCGCCGCGTACGCGGGCGCGGCGCTTCTCGCGGGCGGGGCGGTGCTGCGGATGCGGGACGCGTGAGGCGGCGGGCGCGGGTGAGGCGGGCGTACGGATGAGGCGAGGCCGCCTACGGATGAGGCGGCGTGCGAGCGGGGCCCGTTACAGGTGAGGGCGCGGCCGGGACTTAGGTCCTGAGCCGCTCCTCCCCCATGGACAGCCCCCGAACTGCTGTGATCTCATCCGTCCGGGCGGATCGATCGACCTTCGGCGTGGATCGTCGGACCAGCCACGCTGATCGGCAGGCGATCCCTGTGTGCAGCATGTGACCGGCCACCGTCCTGGCCCGCGCGCCCGTGGGCCGGTCATCGCACGTCTCCGCTCAGGCCCGAAAGACCCCCACACATGCAGAAGACCAAGTCCGCGCTCTGGGAGTTCCTCCAGGGCCTCGGCAAGACGTTCATGCTCCCGGTGGCCCTGCTCGCGTTCTGCGGCATCATGCTGGGCATCGGCTCGTCGCTCTCCAGCGACGCCGTCACCGACAACCTCACCTTCCTCCAGGGCGATGGCTTCCACCTCGTCTTCACGTGGATGGCCAGTACGGGCCTCGTCGCCTTCAAGTTCCTCCCGGTGATGTTCGCGATAGCCATCCCGCTGGGCCTCGCCCGCGAGGACAAGGGCGTCGCGGCCTTCTCCGGCTTCGTCGGGTTCGCCGCGATGAACCTGGCGGTGAACTTCTACCTCACCGCCAAGGGCGTGGACCTCGAGGACGAGAAGGCCATCGCCCACTACGGCATCGCCGACGTCATCGGCATCCAGTCCATCGATACGGGACTGCTCGGCGCCGTCGCTGTTGGCATCGTTGTCAGCGTGCTCCACCAGCGGTTTCGTGCTCAGCGGATGCCGGACGCGCTCGCCTTTTTCGGCGGCCTGCGGTTCGTCCCGATCATCTCGACGCTCGTACTCAGCCTGCTCGGCCTGCTGATCCCGCTGGTGTGGCCGACGTTCAACGGCTGGATCACGGATCTGGGGCGCGCGATCGGTCACGCGGGTGTCTTCGGCCCGTTCTTCTTCGGCATGGGCGAGGTGCTGCTCCGTCCGATCGGCCTGCACCACATCCTCGTGGCGATGTTCCGCTTCACCGACGTGGGCGGTTCGGGCGCGGTCTGCGGCGATCAGGTCTCCGGCGCGCTGAACCTCTTCTACGCGCAGCTCAACTGCGCGAACCCGCCCGGTGACGATGTCACCAGCGCCACCCACTTCCTGTCCCAGGGCAAGATGGCGGTCTACCTCGGCGGGCTGCCGGGCGCGGCTCTGGCGATGTACCACTGCGCGAACAAGAGGATGCGCCCCGAGATCAAGGCCCTCCTGATCTCCGGCGTCGTCGCGTGCGTCGTCGGCGGCATCACCGAACCGCTGGAGTTCCTGTTCCTGTTCATCGCCCCGTGGCTGTACCTGATCCACGCGGTCCTGGTCGGCCTCGGCTTCCTGACGGCGGCCGTCCTCGGGGTGTTCATCGGCAACACCGACGGCAACGTCATCGACTGGCTCGTCTTCGGCGTCCTCCAGGGCACGACCACGAAGTGGTACCTGATACCGGTCATCGCCGCGGTGTGGTTCGCCGTCTACTACTTCCTCTTCCGCTGGGCCATCACCCGCTTCGACCTCAAGACGCCGGGCCGCGACGAGCCTGCCCCTGAGGGGACCGAGGAGGAGTCGTCGTCCCAGGACGAGGCCGCGGCTCCGCGCGAACTGATCGCGGGGAAGTACGACGCCGTGGCGATCCTGGAGGCGATCGGCGGCGCCGGGAACATCCAGTCCCTCGACAACTGCATCACCCGCCTGCGTATGACGGTCGCGGACGCCGAACAGGTCGACGAGCCGCGCCTGAAGAAGCTCGGCGCGGTGGGCGTCATCAAGCTCGACGCGCACAACGTGCAGGTCATCATCGGCCCGCAGGTGCAGTCGGTGAAGGACGCGATCGCGTCGTTGACGCGGGTGGGCTGAGCGATGGGGCACTCCTTCGATTTCGACACTCCGGTCGACCGGCACGGCACGTGGTGCACGCAGTGGGACTACGTGGAGGACCGCTTCGGCGTCCCGGACCTGCTGCCCTTCACCATCTCGGACATGGACTTCGAGACGGCGCCCGCGGTCCTCGCGGCGCTCCGCGGCCGGCTCGACCACGGCGTGCTCGGCTACTCCCGCTGGCGCCAGGCCGACTTCCTCTCCGCGATCGTCGACTGGTACGGCACACGCCACGCGACCGTGGTGGACCCGGAGTCGATCGTCTACGGCCCGTCCGTGATCTACCAGGTCGCCCGGCTCCTGCGCCTGTGGTCACGCCCCGGCGACGGGGTCGTGGTCCACACACCGGCGTACGACGCCTTCCCCAAGACCATCGCCGCCAACGAACGCCGCCTGCTGGGCTGCCCGCTCGACGACTGGACGGAGCTGGAGCGGCTCCTCGCCCTCCCGGACACGGCGGTACTGCTGCTGTGCTCGCCCCACAACCCCACGGGGCATGTGTGGACGGAAGGGGAGCTGGACCGCGTCGCGGCCCTGTGCGCGCGGTACGGCGTGGCGGTGATCAGCGACGAGATCCACTCGGACCTCGCGCACCCGCCGCATGTCCACCGCCCCTGGGCCCTGCACGGCGGCCGGGGCGACCGCTGGGCGATCGTGACATCGGCGTCGAAGTCCTTCAACATCCCTGCCCTAACAGGCAGTTACGGCATCATCGGCGACCCCACGACACGCGACGCGTACCTCCACCACCTCAAGGAGGCGGACGGCCTGTCGTCCCCGGCGGTGCTTTCCCTGGTGGGCCACATAGCGGCGTACCGAGAGGGAGCCCCGTGGCTGGACTCCCTGGGCACGTACCTGCGCGGCAACCTCCACCTGGTGGCCGACCGCCTGAACACGGCGTTCCCACCCCTGACGTGGACCCCACCCCAGGCGGGCTACCTGGCCTGGATCGACATCCGCCCCTTGAACATCGACGACGAGGCCCTACAACGCGAACTGATCGAAACCCAAAAGACAGCGATCATGCCCGGCACGACATACGACTCCCCCGGCCACCTACGCCTGAACGCCGGCTGCCCACGAACCAAGGTCGAGCAGGGGGTCACGGCTCTGATCGAGGCGGTGCGGGCGCTCCAGCGGAGGGACGGCGCCGTCTGAGCTGTGGGGCCGGGAGCTGGAGGGGAGCTGAGGGCCGCTTCAGTATGCGCAGGTCAGACCGTTCTCCTTGAGGCTGCCCGCCCTCTCCCATTGGTACAGTCGCCAGGTTCATCCCCCTTGCACCCGGGAGACCCGCGCCATGGCCGTCGACGAACTCGACACCCGCATTCTGCGTCTCCTCCTGGAGCAGCCCCGCACCAGCGTCCGTGAGTACGCGCGTGTGCTCGGCATTGCCCGTGGCACCCTTCAGGCGCGGCTCGATCGGCTTGAGCGGGACGGGGTGATCACCGGGACGGGGCCTTCCCTCTCGCCTGCCGCGCTCGGGCACCCGGTGCTTGCCTTCGTGCACATCGAGGTCACCCAGGGGCATCTCGATGAAGTGGGGGACGCTCTTGCTGCCGTGCCGGAGATCATCGAGGCCTTTTCCATCACCGGTGGTGGTGATCTCCTGACCCGCGTGGTCGCCCGGGACAACGGGCACCTGGAGGACGTGGTCCAGCAGCTGATCCAGATGCCGGGCGTGGTCCGTACCCGTACGGAGATGGCTCTGCGCGAGCGCGTCCCGCACCGGCTGCTGCCGCTCGTCGAGTCGATCGGGAAGGCCTCGGCCTCTGCCTCCGCCCCCGCCTCCGCCGTGCAGCGGTGAGCTGCGGCTTTGGCATGCTGGAGGGCATGAGCATCCTCGGCAAGACCTCGGTCATCTTCGATCTCGACGGCACTCTCGTGGACAGCGAGCCCAATTACTACGCGGCACAGCGCGGGCTGCTCGCCGAGCACGGAGTCGACTACACCTGGGCCGAGAACGAGCAGTTCGTAGGCATCAGCACCCAGGAGAGCCTCGCCATCTGGAAGGAGCGGTACGGGATCGACGTACCGGTGGCCGAACTGCTCCCGGAGCTCGACCGTCGCTACCTGGAGCTGGCCCGCGCCGACACGCACGTCTTTCCCGAGATGCGGAAGTTCGTGGAGCGGCTGCACGGTGCGGGGGTGCCGATGGCCGTGGCCTCCGGGTCGTCCCGCGCCGCCATCGAGGCGATCCTCTCCGGCACCGGCCTCGACGCACTCCTGACCACGTTCGTCTCGGCCGACGAGGTCGCGCACGGCAAGCCCGCGCCCGACGTCTTCCTGGCCGCCGCCGCGCTCCTCGGCGCGGACCCGGCCGACTGCGTGGTCCTGGAGGACGCCGCTCCGGGGGCGACGGCAGCGCACGCCGCCGACATGCGCTGCATCGCCATCCCCTATGTCACCGCCCACGCCGACCAGCCGGCGTTCGCGTCGGCGGGGCTCCTGCTGCGCGGCGGGCAGGCCGAGTTCACGGCGCAGGCGGCTTGGGACCACCTGGCTGCTCTGTCGCGGTCGTAGCCGTTGCTGTTGCCGCTGCCGTAGCTGTGGCTCGGGCTCGCTCCGTCAGTTCCGTTCTTCTGATCTTGCCCGTCGCCGTGAGCGGCGGTTCGTCGAGGATCTCCACCACGTAGGCTGGCGTGCGAGCGGCTCCTCAGCCTTGGGGACCGCCTTGGGGACCGCCTTGGGGATCGACTCCGAGCAGGTGCAGGAACATGGCGGTCACATCGCGCACGGCCGCGTCGTACGCATCCGGGTCCGCCGCCGTGAGCCGGGCGAACTGGATGCTCATGCCGCCGACCGCGCGGGCCACGGCGAGCGGATCGGCGACCGGCCGGGCCCTGCCCTCGGCGGCGAGCCGCCGGATGTAGCGGGCGGACCGGTGGATCGGGCGCTCCTGGGTCTCCTCCCACAGCGCGCGCACGTCCTCGTCGTTCTGCGCCTGCTGCTCCAGCAGACGCAGCAGCGGCAGGTGTTGGGCGTACGCGGCGATGAAGGCGGCCGTGGACGCCCCGGCGACCTCGCGCGCGTCGTCCAGGTCGACGCCCGGCACGTCCTGCGCGGCGAGGAACGCGTCCCGTACGCGCGCCGCGAGGACGCGAAAGATCTCCTCCTTGGACGCGAAGTACACATAGAAGCCCGCCCGGGAGACCTCCGCCTCCGCCGTGATGTCGGCGATGGTCGTCGCGCCGTAGCCACGCCGCGCGAACACGGCCTCGGCGGCGTCCAGGAGCCGCCCGCGGGCCGGGGCGTCGCTGCGGTCGCGGGCGGTGCGGGTCGCCCAGGGCTGCTGTTGATGTCGTGCCACGCGGCGAGCTTATTGACGTTGACGCCAATGTCAATGAGCATGGCGGCGCCGCACACTTCAGGAGGGCTTCATGGGTTCTGCCGCCGTGCTCGTCGCCAACCGCGGGGAGATCGCCGTCCGCGTCCTCCAGGCCGCCGCGGATGCCGGACTGCGCACCGTCGCCGTGTACGCCGATGACGACGCCGCCGAGCGGCACGTCCAACTGGCCGATGAGGCACAGCCGTTGTGCGGCACGGGTCCGGCCGCCTATCTGGACGCGGGCGCGGTGCTCGCCGCGGCCCGGCGCTCGGGGTGCGAACTGGTCCACCCCGGCTACGGGTTCCTCAGCGAGGACGCGGACTTCGCGGCGCGGTGCGCGCAGGCCGGGCTGCGGTTCGTGGGACCCTCCCCCGAAGTGCTGGGCCTGTTCGGCGACAAGGCACGCGCGCGTGCGCTCGCCGTGCGCCTCGGAGTGCCCGTCCTGGCGGGCACACAGGGGCCGACGAGCCTGGCCGAGGCCGCCGATTTCCTCTCCGGGCTCGGCCCTTCGGGCGCGGTGATGGTGAAGGCCATCGGAGGCGGTGGCGGGCGCGGCATGCGCGCCGTGCGGCGTCCGGACGAACTCGCGGACGCCTGGGAGCGCTGCCGCTCGGAGGCCCTGCAGGGTTTTGGGCGCGCGGAGTTGTACGTGGAGGAGCTGCTGACCGGCGCCCGCCACATCGAGGTCCAGATCCTGGGCGACACCACCGGCGAGGTCACCCACCTCTGGGAGCGGGACTGCAGTGCCCAGCGCCGCCACCAGAAGCTCGTCGAGATCGCCCCGGCGCCCGGCCTCGTCGCGGACGTACGGGAGAAGCTCGTGTCCGCCGCTCTCCGGATGGCTCGCGAGTGCGGCTACACCGGCCTCGGCACCTTCGAATTCCTCGTCCTGGGCGAGGAGTTCCACTTCATCGAGGCGAATCCGCGCCTCCAGGTCGAGCACACCGTCACCGAGGAGGTCACGGGCGTCGACCTGGTGGTGACCCAACTGCGCCTCGCCGCAGGCGATTCGCTGGCGTCACTGGGCCTCGCGGGACCTCCGCCGCAGCCGCGCGGCTACGCACTCCAGGCACGCGTCAACGCCGAGTCCCTGGCGCCCGACGGCACCGCGCTGCCCTCCACGGGCACACTCACCCGCTTCGACGTGCCGACGGGCCGGGGGGTGCGCGTGGACACCGCGGCGCGCAACGGAGCGGAGATCGGGGCGCGTTACGACTCCCTGCTCGCGAAGGTCATCACGCACACACCGCATGGGGACTTCGCGGCGGTCTGCGAACGCGCGTCCCGCGCGCTCGCGGACTTCGCGGTCGAGGGCGTACGCACCGGAATCCCGCTGCTCCGGGCCCTGCTCGCCCACCCGGGCTTCACGGCGGGCGGCGCGCACACGGACTTCGTGGCCGAGCACATCGCGGAGCTGCTGCCCGACGAGCCGCCGCGGGCGGTCCCGGGTGACGCGACGATCACCGCCCCCATGACCGGGACGGTCGTCACGGTCGATGTGGCGGTGGGTGAACAGGTCGCGGCAGGGCGGCAGTTGCTCGTGCTCGAAGCGATGAAGATGGAGCACGTGCTGCGTGCGGAGGCCTCCGGAACCGTGACCGCCCTCCACGCGCGCGTGGGCGACACGGCGGCGGAGGGCCACCCCCTGGTGACGGTGGACGCGTCGGCGGCGGGCGAGGCGGCGACGGCCCACGCCGAGGAATCCGCGGACCCGGACGCCATCCGCCCCGACCTGGCCGAGAGCCTGGCCCGGCACGCGTTCGGCCTGGACGAGCACCGCCCCGAAGCCGTCGCCAAGCGCCACCGCATCGGGCGCCGCACGGCACGCGAGAACATCCAGGACCTGTGCGACGACGGCACGTTCACGGAGTACGGGGCGCTGGCGATCGCCGCCCAGCGCCGTCGCCGCTCCCTGGACGATCTGATCGCATCGACGCCCGCCGACGGCATGGTCACCGGCACGGGGCGGATCGACGGCGTGCGGTGCGTGGCGATGTCGTACGACTACACCGTGCTCGCCGGCACCCAAGGCCTGCAGAACCACCGCAAGACGGACCGCATGCTCCAGCTCGCCGAGGAGCGGCGGCTGCCCGTGGTGCTGTTCGCGGAGGGCGGCGGCGGGCGCCCCGGCGACACCGACACGACGTCCGTGGCGGGGCTCGACGTGGCGACGTTCCATCAGATGGGGCGGCTGAGCGGTCGGGTGCCCCTGGTGGGCGTCGCGTCCGGGCGGTGCTTCGCGGGCAACGCGGCCCTGCTCGGCTGCTGCGACGTGGTGATCGCGACGCCGGAGGCGAGCATCGGGATGGGCGGCCCCGCGATGATCGAGGGCGGCGGCCTCGGCGTGTACCGCCCCGAGGAGGTCGGCCCGCTCTCCGTCCAGGTGCCCAACGGCGTCGTGGACATCGCGGTGGCCGACGAGGCCGAGGCGGTGCGGGTGACACGGAAGTACCTCGCCTACTTCACGTACGCCCCCGGGAAAGCCGGAAGTTGGGACGCGCCGGACCCGCGGCTGCTGCGCCACGCCGTCCCGGAGAACCGGCGCCGCGCCTACGACGTGCGGGCCGCGATCGAGGGCATGGCCGACACCGACTCGGTCCTGGAACTGAGGGCAGGCTTCGGAGCCGGCATCATCACCGCTCTCGTACGCGTCGAGGGCCGGCCGATGGGGCTGCTGGCCAACAACCCCGGGCACCTGGGCGGGGCGATCGACCGCGACGCGGCGGACAAGGCGGAGCGCTTCCTGCGGCTGTGCGACGCGTTCGGGCTGCCCGTCGTCTCGCTCTGCGACACACCGGGTTTCATGGTCGGCCCGGACGCCGAACGGACGGCGACCGTGCGGCACTTCTCCCGGCTCTTCGTGACCGGCGCCCAACTCCGGGTCCCGCTGGTGAGTCTGGTGCTGCGCAAGGCGTACGGGCTCGGCGCGATGGCGATGATGGGCGGCTCCACGCGTGCCCCGGTGGCGACAGCGGCATGGCCCAGCGGCGAGTTCGGGGGGATGGGGCTCGAAGGCGCCGTCCGTCTGGGCTACCGCAAGGAGCTGGCCGCGATCGCCGATCCCGAGGAGCGGCAGCGGGTGTTCGACGCCCATGTCGCCGAGTTGTACGAGCACGGCAAGGCGGTGAATGCCGCGGCCGCGTTGGAGATCGACGCGGTCATCGACCCCGCGGAGTCGCGGAGTTGGATTCTGGCGGCGTTGGAGGGTGCGGGCGGGGCGCGGCCGTGATCGGCCCGACCCGGGGCTGCCGTCAGTACAAGACCCCTCCGTACAAGATCCCTCCGTACAAGATCCCTCAGTACATGATCCCCACGAGGCCGTCCCCCTGCTCGGCGCAGACGAGTCCGCCCGCGCAGCAGGAGCCCCAGCCACCGGACTCGGGCCCGACGAGGGTCACGCGCTCCCAGCGCTCCGTCGTCGGCGTCGCCCGTGAGAGGCGCAGGCCGAGCTCGTCCACCGCCATCTCGGCGAGGGGCGGGCCGCCGGGCGGTGCACCGGCCCATGGCAGCACGGCCACGATCTCGGCGGCGGGATAGCCGAACAGGTCGATGTCGTCCCAGGCCACCGGTGTCGTCTCGGGGCCGTCCGCCTGCCCGTCCGGCTGCCTGCGCGCCTGGATCTCCACGCGGGCCAGCCGGTCGGTGGCTCCGGGCCCGCCGCCCCCGAATCCCAGGACGACGCCGTCGAGCTCGGCGTCGAAGTTCCACTCGGGCTCGAAGAGGAGGCCGCCGAGCCAGGCGTCGTGCGCGTGCCGAAGCTCCGCGTACTGGTCCAGGGTCAGCCCCATGCACTGGCGGTGGTGCGTGACCCTGTCGGGCGGCAGCAGTTCAAGGACCTCGCCGGGAGTCATCCCGAACTTCAACAGTCCAGCCCCGCCCGGCAGTTCCACGCCGACTTCTCGCAACAACTCCAACATTGCACCATTGTTCACCCGTTGACCCAGGTGGCAAGGCTGTTGACGAGATCACACAGAAACCGGTTGCGCGGTCAGCGGTCGGTCAACGGTCAGCGGTCAGGACTGGGGACGGCTGCCGTGGTTGGCCGCGTGCTTGCGGCGTGCCTTCTTCTTGCGGCGTCGCTTCGATGACATGCGCTTCCCCTCTCGCCAGGTGCGCCAAGTTCACCTTGAGTGATATTTGGCATTTCGGACGTTTTCCACCGTTTCACAGAGCATCCCGACCGGCGACTGGACTCACCCGCATGCAAACAGATTGTTCACAACAAAGCATTGACAGCATGATGTGCGTCCTTCACGCTGAAGGCATGTCACCGACATCGACACCGGAACCCCGGCCCGACGAGACCGACCCCTTCAGCCCCACGCACCCCGACCAGGTGCGAGCGGGCCGCGCCCCCGCCTCGCTGTTCCGCATCGCCGAGCGGCACGCGGCCACCGACGAGCAGCGGTGGCGGCAGGTGAACTCCAGGATCATCAGCCCCCATGAGGCCGTACGCATCGTGACGTTCCTGATGACCGGGATCGCCCAGCCCGCGGAGGGCGAACCGGAGGTGGACCACGCGGACATCACCGCGGCGCTGACGCTCATGCCGGCGGCCCGCGGCGAGATGGACGACGTGGAGTCCGCGCTCCTGCAGATGGCACGCGGTCGCGGCATGACCTGGCCGCAGATCGCCTTCGGCCTCGGCCTCGGCACTCCGCAGGCGGCGCGACAGCGCTACGAGCGGTTGGTGGGCCGTACGGCGCCGCTCGATCCGGAGGTCACCCCTCCGAGCAAGTGAGTCCGCGCCCCTGCTCGGGAGCCCCACCCCCGGGGACGTGGGTTCCTCCGTCGGTCCGGCAGCGGCTACTGCCCCCGGCCCGCATGCCGGAGCCACACATAGCTGACGGGCTGCGGGGCGTTCCACTCCGCGGCGGGGGCGGGCTCGACGGGGAGGAATCCGGCCCCGCGGTAGCAGCGCAGGGCGGGGGCGTTCTCCGGGTGGACGCGCAGGAAGATCTCCGGGTGGCCGGCCCGCAGTGCCTGCTGGATCAGCCCCCGCACAAGACGCCGCCCGACGCCCCGCCCACGGGCTCCCGGCGCCACGATGATCCGGGCGAGCTCCGCCTCGTCCTCCTCCTCGTCGTCGCGCCACACCTCCCCGTAGCCGAGGAGCGCCTCTCCCTCGACCAGCACGTGGCCCCGCACGTCCCCGTCCAGCTGCCAGTCGGCGACCACCCGGGCGTCCACGGGAAAGGCGCGCAGTCCGCACCACAGGGCCACCTCACCGGCGGAGGCCGGCCAGCTCGCCACCGTGCCGGCATCCGCCACGGCGAACGGTCGAAGCTCCATGTACGATCGCTCCCGCCATGCAGATGAATGCCAATTACACCAGTCTCGTCGCGGTCGGCGACTCCTTCACCGAGGGCATGTCGGACCGCCTGCCCGACGGCAGCTACCGCGGCTGGGCCGATCTGCTCGCCGCCCGGATGGCTGCCGCCTCCCCCGGTTTCCGGTACGCGAACCTCGCGGTGCGCGGGAAGCTCATCGGCCAGATCGTGGACGAGCAGGTGGACGTCGCGGCCGCCATGCAGCCCGATGTGATCACCCTGGTGGGCGGCCTCAACGACACGCTGCGCCCCAAGTGCGACATGGTCCGCGTACGCGGCCTCCTGGAGGAGGCGGTCGAACGCCTCGCCCCCGCCTGCAAGCAGCTGGTCCTGATGCGCAGCCCGGGCCGGAGCGGGCCCGTGCAGCAGCGTTTCCGCCCCCGCATGGAAGAACTCTTCGTCCACATCGACGACTTGGCGGCACGGCACGGCGCCACGGTCGTGGACCTGTACGGATCGACCGTGCTCAGCGACCAGCGCATGTGGGACGTGGACCGTCTGCACCTGACGGCCGACGGGCACCGCAGGGTGGCCGAAGCGGTGTGGCAGTCCCTCGGCTACGACCCCGAGGACGACTGGCAGGCCCAGCTCCCGGACACCGTCCCCCCGAACTGGGCGGCACGCCGCGTGGCCGACGTCCGCTTCACCAGGCAGCACCTCGTCCCCTGGATCATCCGCCGCCTCACAGGCCGCTCCTCCGGCGACGGCCTCCCGGCCAAGCGCCCGGATCTACTGCCGTACGAGGACCCGTTCGCGTAAGCGCGCTACGTACTCTCCCTGGCCGTGTCCGCGAACTGGGCCAGGCTCTGGGACAGGGCTTCCAAGCTGCGGTCGAAGGTTTGCATCTGCTCGCTCGTGACGGTTGCCGGGACGGAGCCCGCGCTCCATCGCGCGATGAGCGTCAGCGGTTCGGCGACCAGGTCCGTCGTCCGCACCGCCTGGCGGTAGACCCGGCGGGGCCCGGCCAGCATCAGGATCGCGTGCTTCGTGATGAGCTCGTGGTACTGGGCGTCGATGGCGGTGACCCGGGCGCGCGCGGTCGTGGCGTCGAGTGGTTCGTAGACGTCGGCCAGTCCCGTGCGGAAGTGCCGGCTGACGTCGGCCAGGGCCGTGCCGATCTCCGCCACCAGGGTGAGGTAGGCGAGGCACGCTTCCTGGCGGGCCTTGTTCTTGCTCAGCCGCGACGCGGACATCGACGTGACGAGCGCCGCCGCCCCGGTGGCCGTCGCCCCCACGGCCGCCCCGAGAATGGCCGCCAGTCCTTGATCCATCCCACGCCCCCCGTGAATCAGGCGTCACAGCATAGGTGGGCTCGGACTCGGGCGAACCATCCCAGGGGGCCTCGGCCAGGTCGCGCGGGCCCTACTCCTCCACCTCGTCCTCGAAGTGCAGCGCGATGGACTGCAGGACGTCCGCGGACGTCACGTCCGTGCGGCCCTCGTCGTGTGCTTCGGCCAGTTGTGCGAAGGAGAAGGCGAAGGCCGAGGTGATCTGCTCGATGACGGGGCTCAGCTCCCGGCCCACCACCTCGGCGACCTCGATGGGGGTGGCGTCGGCGGGGATTTCGATGCGCGGCAGCATCTCCTCGAGCATCGTGCCGACCGCGCCGCTGGGCTCGACCTCGCCGTCCGGGTTCTCCCTCACCTGTCGGCGCATCTCGATCGCCTCGGTCAGGATGCCGACGACTCTTTGGATGATCTCGCGCTGCTCCATGCATGAAGCCTAGACGTAGGCGGATCACCAGGACTTGCGGCACCGCGCGGGGCCCGGCGTCCGCCGGCTCCCGCGTGGTGCGCGACGACGGGAGCGGCGGACGGAGCGACAGCGGCTCAGCGGGCGAGGGCGGCGTCGAGCCAGGTCTGGATCTCGGCGGTGACCGGGTCGGTGATGTCGTCGAACTCCCGGTGCTTCTGGAGGAACTTCGCCACGTACGGGCAGATGGGCACGATCCGCAGCCCCGAAGCGCGGACGTCCGTCAGCGCCTCCCGCACGAGGATCGAGGCCAGGCCCTGACCGGCGAACGCGTCGTCGATCTCGGTGTGGAAGAAGACCCGCTGGTGATCGCGGTCGCGGTACGCGGTGAAGCCCGCGGCCTTGCCGTCGACCAGGATCTCGTAGCGGTGCCGGGGGTCCACGCGCCGGACGGCGGGGGCGGGAGGCGTGGGAGTGGCGTCGGGCGGGGTCATCGGGTGCCTTTCGGGTGGGGCGGGTTTCCGCGCAGGGCGAGGGTGGCGTTCGGCAGGGCGGGAGCGGGGATGCGCTCCCCGTCGTAGCCCTCGACGTGGCCGAAGCGGTCGGAGGCGTTCTGCCACGCCTCTCTGGCTTCGACGATGTCCTCGTGGGTGCGGCCGACGAAGTTCCACCACATGACGATCCGTTCCTCGAACGGGACTCCGCCGAGCAGGACGACCCGGGCGGGCGCGTCCGTCTCGTTCGTGAGCGTCAGGGTGGCGTGACCCGGGCCGAGGAAGCCCAGCTCCGCGGCGCGCAGGAGCGTTCCGGCCATGCGGACCGTCCCCTGGTCGACGAGCAAGCCGTGCTCGAAGCCGGTGGCGGTCTCCAGCGTCGTCGTCGCCCCCGGGTCGAGGACGAGTTCGGCGCCGAGCAGGGGCGTGAAGGTCGGCACCGGGGAGGTCTCGCCGGCGAGGGAGCCGAGGAACACCCGGACGTCCGCCCCGCCGACCCGGACCGCGGCCGGGACGTGGTGCCGGAAGTCCCGGGCGGCATGCCGGTGCTCCTCGGGGAGCGCCACCCAGAGCTGGACGCCGTGCAGGAGCGTGGTGTGCGGGGTCGAGACCTCGGTGTGGCTGATGCCCGAGCCGCCCGTCATCAGGTTCAGCTCGCCGGGCCGCACCATCGCGTGGCTTCCCAGGCTGTCGCGGTGCTCGATCTCGCCGCTGAAGAGCCAGCTCACCGTCTGGAGGCCGGTGTGCGGGTGGGGGGCGACGTCCATGCCGCCCGAGACGGCCACGTCGTCGGGGCCGTAGTGGTCGACGAAGCACCAGGCGCCGATCAGCGTCCGGGACCGCTGGGGCAGGGTGCGCCGCACGGTCATCGCCCGCGGGCCCCCGAGGGGGACGTCCCTGGCCGTCAACACCTCGACGTACGGCGCGGGTTCCCCGTACTCGGAGGCCGCATGCCGCGTCTGCGCGGGATCCACCTCTGTGCCGCTCATCGCACACCCCTCACCCATGTGGTTTTATGTTCAACAAATGCTTCCGATACTACGCCCTGCCACCACCGACGAGTGGTTCCCCCTCGGGCGACGCTCCGTGCGATTCCCGACGATACGCGGCCGCCGTACGGCTTTAACGTCCCCTGCGGACAAGCCGTTTCAGCGAACCAGAGCAGCAAACAAGTTGGTGGATGAAATGAACCAGCCCCTCACCTCGGTCAGGTGCACGGTCGACGCACAGGTCGGCGCCCCGCCGAACATCGCGGCGCCGGTGCCCGCGGAACTGCACTACGACCTGGCCGACCCCTGCGCCGTACGCCTCTCCCTCGGCGCACCCCTGACGAGCCCCGTCGACTGGGTGTTCGCCCGGGACCTGCTCGCCGAGGGCCTGCATCTGCCGACGGGGATCGGGGACGTGCAGGTCAGCCCCCTGCGCCTGGACCGTACGCACCGCGTGCGCATCACCCTCAGGTCCGCCACCGGGGCGGCGGTGGTCGACATCGACGCCGCCGAGACGGACGCGTTCCTGCGGCAGTCCTTCGCCCTGGTGCCACCGGGAACCGAGAGCGCGCACATCGACCTCGACCGCGCCGTCGCCGACGTCATGGGCCGCAGCGCCTGACGGAGACCCGGCGCCGCACGGCCCGGCGGATGAATTCCCGGCACGGCCCGCTCCCCCGCATTGTGCACTGCGAGAAAAGAACGGTGCGCTCCCGGTGGGGAAATCCGCCGGGGCTCCTGCCCGTTCCGCGGAAGCAGTGCGCTCTCAGGTCACCTTTGGTGCGCCGACGGGCAATTCGTCCCGCCCTTTCGCCTTTAGCTTTACGGCATCACCCCCAGGACCTCGTGTCCGGCGGGGGCGTCCCACCGGGAAGTCCGGTGGGTGGCTGAGGCTTGAGGAGCTTTTTCATGTCGGATGTCGTGGAGCCGGTCGTGCCGGTGCTTGAGCCTGCGGCGGCCGCGTTCGCGGAGGCGACGGCGCGTCCCCCGTTCCTGTTCGACCTGGCGCCCGAGGAGGGGCGCAAGGCGGTCGACGACGTGCAGTCCGGTCCGGTGGAGCTGCCGGAGGTGGACGAGGAGTGGGTGACCGTCGAGGGCGGCCCGACGGGCCGTGTGCGGGCGCGGATCGTGCGGCCCGCGGGAGTGTCCGGGACGCTGCCGGTGATCCTCTACATCCACGGCGCGGGCTGGGTGTTCGGCAACGCGCACACCCATGACCGGCTGGTGCGCGAGCTGTCCGTGGGCGTGGGCGCCGCCGTGGTGTTCCCGGAGTACGACCTCTCGCCGGAGGCGCGGTACCCGGTGGCGATCGAGCAGAACTACGCGGTGGCCCGATGGGTCGTCGCCCAGGGCGCGTCGCACGGGCTGGACGGGGCGCGCCTCGCGGTGGCCGGGGACTCGGTGGGCGGCAACATGAGCGCCGCGCTGACGCTCATGGCCAAGGAGCGCGGTGACGTTCCGCTCCTGGGGCAGGTGCTGTTCTACCCGGTCACCGACGCGAGCTTCGACACCGGCTCCTACCGTCAGTTCGCGGAGGGCTACTTCCTGCGCCGGGACGGCATGCGGTGGTTCTGGGACCAGTACACGACCGACGAGAACGAGCGCGCGCAGATCACCGCGTCGCCGCTGCGGGCCACCACCGAGCAGCTGGCCGGGCTGCCGCCGGCCCTGGTCATCACCGGTGAGGCCGACGTGCTGCGCGACGAGGGCGAGGCGTACGCGAACAAGCTGCGCCAGGCCGGGGTGCCGGTCACCGCCGTCCGTTTCCAGGGCGTCATCCACGACTTCGTGATGCTCAACGCCCTGCGTGACACCCACGCCGCGGAGACGGCCATCGCCCTGGCCGTCAGCACCCTGCGCACGACGCTCGACGCGCGCTGACGCACCGCACCGCCCCCGCCCCCTCTCCCCTCGACTCGCAGGAGCAGCACCCCTCATGGCCACTGAAGCCACCCCGACCGTCGTCCTCGTGCACGGCGCCTTCGCCGACGCCGCCAGCTGGTCAGGCGTCGTCACGGAACTGCAGACCCATGGCGTGCCCGTGGTCGCGCCGTCCAACCCGCTGCGCGGTCTGGCGTCGGACGCCGCGTACATCGCCTCCGTTGCCGCCCAGATCGACGGGCCCGTCGTCCTGGTGGGCCACTCCTACGGCGGCGCGCTGATCACCGTCGCGGGCACCACACAGAACGTCGTCGGTCTCGTCTACGTCGCCGCCTACGCCCTGGAGGAGGGCGAGAGCCTCGGCGAGCTCCAGGGCCGCTTCCCGCTCTCACCGCTGGTCAGCAATCTGAAGGAGGCGACGTACCCCGTCGCCGGTGCGGCACCCGCGACCGAGGTCACCATCGCCCCCGAGGCATTCCCGGCGATCTTCGCGGCGGACGTGCCCGCCGCCGTCACCAAGGTCCTCGCGGTGGCACAACGGCCGCTGGCGGCGGCCGCGTTCGAGGAGAAGGCCACCGCCGCCGCCTGGCACACCAAGCCCTCCTGGGCCCTGATCGCCGGCGCCGACCAGGCCATCAACCCCGACGTCGAACGCTTCGGCGCCCGGCGCGCCGGAGCCACCGTCGTCGAACTCGACGGCGCCTCCCACGCCGTCGCCGTCTCCCGCCCCAAGGACGTCGCCGCCCTCATCCTCGACGCCGTCCGCGCGACCGCCTGACCCCACCTCCCCGGCCGCGCGGCCCGCCTCCCCCGAGCGGTCCGCGCGGCCGGCCCCTCGCCGGGCCCGCACGAAGAACCCGCACGAAGAACTCGAAGGACTCGCGCTAGACGAAGGCGCCGCTGCCGCCGTTCGTCCCCGTACGCAGACTGCGCCACTCCCGCGGGGAAAGGCCGTACGCGCCGCGGAACACCCGGCTGAAGTGGGCGGGGTTGACGAACCCCCACCGCTGCGCCACGGACGACACGGACGGCTTGTCCCGTCCCCCGCGGGCCAGTTCGCGGGCGCACTCCTCAAGGCGGCGGCGCTGGATCAGCCGGCCGACGGTGACGCCCTCGTCCTCGAAGATCCGGTGGAGATAGCGCACGGAGATGTGGTGCGCCTTCGCGATGTCCTCCGGGGAGAGGGCAGGATCGCCCAGCTTCCGGTCGATGTGGTCGCGGACGCGCGCCACCAGGTGGCCGCGCGAGCCGCCCGCGTCGGCACCCGCGTCCCGGGGCTGCTCGGCGACCAGGACGGCGAAGAGGTCGACGACGCTGGAGGCGAGCCTGCTCGCGGAGGCCGGGGCGTACGAGTCGGCGGAGTCGACCAGCGTCTTCAGGAAGGGCCTCAGGACCGCCGCGCATCCGTGATCGCTGCCGATGGCGGTGCCCGTGACGCGGCGCAGCTCCTCGTCGGGCAGGCCCAGCGCGCGGCGGGGGATGTGCACGGCACGGGTGGCGAACCGCTCCGGGTGCTCCAGGAAGTACGGGCGTGCGGTGTCGTGCACGAACAGGTCGCCCGGACCCGCCTCGGCCCGCCGCCCGTCCTGGGTCAGGCCGGTCCGGCCCGACACCTGCACGCCGATCACCACGAACCGGTCGGTGGAGCGTGCGATGTGTGACGCCGTCCGGCTCACCCGGTGCGCGTCCGCCTCCACGGTCGAGACACGGAGGAACCCCACCCGTGCGGTGACGATCCGGCCGTCGAACGGCCCCTTTCCGCCCGACGTCACGGCCACGGGCACCCGGCCCTCGGCCATCGTTTCGCGCCAGCAGCCGAGTCGGTCGTTCCCGGACACCGCGTCCGTGGTCAGCACCGGGCTCATCCGGCTCTCCTCTCCGTACGCGCCTCATGGCGGAGAGCTCGGATCCGCAGCGCACAGGAATCCGGGGCCGGTAGCCGGCGTCCGGTCCTGCGCGGATGTCCCGGGGGCAACGCCGCCGCCCGGTTTCTCCGCCATGTCCAGACAATCAGCGCGCCCTGTCGTTCTCCAGGCAGAAAGCAGGCAGAAAGCGCTCGGACGGACCTACTTGACCTGCGACATCTCGGCGAGATGGCGCCGGGCGTCGGTGACGGCCTGCGGAGCGGCGTCCGGCCCCAGGGCGAGACAGCGGGTGAAGACCTCGCGCGCTTCCGCCGCCCGCCCGGCCGACGGCAGGAGGAGGCCCAGGCGGACGAGTTCGCTGCTCTCCTGCGTGGTGTTGCCTGCGTCGTGCCAGAGGTCCACCGCCATGTGGCGCTGCCCGACGGCCTCCTCCCACCTCTCCAGCTGGGCAAGGCTGTGAGCCATGCCCGAGTGCAGCCCCGGCCGCACGAAACCGGCGATGTGGGGGGCGATGCGGTCACCCGCCTGATCCAGGAAGGCGAGCGCGTCCCGGAAGGACGTCAGGGCGGCTTCGGCGCGGCCCTCCTCCGCCAGGATGAGGGCGTGGCCGTGCTGCGCGTTGAGGCTGCCGTGCAGGTCCCCGGCGGCTTCGAAGAGCCGGCCGGCCCGCTCCATGGCGCGGGCGGCCTGCGCGTACTCCGCCAGCTTGCGCAGCGCCCAGGCGCGGTAGAAGTGGGCCCACGCCTCCTGGGCGACGTCGCCCGCGCGCTCGGCGGCGGCCAGTGCCTCGGCGGACCGGTCGAGGCTCTCGCGGAAGCGGCCCTTGCACAGGAGCAGGGCCCAGGCGTGGTAGTTGAGCTGGGTCGCTTCGAGGAGCGGGTCGTCCAGGGCCCGCGCGGCGCGTACGGCGGTGTCGAAGACCTCGGGCCAGTGCCCCCAGAAGATCCACTGGTCGGAGAACCAGTGCAGCGCCTCGGCCACCTCCACCACCGTGGCGTGCTCGCCGTCCGCCGCGGCGGCGCGCAGCGCGGCCAGCCAGTTGACGCCCTCGGCCTTCAGCCACTGGAGCGCCTTGTCGGCGGACGACAGGTCGACCGTCCCCCGCCAGTCGGCGGCCGGTGCGCCATGGCCGGGTTCGAACCAGCGGCCCGCCACCACCGTGGTCTCCAGGAGCCAGCGGTACAGGTCCGCGCGGGCCCGGCGGACCTCCTCGGCGCTCTCCTCCGCCTCGAGCCGGGTCCGAGCGAACAGGCACAACAGGTCGTGCAGGCGGTAGCGGTCCCGGTCGGTGCCCAGCAGCCCGACCTCGACCAGCTCCTCCAGGGTGTCCTCCGCGTCGTACAGCCGCTGACCGGTGAGCCGGGCCGCGGCCGCGGCGCTGGTGTCCGCCCCCGGTACGAGGGAGAGGCGCCGGAAGAGGCGCGCGGCGGTGGGCGTGAGCTGGCGGTAGGACAGGTCGAAGGCGGCGGACACGCGCAGGTCACCGGCGGCCAGGGTGTCGAGGCGCCGTTCGTCGAGCGCCAGCCGGTCGGCGAGCCGCCGAAGGGACCAGCCGGTGCGGGTGGCCAGCCAGTTGCCCGCCACCCGGAGCGCCAGCGGGAGATGCCCGCAGCGCCGCGCGACTTCGGCGAGGGCCTCAGGATCGGCGGCGGCGCGCTCCGCTCCGACCAGGGGGGTCAGGAAGGCGGCGGCCTCCTCGGCGCTCAGTTCGCCCAGCGGGAGGCGGTGCACGCTCTCCAGGCCCGTGAGCATGCGCCGGCTGGTCACCACGACCATCCCCGCACCGGCGCCCGGCAGCAGCGGGCGCACCTGGGCCTCGTCGTGGGCGTTGTCCAGGACCAGCAGGACCCGGCGGTCGGCCAGCGTCTGCCGGTACAGCGCCGGGTGTCCCCGCGGTCCGGCCTTCGCGAGGTCACGGTCGGCCACCTGGAACGCCTTGAGCACACCGAGCATGAGCTCGGCGGGCCCGGGCGGTTCGTCGTCCATGCCCCGCAGGTCGAGCACCAACTGCCCGTCCGGGAACCGGTCCGCGAGCATCCGGGCGGCGTGCAGCACCAGCGTGGTCTTGCCGGTGCCGGGTGGTCCGGAGACCGCGACCGTCACCGGGTGGGCGCCCGGACTCCGGGCCCCGCCGCCCCTCGCGAAGACGTCCCCGGCGGCGGACCGCTCCGCGAGTCCGAGGAGTTCCGCGATCTCCCGCTCCCGCCCGACGAAGTCGTCGATGCCGCGGGGGAAGGTCCTGACCCCCGCCGGGCTGTACCCCCTGCTGCGGCCGCTGCGGGCGACGGCGAGGAGCCGCTCCCGGTCCGCCTCGCTCAGCCCGAGGCCGTCCGCGAGGGCGGCCACCGTGCGCCGCTGCGGCGCGGCACGTCGGCCCCGCTCCAGATCTCCGATGCCCCGGACGCTGACCCCCGACGCCTCCGCCAGACCCTCCAGGGTCAGCGACGCCGCCAGCCGCAGCTCCCGCAGCGCGGCCCCGAACGCCCCGCGCTCACCGCTCACCGCTCACCTGATCCCCTCGCTCCGGCCACGCCCCCATGTCCCCCGGCGTGACCCTTGTGATCCTATGAGAGCTTTGCGGCGCCGCCGTCCACGGCGGGGGCGGCACGCATCCGGCGCCGCGGGCCCCACCGATCACCTCTGACCTGGAGGTTCCTACATCCCCTCGATGGTTCGGAGCCTGTAGGGACGCCCGGTAAACTCCGTCCACGTGACTGCCGCGCCTGCAAAGCCCCGTATCCCGAACGTCCTCGCCGGGCGTTACGCCTCCGCCGAACTCGCCACCCTCTGGTCGCCCGAGCAGAAGGTCAAGCTGGAGCGTCAGCTCTGGCTCGCCGTTCTGCGGGCGCAGAAGGACCTGGGGATCGAGGTGCCGGACGCCGCCCTCGCCGACTACGAGCGGGTCGTCGACGACGTCGACCTCGCCTCGATCGCCGAGCGCGAGAAGGTCACGCGCCACGACGTGAAGGCCCGCATCGAGGAGTTCAACGCCCTCGCCGGGCACGAGCAGGTCCACAAGGGCATGACGTCCCGCGACCTGACCGAGAACGTGGAGCAGTTGCAGGTCCGGCTCTCCCTTGAGCTGGTGCGCGACCGCACCGTCGCCGTGCTCGCGCGGCTCGGGAAGCTCTCGGGCGAGTACGCCGAGCTCGTCATGGCCGGCCGCTCGCACAACGTCGCCGCGCAGGCGACGACCCTCGGCAAGCGTTTCGCGACGACCGCCGACGAGCTGCTCGTCGCCTACCGCCGCGTCGACGACCTGCTGCGCCGCTACCCGCTGCGCGGCATCAAGGGCCCCGTCGGCACCGCCCAGGACATGCTCGACCTCCTTGGCGGCGACGCCGGGAAGCTCAGCGACCTGGAGCAGCGGATCGCCGGGCACCTCGGCTTCGACCGCGCGTTCACCTCGGTCGGCCAGGTCTACCCGCGCTCCCTGGACTACGAGGTCGTCACCGCCCTGGTGCAGCTCGCGTCGGGCCCCTCCTCGCTGGCCAAGACCATCCGTCTGATGGCCGGGCACGAGCTCGTCACCGAGGGCTTCAAGCCGGGCCAGGTCGGCTCGTCCGCGATGCCGCACAAGATGAACACCCGCTCCTGCGAGCGCGTCAACGGCCTCACCGTCATCCTGCGCGGCTACGCGTCGATGACCGGCGAGCTGGCGGGCGACCAGTGGAACGAGGGCGACGTCTCCTGCTCGGTCGTACGCCGTGTCGCCCTGCCCGACGCGTTCTTCGCGCTGGACGGGCTCCTGGAGACCTTCCTGACCGTGCTCGACGAGTTCGGTGCCTTCCCGGCCGTCGTCGCGCGCGAGCTGGACCGCTACCTCCCCTTCCTCGCCACGACCAAGGTCCTGATGGCCTCGGTGCGCGCGGGTGTCGGCCGCGAGGAGGCCCACGAGGCCATCAAGGAGAACGCCGTCGCCTCCGCCCTCGCCATGCGCGAGCAGGGCGCCGAGCGCAACGAACTCCTCGACAAGCTCGCCGCCGACTCCCGCATTCCGCTGGACCGCGCCGAGCTGGACGCGCTCATGGCCGACAAGCTGTCGTTCACGGGCGCGGCGAGCGACCAGGTCGCCGCCGTCATCGCCCAGATCGAGGCCGTGCTCAAGGAGCACCCCGAGGCCGCCGCGTACACCCCGGGCGCCATCCTCTAGTCGGCCGTCCAGGCCGTCGGCCACGACGCGGACCCCCGGGTCCGCGTCGTGGCCGACGGCCTGCCGGGCGAGGCGAGCTCCGGCGGCGCGCGGAAACTCACGCGGCCGCCGATGCCCCGCTTCCGCCGACCCGCTTCCGCCTACAGGCCCACGTCCCTGCTGCGGAAGTCCTCCAGTGACTCGCGCCGCACCAGGAGCCGCGCGCGCCCGTCGGCGACGGCCACCACCGGCGGGCGCCCGACGAGGTTGTAGCCGGACGCCATGGACAGGTGGTAGGCACCGGCCACCGGCACGCCCAGGAGGTCTCCCGGCCGTACGTCGCCCGGCAGTTCGATGTCCGAGGCGAGCACGTCGCCCGCCTCGCAGTGCCGCCCGACGACGGTCACCGGCGCGGACGCGGCCGTGGAGTGCCGGCCGATCAGACGCGGCACGTACCGCACGCCGTACAGCGCGGGCCGCGGGTTGTCGCTCATCCCGCCGTCCACGGCGACGAAGGTGCGTCCGCCGGTGCGCTTGACGGCGAGCACGCGGTAGAGGGCCACTCCGGCGGGGCCCGCGATGGCGCGCCCCGGCTCGATCAGCAGCTTGGGCACGGTGAGCCCGGCCGCCGCGCAGCTCTCGATCAGTTCGGCGCGCACCCGGCGGGCGAGCGTGGTGATGTCGAGGGCTGCCTCGCCGGGGCGGTAGGCGATGCCGTGGCCGCCGCCGAGGTCCAGCTCGGGCAGCGTGATGCCGTGCTGGTCCTTGACGCGGGCCATCAGGCCGACCAGCCGGCGGACGGCGGCGAGGAACGGCTTGTCGGTGGTGATCTGCGAGCCCAAGTGGCAGTGCAGGCCCGTCAGTTCGAGGCCGGGCTGGCCGATGATGCGGGCGATGGCGTGCTGCGCGGAGCCGTCGGTGATCGACAGGCCGAACTTCTGGTCGTCGGTCCCGGTGCGGATCTTGGCGTGGCCGCCGGCCGCGATGCCCGGCACCACCCGGACCATCACCTTCTGGCGGCTGCCCGGCGGCACGGCGGCGGCGAGCCGGGCGATCTCGGACGCGCTGTCGATGACGATGCGCCCGACGCCGAGCCGCAGCGCGGCCTCCAGGTCGTGCGGGCTCTTGGCGTTGCCGTGCAGCACGATGCGCTCGGCGGGGAAGCCCGTGGTGACGGCGAGCTCCAGCTCCCCGGCGGAACAGACGTCGAGGCCGAGCCCCTCTTCCGCCACCCAGTGGGCCATCGCGCGGCACAGGAACGCCTTGGCGGCGTAGTGCACTTCGGCGTCGGGGAAGGCGTGCAGGTAGGTGCGGCAGCGGGTCCGTACGTCGCCTTCGTCGAGGAGGTAGGCCGGGGTGCCGAAGCGTTCGGCGATCTCGGTGAGCGGTACGCCGCCGACGGCGAGGTCGCCGTGGGCGAGACGCCCGGTGGACGCGGGCCAGACGGACAGGTCGTCGTCGGCGGTGGCGCTCGGGGTCACGGGTTCGTGCAGGGTGGTCATGGGCAGGTTTCTCTCTTCGCCTCGTCCTGGGTCCTGGGTCCTGGTCCGGGTCCTGTTCCGGAGCCCTTCTCCTGGGCCTGGTCCTCAGCCGATCCAGGTGGTCAGGGCGCCGACCAGCGCGGCGGCCCCGGTCACGCGCAGGGCGCCGACGGCCTGCGGGTCCCACTCGCGCCAGGCGCGGGTGCGCCGCTCGGGAGCGGCGACGGCGTGCGCGGCCAGCCGCGGGTCGACGATGACCTCGCGGACGCCCAGCGGCTCGGTGAGCGCCCGCAGCGCGGGCTCGGAGAGCCTGATCCAGGCCTGCCGGCCGCCCAGGGCCGCGCTCAGGCGCTGCGGAGTGGTGAAGGCGACGGCGGTACGGCCGCCGACGGGCGTGCGGAACAGGCGGGCCACACAGCCCGCGGGTCCCGGCCGGACGGGGACGAAGAGCGGTCCGGCCGGGCCGGGTTCGGAGGGCTCGGGGTCCTCGGCGCACTGGAGCTCTGACATGAGGGTTCCTCCTTGAGGATCCTGTTCGCTGAACGGTGGCCCCCGGGGCCGGGCGGGAACCCGGAGGCCTGTGCCGACGCTATGCCCGGCACCGGGCGCCACCCGACCCTCCATGACGCGACGTTGACGTCCACACGGTCCTCGTTGACGAGGGCTTGACGGAGGGCCGCGCGGGGCCGATCCGGGGCTCCCTCGCCCTCTTGAGGCCCGGCCCGCCCGCCAGTTGGACGGAGGGCACGAACGGCTTCTCGCGCCGTGCCGACCGGCCGCCTCCTACGGCGGCGCCGGTCCCGCACGCTGTTCGTCCGACGGTGCGCTGACACCCCGGTGGCGCGCCGCCGCGCCCGGCCACGGAGATCGCCGACAGCGCATACTACGAGCGCGACAAGTGCGTCGAACCGACCGTGGGCGCCACGGAGGACCGCACCGTCGAACGTCTCGACCAGCCCGCCGACCTGCCCGCCGGCCCACGGCTACCGCATTTCAGGCACTCCCCGCTCGATGCTCGATTCCCAAGGCACTCCCCGTTCGATCCCCACCGCCCAGGAGGACCGTTCCGTGATCCAGCTCCCGCCCCGCCAACTGCCCGCGCTCGCCCGCTGGTTCCCCGCCGGGTCGCCCGGTGTCGCCGCCCTGCCCGAGCACGCCTTGACCAGCGGCGTGGGCACCTGGTGGGCGGACCAGGTGCCGAGCCCGCGGGTCGTGGCCGTCAGTTGTGCGGGGCACGTGCTGCTGCGCGGCGAGCCGGGCGCCGTGGCTCCCGCGGAGCTCGCCCCCTTCGCCCGCAGCCACGTCGGGGCCACGGGGCGTTTCCTGCCGCTGCTGGGCGCCGCGTTCGACCGTGTCGTGCCCGTCGAGCGCATGCTCTACGTCCACAGCGAACCCGTCTCCGCGCCCCGTCCGCCGCACGGCGTGACGGTGCGCCGCCTGGTCGGCGCCGACGGCCCGGCCCTCGCGGCGTTCACCGGGAGCGCGGCGGACTCCGCCTGGATCCACGCCAGCTGGGGCGGCGCCGAGGGGCTCGCCGCCTCCGGCCACGCCTGGGCCGCCGTCGACCGGTACGGACGTATCGCCGCCGTCGCCTGCGGATACTTCACCGGGGACACGTACGAGGACGTCGCCGTCATCACCGCGCCCGAGCACCGCCGCGAGCGCCTCGCCCTGGCCTGCGTCACCGCCCTGTGCGAGGACATCGCCGCCCGCGGACGCACCGCGAGCTGGTCCTGCGCGCGCGACAACCGGCCCAGCCGCCTGCTGGCCTGGACCGCGGGGTTCCGGCTCCATCGCGAGTACGTCCAGTACGCCACCGGCAGCCCGTCCGCGCGCCCTGACGCCCGGCCGTCGAGCGACCGTCAGGCGTCCGTAAAGGTCCCCGCGGGCCGCGTCAGTGACGCATCAAGGATCGGCGCGGCGCCGGTCCCGCCCCTTCAGGGTGCCTAGCGTCCTCTCATGGCCCGACACATGACGCGCCCCGCACGGCGCACCCCCGGCGTCCGTACGACGTCCCTGCTCCCGGAACGCCCCGCACGGACGCACGGCCCGCAGACGCACGATCCCTGGACGCGCGACCGCACCTGGGCCGGGGACGCGCGCTCCGCCGCCGCCTGCGCCGCGCTCCTGTTCGGGCTGCTGCTCGCGCTGGACGCGGCGGCCGGCCGGCTCACTCCCTGGCGCGCGCTGCTCTGGCTGGGGCTGGGCGTCCTGCTGTTCGCCGCGCTGACGCCGCCGCGGGTGGCGGCGCACGGCACGACGCTCGTCTCGCGCGGCCCGCTCCGCGTCCGCTCGGTGCTCCTTGATCACCTGGTGGCGGTGCGCCGCTCCGACGGCATCTCGCCGCGGCTGATCCTGCGGGACACGGCCGGCGGCGAGGTCGTGCTCGACCCCGAAGTGCTCGTCGTCAATCCGGCGCTCTGGCACCTCGTGTCCGACGGCGCCCGCGCGTCCCTCGCACGCGGCTCGCTGCTGTGCGGGGCGACCGCACTGCGCCGACTCTCGGACCGTATCGACCGGGAGACGGCCGAGGGGGTCTTCCGGGCCTCTGGCCTGGAGTGACTCCGGATCGGGCACGGAGGGGCCCGGCCCCCGCCCCGCCGTAGCCGCCCGCTCGTTCGAGATCAAGAGCGACCGGAAGAGGCCAAGGTCACAGCCCTACACGGCACCGAGTGCCAGGGGTTCCGCCCTAGCATCATGCCCATGACGGTCCTGCCTGACGACGGGCTTTCCCTGGCCGCCGAGTTCCCTGATGCGACCCATGAGCAGTGGCAGCGCCTGGTGGAAGGCGTGCTGCGCAAATCGGGTAAGGACGTATCGGGGTCGGCCGCCGAGGATGCGCTCTCCACCGCACTCGAGGACGGGCTCAGCACCCGCCCCCTGTACACCGCCCGGGAAACCGCGCCTGACGCCGGATATCCGGGCTTCGCCCCCTTTGTGAGGGGCGGCACCGCCGCGGGCAGTGCCGCGGCCGGCTGGGACGTACGCCAGCGGCATGCGACCACGGACCCCGCCGGTACGAACGAGACCGTGCTCGCGGACCTGGAGAACGGCGTCACCTCGCTGTGGCTCGGCGTGGGCCCCGGCGCGCTCCCGGTGTCCGGCATCGAGCGCGCCCTGGACGGCGTCTTCCTCGACCTGGCGCCCATCGCCCTGGACGCGGGCGGCGAAGTCGGGCCCGCGGCGCGCGAGTTGTTCCGCCTCTACGAGGAGCGGGGCATCCCGAAGGACACGGCCCACGGTACCCTCGGCGCCGACCCGCTGGGCCACGAGGCCCGCACCGGCGAGCGGCTCGACCCGGCCGCCGCGATCGAACTGGCCCGGCTGTGCGGGCAGGAGTACCCCAACCTCCGCGCGCTGGCCGTCGACGCCCTGCCCTACCACGAGGCGGGTGGCTCGGCCGGGCAGGAGCTCGGTGCATCGCTCGCCACGGCGGTCGCCTACCTGCGCGAGCTGACCGAGGCCGGGCTCACGGTCGAAGCGGCCTGCGCCCAGATCGAGTTCCGGTACGCGGCCACCGCCGACCAGTTCCTGACCATCGCCAAGCTGCGCGCGGCGCGGCGGCTGTGGGCCCGCGTGGCCGAGGTCTGCGGCGCCCCGGACGCGGGCGCGCAGCGCCAGCACGCCGTGACCTCGCCGGTGATGATGTCGCGGCGCGACCCGTGGGTGAACATGCTGCGCACGACGGTGGCCTGCCTCGGCGCGGGCGTCGGCGGCGCCGACTCCGTGACCGTCCTGCCCTTCGACCACTCGCTCGGCCTGCCGGACGCGTTCGCGCGCCGCATCGCCCGCAACACCTCGACGATCCTGATCGAGGAGTCGCACCTCGCCCGGGTGATCGACCCGGCGGGCGGCTCCTGGTACGTGGAGCGCCTCACGGACGAACTGGCCCACGCGGGCTGGGAGTTCTTCCAGGAGATCGAGCGCGCGGGCGGCCAGGCGGCGGCCCTGCGCTCCGGTCTGATCGGTGAGCGTCTCGCCGCCACCTGGGCCGAGCGCAGCCAGAAGCTGGCCAAGCGGCGTGAACCGATCACCGGTGTCAGCGAGTTCCCGAACCTGACGGAGCGTCCGGTCGAGCGCGTGGCCCCGCCCGCCGAGGTATCGGGCGGCCTGCCGCGCGTGCGCCGCGACGAGGCGTACGAGATCCTGCGCTCCCGCTCGGACGCCCACCTCGCGTCGGCGGGCACCCGCCCCCGGGTGTTCCTCGCCGCGCTCGGCCCCGCCGCCGCGCACACCGCGCGGGCCTCCTTCGCCTCGAACCTCTTCCAGGCGGGCGGCATCGAGGCCGTGCACGACCCGGTGTCGGTGGACGCGACGACGGCCGCCGACGCGTTCACGGCCAGCGGCGCCACGGTGGCATGCCTCTGCTCCAGCGACGCCCTCTACGAGGAGCAGGCCGAAGCGGTCGCCGAAGCGCTCAAGTCGGCGGGCGCGCAACGGGTGTTCCTCGCGGGACGGCCCGCCGAGTACACAGCTGTCGACGCGTACGTCTTCGCGGGCTGCGACGCGGTGTCCGTGCTCTCCTCCACCCTCGACCACATGGGAGTGGCGTAATGGCGATCCCCGACTTCTCCGGTGTCGACCTGACGCCGGATGCCCCCTCCGAGGTCTCCAAGGACCAGTGGCGCAGCGCCGTCAAGGAGACCACCGGCAAGGCCGACGACGACCTCCTGTGGGAGACCCCGGAGGGCATCGCGGTCAAGCCGCTGTACACCGGCGCCGACCTGGAGGGCCTCGACTTCCTGGAGACGTACCCCGGTGTGGCGCCGTATCTGCGCGGCCCCTACCCCACGATGTACGTCAACCAGCCCTGGACGATCCGCCAGTACGCGGGGTTCTCCACCGCCGAGGAGTCCAACGCCTTCTACCGCCGCAACCTCGCGGCAGGCCAGAAGGGTCTCTCGGTCGCCTTCGACCTGCCCACCCACCGCGGCTACGACAGCGATCACCCGCGCGTGACGGGCGACGTCGGCATGGCGGGCGTGGCGATCGACTCGATCTACGACATGCGTCAGCTCTTCGACGGCATCCCGCTGGACAAGATGACCGTCTCGATGACGATGAACGGCGCCGTGCTCCCCGTGCTCGCGCTGTACATCGTGGCCGCCGAGGAGCAGGGCGTACCGCCCGAGAAGCTGGCCGGGACCATCCAGAACGACATCCTCAAAGAGTTCATGGTCCGCAACACCTACATCTATCCGCCCAAGCCCTCGATGCGGATCATCTCCGACATCTTCGCGTACACCTCGCAGAAGATGCCGCGCTACAACTCCATCTCCATCTCCGGCTACCACATCCAAGAGGCGGGCGCGACGGCCGACCTGGAGCTGGCGTACACCCTCGCCGACGGTGTGGAGTACCTGCGGGCGGGTCAGGAAGCGGGCCTGGACGTCGACGCGTTCGCGCCGCGGCTCTCCTTCTTCTGGGCCATCGGCATGAACTTCTTCATGGAGGTCGCCAAGCTGCGCGCGGCGCGCCTGCTGTGGGCGAGGCTCGTCAAGCAGTTCGACCCGAAGAACGCCAAGTCGCTCTCCCTGCGCACCCATTCGCAGACCTCGGGCTGGTCGCTGACCGCGCAGGACGTGTTCAACAACGTCACGCGTACGTGCGTCGAGGCGATGGCGGCCACCCAGGGCCACACCCAGTCGCTGCACACGAACGCCCTGGACGAGGCGCTCGCCCTGCCCACCGACTTCTCCGCGCGCATCGCCCGCAACACCCAGCTGCTCATCCAGCAGGAGTCGGGCACCACGCGGACGATCGACCCGTGGGGCGGCAGCGCGTACGTCGAGAAGCTGACGTACGACCTGGCGCGGCGCGCCTGGCAGCACATCGAGGAGGTCGAGGCGGCGGGCGGCATGGCGCAGGCCATCGACGCGGGCATCCCCAAGCTGCGCGTCGAGGAGGCCGCGGCCCGGACGCAGGCGCGGATCGACTCGGGACGCCAGCCGGTCATCGGCGTCAACAAGTACCGCGTGGAGACCGACGAGCGGATCGACGTCCGCGCGGTCGACAACTCCTCCGTGCGCAACCAGCAGATCGCCAAGCTGAAGCGGCTGCGCGAGGAGCGCGACGAGGCGGCCTGCCAGGACGCGCTGCGGGCGCTGACGGCGGCCGCCGAGCGGGACCCCGGCCCGGGCCTGGAGGGCAATCTCCTCGCGCTCGCGGTCGACGCGGCCCGCGCCAAGGCGACGGTCGGTGAGATCTCCGACGCCCTGGAGGCCTCGTACGGGCGGCACGCGGGGCAGATCCGTACGATCTCCGGTGTGTACCGCACCGAAGCAGGCTCGTCCCCGTCCGTGGAACGCACCCGCACGCTCGTCGGGACCTTCGAGGAGGCCGAGGGGCGCCGACCGCGCATCCTGGTCGCCAAGATGGGCCAGGACGGCCACGACCGCGGCCAGAAGGTCATCGCCACCGCCTTCGCCGACCTGGGCTTCGACGTGGACGTCGGCCCGCTCTTCCAGACCCCGGCGGAGGTCGCGCGCCAGGCGGTCGAGGCGGACGTGCACATCGTCGGCGTCTCGTCGCTCGCCGCCGGGCACCTGACCCTCGTACCGGCGCTGCGTGCGGAGCTGGCCGCCGAGGGCCGCGAGGACATCATGATCGTGGTGGGCGGTGTGATCCCGCCGCAGGACGTGCCGACGCTGCTTGAGATGGGCGCCGCGGCCGTCTTCCCGCCCGGCACGGTGATCCCGGACGCCGCGTACGACCTGGTGAAGCGGCTGGCGGCCGACCTCGGCCACGAGCTGTGAGCATGGCGGCGCCGCGGATCGACATCGACACGTACGTCAAGGGCGTGCTCGACGGGAAGCGCGCGCAGATCGCGCGCGCCATCACGCTCGTCGAGTCGACCCGGCCACAACACCGGGCCCTGGCACAGGAGTTGCTGACCCAGCTCCTCCCCCACAGCGGGCGGGCGCGGCGGATCGGCATCAGCGGAGTGCCGGGCGTGGGCAAGTCGACGTTCATCGACGCGCTCGGCACGATGCTGACCGGCCTGGGGCACCGGGTGGCGGTCCTGGCCGTCGACCCGTCGTCGACCCGGACGGGCGGCTCGATCCTCGGCGACAAGACGCGGATGGAGCGCCTCTCGGTGGACCCGGCGGCGTTCGTGCGCCCTTCTCCCACGGCGGGGACGCTCGGCGGGGTCGCGAAGGCGACGCGCGAGTCGATCGTGGTGATGGAGGCGGCGGGCTACGACGTGGTGCTCGTGGAGACGGTGGGCGTGGGCCAGTCGGAGACGGCCGTCGCGAACATGGTCGACTCGTTCCTGCTGCTCTCGCTTGCCCGCACCGGTGACCAGCTCCAGGGCATCAAGAAGGGCGTACTGGAACTGGCGGACGTCCTGGCCATCAACAAGGCGGACGGCCCGCACGAACGCGACGCGCGTTCGGCGGCGCGTGAACTGGCGGGCGCTCTGCGGCTCATGCACCCATCGGACGCCGCGTGGACGCCGCCGGTGCTCAGTTGCAGCGCGCGGGAGTCCAGCGGCCTCGACGAGGTCTGGGACCGCCTGGAACAGCACCGCACGCTCCTGGACTCCACGGGCCGCCTCGCCGCCAAGCGACGCGACCAGCAGGTCGACTGGACGTGGACGATGGTGCGGGACGAACTCCTGGACCGGTTGCGGGGGCATGGGGCGGTGCGGGATCTGGCACCGGAGCTGGAACAGCGGGTGCGCGAGGGCACGTTGACGGCCACGATGGCGGCGGAGCGGATTCTGGAGGCGTTTCAGGGGAACGGGGGGTCCGGGGCCGGGGGGCCTGGAGCCGGGGCCGAATAGGGCAGTCGGTGCGACCGGGTGCCTCGGTTCCGGCACCGACGTCCGAAACCCCTTACGAAAGTAGGGGGTTGCCCCGCACCTTCGTCAGTGCCGGGCGGCTTCCGCGGTTCATACGCTCCTCAGCATGAACAGAATCCGCACACGGCGCAGCGCCGTCACCGCCCTGTTGGCCCTCTCCCTCCTCACCCCGACCGTCGCGGCCTGCGCCGAGAACGGCGGCTCCGCGCCGGCGCGCCGCGCTTCCCCGTCGGCTACGGAAGCCGCGCTCTCCCTTCCCCGCCCCACCGGGTCCTACGGCGTCGGACGGAACACCCTCCACCTCGTGGACGACACCCGCCGTGACCCGTGGGTGCCCTCGGCGGGGTCCCGGGAGCTGATGGTGTCCGTCTTCCATCCCACCCGGCACGGCGGCAGCGACGGCGGCCGGGACGGCGACCGCGCCCCGTACCTGGCGGCCGAGGAGGCGGAACTGCTCCTGGAGGGGCTGAAACTGGACGAACTGTACGAGGCCGGGCAGCTGACCTCCGTCCGCACGAACGCCCGCACCGGCGCGCGCCCCGCGGGAGGCAGGCACCCGCTCGTCGTCCTCTCCCCGGGCTTCTCGCTGCACCGCGCCACCCTCAGCAACCTCGCGGAGAACCTGGCCTCCCACGGTTACGTCGTCGCTCTCGTGGACCACGCCTACGAGTCCTTCGGCACGCGATTCCCGGGCAAGGGGGATTCCTCGCGGGTCCGCACCTGTGTCGCGTGCGAGAAGGTCGAGCAGGCACCCGGCGGTGACGCCGGGGGGAAGAAGGTGCTGACCGAGGCCGCGCGGAACCGGGCGGCGGACATCTCGTTCGTCGTGGACGAGCTGACCGAGCCGTCCCGCACCGCCGACGGGCGGCGCCCCGACTACGCGGCGCTCATCGACACCCGGCGGATCGGGGCCGCAGGCCACTCGCTCGGCGGGAACGCGGCGGCCGTGGCCGCTGGCACGGACCGCCGCATCCGCGCCGCCGCCAACCTGGACGGCTCCTTCTTCGCCCCGGTCCCGGCCGCGGGCACCGGCCGCCCCGTGCTCATGCTCGGCACCCGCAAGGACCACGACCCCTCCACCGATGACGCCTCGTGGCCGCGCCAGTGGCACCGTCTGGACGGCTGGAAGCGCTGGCTCACGGTCGCGGACTCCGGGCACCTGACGTTCACCGATCTGCCGGTCCTCGGCGGCCAGCTCGGCAGGACCGATCCGTCGGCCCCGCTCTCCGGCGAGCGCTCGGGGCAGATCACGACGTCCTATGTCACGGCCTTCTTCGACAAGCACCTGAACGACCGGAACCGCCCCTTGCTGGACGGCCCCTCGAAGGCCAACCCGGAGGTCGCCTTCCACTCACCCTGACGGGACGCACCCCGACGGCACGCACCCCGACGGGACCGGAAGGCCCCCGCCGCCGTTCGCCGGGCCCACGACGTAGATTCGATCCGTGCGGGCACAGCCCTTGCGTGCCGGCCGAGCGAATCACCCGTCTTCGAAGGAGCCACCTGCCCCATGTCCCCCGCTGACTCCGCCGAAGCCCCCGTCCTCACCCGCGTCCAAGGCCGTGCGGGGCACATCACCCTCAACCGCCCCCGCGCCATCAACGCCCTCAACCACGCGATGGTGGGCCTGATGGACGAGGCCCTCACGGCATGGGAGCGGGACGACTCCGTCGCCACCGTCGTCCTCACCGGCGCGGGTGCCCGCGGGCTCTGCGCCGGGGGCGACATCCGCTCCATCCACGACGACATCCGCGCGGGCGGCGGCGCGGCGTCCGTGGCCTTCTGGCGTGACGAGTACCGCCTCAACGCCCGCATCGCCCGCTTCCCGAAGCCGTACGTCGCCGTCATGGACGGCATCGTGATGGGCGGCGGGGTCGGCGTCTCGGCGCACGGCAGCGTGCGGATCGTCACCGAGCGCTCCCGGATCGCCATGCCGGAGACCGGGATCGGCTTCGTGCCGGACGTCGGCGGTACGTATCTGCTGACGCGCACGCCCGGCGAACTGGGCACCCATCTGGCGCTGACCGGCTCGGCGGTGGGCGCGGGCGACGCGCTGCTGTGCGGCCTCGCCGACCGCTACGTGCCGTCGGAGCGGCTGGCGGAGTTCACCGCCGCGCTGGCCGACACCGAGGTGGGCGAGGCGGTCGCCGCGTACGCCACCACCGCGCCCGACGGCGAACTCGCCGCCCAGCGCGCGTGGATCGACGCCTGCTACGCCGCCGACTCCGTGGAGGAGATCGTCGACCGGCTGTACAACTCCGGCGAACGGGCGGCGAAGGAGACGGCCGAGACCATCCTCGGCAAGTCGCCGACCTCCCTGAAGGTCACGCTCGCCTCGCTGCGCCGGGCCCGTGCGCTCGCCTCCCTGGAGGAGGTGCTCGACCAGGAGTACCGCGTATCGGCCACCGCGATCACCGCGCCGGACATGGTCGAGGGCATCCGCGCCCAGGTCGTCGACAAGGACCGCGATCCGCACTGGTCCCCCGCCGAGCTCACTCAGGTGACCGACGCGGAGGTGGCACGCCACTTCGCGCCGCGCGAGGGCGACGAGCTCGGCCTCGCCCCGGAGGCTGCCCCGCGATGCCCCTGATCCAGACGCCCCGCCTCGTCCTGCGGCGCTGGCGCGAGTCGGACGTCGCCCCCATGGCCGTCATCAACGCGGACCCCGAGGTGATGCGGTGGATCGGCGACGGCTCCGTCCACGACGGGGAGGAGCAGACCCGCTCCACCATGGCCATGTGGGAGCGCGGATGGGAGACCGAGGGCTTCGGGCTGTTCGCGGTGGAGGTCTGCGCCACCGGTGAACTCGCCGGGTTCACCGGGCTCTCCGTGCCGCACTACCTGCCCGAGGTGCTGCCCGCGGTGGAGATCGGCTGGCGGCTCGGGCGCCCCTTCTGGGGACAGGGTCTCGCCACCGAGGCGGCACGCGCCGCCCTCGACTTCGGCTTCGCCGACCGGGGCCTGGAGCGGATCGTCAGCGTCGCCCAGGTGGGCAACGTCGCCTCGGAACGGATCATGAACAAGCTCGGCATGCGCGTGGAGCGCGCCACCCTCGATCCCTACTGCGGGCGCGCCGTCCGCGTCCACGCCCTGAACGCCCCCGGCCCGGCGGACGTCACGGCGGATCGATCTCCGTGACGACGGCGAGCAGCTGGAACGGCAGCTCCTTGTCCCACTGGGAGACGCCGAGGGCGATCCACCGTCCGTCGACCCGCCACAGATGAAGGTCCGGCACCGAGGAGCTCAGCGAGCTCCACGGCTCCGGTATCTCCTCGCCCACGTCGTCGTACCCGTCGCCCTGGGCCCGCTCGAAGACGCTCGCCAGGCTGAACATCTGGGGCGCTCCCCAGCGCTCGGCGAGCAGGACCGTCAGGCCGTCGCGCTCGGCGTCGTACTGATCCGATGTCGCCTCCCACCGCGTGCCGTCGTCCTCCCAGAAGTCGCCGCTCGTCAGTAACTCGGCGATGTGATAGCCGGGACCGCCGACGCCGGAGGGCGACCTGCCGCGCTCCGCGGGGAACCCCCGTGAGCGCAGCAGGTCGATCGTGGCGAGATGCTCTGCGCTACTCATGACACCCAGTAAACCGGCCGCCACTGACAACTGGCCCGCCGTCAGGCCCCCGCCGTCACCATCCGGACACCTGCCTCACGGCACCCCCTCACGGCACCCCCTCGCGACACTCCCTCGCGACACTCCCTCGAAGCCTCACGCGTCGCGCCGCCGCACCGCCCACCAGCCCGCGAGCAGCGCGGCCGCCGCCCACGCGGCCGTGACGGCAAGTCCCGTCCAGGGGCCGAGAGTTCCCGTCGGGTTCTCGTGCAGCACCTGCTGCCCCGCCCGGTCCGGCAGGAAGCCCGCGACGCCGCTCGCGACGTCCCCGACCACGAAGGAGACGATGAGCGTGAACGGGATGAGGATGCTCAGGACGGCGACCCCGCTGCGCAGCAGCATGGTCAGGCCCGCGGCGAGCAGCGCCATGAGCGCGAGGTAGATGCCCCCGCCGACGCACGCGCGGACGGCGCCGTCATGGCCGAGGCCGATGGCGTACTCCCCCAGGAAGGCCTGCCCGGCCAGGAAGCCCGCGAAGCTGGTGACGAGCCCCACGCCCAGGGCGAGCGCGCCGACCACCGCGACCTTGGACCCGTAGAAGAGCCCTCTGCGCGGCACCGCGGAGAGCGAGATCCGCAGCGCGCCGTTCAGGTACTCGCAGGACATCGCCGTCGTACCGAAGCTGATGGCGGCGATCTGGCCGAAGTTGAGTGCGTAGAAGGCGCCGAAGAGTGGTTCGTAGTCGGCGTTGTCGGCCTCGGCCGTGCCGACCGCGGCGAACGCGAGCACGGTGATGGCGAGGGTGGCGGCGAAGACGGCGATCAGCGAACCGAGGCTGGCGCGCACCGACTTGATCTTGATCCACTCCGAGTGGAGCACGGCGGTCGTCGACATGCTCAGGCCTCCTGGCGGGACATCGGGGTGGCGGCGGCGAACTCGGTGTCGTCGGCCGTGAGCGCGAGGTAGGCCTGCTCCAAGGAGGCCTGCTCGTCGGAGAGTTCGAGGAGGGGGATGCCGTGACCGGCGGCGATGGACCCGATCTCCTCGGCCCGCGCGCCGTCCACCGTCCAGCGGCCGTCGTCCCCCGCGGCCATCACGTACCCCTTGTCCGTCAGGAGGCCCCGCAGCCGGTCGGCCGAAGGAGTGCGCAGCCGCACCCGGGGGCTGCTGTGCGCGGCGATGAAGTCCGCCATGGAGGTGTCCGCGAGCAGCCTGCCCCGGCCGAGGACCACCAGGTGGTCGGCGAACGTGGCGGTCTCGTTCATGAGGTGGCTGGACACCAGGACGGTGCGGCCCTCGCGGGCGAGGCGCCGCAGCAACTCGCGGATCCAGATGATGCCTTCGGGGTCGAGGCCGTTGGACGGCTCGTCCAACATGACGACGGGCGGGTCGCCGAGCAGCGCCGCCGCGATGCCCAGGCGCTGGCGCATGCCGAGCGAGAACGTCTTGATCCTGCGCCCCGCCACGGAGGCGAGCCCGGCCTCTTCGAGGACCTCGTCCACGCGGCGCACGGGGATGCGATTGCTGACGGCGAGGGCGAGGAGGTGGTTGCGTGCGGTACGCGATCCGTGCGCGGCCTGGGCGTCGAGGAGGGCTCCCACGTGACGCAGGGGCTCGTCGACGGCCGCATAGGGGCGGCCGCCCACCGTGGCGGTGCCCGAAGTGGGCCGGTCGAGGCCGAGGACGAGGCGCATGGTGGTGGACTTGCCGGCGCCGTTGGGGCCGAGGAACCCGGTGACCTTCCCCGGGCGGACGGTGAAGGTCAGTCCGTCCACCGCGCGGGTGGTGCCGTACTCCTTGGTGAGGTCTTGGACGTCGATGCTGGTCATGGGCCAAGACTCGCGGTCTCCCGTGCGGTGGGTCTTCCCCCGCCCGGGGAGTTCCTCTCCCCCGCGCGGGGGAGCCGTGCGGCCCGGCCCGCTGGCACGATGGCGTGATGCCCCGCTTCCTCAGGCCGCTCACGCAGGCGGTGACCTACACGCGCTGGCTGCACGTGCTCATCGGCTCGGTCATCCCCTTGACGGCCGCGTTCGTCACGCCGGGCCTGAGCAGTCCATCGGCCGGCGACTGGATCCTGATCGCGCTCCAGCCGATCCCGCTGGTGGTGGCGGCCGCTCTGCTGCTGCCGTCGCTGCGTCGGGCGGAGGGGCTCCAGGCCCGTTTGATGCTGTTCCCGGGGCAGCACGCGCGCGTGCGGGGCGACGGCGAGGATTCCGGTATCTCCGTGGCTCCCTCCGCGTCGTGGCGCGACCGGAAGAGGACCGCGCTGTGGGCCGTGCTGCGTCTGGAGGCCGGTTGCGCGGCGGCCTTCGTCACGGTGCAGCTCCTGGGGATGACGCTGGCCCTGCTGGGGTCGACCGCCGAACCCGGCGACGCGTCCGGTCTGTTCGTCCCGCTGCCGGACCAGAACCCCCTCAACGCACTGTTCGTGCCCATCCCGCTCGCGGTGCTCCTAGGGGTCATGGTGGTCGGGGGCCGCCTGATGACCTCGGCCGCCCGGCAGTTGCTCGGCCCCTCGCCCAAGGAGCGCCTCGCGGCCCTGGAGGAGCGCACCGAGCAGCTCCTGGAACGCACCCGCATCGCGCGCGAACTGCACGACTCCATCGGGCACGCGCTGACCGTCGCCGTCGTGCAGGCGGGCGCCGCGCGGGCCACCGCCGACCCGGAGTTCACCGACCGCGCGCTTGGCGCGATCGAGGAGACCGGCAGGGCCGCGCTCGAAGACCTGGAGCGGGTGCTGCGGGTGCTGCGTGAGGACGAGCGGCCCGCGAGCCGAGGGCCCACGCTCGCCGACGCCGACCGGCTCCTGGACTCCGCGCGCGCGTCGGGGGCGAAGGTCGACACCGAGGTGACGGGCCCCCTGGAGAGCGTCCCGGGCCCGGTGTCACGCGAGGGCTACCGCATCCTCCAGGAGTCGCTGACCAACGTGCTGCGCCACTGCGGACCGGTTCCGGTACGGGTGCGGATCGCGGTCGGCGACGGGGTCCTGGGCATGGAGGTGCGCAACCCGCTGCCCCAGGGGACACCGCCGACCGGCCGTGGCGGCAGCGGTCTTCGCGGCATCCGCGAACGGGCCACGCTGCTCGGCGGCCGGGCCACCACGGGCCCCGGCGAGGGCGACTGGCAGGTGCACGTCGAGCTTCCCCTGGCGTGACCTAGGCTGACCGGATGCCGGTCACTGTCCTGCTCGTCGACGACGAACCCCTCGTACGCGCGGGGCTGCGCGCCGTCCTGGAGGCGCAGCCCGACATCGAGGTGGTCGGCGAGGCGGCCGACGGCGCCGCTGTCATTCCGCTGGTGCGCCAACTGCGGCCCGACGTGGTCGCCATGGACGTCCGCATGCCGCTGCTCGACGGAATCGAGGCCACGCGCGCGGTCCTGCGCACGGTGCAGGACCCGCCGAAGATCCTCGTGGTGACGACCTTCGAGAACGACGAGTACGTGTACGAGGCGCTGCGCGCGGGTGCCGACGGTTTCCTGCTCAAGCGCGCCCGTCCCGCGGAGATCGTCAACGCCGTCCGCCTCGTCGCGGAGGGCGAGTCGCTGCTGTTCCCCGCGGCGGTGCGGCAACTGGCGGGCGCGTACGGGCAGCGGCCCGGCAACGCGCAGGCCAGGGCGGCCCTGGACCGGGCCGCGCTCACCGAGCGCGAGGCGGACGTGCTGCGCCTGATGGCGCGCGGCCTGTCGAACGCGGAGATCGCCGCCGAGCTGATCGTGGGCGCCGAGACGGTCAAGTCGCACGTGAGTTCCGTGCTCGCGAAACTGGGGGCGCGCGACCGGACGCAGGCGGTCATCGCCGCGTACGAGTCCGGTTTCGTCGCACCGGGGTGAGCGTCCTCTAGGCGGTACCGCCTCGGACGATCGTCGGGAGCGGGCCGCCCTCGGGGTCGCGCCGCATCTCCCCGCCTTCCTGGCCCTCTTCCACGACGCGGGCCAGTTCCGTGCCGTTCTCCGACCGGGCGAACTGGGCGACGTGGTCGCCGTTGTCCAGCGAGCGCGGCAGCCTCGGTCCGACCACGAGCGTGTTGAAGCGGTTCTCCGGCGGCAGGTTCATGCGGTCGCCCACGGCGAGGCTGTTGGCGAGGACCACCCAGGCGCCGATCACCTCGACGCAGCGCTCCGCGGCCAGCCGGTCCCAACGGCGGATCGCCCTGCTGATCGGTGAGGAGAGCAGCGGCACGAAGAGGTGGGAGACCCCGAAGGCCCGCAGCGGCGCCTCCCAGTCGGTCGACTGCTTGATGTCCTCACATATCAGGACCGCGACCCGGCCGATGGCGGTTTCCACGACGGTGACGCCCTCTCCGCGCTCCAGGTACTCAGCGGCCCTCTCGTGGTCCGGGCGGCGCGGCAGCTGCCACCTGTCCGCCTGGCCTTTGCCCATGGTGAATCCGTGCACCTTGTCGTGGGTCAGGATCGTCTCCCCGGTGGAGCGGTCCACCAGGACGGCACGGTTCGGCGGCGGGTCGTCCTCGCCCAGCGGACCGGTCCCCAGGAGCACCCACCGCAGCCGGCTGCCTTCCGGTTCTGTGCCGACATGCGTCTTCCAATGGTCGTAGAGCGCGTTCGACAGGGTGCTCTCCGGCATCACTCCGATCTCCGCACCTGATTCGTCCAGATTCTTGACCACGTGATCGATGCGGTCGCGCAGCCGTTCGTCCCGCGTCGACACCTTGTAAAAGGTTGTTCCGTCCACCTGGTGGAAATCGAACTTCAGATCGTCGTAGCTCTCCAGTAATGGTGCAGACCCTATAGGAATCGCTTTCTTCCCGGAGAAATGCGCACCGTTTCGCTGTTTGAATCCGATGTGGCGTACGTTCCTGCAGTCGTCCGCGGTGACCCGATGCACGTTGAAGAAGTCGGGCCTGCCCGTGGGCTGCGCGAGCAATTTCCCGGGCCGCGTGCAGCGGGGCAGCAGCAAACCGGTCGTCGGGCCTTCCGGATCATTGAGCTGATTCTTCTCGTTGTATCGGCGGGCGATCTTGTTCAAGGCGGACGGGCAGCGTGCGCCACTGAACGGATTGACGGCACCGAGCACCTGGTCGAGGCCGGTCAGTGCGGCGAAGATGCCCTTCTCGCCGTGCTGCCCGAATATTTTTTCGACCCGAGCGGTGTCGACCGTGCCATTCGCCGTTGCCTCCTCACAGATTTCGTCGGCCAGTTGATGCACGAACAGGTCACCGTGCCACTGGTTCGCCGTGAGACCGAGGAAGGGGCGCTCCGGGAGAAGGTCGTAGAGAACGACGAAGAGGTCCGCCGGATCCTTGGGTAAGAGAACACCTTTGATCGAATGGGTGCCACCGCTCGCCGACACACTTCCGTTCATGGTCCCCCCCGAGGCCGTTTCGCGTAACCAGATATTAACGCAAGGAGGCGGCATATTCACCGAGAAACAGAAGAAAGCCGGAGTGGCCGCAAGTACGGATCTTGAAAAGGGCGGAAAAGAATCATGGCGGCCTCACTTGACACTCACTTGACATGGCTCCACGCTGGAAAGGTCCGTCAATTGGGGGAGCCGGAACAGGAGAGTGACATGAGTGACGGAAGGCGCCAGCGATACGATCGGGCAACCGAGATCCAGAGCTTGATGGACGAAATGAAGTCCTCGGAAGAGATATCCGACGGGCTGTTCAGTTCGCTGGGCATGATGGTCACCGACGCCTCGCTCGCGGGCGATGAGGAGGCGCTTGAGGCGGCCCATGAAGGACTCCGCCGCCAGTACGGACGCCAACGTCGACTGCGCGACGGCCAGGGCGACGCGGCGGCGGAGTTGCGCGGCCGCCTGCTGGGCCTCATCGACGTGACGTACTGGGCGCTTCGCCGCCTGCCGTCCGCGCTGCAACTCTCCCTCGACCCGACCAGTCACGCGGCGCGGTTCCTCGTCGAGGTGGCCCGGCAGCCTGGCCAGAGCAACGCCCAGCTCGCCGCTCGACTCGACGTGGACATCACCGAGATCAGCCGGATCGGCCGCAAGATGGTCGATGCCGACGTCGCCTGGAAGCGCCGCGCGTGGCGGCAGAACGCCTGGGACATCACGCCGCGCGGCCAGCACTACCTCGAGGAGTCCGGCCTTCGTCGAAGCGAGCCCGATCCGGCGCCGCTGCCCCGGCCGCAGCTGGGGGACTTCGAGTATTTCGCGGGAGTGAAGGTTCGGCCCGGACGGCTGTCGGGTGTCGTGACCGACGCCCGGGGCACGGCCATCGCACGCGCCCAGCGCGACCTGGAGCCCGTCTGGAACGCCGACGCGGCGGTCACGGTGCTCGCCGCGTTCGTCCACGACCTGCTCGCCGAGGCCCCGGCGACGCGGGCCCCGGCCGATGCCGGCCGGGTCGGACTCGGAGTGGAGATCGGCGGCCATGTCGACGCGGCCCGCGGAACCGTCGTCTACGCCCCGAACTACGCCACCGGTGCGGGCTGGACGGGTTTCTCCCTGGCCGAGCCACTGCGCAGGGCGACCGGGCTGCCGACCGTGCTCGAGAACGACGCCAACGCCCTGGCCCAGCTGGAGGAGACGCTCACCGGGCCCGGGACCGGACGCACCGATGCCGCGGTGATCCTCGACCACGGCATCGGTGCGGGCCTGATGCTCAACGGCCGCGTACACCACGGCGCGGCGGGCTCCGCCGGTGAGATCGGCCACGTGGTGGTGCGCTCCGACGGCCCGCTGTGCAGCTGCGGCAACCGCGGCTGCCTGGAGAGCGTCGCGGGCACCGATGCCATCGCCGACGAGATACGCGCCCTGACCGGCCGGACCGCCGAAGGCCTGGACGCGGCCCTGGCCCTGCTGTCGAACGACGAATGCCGCAAGTACGTCGAGGAAGTCCTCGGCAGGACCGGCGAGGCGCTAGGCATCGGCCTCTCGGCGCTGATCAACCTGACGAACCCCGACCGGATCGTGCTCTACGGACCCGCCGGACTCGTCTCGGACGGCGAATTCGAATCGGCGCGGTCGTTCATGACCGCCGTGCACAAGACGGTCCGCAAGCAGGCCTTCTCCACGGCCGGCGACGACGTCACCCTGACGGCCAAGCCCTACCACGACGAGGTCGGCGCCCTGGCCGCCACGGCGGTCGCCATGCGGCGCCTGAGCCGCGATGGCCGATGACCCCACCCCGTCGACCGTGGGCACGCAGTACGCCGGGACGCGGGACATCGTCCTGCTGGCAGGCCTGCTGATCCTCATGGCGTCGACGCTCGGTGTCACGCTCGTCCAGACATGGCCGCCTCCGCCCACTCCCGGAGCGGCCCAGCGGGTGGAGAAGGCGGCACAGGTGCGCGTGCTGTTCTGGTCCCCCGATCTGCTCCGCGAGACAAGGCTGTTCATCGTCGTTGCCGCTGCCGGGGGCTTGGGCGCGGTGATCCACACGCTGCGTTCGCTCTACTGGTACGTGGGCAACCGAGGGCTGCGGCGCAGCTGGGTGCTGATGTATGTCGTCGAGCCGTTCGCCGGGGCGAGTCTGGCCCTCGTCGTGTACTTCGTGCTGCGTGGCGGCCTGACCACCACCATGGCGTCGTCCAGCGACATCAATCCGTACGGCGTGACCGCGCTGGGCGCGCTCGTCGGCATGTTCTCCCGGGAGACCGCGGGCAAACTGCGTGCCGTGTTCGCGACGCTCCTGGCCCCCGCGGAGCAAGGAGCGGACACCATGGCGCCCCGGGAGGGCCCGCGGCGCGGCGCGGGAGACGCGCCGCGGTGAGTCACCGCTGACCGGCACTCTGTGTCACAGGTGGGCCCGGCACTCGCAGCGGTGGGCCCCGGCGAGTACGATCCGCCCAACATGCGCACGAGCTGGGAGGACGGACGTTGGGGCGGCTGACCGGCGGGGATCCCTCTCTGCTGCGGCGGATCAACTCCGCGGTGGTGCTGCACGCGCTGCGTGCGGCGGACTTCGCGACACTGACCGAGATCACCCGGGTGACCGGGCTTTCGAGGCCGACCGTCGAAGGCGTGGTCGAGGGGCTCATCGAGGCCGGGCTCGTGGTGGAGACCGCCGCCGAGGAAGGCGCGGCCCGACGCCAGGGACGGCCCGCCCGGAGGTTCCGCTTCCGGGCCGAGGCGGGGCACCTGCTGGGCCTGGAGATCGGCCCGCACCGGGTGGCCGCCGTCCTCTCGGACCTGGACGGCCGGGTGATGGGCACGGTGGCCAGGGACGTGGACGAGACGGCCCCGGCGGACGAACGCATCGAGCGGCTGCGCACGGCGGTCGCCGATCTGCTGCGCCGCGGCCAGATCGCCCGCAGCTCCCTGCGCGCGGTGGGCGTCGGCAGCCCCGGCATCGTGGAGGCGGACGGCACGGTCCGCCTGGGCACCGCGCTGCCCGAGTGGACGGGACTCCCGCTGGGCGAGCGCCTGCGCCGGTCCTTCAAGTGCCCGGTCCTGGTGGAGAACGACGCGAACACGGCGGCCGTGGCCGAGCACTGGAAGGGTGCGGCGACCGAGGTGGACGACATGGTGTTCGTCCTCGCGGGGCTCAGCCCGGGAGCCGGCGCGCTGATCGGCGGGCGGCTGCACCGCGGGTACGGCGGCGCCGCCGGGGAGATCGGCGCCCTACACCTGCTCGGCCGTGACGTGACCCCCGAGACGCTTCTTTCGACCACGGACGAGCCGCTGCACCCGCTCGACGAGCAGGCGGTGGCGGAGGTGTTCGCCCACGCGCGCGAGGGCGACGAGCGGGCGCGGCAGGCCGTGGAGCGGTTCATCCAGCGCCTGGTGCACGACGTGGCGGCGCTGGTGCTCGCCCTGGACCCCGAACTGGTCGTCGTGGGTGGCTGGGCGGCCGGTCTGGACGGCGTACTGGAGCCGCTGCGCCGGGAGTTGGCCCGCTACTGCCTGCGGCCGCCGCGGGTGGCCCTGTCGGTGCTCGGCGAGGCCGCCGTCGCGACGGGCGCGCTGCGGCTGGCCCTCGACCATGTCGAGGAGCAGCTGTTCGCGGTGGAGGGCACGGTCACGGCGCGCCGCTGAGGCGACGCGCCGTGCACAAGAAGATCGCCGTGCACGAGAAGATCGCCGTGCACGAGTAGAGCGGGGTCAGGAAGCCTGGCGCTCCGGGCCGTGATGGATCTCCACGCCGCCCGCGTCGCCGAACGTGAGGCGGCAGGTGTCGGCGCGGTAGGTCGCCACGGAGACCGCGGCGGTGCGTCCCTCGGCGAGGAAGCGGGTCGTCACGACGAGGACCGGGGCTCCCGGCAGCCGGTCGAGCGCCTTGGCGTCGTCCGCGCGGGCCGAGCCGAGTTCGACGGCGCGGTCCTGTCCTTCGAGGCCCAGACGGTGCAGCTCGCGCAGCACGCCACGCGCGCGTGAGGGTCCGGACGGGGCGTCTATGGCGGAGAGCTCCGGGACGGACGCCGTCGACACGTACAGCAGCTCGGCGGCCACGGGCTGGCCGTGCGAGACGCGCGTACGCCGCACGACGTGCACCTGTTCGTCGGGGTGGACCTCCAGCATGCGGGCCACCTCGGCGGGCGGGACCGCCGGTGCGCAGTCGGCGGGCTGCCAGGCGTCGCCGACCTCGCCCGGCCAGGTGCCTTGTGCGGATCCGACGGCCACACCCATCCGCGGCGGGGCGACGGTCGTGCCGACACCGCGGCGGCGCTGCAGCCTGCCTTCCAGCTCCAGCTGCTCGAGTGCCTGACGGAGCGTGGCGCGGGCCACGCCGAAGCGGGCCGCGAGATCACGTTCGTTGGGCAGGATCTCACCGACGGTGAACTCGGAGTCGAGTGCCTCGCTGAGCACGGTCTTGAGGTGCCAGTACTTCGGCTCCGGTGCCGTTTCCAGCTGCGTGGTCCCCACCCTGTCCTCCGCAATCGCCGTGTACCGGCGGCTTTTTAGCGCCCTTGTTTATTAAAGGTTCCTGCACTATCTCTGCGACGATAGAGCGGCACCCACCCTTGGTCAAGACCAATCCTCGATCCGTTACAGCCCGCACAGGGACGATGCCACAGAGCATTCACGCGATGTTGGCGTCGGGTCACGTACACGTAGCGAACAAGACAAAACCCCCGCCCTGAGTGGACGGGGGTCTGCCAATTGGCTTCTACGAGGCGAACCCGACCAGCTTGTCCGGGTTACGGATGATGTAGAAGTTCGCGATCTGCCCGTCGACGACGTCCAGTTGGACGATGGAGTCCGGCTTGCCGTCGACCAGGAGCAGCAGGGACGCCGCGCCGTTGATCTCCAGGAACCGGGCTTCCACCTCCGCCCCCTCCGGCACGCCCCGCCGGACCGCACCGTCCAGGAAACGGCCCACCTTGTCGGCACTCTCGATGACGCGCAGCGGCCCCCTGGTCTTGCCGCCGCTGTCGCCGACCAGACGTACGTCCGGAGCCAGCAGGGACATCAGGCCGTCCAGGTCGCCGCTGGTCGCCGCGGCGAGGAACCGCTCGGTCAGGTTCCGGCGTTCGTCCGGATCCACCGCGTAGCGCGGCCTTCCCTCGTCGACGTGCTTGCGGGCGCGCGCCGCGAGCTGCCGTACCGCCGGCTCGCCGCGGTCCAGCGTGAGGGCGATCTCCGAGAACGGGAACCCGAAGGCCTCCCGCAGCACGAACACCGCGCGCTCCAGGGGCGAGAGGGACTCCAGGACGACCAGGACGGCGATGGACACGGAGTCGGCGAGCACGGCCTGCTCGGCGGTGTCCGGGACGGTCGGCCCGTAGTCGGTGACCAGCGGTTCGGGCAGCCAGGGGCCCACGTAGGACTCGCGCCGCGACTGCACGTGGCGCAGCCGGTCGATGGCGAGCCGCGTGGTGACGCGCACCAAGTAGGCGCGCGGTTCGCGCACTTGCGCCTGGTCGGCCGAGGACCAGCGCAGCCAGGCCTCCTGCACGATGTCCTCCGCGTCGGCCACCCGGCCGAGCATGCGGTAGGCCACGCCCATCAGGACGGGCCGGTGCTCTTCGAAGACGTCGGTCGCGGTGTCGGTTGCCACCTCTCCATCCCAGCCGACGGATTCCCCGGTGTCCAGGCGAAATGAGTGCGGCGCGCCCCACACCGGACCGGCGGCCGTTGCCCCCTCCCCCTTGAACTGGAGGCTACTGAGCGGTAATTGTTGCTGACAAGGTGTCTAAGGTGTCTGAGGACCGTCGCCACGCGGCGGGGACTGGAGCAGCAATGGCCGCAGAGGTGTCCTTCAGCGTCGAGACGTCCGGCGGCCCGCGGACCCTGTCCGTCGCCTACGAACGCGCGGGCGAGGGCGAGCCGCTGCTCCTGCTGCACGGGATCGGCCACCACCGCCAGGCATGGGGCCTGGTGTTCGACATTCTGGCCGCCGAGTACGACGTGATCGCCGTGGACCTGCCCGGATTCGGCGAGTCCCCCGCGCTTCCCGACGAGCTTCCCTACGACATAGCGACGGTGGTGTCCGTGCTCGGCGCGCTGTGCGAGGCGCTGGGGATCGAGCGTCCGCACGTGGCGGGCAACTCGCTGGGCGGTCTGCTCGCCCTGGAGCTCGGCCGCGAGAAGCTCGTGCGCTCGGTCACCGCACTGTCCCCGGCCGGCTTCTGGACGCCCGGGGAGCGGCGGTACGCGTTCAACACCCTGCTCGCGATGCGGCACGGGGCGCGGCTCCTTCCGTTGCCGCTGATCCAGCGGCTCTCGCGGACCGCGGCCGGGCGCGCGGCGCTCACCAGCACCATCTACGCCCGTCCCGGCCGCCGTTCACCCGAGGCCGTCGTCGCCGAGACGCTCGCGCTGCGCGACGCCACGGGGTTCGAGCAGACCCTGGCCGCCGGGCGCGACGTGCTCTTCGCCGACGACGTGCCCGGCATCGCGGTCACCGTCGCGTGGGGCGCACGTGACCGCATCCTGCTGCGCCGCCAGGGGGTGCGCGCCAAGCACGCCGTCCCCGGGGCCCGCCTGGTGCGGCTTCCCGGGTGCGGGCACGTCCCGATGAACGACGATCCGGCGCTGGTCGCGCGCGTGGTCCTGGACACGTGCCGCCGCGAACCGGCCGCCTAGCGCCCCGGAGCCCAGGGCCACCCCGGCGCCGACGAGCGCGCTGCCCACGGCCTGCGGAACGCCGTAGGTGCCGGTGCCGACCAAGGGGGCGGTGAAGGCCGCCGCGACGGGAATGAGCCCGGAGAAGAGGGTGGCGCGCTCGGCGCCGATGCGCTGGATGCCCGAGTACCAGCAGACGAACCCGATGACGGTGACGATCGCCGCCTGCCACAGCAGGGCCGCCGCCTCGGTGGCGTCGGGCACCCGCAGCCAGTTCCCGCCGTCGGCCAGGACCCCGATGACGGCGGACTCGGCGGCGGCGATCCCGCACACCGTGGCGGAGAGCAGCTTCGGGCCGAGCGGCCGCAGCACGGGCACGGCCAGGACGGCGAACCCGACCTCGCCCGCGAGCGCGCCCACGGAGAAGAGGATGCCGACCAGGTCCGTACGGCCCCACCCCTGCACCGTGAAGGCACCGGCGGCCACGATCAACGCCCCGTACATGACCGTCCGTTGCGGCTGCCGCCCCTCAAGGAGCGGCACGATGACCGCCACCACGACCGGTGCGCAGCCTACGAGGACACCCGGTACGGCAGGTTCCGCCGTGCGTTCGGCGGCCAGGATCGCCAGGTTGAAGCCGACCATGCCGACGGCGGCGAGCACCGCGAGCCGCCCCCACTGGCGCCCCGTCAGACGCCGCAGCGGCGCCGTCGCGCCCCGCCCGAGCAGCGGCAGGAGCAGCAGGCAGGCCAGGCCGTAGCGCAGGAACTGGCCGCCCGCGTACGGGTAGTCGCCGAGGAGGCTGTTGGCGGTGAAGGAGCCGCCGACGAGGAGGCAGGCGAGTGCCGCGAGCAGGGATCCATGGGCTCCGCCGGCTCCGCGGGTGGGGTTCGTGTTCATGTCCCTGACGCTAGGAACGGACGCGGACCGGTTTAAGGTCCACTTCCGGGGCCTTTTCGGGGACCACTTCGCCTCGCCCGTCCACCGTCACGCTCAGGAGGCGCACCCGATGACGTCAGGATCGGGGCGGGCACCGGGCACCGCCGCCTGGGAGCTGCTGCTCCCCGCCGCGTCCGCCCCCGCCCGCAGCCGTGGCCGCAGTCTCCAGTCGGCGCTGCGCGACGCGGTCAGGGCCGGGCGGCTCGCGCCGGGGACGCGGCTGCCGTCCAGCCGTGAACTCGCTGCCGACCTGGGCGTTTCGCGGGGGCTCGTCACCGAGGCGTACGAGCAGCTGACGGCCGAGGGCTATCTGCGCAGCGACCGCGGCGCGGGGACCTGGGTGGGCGGGGCGGCCCGGACCGCCGCACGCGGCGCACGCGATCTGGCGCCGCGTCCCGTCCACGCGCGCGTGGACTTCATCGCGGGCACCCCCGATCTGTCCCTGTTCCCGCGCGCCGCGTGGGCGGCCGCGCACCGCGGCGTCCTGGCCGAACTGCCCCATCACGCACTCGGCTACCCCGACCCGCGGGGCCTGCCCCGGCTGCGTACGGCCCTCGCCGAACTGCTCGTACGCCGCAGGGGCGTGGTCGCCGACCCCGAGGGGATCGTCGTCTGCTCCGGAGTGGCGCAGGCCACCGCCCTGGTCGGCTTCGTGCTGCACGCGCGCGGGGTGCGCACGGTCGGCGTCGAGGACCCCGGAAGCCCGCAGCACGGCGAGCTGTTCGCATCGGCGGACGTCGGCACGGTGCCGGTCCCGCTCGACGACGAGGGCATGGTCACCGGCGTACTGAGGGAGCGGGGGCTGCGTGCGGTCCTCACCACGCCCGCCCATCAGTTCCCCCTGGGCATCGGCTACTCGGCACGGCGGCGCACCGAACTCCTGGACTGGGCGCGGTCCGTGGACGGTCTGATCATCGAGGACGACTACGACGGGGACTTCCGCTACGACCGCGCCCCGGTGGGCGCGCTGCAAGGGCTCGACCCGGGGCACGTCGCGTACACGGGCTCGGTCAGCAAGTCGCTCGCGCCGGGGCTTCGCCTGGGGTGGCTGCTGGTGCCGGAGTCGATGACCGACGAGGTCGTCGCCCGCAAGCGCATGATGGACCTGGGCAATCCGGCGCTCGACCAGGCGCTGCTCGCGCGGTTCGTCGAACGCGGGGACTACGACCGCCAGTTGCGCCGCTGCCAGCGTGCCTACCGGGAGCGCAGGGACACGCTGGTCGCGGCGCTCGACGAGCACCTGCCCGGCACGGAGGTCACCGGGATCGCCGCCGGACTGCACGTCATCGCCCGGCTGCCCGAGCACTGCGGACCGCAGGAGGACTTCCTGCGGCGTACGGCGGCGGCCGGGGTCACCGTCCGGCCGCTGAGCGCCTACGGCAGTGACGACGGCTCGGCGGTGGGCTCCGGGGTGCGCCTCGTCCTCGGCTACGCCCATCTGACGCCCGCCAGGATCACCGAGGGAGTACGGCTGGTCGCCGAGGCCGCCCGGAGCGCCTGATCAGGAGTTGGACCACGCGCGCGTGCAGAGCACCAGGCGGTAGCCGTCCGGGTCCTCGACGGTGACGCCCCACTCGTTCCAGTACGGGTTGGGCGACTGGACGCGGGTGCCGCCGTGCGCTTCGAGGCGTGCCACCAGCTCGTCGGGGACGGGCTCGTCGAGGTAGACGACGAGCAGGTCCTCCTCCGTGGGGCGCGGTCGGACCGGCTTGTCCGCCTCGTGCACGAGTTCGAGATGCCAGGAGGCGTCCGGCCATCCGGCCATGAGCAGGTCGTGCTCGCCGGGCGCGCCGCCGCCCTCCGACCGCCATACGACGTCCAGGCCGAGGCCCGTCACCCAGAAGCGCTCCGCCGCGGCGAGATCGCGGGACGGACGGGCGATGCGGATGTGGCTCTGACCGTTGACCGGCATGGGACTCCCCCTTCGGACGCGGCGCGCTCGGCCGCGCACCCCTGTCTCCCGAGCGTAGCCAGCGAACGATCTTCGGACATCGGCCGTCCGGCCTCGGGCGCGCGGCGGGTGTGCCGCGACTGGGGACCTGCGACCGGAGATGTAGGAGACGGCACGGGCGACATGCCGTTCGCACACCGGTTCCCTTGTACCCATGGGCAGTTGTTCACTTGGGGTTTGTGTGTGCGCCGCCGCGCACCACTAGTTGTGGCCCTGCACACTGGTCGGACCTGTCACTGGAGGCGCATTCATGTCACACCCTGAGCCGAGCCCGTCCCCTCGCCGCCGCAGTGTGCTGCGCGGTTCGCTCGCCGTGCCTGCGGCACTGGCCGTGCCGTCTCTCGCCGGGGCCGCTCCGGCGTTCGCCCGGTCCGGGCGTCCGCGGGCCGAGTGGGGTGTGCAGGCCGGTGACGTGACGGCGCACGCGGGCCTGGTGTGGGTGCGTTCGGACCGACCGGCGCGCATGATCGTGGAGACGTCCGCCACGGAGTCGTTCCGCAACCCCACCCGCTGGAAGGGCCCGGTGCTCGGCCCGGACACGGACTTCACCGGGACGACACGGCTGCGCGGACTGCCCGCGGGCGAGCAGATCCACTACCGCGTGATCCTGGCCGACCCCGACGACCCCAGACGTACCGGCGAGCCGGTCACCGGCACGTTCCGTACGACACCGAAGGGGCGCAAGGAAGGCGTGCGCTTCCTGTGGTCGGGCGACATCGCGGGCCAGGGGTGGGGCATCAACCCGGACCGCGGCGGCTGGCGCATCTTCGACGAGATGCGCCAGAGGGACCCGGACTTCTTCCTGTGCAGCGGCGACAACATCTACGCCGACGGGCCCATCCTGCCCAGCGTCACCCTGCCCGACGGCAGGGTGTGGCGGAACGTGACCACGGAGGAGAAGTCGAAGGTCGCCGAGTCGCTGGCGGAGTTCCGCGGCGCCTTCCGCTACAACCTGCTCGACGAGAACCTGCGGCGCTTCAACGCGCAGGTGCCCTCCATCGTCCAGTGGGACGACCACGAGGTGCGCAACAACTGGTATCCGGGGCAGATCCTGACCGACCCCCGCTACACGGAGAAGAACGTGGACGTCCTGGCCGGGCGCTCCCTGCGCGCGTTCAGCGAGTACTACCCGATCTCCACGCTCCCGCCGGGCGACGAGGACGGCCGGGTGTACCGCGTGCTGCGGCACGGGCCGCTCCTGGACGTGTTCGTCCTGGACATGCGCTCCTACCGCAACGCCAACTCGCCCGGCCGCCAGCCCGACGACACCACCGGCATCCTGGGCGCCCGGCAGTTGCGGTGGCTCAAGCGGGAGCTGTCGCGCTCGCGCGCCACCTGGAAGGTCATCGCGTCCGACATGCCGCTGGGCCTCGTCGTGCCCGACGGCGCGGCGAACTTCGAGGCCGTCGCGCAGAACGACCCGGGCGCGCCGCTGGGCCGCGAGCTGCAGATCGCCGAGCTGCTGCGGCACATCAAGCACCGCAAGGTCACCGGGACGGTGTGGCTGACCGCCGACGTGCACTACACCTCGGCCCAGCACTACGACCCCTCGCGTGCGGCGTTCAAGGACTTCGCGCCGTTCTGGGAGTTCGTCTCGGGGCCGCTGGCCGCGGGCGGCTTCCAGGCGCTCAAGCTCGACGGGACGTTCGGCGCCGAGCAGCGCTTCGTGAAGGCGCCGAACCGCGCCAACACCTCACCGGCCGAGACCCCGCAGTACTTCGGCGAGGTCGACATCGACGGGGCCAGCGGCGAGCTGACCGTGCGGCTGCGACAGGAGGGCGGCGGGGTGCTGTTCTCCAAGGCACTGCGGCCGGGCCAGGTGGGACAGCAGTGATTTCACCCCCGAAGGGACAGCAAGAGGTCATGTCCGGATACCAAGGAAGAGCAAAGTTGAACTAAACGGACAGAAGGCGTCTTAACCCATCAGTCACAAAACGTTCGTGATCACGCAACACCCTTCCTCCACAGTGGCCGTATGAGTACAGACATGTCTGATGTGACGCGAACCAAACATGGCCGTCCCGTTCACCACTGGCGGCGGGATCTGGTGGAACTCGCCGCCCTGTTCACGGCCGTGGCCGTGGCGGACGCGGTGGCGAACATGATCGGGCACGGCCCGGACGGCCCCGCCCTGCTCGTAATCTCGGCCGTGGTGCTGCTCGCCACGGTCGGGTTCCACACATGGTGGGCACGCCGCCACAACCACGCACCCCCGACAGCGGACGATACCGGCGCCCGGCCGCACGCCGCCGGGCAGCGGACCAGCCAGCAGGGCGGGTCGCGGAGCGGCCCCATGACGGCCATGGAACAGGCCGGGGCCATCGCCACGGAGTCGTCCGCAGGGGCGACGACGCTGTGGCGGATGCGCACCACGGTGCGGGACGAGCCCGGCTCGCTCGCCGCCCTGTGCACCGCGCTGGCGCACGGCAGGGTCGACATCCTGAGCCTCCAGGCGCACCCGCTGGCCGAAGGCACCGTCGACGAGTTCCTGCTGCGCGCCCCCGCCGACCTGCCCGCGGCCGAGATCACCCGGGGCGTCGCGCACGCGGGCGGATCGGGCACCTGGATCGAGCGTGCGGACGCCCACGACCTGGTGGACGCCCCCACCCGTATCCTGAGCCTGGCCACCCGCACCGCCCTCGACGCCGCCGAACTGCCGCTCGCCCTGCGCCAGTTGCTGGGCCGCTGCACCATCCGCTCCCTGCCCGCCAAGGCCCAGTCCACCGCCGGGCCGCGGGCGGCCAAGCCCGCCGAGGGCGCACCCGTCGAGGGCGCGCTGGAGGGCGAGGGCACGGTGCTGCGGCTACAGGCCCCGGACGGCGAAGTGATCACCGTGGAGCGGCCGTACCTGCCGTTCACGCCCACCGAGTTCGCCCGCGCGCGTGCCCTGGTCGAGCTCGACACCCGGCTGGGCCCGCGCATGCCGCGCAGCCAGGACGTACTGACCCTCGCCGAGGGCAGCCCCATCACCGTCCGCCGGGCCGACACCACCGATGTCGACGCGGCCAAGGCCATGCACGAGCGCTGCTCGCAGCGCACCCTCGGCATGCGCTACCACGGCCCCGTACGGGACGCGGACCGCTACCTCAACCACCTGCTCAGCCCGCGGTTCGGCCGCACCCTGGCCGTGCAGACCGCGTCCGGGCGCATCGTCGGCATCGGCCATCTGCTCTGGGACGGCGACGAGACCGAGATCGCGCTGCTCGTCGAGGACGACTGGCAGCGCCGCGGCATCGGCAGCGAACTCCTGGGCCGCCTGGTGGCGTTGGCGGTCGAGGCCGGCTGCGAGAGCGTGTACGCGGTGACGCAGGCCTCCAACACGGGCATGGTCGCCGCGATGCGCGGCCTCGGCCTTCCCCTCGACTACCAGATCGAGGAAGGCACGCTGGTCATCACCGCCCGCCTCGAAGCGACGCCGGTCAGCTCGCGACTGCCGTACGACCAGCCGCAGGGGCGGGCCGAGCAGCACTGACCCGGGGCACATCGGCCGACGCGCCGGCGTCGGCACCTGTGCCGGTGCCGGACGGCCGAGGGCTCCCGAGGGCGCGGTCGAGGTCCTGCCACAGGTCCTCGACGTCCTCAAGCCCGGCCGACAGACGCAGCAGGCTGTCGCTCACGCCCGACGAGCGCCGGTCCGCCGCGTCCACGACCCGGTGGCTGATGGACGCCGGATGCTGGATGAGCGTGTCGACGCTGCCGAGGCTGACCGCCGGGGTGATCAACCGCACCCCGGCGGTCACCGCGTGCGGATCGCCGCGGACCTCGAAGGCGACCATGGCGCCGCCCAGACGCGGATAGTGCACGCGGCGCACGCGCGGGTCGGCGGCAAGGCGCCGCGCGAGCTCCGCCGCGTTCGCGGACGCGGCGCGCACCCGCACCGGCAGCGTGGAGAGACCGCGCAGCAGCAGGTATCCGGCCAGCGGATGCAGCACTCCGCCGGTGGCGAACCGGACCTGCCGCAGCTGCCGCGCGAACTCCTCGTCGCACGCGATCACTCCGCCCAGGACGTCTCCGTGCCCGCCCAGGTACTTGGTGGCGCTGTGCAGCACGAGCCGCGCCCCGCTCTCGACGGGCCGCTGGAGGACGGGCGTCGCGAAGGTGTTGTCGGCCAGCAGCGGCACCGTGCCGCAGGACTTGGCCACCGCACGCAGATCGAGCTCGGCCAGGGTCGGATTGGCGGGCGACTCGACGAGCACCAGGCCCGTGTCGGGGCGGATGGCGTCGGCTATCCCGGCCGGATCGACCCAGGTCACCTCGGAGCCCAGCAGCCCCGCCGTCAGGAGGTGGTCGCTACAGCCGTACAGCGGGCGGACCGCCACGACGTGGCGCAGTCCCGCCGCTCCGCGCACGAGAAGGACCGCGGTCAGCGCCGCCATGCCGCTCGCGAAGGCGACCGCGCTCTGTGTCCCCTCCAGCCGCGCGAGGGCGGTCTCGAAGCGGGCCACCGTCGGGTTCGCGAGGCGGGCGTAGACGGGCGGTCCGTCGTCCAGGGCGCCGTCGGCGGCGAAGGCGTCGATGCGCGCGGCCTCGCCGCGGGTGTCGTACGACGGGTAGGTGGTGGACAGGTCGATCGGCGCGGCGTGCAGGCCGAGCCCGGCCAGGTCGTCGCGTCCGGCGTGCACGGCCTCGGTGGCGAGGGCGCGCGGGGCGGGTGGTGCCGGGGTCGGGGTCGGGTGGCCGGATCCGGTGCGGGGTTCCGTGTTCGTGTCCATGCCCCACAGCCTGAACAAAGGCCGGTGACTGGTAGTTGAAGCCCGTGCTACGTTCGGCGCGTGGCTGAATCTGTCGTACTGGACCCGGTGGATCTCCGCATACTGCGGCTGCTGCAGAACGATGCCCGGATCACCTACCGCGATCTCGCGGCCCAGGTCGGCGTCGCCCCGTCGACCTGTCTGGACCGTATCTCCCGGTTGCGCCGCTCCGGTGTGATTCTCGGGCATCAGCTGCGGCTCGATCCGGCGAAGCTCGGACGCGGCCTTGAGGCGCTGCTCTCCGTGCAGGTGCGCCCGCACCGGCGGGAGCTCGTCGGGCCGTTCGTGGACCGGATCAGGGCGCTGCCGGAGTCGCGGTCGGTGTTCCATCTCGCGGGGCCCGACGACTATCTGGTGCACGTGGCGGTGGCCGACACCGCGGACCTGCAGCGGCTCGTCCTCGACGAGTTCACGGCACGGCGCGAAGTGGCCCGCGTGGAGACGCGGTTGATCTTCCAGCAGTGGGAGTGCGGACCGCTCCTGCCGCCGGGCCCCGGGGCCGATGACCAAGGGCAGAGCTCCGGCCAATCGTGATGACGCGAGCATGTTCCGCGTACGAGGATGTCCGCATGTCAGACATGAAGATCTCGAACGCGGGCGAGAACACGAGCCCACTGCCCCGCCAGGTCGCCGACTCCTATGTCGACGAGCTCATCGCCCTCGACCCCATCAACGGCACGTATCTCGGCGTCAAGGCCAGCCACAGCAAGCTCCCGGACACCTCGCCCGCGGGCCAGGACGCCGTGGCGGAGCTCGCCCGCAGGACGCTCGCCCGGCTCGACGAGGCGGAGCGGCTGCCCGGCGCCGGAACCGAGGCCGAGCGCCGGTGCGGGCGGTTGCTGCGGGAGCGGCTCACCGCCGAACTCGCGGTGCACGAGGCGGGCGAGGGGCTGCGCGCGGTCGGCAATCTGCACACGATTCCGCACGCGGTGCGCGAGATCTTCACCGTGACGCCGATGGAGACGGCCGAGGACTGGACGGCGATCGCCGAACGGCTGCGGGCCGTACCGGCCGCGTACGAGGGCTATCGCGCCTCGCTCGAACTGGGCCTGAAGCGCAAGCTGTTCGCGGCTCCCCGTCCCACCGCCACCTTCATCGAGCAGCTCGGCGAGTGGGCGGGTCCCGGCGGGAGCGAGGGCCGCGGCTGGTTCGAGGAGTTCGCCTCCGACGGCCCGGACGCGCTCCGCACCGAACTGGACGAGGCGGCGCGCGCCGCCACCGCGTCGGTCGTGGCGCTGCGCGACTGGATGCGGGACGTGTACGCGCCCGCGATCGAGGGCGCGCCCGACACGGTGGGCCGCGAGCGCTACGCCCGCTGGTCGCGCTACTTCAACGGCACCGACCTGGACCTCGACGAGGCGTACGCGTACGGCTGGGCCGAATTCCACCGGCTGCTCGGCGAGATGCGCACCGAGGCCGAGAAGGTCCTGCCCGGCGCGGCCACTCCGTGGGTGGCACTGGCGCACCTCGACGAGCACGGCACGCACATCGAGGGTGTGGAGGAGGTGCGGGTCTGGCTCCAGGAGCTGATGGACGACGCGATCGAGGCGCTGGACGGCACGCACTTCGAACTCGCCGAGCGGGTGCGGAAGGTCGAGTCCCACATCGCCCCGCCGGGCGGCGCGGCGGCCCCGTACTACTCGGGCCCGTCGGAGGACTTCTCGCGTCCCGGCCGGACGTGGCTGCCGACGATGGGCGAGACCCGCTTCCCCGTCTACGACCTGGTCTCCACCTGGTACCACGAGGGCGTGCCCGGCCACCATCTCCAGCTGGCGCAGTGGGCGCACGTGGCGGAGGATCTCTCCCGCTACCAGGCGACGATCGGAATCGTCAGCGCCAACGCGGAGGGCTGGGCGCTGTACGCCGAGCGGCTCATGGACGAGCTCGGCTTCCTCACGGACGCCGAGCGCAGGCTCGGCTATCTGGACGCCCAGATGATGCGGGCGCTGCGCGTCATCGTCGACATCGGCATGCACCTGGAGCTGGAGATCCCGGCGGACGCGCCCTTCCACCCGGGCGAGCGCTGGACCCCCGACCTCGCGCAGGAGTTCTACGACGCGCACTGCAGCCGTCCCACGGAGTACGTGGCCAGCGAGATGACCCGCTACCTCTCCATCCCCGGCCAGGCCATCGGCTACAAGCTGGGCGAGCGGGCCTGGCTGCTGGGGCGCGAGAACGCGCGGCGGCGCCTTGGCGATGCCTTCGACGCGAAGGCGTGGCACATGGCCGCGTTGTCGCAGGGGTCGCTGGGCCTCGACGACCTGGTGGACGAGTTGTCGGCCCTTTGAACCGTCCCTGCGCGTCGGCCCTTCGCGTCGGCCCTTCGCATCGGTCCTTCGCGTCGGTCCTTTGATGGGCCTCAGCAGCCGCAGTCGTCCGCGTCCAGCGGGGCCGTCAGAGCGTCGGGCGTACGGCGCTCGCTGCCCTCCCAGGTCTCGAACGTGAAGCCCTCGCGGACCCAGTACTCGAAGCCGCCCAGCATCTCCTTGACCTGGAAGCCCAGTTGGGCCAGGGCGAGGGCGGCGCGGGTCGCGCCGTTGCAGCCCGGACCCCAGCAGTAGGTGACGACGGGGACGGACTGGTCGAGGAGTTGCCCGGCCTGCTCGGCGATGAGCGCGGTGGGCAGGTGGATCGCGCCGGGGATGTGCCCCTGGTCCCAGGACTCGGTCGAGCGGGAGTCGAGCACGACGAAGCCGGGGTCGCCGTCGGCGGCGAGCGCGGAGGCGACGTCGGACACGTCGGCGTGGAAGGCGAGGCTCGCGCCGAAGTACGCGGCGGCGGCCGCCGGGACGGCGGGGGCGACCCGCAGGACGGGGTTCGGGGCGCCGGGGGCGGCGGCCGCCGTGGCCGGGGCGGTCGTCGGCTCGGTGTTCGTCACTGTGCTCATGGCCAGAAATCTACGGGCGAAGCCGCCGCCCCAGAAGATCCGATCCCCGGCCTACCTCTTGATCCGCCGGGGATTCCCCTGTTACCTCTCAGGCATGACCGGTTATTCCACGGACGCCACCGACTGGCGCATCCTCGACGTCCTCCAGCGTGAGGGCCGCGCCAGCTATGCCGAGCTGGCCCGTGCCGTCTCCATGTCCGCGAGCGCCGTCACCGAACGGGTCCGCCGCCTGGAGGAGGCGGGCGTGATCCAGGGGTACGCGGCCGTGGTCGATCCGGAGCGTCTCGGTCTGCCCATCCTGGCGTTCGTGCGCCTGCGCTACCCGAACGGCCATTACAAGCCGTTCCACGACCTGGTCGAGGTGACCCCCGAGATCCTGGAGGCGCACCACGTGACCGGTGACGACTGCTTCGTCATCAAGGTCGCCGCGCGCTCGATGGGTCACCTGGAGGAGGTCGCGGGGAAGATCGGCGCGCTGGGGTCGGTGACCACGAGCATCGTCTACTCCTCGCCCCTGCCGAGGCGCCCGCTGGGCCGCTGACCTGGTTCGTCAGACCCCGCCGCGCTGCCGTACGACCGATCCCGCACGTCCCTTCTCGACCTCCAGCTGCGCGTGGACGCGGCGTCGCAGGTCCGCGACGTGGCTCACGATGCCGACGCTGCGGTCCCGTTCGCGCAGCGAGTCCAGGACGTCGAGGACCTCGTCGAGGGTCTGGTCGTCGAGGCTGCCGAAACCCTCGTCGATGAAGAGCGTGTCGAGCCGTACGCCGCCCGCCTCGTCGGTGACGACGTCGGCGAGGCCCAGCGCCAGGGCGAGCGAGGCGAAGAAGGTCTCGCCGCCCGAGAGCGTGGAGGTGTCGCGCTCGCGGCCCGTCCAGGCGTCCACCACGTGCAGGCCAAGGCCCGAACGGCCGCGCCCGGTGCGGTCGTCGGAGTGGACCAGGGTGTAGCGGCCCGACGACATGCGCCGCAGGCGTGCGGTCGCCGCGGCGGCGACCTGTTCGAGCCTGGCGGCGAGGACGTAGGACTCCAGGCGCATCTTGCGTTCGTTGTCCGCCGATGTGCCCGCGGCCAGGCCCGCGAGGCGCGCCACGCGGTCGTAGGCGGCGCGCAGGGGCGCGAGCCGCCGGGCCCCCGCGGCCGACCGGTCGGAGAGCCGGTCGAGTTCGGCGCAGCGTCGTGTGGCCGCGTCGAGCGCGGAGGCGCTCGCGCGGGCCTGCCGGTCGGCGTGCTCGGCGGCCTCCTGGGCCGCTCGCAGGTCGGCCGGCGGCTGCTGGGCGGCGCCGGCCGCGTCCGGCTCCGCGAGGAGCGAACGCACTGCCGCCTCCTCGTTCTGCCACTCGTCGATACGGTGTTGCAGCTCGCGGTGGCGCGCGTCGTCGAGCAGGGCTTCGGCCGCCGCCCTCGGCGTGTCGAACCCCGCGCGGAAGGCGGCGTCGGCGAGTCGCGCGTCGGCGTCCTTGAGCCGCTGGGCGGTGTCGTCGGCGACGCGTGCGGCGTCCGCCGCCTCGGTCAGGAGCGCGGCCTGCCGCTCCAGCTGGGAGGCTCGGGCCGCGACGCTGGCGCTGGCTCCCCGCGCGCGGGTCAACTCGGCGTCCAGAGCAGCCTGTTCGCGGTCGAGGCTGTCGCGCAGGGTGGTGCGGGACGCGGCCCGCACGGCGGCCTCCTGCCGCGCGGCGACTCTGCGGTCGTGCTCGCGCTGCTCCTGGGCGAGGGCTTCGCGGGCAGCGTGCAGACCCGAGGCGCGGCTCCGCGCCTCGGCGTGTTCCGCCCGCAGCTGCTCGACCGTCTCGGCGAGTTGCTCGACGGACGGCCCCGCCGGGACGCTCTCCGCCGCCGCGGCCGCGGATTCCCCGCCGGACAGCCCCTGCGCCGCCGCTCGCGCCGCCGCCAGCGACTCGCGCACCTCGCCCAGATGCCGCTCCTGCTCCGCGCGCCGCTCCTCCGCCTGCCGGTACGCGGCGAGCGCCGACTCCTCCGTGGCGCGGTCGACGTGACCGGCGGTCCTCGGCGCGGGCGCGGGGTGTTCGGTGGCTCCGCAGACCGCGCAGGGCGCGCCGTCGGTCAGGCCCGCGGCCAGTTCCGCCGCGATGCCGGTGAGGCGCTGTTCCTTCAGGGTCAGCCAGTGTTCGTGGGCCGCGGTGGCGCGCTCACGGGCCGCGAGGGCGTGTTCGTACGCGGCGGTCGCCTCCCCGTCGAGGCGATCACGGCGGCGGGCCGCGTCCAACCGTCCCTGAGCGGGCTCCAGTTGGCCCGCGAGGTGCTCGGCGCGCGTGGCCGCCTCCTGGGCGGACTCGATGCGCTCCTGGAGCGCGGTCCGGGTGCTCTCCCAGCCGTCGAGCCAGCCCGCCGCCTCGCGCAGCAGCTCGTCGTCGGCGCGCTCCTCGCGCTCCAGGGTCGCGCGCTCCGTGCCGAGTTCGGCCAGGCGCCGCTCGGCGCGCCGGGCGGAGTCGAGGCCGCCGAGCTCTTCGGCCGCCTTGCGCGCGGCGGCGGCGAGGCCCGACGCGCCCGAGTCCGCGAACGTGGCGGGCAGGTGGCCGCGCGCGCGTGCCTCTTCGGCGGTCGCGCGGCGGTGCTCCTCCTCGGTGGCCTGGCGGAGCCCGAGCGCCGGGGCCACCGTCTCGGCCTTGCGCGCCCGCTCCATCCGGGTCTGGAGCTGCCGGTGCTCGTCCGCGCGTTCCGCGAGGCGGCCGGACCGCTCCTGGGCCTGCCCGAACCGCCGTTGCAGCCGGTCGAGTTCGCGTACGTCGTCCAGTCGGCGCCCGGCGGCGGCCTGCGCGGACTCGGCGGCCGCGAGCGCGCACCGGGCGATCGTGCGCCGCTCGCGGGCGCCGGTGCGGGCCACTGCCGCCCAGGCCAGGACGGACTCGGCGAGCCCAGGATCGCCGGGCGAAAGCTCCGGCAGCGGCGACTCGGCGTCCTCCAGGGTGCCACCCGCGGCCTGCTGCATCCGGTGCGCGTCGGCGAGGAGTTCCCTGTCCCCTTCGCGCACCGCGCCCTCGGCATCGCGCCGCTGCTCGGCGAGCCGCTCCTCGACCGCGGCGAACCTGCGCGTGTCGAAGAGCCGCCCGAGCAGCTTGCCGCGGGCCTCCGCGTCGGCCCGCAAGAAGCGTGCGAAGTCGCCCTGGGGCAGCAGCACCACCTGGCAGAACTGCTCCTTGCTCATGCCGAGCAGCTGTGTGATCTCCTCGCCGATCTCCTGGTGGGAGCGGCTGAGGTCCTTCCACGCACCGCCGTCACCGCCCGCACCGCCGTCACCGCCCGCATCGGCGTCGGCCTCGTACTCCCGCAGCCAGCTCTGCGCCTTCTCCATGGTCGTGCCGGCGCCGCGCTTCTTCGGGCGCTCCCACGGCGGCTGCCGGGTGACCTCCAACCGGCGCCCGGCGACGGTGAGTTCGAGGCACACCTCCGTCCGCACGGCGGGCTGCGCGTGGTCGCTGCGCAGCGTCACGCCCTGGCCGCTGCCCTGCCGGGGGCCCGGCACCGATCCGTACAGGCCGTAGCAGACGGCGTCCAGGACGGAGGTCTTGCCCGCGCCGGTCGGCCCGTGCAGCAGGAAGAGCCCGGCGGCGGAGAGGTCGTCGAAGTCGATGTCCTGGGTGGTGCCGAAGGGGCCGAACGCGGTGATCCGGAGCCGGTGCAGCCTCATCGGGCCACCTCGCGCAGCGTGTCGTCGGTGCGGACGGTGTCGAACGCCGCCCGCAGCACCGCCTGTTCGGGCTCGTCGGGCCCCGCGCCCCGCACATGGGTCACGAAGTCCTCCGCGATCTGCTGGTCGCTGCGGCCTGCAAGGCGCTTGGCGTACGAGACGTCCGGGTCCTCGGGGGCGCGTTCGGGGTCGAAGACGAGGCTGAGGGTGTGCGGGAAGCGCTCGCAGAGGCGGGCCATGGGGTCGTCGGGGCGCACCGGGTCGGTGAGCGTCGCCTCGACCCAGGCGTCCTCGTGCCGGGCCAGCTCCGGGTCGTCGAGGAGGGTCGCGATGTCGCCGCGGATGCGGGCGAGCTGCCGCGGCACGGGGCAGTCGATCCGCTCGGCCTCGATCTCGCCCGCCGCGCCGAGGTCGACGAGCCACATGCTCTTGCGGTGCGTGGACTCGGAGAACGAGTACGGCAGCGGGGAGCCCGAGTAGCGCACACGCTCACTGATGGCCTGGCTGCCGTGCAGGTGGCCGAGGGCCGCGTAGTCGACGCCTTCGAAGACCCCGGAGGGCACGGCGGACACCCCGCCGATCGTGATGTCCCGCTCGCTGTCGCTGGCCTCGCCGCCGGTGACGAAGGCATGGGCAAGGACGACGGACCGGGTGCCCGGTGTCCGGGCGGCCAGGTCGGCGCGCACCCGCTCCATGGCGGCGCCGAGCACCGCCTCGTGACCGGCCCGCTTCACCCCGAACTCGTCCTTGACCAGCGCCGGTTCGAGATACGGCAGGCCGTAGAACGCCACGTCCCCGTGGTCGTCGGCCAGGACCACCGGCTCCCCGCAGGCGGCGGGCGCGGTGCGCAGGTGGATGCCCGCGCGGCCGATGAGTCCGGCGCCGACACCGAGGCGGCGCGCCGAGTCGTGGTTGCCGGAGATCATCACCGTCGGGACGCCGAGGTCCGCGAGCCGGTGCAGCGCGGCGTCGAACAGCTCGACGGCGGCGAGCGGGGGCACCGCCCTGTCGTACACGTCCCCGGACACCACGACGGCGTCCACCTCGCGCTCACGCGCGGTGGTGACGAGGTGGCCGATGAACTCGGCCTGGGCGTCGAGCATGTTCACGCGGTGGAAGGACCGGCCCAGATGCCAGTCGGACGTGTGCAGAATTCTCAAGACGCCGCTCCGGCCCGCATGCTCGCTCACCCCTCCTACGCCCCGGATCCAGCACCGCCCCAGCACGGGCCTCGCCGACAGCACCCACCACGCTAGCGCCTGTCGGCCCCTGCTCGATCACGAACCTCAATCCGCCACCGGCGACGACGGCGGCTGCGGGGGCTGCGAGGAGGGCGGCTGCTCCTGCTCCGAGGAGGGCGACGAGGGCGCGGAGGACGAGGCGGACGGCGAGGAGGGCTCACCGGAGGAGGCGGAGGGAGCGGCGGACGAGGGGGACGAGGGGGACGAGTCAGACACAGACGGGGAGGGAGAGGGCTCGTTCACCGGCGGCCGGGTCTTCGTGTCACCGGCGCCCGTGTCGCCCTTGTCACGTTCGAACCAGTCCCCGCTCTTCGGGTCGTACATGACGAACACGTTCACGACCTGGACGGCGGGCGCCACGACGACGACGTTCGACGGCCGGTAGCCGGGCCACGCCTCGCCCGCCCGCTTCGGGGTGCTCTTCTGCGCGACGGGAGGCAGCAGCGGGTTTCCGCAGGCGCAGCGCACGCGCGGCACGCCCCGGTCGTCGACGAGCACGGCGGTCCCGGCCTGCAGGACGGCCTGATAGGCGGTGGGGGCGCCGTCGCGGTAGCCGTGGTTGGTGACGCGGGTGTCCATGCGCAGCTGCACGGGGGTGAGCGCGCGCAGGTAGGCGGGGACCGCGGACGCGTCGATGTCGAGGACCGAGGCGAACGCCTTGTTCTTCAGCGGGTCCTCCTTGAGGGCGGCGACCTGCTTCTCCACGTCGCAGCTGCCGACCTTGCGCGTCCCGCCGTAGAGGCCGGGGGCGGAGCCGTCGACGCCGCGCGTCACGTTGGCCGACGCCGATGAGCTCGGCAGCGCGGACGGGGACGACGGTGTGGCGTCGTCCCGGGCCGTCGACTCGGTGAAGGGGTCGGGGCCCGGCTTCCCCGCGGGCTGGAGGATGACCTCGCCGGCGGCTTCCGGGGTGCCGTCGGAGCCGTCGGGCCGGGTGAGGACGACGGTCAGCACCACCGCGGCCACGAGCACGAGGGAGATCGCCGCCACCCGCGGCGCCGACCTCCACCAGGGGCGGTCCGGCTCCGGGCTCCCGCCGGGGCCCTGGTCCGGCCCGCCGGGTCCGCCGCCCCGGCCCTCGCCGCCGGCAGGGCCGTCCGGCGGACCGCCCGGCGGACCCGACGGCCGTTCACCGCTGGGCGGCGGCGTCGAACCCGCCTGGGTCGCCCCCGGCTGCGACGGGCCCGAGAGCGGGCCTGGCGGGGGTCCTGTGGGGCGTCCTGACGACGGCGGTTCGACGCTCACGAACACTTCTTCCCTGCGTAGGGGATCTGCTGCGGCGCACGGCACCAAGCGCGTTTTATACCGCTCCGCACGCTGTGCACCGTTACGCGCCTATTGTGTGTCCCGGTTCCCGGAGGACCGCAAGCCGACGCGGTCGGCCCTCCCGAGGGGCGGGCTGCCCCGGCGCTGCTTAGCGTGACAACGTGAGCGACCAGAAACCGCACGGCCGAGCAGGCGCGCAGCGCGCGCCACAGATCCGCCGGGCCCCCCACGGCTGGCTCCACGCCGTGGTCACCGTGCTCGCCGCGCTGGTGGCCATGGCCGTCGTCGCCGCGCTCGGCCTGTGGGCCGCCGGGGCCGCCGACCTGCCCGGCGGCGCGTTCCCCAGCGTCGTCGCGGCCGTCGTCGTGATGGCGGTCGGCGGCTCCGTCGGGCTCTCCGGCGACGCCGGGGCGATCGCCGAGACGAACGCGGGGCTCTCCGTGCTCCCCCTCTCGGTCGCTCTCGCCGGGGCGCTGGTGATCGCCGCCGGGTTCCTCAGGCCGCTGCGGCACCGCGCCGTCGCCGACACGAAGGAACTGACCGGCTGGGCCGCACGGTTCGCGGTGCTGTGGGTCCTGCTCCTCATCGGCCTCGGTCTGCTCGCCCGCCACCGGTTCACCGTCGCGCTCGGCGAGGGGGCGGCGGCCGACGTCGGCGATCTGCTGGGGGCCACGCCGAGGGTCGGCTTCGAGACCGACGTGCCGCTGACCCTCGTGTTCGGGCTGCTGTGGCTGGCGGGCGTGCTCGCCGTGGCGCTGCTGGTCGCGCGCGGGGCCCCGCTCCCCGCCCGCCTGGTGCGCTTCCAGGAATCGGTGCGTCCCGCCGCCTACGCCATGGTGGTCCTGCTGCTCGCGTACGTCGCCCTGGGGCTCGTCGTCGGCTTGGTCGTGGCCGCCACGCGGGGGCACGCCGCCGAGACCCTCGCGGTGCTGCTCCTGGGGCTGCCCAACCTCGTCTGGCTCGCCTTCACCATCGGGCTCGGCGCGTCCTGGGAAGGCCGCGTGGACGGGCCGTTCGGGTTGCCCATGCCGCGCGTCCTCGACGACGTACTGCGTACTCCGGCCGACTCCACGCTCAGTCTGCGCACGCTCTCCGAGCACGACGGCCGCGTGTGGTGGCTCCTTGTCGTCGCGGCGGTCATGGTCCTGGGAGCCGCGTTCCTGATGGCGGCGCGCTCGCCCGCGCGGATGCGGTCCTGGCAGCACGCCGTGCACATGGCGGTGGCGCTGACCCTCACGGTGCTCGCCGTGTGCCTGCTCGCCCGCGTCGACGCCCACTACGGCCTGTCGCTCCTGGGCATCGGGGACCTGGGCGGCGGCCTCTCCGGCCTGGTGAAGCTGCACCCGAACCTGGGCACCGCGCTGATCCTGGCCGTGGCCTGGGGTCTGGTCACCGGGTTCATCGGCGGCGTGCTCGCGCGGCGGGTCCACCGGCGCGGCGAGGTGGCGCCGGACGCACCCCGCAGGCCCTAGCCGGACAGCCGCCGGAAGACGGGCCGAGCCCAGCCGGGCGGCTCCGGAGGCGCCCCAGGATCTCCCGGATCTCCCGACTCCCCTGGCTTCCCCGACTCCCCCGAGCCTCCCGGGTCCTCCGCGCTCCCCACGACCGGGAGAGCCACCTGCGTAGGAGCGTGCCCCTCCGTGCTTCCCGTGACGGCGGCCCGCAGCGCGGCGGCGAACTCCAGGCAGGAGCCGTAGCGGTCGTCGGGGCTCTTGGACAGCGCCTTCGCGAGGACGGCGTCGAGGGCCGCGGGGACGCCGGGGCGCTTCTCGGTCAGGCGGGGCGGCCGGTCGTACTGATGGGCCCAGAGCAGCGCCATGTCGTCGTCGCGCTGGAAGGGCGGCCCGCCGGCCATGGTCTCGTGGACGACGCAGGCGAGGCTGTAGACGTCGCAACGGCCGTCCACGGGGCGGCCCGAGATCTGCTCGGGCGCCACGTAGTCGAGGGTCCCGACGAACTGGCCCACGGTCGTGAACCCGGTCAGCGACAGCGACTTCTTCGTCAGCCCGAAGTCCGTGAGGTAGACGTGCTCCGGGTGGTCGCTGTCCGTGCCCTCGGCCACCAGGATGTTGCCCGGTTTGACGTCGCGGTGGACCAGGCCGTGGCCATGGGCCGCGTCGAGCGCGGACGCGACCTGCGCTGCGACGCGCAAGGCGGTTCCTACGGGGAGCGGGCCCGAGTCGTCGAGCAGATGGCGCAGGTCGAGCCCGGGAACGTACCGCATGGCGATGTAGAGCACGCCGTCCGTCTCGCCCGCCTCGAAGACCGGCACGATGTGCGGATGCTCGATCGCTGCGGCCACGCGCGACTCGTGCGTGAAGCGCTGCCGGAAGGTGTCGTTGCGCGCGAGCTCGGGGGCCAGCAGCTTCAGGGCGACGGTCCGGTCCAGGCGCAGGTCCCTGGCCCGGTAGACGACGGCCATGCCGCCGCGCCCGATCTCGCTCTCGACGCGGTAACCCGCGATCTGCTTCCCGATCAGCTCGGACGGCCGCCCGGAATGGGTGCCGGCCTCCATCACGCGCCCCCGTCCCGGCCCGCCGCCGGACCGGGATCGACCGTGACGGGCGGGATGCGACGGGTCTCCTCATCGGCGTACGGGTCGGGGAGGCGGCCAGGGCCTTCGCCGTACGCGGCAGGAGCGTCGCCGGGTTCCGTGCCGGAGACGGCTTCGACCACCTGGGTCGGCTCCGGAGCCGCCGTGCCGCCGGGACTCACGGCTCCGCCCACCACCTGCGTCGGCTCCGGGCCCCCGGCGCCCGCCGGCGGCGCCCCGACCGGTCCCTCGCCGTGGACGCTCGGGCCCTCCCGCGCCGCGTACGTGCTGAGCCGGGTCCCGTCGCAGTACACCCACCGCTCGTGTTCGGCGTCGTAGAGCCACATCGACTCGCCGTCCACGACCACGCCCACGCGCAGGCCGCGCGTCCGGCTCCGGAAGGACTCGCCGTCGCCGTCGCCCGCCGCCAGCTCCTCCGTCGCCCGGCGGTAGCGGCCAAGGGCGTCCTCGGTCCTCTTCAGGAGCGGGCCCGGGTCGGCCGATCGGGTCAGGGGGTGCCCCGCGGCCGGTGGGTCCTGCGGGACCGCGACCAGGAGGCGGCCGTCGACCCAGGCCGACCAGCCGTTGGCGCAGACGATCCGGCCCCAGTCGCCGAGCCGGTCGATCAGTCGCACGGGCAGGAGCGCGTCGAGCGGTGTCGTCGGGAGGTCGGCGTCCGGCGCCTCCCACGCGGGAAGACCGTCCTGGGGGACGACGTGGGTGGGCCGGAAGTCCGCAGTGGTCATCTCGTCCGCTCCTGCCTCCCGCTCCTGTGCCTGTTCCCGCTTCGGCCCCCGTTCGGCGCTCACCGCTTCCGCATGACCGCAGGCTCGTGCCGTCGCAGCAGCCTGGCGACCACGTAGCCGAAGACGACCGACAGAGCCACGAGCATGCCCATGTTGAGCAGCCAGACGCCCGCCGAGTGCCGGAACAGCGGGTCGGCCGTCAGCTCCCCCGGCACGATCCTGCCGAGGCCGATGGTCCCCGCCATCGCGCCCAGCGCCCACCGCGAGGGCACGAGCCACGCCAGCTGCTCGACGCCGGGCACCCCGTGCAGTTTCAGCAGGGCGCCGCAGAACACCACCTGGACGATGGCGAGCAGCACGAGCAGCGGCATCGTCACCTCTTCCTTGCGCACCAGGGCCGAGACCAGGAGCCCGAGCATCATGGCGGTGAACGCGAGGAGGGCCACCGCCACCGTGATCTCGACCAGCGGCGGGAGCAGCACGCCCTTGCCGGCGGGTGCGTTGAGATCGACGCCGAGCAGCGCCACCAGGGTCAGCACGACGGCCTGTAGCACGGTGATCGTTCCGAGGACGACGACCTTGGACATCAGGTACGCCGATCTGGAGAGCCCCACGGCCCGTTCGCGCCGGTAGATGACCCGCTCCTTGACCAGTTCCCGCACGGCGTTGGCCGCGCCGGTCAGGACGCCGCCCACGCAGAGGATGAGCAGCGCGTTCATCGCCGTCTCCTGCGTGAGCTTGCTCCCGGCGAGCGCGCGGGCCATGGCGCCCATCACGAAGGGCAGCGCGACCATGATCGCGAGGAAGGTACGGTCCGCCCCGAGCGCGGCCGCGTAGCGCCGCACCAGCGTCCGGAGCTGGGAGCCCCAGCTCTGCGCCTTCGGCGGCGGGGCGAAGGAGGGAGCTACGCCCCCGGCGCCCTGCGGCACGGGCGGCTGCGTGGAGGCGTTGACGATGTACTGCTGGTAGAAGGGCGAGCGCCGGTACTCCCCCGCCCAGTCGCGGTCGCGGTCCCCCTCGAAGGCCTCGAACGCCTCGGGCCACTCCTCGAAGCCGAAGAACGGGAGGGCGTCCTGGGGCGGCCCGTAGTAGGCGATCCTGCCGCCCGCCGCGAGCACCAGGAGCCGGTCGCACCCGTCGAGGCTGAGCACGCTGTGCGTGACGACGATGACCGTCCGGCCGTCGTCGGCGAGGCCGCGCAGCATGTGCATCACCGAGCGGTCCATGCCGGGGTCGAGCCCGGACGTCGGTTCGTCGAGGAAGAGCAGCGACGGTTTGGTGAGGAGTTCCAGGGCGACGCTCACGCGCTTGCGCTGGCCGCCGGAGAGGCTGTGGATGGGCTGGTCGACGCGCTGTTCGAGGCCCAGCTCGTGGATGACCTCGTCGACCCTGGCCCGGCGTTCGGCCTTCTCGGTGTCCTGGGGGAAGCGCAGTTCGGCGGCGTAGCCGAGGGCGCGGCGCACGGTGAGCTGTGCGTGCAGGATGTCGTCCTGCGGCACGAGACCGATGCGCCGGCGGAGTTCGGCATAGTCGCGGTAGAGGTCGCGGCCGTCGTAGAGGACGGTGCCGTCGTCGGCGGGGCGCAGGCCGGTGAGGGCGTTGAGGAGGGTGGACTTCCCGGCGCCGCTGGGTCCGACCACCGCGAGCAGGCACTTCTCGCCGACGGGGAAGGAGATCCGGTCGAGGAGCGTCTTGCGGCCCTTGTCGACGGCGACCGTCAGGTCCTGTACGTCGAGCGAGACCTCGCCCGTGTCGACGTACTCCTGGAGCTCGTCCCCGACGAGGCAGTACGCACGGTGGCCGACGCCGACGATGTCCCCGGGCAGGACAGGGGCGCGGGTGACCGGCTGGCCGTTGAGATAGGTGCCGTTGTGGCTGCCGAGGTCGACGATCTCGTACGCGCCGTCCGCGAGGACCCTCAGCTCGGCGTGGCGGCGGGAGACGACCAGGTCGTCGATGACCAGGTCGTTGTCGGCGGCGCGGCCGATGCGCACGGTGCGGGCGGGCAGCGGGCGCACGGAGGTCGGGCGCCGGAAGGTGCCGGTGGCCGAGGGCGTGCGGACGGCGGAGGGACGCTCGGGGGCGGCGGGCGGCAAAGGCTCCCGGCCGACGAGCACGGCGCGCGGGCCGTCGGCGACGCTGCCGAAGCGCAACACGCTGCCCGGTCCGACGCCCCACTCGTGGATGCGCCGCCCGTCGGCGTACGTGCCGTTCGTGCTGTGCTCGTCCTCGATCGTCCAGTGGTCGAGCTCGGCGTGGAGGACGGCGTGGTGCCAGGAGACGCGGGCGTCGTCGATGACGATGTCGCTCAGTGGGTCGCGCCCGACGTGATAGTCCCGGCTCGGACTCATCACCGTGGAGCCGGTGTCGGTCTCGAGGACGAGTTCGGGCGCAGTCGGCGCTACAGGCCGCTCTCCCATGCCCGAATTCTACCCATTCACAGGCGTTTGCGCCTGGGCTCGCGCGCCCCGGCCTCAGGCGTCCCCGTACGCCTCTCCCCCGAGCTCGAACACCGCGCTGCCCGCGGTCGCGTCCGCGAGCCAGGACGTGAAGGCCTCGACATCGGCGTCCGGAAGGCCGATCTCGATGGTCACCGCGTCCCCGTACCGCACGTCGCGCACCGCGCGCCCCGCCGACCGCAGATCGTTCTGGATCTTGCCCGCGCGCTGGTGGTCGACGGTGACGGTGGCGAGCCGAAAGCGCCTGCGGGTCAGGGTGCCGACCGCGTCCAGCGCCTCGCCGACCGCGCCTCCGTAGGCCCTGATCAGCCCGCCGGCGCCGAGCTTGACCCCTCCGTAGTAGCGGGTCACGACGGCCACGACGTACCGCATGTCGCGCCGCAGCAGCATCTGGAGCATCGGCACACCGGCGGTGCCGCCCGGCTCCCCGTCGTCGCTGGCCTTCTGCACCCCGGCGTCGGCCCCGATGACGTACGCGAAGCAGTTGTGCGAGGCGGAGGGGTGTTCCTTGCGGATGCGCGCGACGAAGTCCTGGGCCTCCGCCTCGGTGGCCGCGGGTGCGAGGGCGCACAGGAAGCGCGAGCGGTTGATCTCGGTCTCGTGCACGGCCTCGCGGGCCACTGTGCGGTACTCGTCGTGCATCACGCCAGGGTAGGCCCCCGCCGGGACCCCGGCCCCGGTACGGTGATCCGTTGTGACGTCACCTTCGAATCCCGTACGCCAAGTCCCCCGCGGCACCAACGTGTTGGGCTCGCTGCTCGCGGCCGCGTCCGTCACCGTCGTGGAGACCCGTGAGGACCCGGTCGATCCCTTCCTGTTTCCCGAGGAGGCGGACGTCGTGGCGCGGGCCGTGGACAAGCGGCGCCGCGAGTTCGCCACGGTCCGGCAGTGCGCCCGAGCGGCGCTCGCCGAACTCGGGGTGCCGGCCGTGCCGATCCTGCCGGGCCCCAAGGGCGCGCCGCGCTGGCCCGACGGCATCATCGGCAGCATGACGCACTGCGCGGGCTACCGCGCCGCCGTCGTCGCGCGCTCCTCGGCGGTCACCTCCATCGGCGTGGACGCGGAGCCGGCCGCTCCGCTCGCCGACGAGGGCGTCCTCGCGCTGGTCGCGGACGAGGGCGAGCGCACGGCCCTGGCCGGGCTCGGCGCCCGGCATCCGGACGTCCCCTGGGACCGGCTGCTCTTCAGCGCCAAGGAGTCGGTCTACAAGACGTGGTTCCCGCTCACCGGGCGCTGGCTCGGCTTCGAGGACGCGCGACTGGACCTGGACCCGGACGGCACGTTCACCGCGGCGCTCCGCGTGCCAGGACCGACGGTGGCGGGGCGTGAGCTGAAGGGTTTCCGGGGCACCTGGCTGATACGTGACGGCATCGCCGTCACCGCGATCGTCCTGCCCCTCACTCCTCCGGCGCCCGGTACGTAGCCACGCCGCCCAGCCAGGTGCCGAGCACCCGCACGTGCCGGACGGCCATCGGATCGACCGTGCGCGGGTCGGCGGAGAGCCGGACCAGATCCGCGGGCGCCCCGGGAACGAGCGCGAGCCGGTCGTCGGCGCCCGCCTGGTGGGCGACGCCGCTGGTGGCCGCGGCGAGCGCCTGCTCCACGGTGAGCCGCTGGTGCGGGGTCCAGCCGCCCTCCGGGACACCGTCGAACGTCCGCCGGGTGACGGCGACTTGGATGCCCTCGAGGGGCTCGTACGAACTGACGGGCCAGTCGCTGCCGAAGGAGAGCCGCACCCCGTCGCGCGCCAACTCCCCCATCGGGTACTGCCGGTCGGAGCGTTCGGCACCGATCCGCGGCATCGACAGATCGGTCTGCAGCGGATCGGGCTGCGCCCACAGCGGCTCGAAGTTGGCGATGACGCCGAGGGCGGCGAAGCGCGGCAGGTCGGCAGGGTCGACGAGCTGGACGTGGGTGATCACGGGCCGCCGGTCCCAGGCCGGGTTGGCGGTGACCGCGGCCTCCACCGCGTCGAGCGCCGCCCGCACGCCCGCGTCGCCGATGGCGTGGATGTGCGTCTGGAAGCCGTCGGCGTCGAACGCGCGCACCGCTTCGGCCAGCGCACGCGGCTCCCACACGGGCATGCCGCAGCTGTGCGGAGCGTCCAGATAGGGGTCGAGCAGGGCGGCCGTACCGCCCTCGATGACGCCGTCGCTGAAGTACTTCACCGTGCGCGCGGACAGCAGCGGGCCGCCCTCGGCGGCCACCCGCCCGCGCGCCGCGTCGAACTGCCCCCGCTGCTCGCGCCAGCGGTCGGGATCGGCACGCTGGGCCAGGTCGACGCGGACGCTGAGCGCGTCGTGCCGGGCCGCCGCGAGATAGGCCTCCACCATCTCCGGTTCGACCCAGGCGTCCTGCACCCAGGTGATGCCCGCTCGCGCGTACGCCTCCCCCGCGCGGCGCACGGCTTCGACCAGTTCGGCCTCCTCGCGTGCGGGCACCTGGTCGAGCACGAGGTCGCAGGCGTGCCACTCGCGCAGGGTGCCCAGCGGCGAGCCGTCGGGGCGCCGGACGATCCAGCCCAGGCGCGGGTCCGGCGTCGAGTCCCGCACCCCTGCCCGGCGCAGCGCCTCCGTGTTGCACCACACCGTGTGGTAGTCGTAGGCCCGCAGCACGACGGGCCGTTCGGCCACCGCCGCGTCCAGCCACCGGGCGTCGAACTCGCCGTCGGGCGCGAGCGCGGGGTCGTAGGAGGCGCCGACGATCCACTCCGCGTCCGGGTGCGCAGCGGCCCAGCGTCCGACCTCCGCGACGATCGCGTCGACCGATGTGAGGTCCTTGATCTGCGGGCCGAAGCTCTCCAGACCCCCGAAGAGGGGGTGGGCGTGCCCGTCACCGAAGGCGGGGTGGAGCAGTCCGTCGCCCAACTCGACGACGTCGTCCGCCACTTCGGCGAGCGCGCGGGCCGCGTCGCCCAGCGCGACGACGCGTCCGCCGCGTACGGCGAGTGCCGTGGTGTCCCCGTGGGCGTCGCTTCCGGTGCGCACCGCCCCGAGGAAGACCCGCGTCACCGCCGTCTCGTCCGCCATGCTGTCCCGCCCCTCCGTCACACGCACTCTCTCCGTCACACGCGCTCCGCGTCCACCGTCGTCAGCCGTTCGTACGCCTGCGGATCACGCCGTCGGATTCGCAGGGCCAGTGCCGCTCCCGTCACGAACAGCACGGGCAGCGGCGCGATCAGTGCCGCGTTGACGCCGCCCGAAGCTCCCGTCAGGAGATCGAGGTTGGCGCACACCAGGCCGATGAGGACCGCGAGGCCCGCGCAGGCGGTCAGCGGCGCCGCGACCACCCGCCAGGCAGGCATGCCCCTGCGGTCGCGCCGGAAGAAGCCGTACACCGCGAGCGCGGCGAGCGCCTGCATCAGCATCACGCCGAGGATGCCGGAGCCGTTGCTCCACAGGAAGGTGACGGTGTACGGATCGGCGCCGCCGACGACGGTCACGGCGACCACGGCAAGCGCGAGCGCCGACTGCGTCACGACCGCCGCGGCCGGCGCCCGCGTCTTCGGCGACACGGTGCCCAGGCGGCGCGGCAACAGCCCTTCGCGGCCCAGGGCGTAGAAGTAGCGGGCGGCGCCGTTGTGGAAGGCGAGGGTCGCGGCGAAGGCGCTGGTGATGATCAGTACGTGCATGGAGTCGGCGGCCCAGGCCCCGGCGAACCGCTCGGTGGCGGTGAAGACCATGTCGGCGCCGCCCTCGCCATTGGCGACGGCCTGGGCGCGGCCGGAGCCGTACGCGTTGATGATCACCCACACGGTGAAGGTGTAGAAGAGCGCGAGGAACGCCACGGCGATGTAGGTGGCGCGCGGCACCGACCGCTCCGGCTCCCGCGCCTCCTCCGCGTAGATGGCCGTCGCCTCGAACCCGACGAAGGCGCCGACGGCCAGCACGAACATGCCGCCCACCCCCGATGCGCCGAGGTGGTGCGGCGAGAGCGCGCCCGGGTCGAGGCCCTGCGGCCCGCCGCCGTGGGCGAGAAGACCGGCCTCGAAGACCAGCAGGACGAGGACTTCGAGGACCAGCGCGACACCGAGGACCTTGGCGCTGAAGGTGACCTTCAGATAGCCGAGCACGCCGATGGCGAGGAGTCCGGCGAGCGCCCAGATCCACCAGGCCACGCGGACCCCGGTCAGGTCCTCGAACCCGGACTCGGTGAACCATCCGAAGGCGACGAGCAGTCCGACCTCGATGGCGTTGTACGAGAAGAGCGCGACGTACGCGGAGCCCGCTCCCGCCGGGCGGCCAAGACCGCGGCCGATGTAGGCGTAGAAGGCTCCCGCGTTGCGGACGAAGCGGCTCATCGCGGTGAATCCGGCCGCGAAGACGATGAGCAGCAGCCCCGACAGCAGGTAGCCCAGCGGCGCGGCACGGCCCGCCATGCCGATGGCCAGCGGGGCCACCCCGGCCATCACGGTCAGCGGCGCGGCGGCGGCCACGACGAAGAAGACGAGGTCGCCGGTGCCGACGGCGCCGCCGCTCAGGCCCTTGGCGGGTCGGGAGGTGGGTGCGGTCACGCGGGCACTCCAAGGGGTCGGCCAGGCGGGTCCGAAAACTAAAGCCTTTAGTCAGAGCTGGGCAGGACCGTACTCTGCACCTGGGCGGCTGTGAAGACCCCGTCCGAAGAGGGGAGTTGCCAGGCGATGGGCAGAGGAAGACCGCGTATACCGGTGCTGAGCGCGGACCTGATAGCGCGGGAGGCCCTCGCGCTGATCGACGCCGAGGGGGCCGACGCGTTCAGCCTGCCCCGCCTGGCCGCGCGGCTCGGGGTGCGGACCGCATCGCTCTACAACCACCTGGACGGCCGCGCCGAGGTCATCGAGGGCGTGCGGCGGCTGATCGTCGAGGAGATGGACGTCTCCGCCTTCGAGGCGCTGCCGTGGCCCGAGGCCCTTGCCGCGTGGGCCCGTTCGTACCGCGACGCCTTCGCCCGGCACCCGCAGGCGATCGACCTGCTGGCCACCACGACCATCAGCTCACCGGCCACGCTCAGCATGTACGAGGCGGTGGTCGCGGCGCTGGCCCGCGGCGGCTGGCCGCAGGAACGGCTGGTCACCACCCTGACCAGCGTCGAGTCGTTCCTGCTCGGCTCGGCGCTCGACCTCGTGGCGCCGCCGCTGATGATCGACCCGGCCGGGCACGCGCCACGGGTGCCGGTCCTTGCCGCCGCCCTGGAGAGTGCCGTGGGCGGCGGCAAGGCGGCGCGGGCCGACGAGGCGTTCGCGTCGGGGCTCGACGCGCTGATCCGCGGGCTCGTGGCTCAACTCGCGGAGTTCCGCGGGGAGTAGGCGCACCCGGCTTACCGGCGGCGGAGGTCAGAGGCCGCGCGCCGGGTCGGCGAGCGTCTCCCAGAACATCGCCTCGTAGCGCTGGAGGAGTTTGCCGTGGCGCAGGGCGGACCCGGTCGCGTCGAGGCCCCGGTCCATGCCCGCGCGCACCGCGGCGAGCGCCTGCCGTTCGAGGTCGGGCGCGGGCTCGGCGAAGAAGGCGAAGAACCCGCAGGCCTCCTCGCTGAAGCCGTAGTGGGCGGGAAGCGCGCGGGCCAGCGTCGCGCAATAGGCGCCCCAGGCCGCGAAGTTGGCGGTCAGGGCGAGGACCACGTCGACGGGGGCGCCGTTCAGGGCGAGCCAGGCCACGTACGCGGGGTAGGCCTGGCAGCCCGCGCGCGGCTCGTACGCGTCGGCGTCGGCCTTGTCCACGCCGCACGCCGCGACCAGGGCGTCGAGCCGGTCGAGGGCGAGGGTCTCGCCCTCGGCGAGGGTGCGGAAGAAGGCGGCGCACTCTGCTTCTCCGGAGGCGGCCGAGCGTTCGGCCAGGTGCAGGAAGGAGCGGCGGTCGGCGGGGATCACGGAGCGCTGCTCCAGAGCGAGAGCGGTGATCGCGGAACGGTTCGCGGTGCCGTCCGCGACCCGCGGGACGAGCGGGTTGGCCGCCGGATCCGGGGCCAGCTGCACCGCCACGGCGTCGAGCAGTTCCTCTGCGGTCCGTGTCATCGTCCGTCCTCCCTGCCCTCGGCGGAACTTCTCAGCACTCCTGCTAGTTTCTACAGTGCTGTAGAAACAAGTAACCAACGTACGGAGCTCTCATGGCCCTGTGGGACCGCGTCAAGGAATCCGCATCGACGATGCAGACCCAGCTCATGGCGAAGAAGAACGACCTCAAGAGCGGCGCCTTCCGCGACTCCAGTATGGCGATGTGCGCCCTCGTCGCGGCCGCGGACGGCACCATCGATCCGTCCGAACGCCAGCGCGTGGCCCAGCTCATCGCCACCAACGAAGTGCTGCAGAACTTCCCCGCCGACGAGTTGCGGCGCCGCTTCGACGAGTACGTCGACAAGCTGACCGCCGACTTCGCGTTCGGCAAGGTCAGCGTGTTGCAGGAGGTCGCCAAGGCGAAGAAGAAGCCCGCCGAGGCGCGTGCCGTGATCCAGATCGGCATCGTCATCGGCGGCGCGGACGGCGACTTCGACCCGGCGGAGCGGGCCGTCGTGCGGGAGGCGTGCTTCGCGCTCGACCTGCCGCCGCACGAGTTCGACCTCTGATCCCGGCCTCTGGATTCGGCCCCTGATTCCGGCCTCTGGTTTCGGCCCCTGTTCTCGATTTCCGACACGGCCGCGACCGTCAGGCCGCGCATGGGGCGGACGGGGTCACCCGCCGGCGCCGCCCGCCCCCAGGAGCCCCCGCAGCATCCGCTCGTCGGCGGGCGAGAGCGTGGTGACGAAGCTGGCCAGCACGGCGCCGCGGTCGCGTTCGCCGTCGAGCACCTTGCGCATCCGCAGCGCGGCGAGACCCGCCTCGTCCGCCGCCGAGCGCCAGACGAACGACCGGCCCACGCGCTCGCGCGTGACGGTGCCCTTGGCGAGCAGCCGGGTCAGGATCGTCATCACGGTGGTGTAGGCGAGGTCTCCGCCGATACGTTCCTGCACCCACGCCGCGTTCACCGGCCCCGCCGCGCCGTGCAGCACCGCGAGCACCTGCGCCTCCAACTCGCCCTGCGCGCGCCGCCGGAGGCGGGGCTGCCGCGCCTCGCGTTCATGCCGCTCCATGCCCGTGTTTACCTGGACGCCTGTTCCCGACGCCCGTTCCCGGGGCTGTCTTGACGGCTCTCTTGACGGCCCGTCGAGGGGCGCCACATCGTAACGGGACGCGGTATCGGGACGCGGCACCCCGGTTACTTCTACAGTGCTGTAGATTTTTCTCTCCGGCCCTGACCACGGCCGGTACGCACCTCACCTCAGGACTTCAGGAGGACATCGTGGGAGTTTCCCTGGCCAAGGGCGGCAACGTCTCGCTCAGCAAGGAGGCCCCCGGCCTCACCGCCGTCCTGGTCGGCCTGGGCTGGGACGTCCGCACGACCACCGGCACGGACTACGACCTGGACGCCAGCGCACTGCTCTGCGACGACTCGGGGAAGGTCGTCTCCGACGAGCACTTCATCTTCTACAACAACCTCAAGAGCCCCGACGGTTCGGTCGAGCACACCGGCGACAACCTCACCGGTGAGGGCGAGGGCGACGACGAGGCCGTGAAGGTGAACCTCGCGGCGGTCCCCGCCACCATCACGAAGATCGTTTTCCCGGTCTCCATCCACGACGCCGAGAACCGCGGCCAGAGCTTCGGCCAGGTCCGGGGAGCCTTCATCCGCGTGGTCAACCAGGCGGACAACGCGGAGATCGCCCGCTACGACCTGACCGAGGACGCGTCGACCGAGACCGCCATGGTCTTCGGCGAGCTCTACCGCCACGGCACGGAGTGGAAATTCCGCGCGGTCGGCCAGGGTTATGCCAGTGGGCTGCGCGGCATCGCGTCGGACTTCGGCGTGAATGTCTGAGGAGTGCACGTCTGAGGAGTGCACGTCTGACGTACGCGTCCGATCGACGTACGCGTCGGACGCGCACGTCCGAGGTGCCACGGCGACACCGGTCGCCGCGCAGTCATCCGACCAACGGCGGCAGAGGGAGCGGGACGTGTACGGCGATCCGGCAACAGTGCGCAAGATCCTGACGGAGCTCGGAGACACCTGGGCGGTCGTGGGGCTCTCCACGAACGAGGAGCGAGCGGCGTACGGGGTCGCGGGGGTCCTTCAGCGCTACGGAAAGCGCATCGTCCCCATCCACCCGAAGGCCGAGACGGTGCACGGCGAGAAGGGCTACCCGTCCCTCTCCGCCGTGCCCTTCAAGATCGACGTCGTCGACGTCTTCCTCAACAGCGCCCTAGCGGGCCAGGCCGCCGACGAAGCCGTCGCGATCGGCGCGCAGGCGGTCTGGTTCCAGCTGGGCGTCATCGACGAGGCGGCGTACGAACGGACGCGGGAAGCGGGCCTGGAGATGGTGATGGACCGCTGCCCGGCCATCGAACTGCCCATGCTGCGCTAGGCGTTCGGGGAGCGGGCGCTGTGGCCAGGCCGGCTAGCCGACCCGCCGCAGCGCCCTCTCCCGGCGCGCCGCCACGCTGGAGCCCGACTCCCTGCGTGCCATGCGGCGCAGCACGACCGGGGCCACGAGCAGGCCCAGCACGGCCCAGGCCCCCAGCACCCCGGCCGTCTCCCAGGGGCGCCAGGAGCCGGCGATCTCGATGGCGGCCGCGCCGTCCGGCAGCAGGGCCGAGCGCATGCCGAGGCCCAGCCAGTAGATGGGGAACGCCTGGGCCGTCCACTGCAGCCAGTCCGGCAGCGCGGTGATCGGGTAGAAGATGCCGGAGATGGCGATCATGCCCAGGATCGGCAGCTGGATCAGGCCCTGGCTGCGCGCGCTGGTGAACACCGAGCCCAGGATCGCGCCGATGGGCAGCGTGGCGACCATGCCGAGGAGAAGGACCCAGGTCAGCGTCAGCCACGAGCCGGGGCCGCCGATCGCCAGGCCCCCGACGACGAAGATCCCGGGGATCAGCAGGATCGCCAGGTCGGCGAGCAGGCCGCCGGAGACGGAGACGACCTTGCCGATGAGGTAGCCGGGCATCCCGTTCGGCGTCGCCTTGGCGCGCAGCAAGGTGCCGTCCTCGCGTTCGGCGGTGAGCGCCTGGCTCATGCTGACCATGCCCATCGCCGCGTTCATGCCCAGGATGCTCGGCAGGGCGAGGGTGCCGAGCAGCAGTCCGCTCGTGCCGAACGCCGTGTCCCGCATGAAGAACATGACCGTCAGCATCAGCACCGGCCACAGCAGATGCGACAGCACGTCGCCGCCGTTGGTGAACGACTGCCGCAGTTCGATCAGTCCACGGCTCCAGCCCGCCCGGACCGCCGCGCTCGTCGCGTTCACCGGGCCACCGCCTTCCCGGTCCCGCGGGTCTCCTCGGTCTCGCGGGTCGCCCCGGTCTCGCGCGTCTCCTCGGCCTCGCCCTGTTGTCGTACCAGCGCCAGGTAGGTGTCCTCCAACGAGGCCCGGTGGACCTCCAGTTCACCTACGGCATCGCCGTGCTCGCGGAACAACTCCCTGACGAACGCCGTCGATTCGGCCGTCGCCTTCACGAAGTGCCGCCCGCCGTACGTCCAGCGCACCTCGTCCCGCCCCGCGATGCGCCGCGCCAGGTCGTCCGGCGAGCCGTCCGCGATGATCCGTCCCCCGGACAGGATCAGGATGCGGTCGGCGAGCTTGCCCGCCTCGGCCAGGTCGTGCGTGGTGAGCAGGATCGTGGTCGCGTGGTCGTCGGCGAGGCGGTGGACCAGTTCGTGGAACTCCTGCCGGGCTTCCGGGTCGAAGCCCGCCGTGGGCTCGTCAAGGAACAGCAGTTCCGGGCGGCCCACGATGCCGATCGCCACGTCCAGCCTGCGCCGCTGTCCGCCGGACAGCGTCTTGATCTTCTTGTCCGCGTGGGCGCTCAGGCCGACCGCCGCCATGAGTTCATCGGTGTCCCACGGCCGCCGGATCGTGCCGGTGGAGTAGGGGGCGTAGTACGTCCCCAGGTGCGCGAGCAGCTCACGCACCCGCCACTTGCCGTGGTCGCGCCAGGACTGCAGGACGACCCCGATCCGCGCCCGCCAGGCCTCGGTGCCGAACGCCGGGTCCGCGCCGAGCACGTGGACGCGGCCCGCCGAGCGCATGCGGAACCCCTCCATGATCTCGATGGTGGTGGTCTTGCCCGCACCGTTCGGTCCGAGCAGCGCGAGCACCTCGCCGTGCCGCACCTGGAAGGTCACGTCGCGCAGCACGTCGGCGGTGCCGTAGCGCATGCGCAGCCCCTCGACATCGAGCACGACGTCCTCGCTCGTCGTCGTCACGTCAACTCCTCGCCCTGTCCATAGCCATAGCCGCATCCGAATCCGAATCCGTTCAGATGTCGGCGAAGCTACGTTGCGTTCAACCAGCCATCAATGAATAACTGGACGAGACAGCCGCTCCAGTAGGGGAATTCACGGATTCATTGCAATGGACTTGCCGATGAACGCAAGGAGGCCGACGCGCATGCCCGGAGGCAGGCTCACCCACGAAGACCGCCGCCGCATCGGCGCGGGCCTCGCCGAGGGGCTCGGGTACGCCGAGATCGCCCGGCGCATCGGCAGGCCGACGTCGACCGTCAGCCGCGAGGTGACCCGCAACGGCGGCCCCGAGGCCTACCGCGTCGACCACGCCCACCTCGCCACCGAACGGCGCGCCCGCCGCCGCAGGAAGATCCCGCGCCGCGAGCCCGCCGCGCCCGCCGACCCCTACGGACGCGACCCCGAGGCCGTACGCGACTTCGCCGAGCGGCTCGCGGCCCTGATGGTCAGCACGGGGGTGCCCCGCATGGCCGCGCGAGTGCTCACGTGCCTGATCGCCGACGACTCCGGCAGCCTCACCGCCGCGGACCTCGTCCAGCGGCTGCGGGTCAGCCCGGCGTCGGTGTCCCTGGCCGTCGGCTATCTGGAGGGGCTTGAGGTGATCCGCCGCGTACGGGAGCCGGGACAGCGCCGCCAGCGGTACGTCATCGACGACGACGTCTGGCTCCAGGCGTGGCTGACGAGCGCCCAGCAGCACGCGACGTGGGCGCGGACCGCGCAGCGCGGCGTCGAGGTGCTCGACCCGGCGACGCCCGCGGGGGCCCGCCTTGCCCACATGAGCCAGTTCTTCGCGACCCTCAGCGAGGACATGAGCGGCGGCACCGGAGCCGTCGACGACGCCCTGACCGTGCTTGCCGCGCTGCGGCACGCGGGCGCTCCCCTCCCGGAGTGCGCCCTGGCCGCAGCCCTCGGCTGGCCCGCGGACCGGGTGTCCGCCGCCCTGCGCCGCGCCGGACAGGACCGTCTCTCTCCCGCGCAGCTCAAGGCCGTCAGCTCTCGAAGCGGTACCCCATGCCCGGCTCCGTGACGAGGTGGCGCGGATGGGACGGGTCCGCTTCGAGCTTGCGTCTCAACTGGGCCATGTAGACCCGCAGATAGTTGGTCTTGCTGCCGCGGGAGGGGCCCCACACGTCCCGCAGCAGCTGCCGCTGGCTGACGAGCCGCCCGGGATTGCGGATCAGTATTTCGAGCAGCTGCCACTCGGTCGGGGTCAGGCGTACGTCGCGTCCGCCCCGCCGCACCCTCTTGGCCACCAGGTCGACGCTGAACTCGTCCGTCGTCACGACCTCGGCGGCAGGGTCGTCCGGCGCGGCCCGCGTGCGGCGGACGGCCGCGCGCAGCCTGGCCAGGAGCTCGTCCATGCTGAACGGTTTGGTGATGTAGTCGTCGGCGCCCGCGTCGAGCGCCGCGACCTTCTCGGCGGAGGCCCGGCGCGCGGTGAGCACCAGGACCGGCACCCTGGTCCAGCCGCGCAGGGCCCTCAGTACGTCCACGCCGTCCATGTCCAAAAGCCCCAGGTCCAGGACGACGACGTCGGGTCGACGCGCCGCCGCGATCCGGAGCGCCGTCGCGCCGTCCGGCGCCGCGTCCACTGCGTACGCGCGCGCCCGCAAGTTGATCACGAGAGCCCGCGCGAGCCGGGAATCGTCCTCCACCACCAGCACCCGGGTCACCGACGTGCGGCCTTCCGGGTCCTGGCCACGGTCGCTGTCGTCGCTGCGGCAGTAGGTCGTGCCGGGCCGTACGCCGCTCACGCGCTCGCGCTCGACCCCTGTGCCTTCGTCCAGAATCACCGCTGTTCCCTCGTCCGGAATCACCGGCTTCCACCGAACCGCCTCGGGACGCGGAAGAGGCGGCCCTTGACGCGGCTCTGGCGCCGGTGACGAGGACGTTGACGGCACTCTGACGGGGGCGCGTGCGGCCGCCCGGCGTCTCCACCGGGCGGCCGCACGGCGCGTCAGGCCGCGGCGCCCACCAGCGCGGGGCGCTCGGCGTCCCGCAGCCGCTCCATCAGCGAGATGCGGGCCCGCGCCACCCGCGAGCGGACCGTGCCCACCGGGCAGCCGGTGAGCAGCGCGGCCTCCGCGTAGGGCAGCCCCAGGAGCTGGGTGAGGACGAAGGCCTCACGCCGCTCGTCGGGCAGCGTCGCGAGCAGGTCGGCGAGGACCACGCCGTCGTCGAAGCCCGGCAGGCCCCTGGGCTGGGCCCGCTCCGCGGCGGACTGCCAGTCGTCCGTGTCGGAGAGGCGGGGCCGGGCGGCGGCGTGCCGCAGGCTGTCGATCACCGCGCGCCGGGCGATGGACAGCAGCCAGGTACGGGCGGACGAGCGCCCTTCGAAACGGTGCAGGCTGCCGAGGGCCCGCAGGAACGTGTCCTGCGTCAGGTCGTCGGCGGCCTGCGGATCGCCACCGAGGTACGTCACGTACCGGCGGACGTCGCGGTGCAGGGCGCGTACGAAGTGCTCGACCGCCTCGGGGTCACCGGCGCGGGCGGCGAGCGCCCAGGCCGTTATCGACTCGTCGGGTGAGCTGGGCAGGGCAGGAATGATCACCTGGTGTCCTTCTCGGGAATCCGGGACCCGGGTACGCGGTGGATACGTGCGTCCGGCGGGTCCGGTGAGGGGGGTACGGCCGCGCGCGAGTGCGTACGACCGATGCCCGAGCCGCCCGGCCGCGCGACGTGGCGCGCGGGAACGGCGTCGGGGAGCCGGCTGTCAGGCGACAGCGGTCCCCGTGGGCGGACCCCGAGAAGTGATGGCGTGGACGAGGAGCAACTGCCGCGGCCGGCCCGCCGCAGGGCGGCGACGGGGCCGGATGCGGGGCCGGTGGGCGGGCGCCGGGAGCTCGAGAGGCACCCGCAGCGGGGCGACGAGCCACCCGGCGAAGGCACGCGCGATCCGGAAGGCCGCACGCTCGCCGTGCGCGAGCCAGAGGCCGCACAGGAGCGCGGCGAGCAGGTGGGCGGCGAGCATGCCGAGCGGCGACATGCCGCTCATGTCGTGGCCGCCGCCCATGTGATCCATGTGTTCCATGGAGGAGGACATCGAGGGCACAGCGGGCACAGAGGGCACAGCGGGCACGGGGGGCGCGGCGGGCATGCCGCCCGACATCGACCCCGAGGCGGGCACCGGGGCGGACATGGCCGAGCCCTGTCCCCTGCCCATGGAGTCGGCGCCCATCGGCGCCGCGCACAGCACGTGCTGCGCCCACCGCCGTACGAGCGGGACTCCGCCGGAGGGCTGCGCCACGGCCTGCGCCAGGGAGAACCCCGAGTGCAGCGCGGCCTGCGCGGCCACCGTCACGGAGACGACCACCGGCAGCCCCCGCTCGCGCCCGGCCAACGCCCATGCCGTGGCGCCGACTCCGACGGCTCCGGCACCCAGCGTCCACCAGGGCACCGGGGCCCCCGACATCATCACGTGCCCCAGGGCAGCGAGCAGCACACAGGCGGCCGCGAACACCGCAGCCCGTACCGCGCGAGAACACCACCCAGCAGTCATGGCGGGGACATCTTTGCATTCGCGCCACTCCTTTCACGGGCGGGTACGCGAAATGAACCCGGTCCACTCACCCGCCCCGCAGGTGTGAGCCACGGCACACACGACCGCGGGAACTGGGCGGACCTGCGCTCCGACCCCTGAGGGGGCGACTCAACGCGCGGAGTCCGCGAGCAGCTTCAGGGCCAGTGCCTCGGTCTCCGCGTCGGCCTTCTCGGGGCTGCCCGTGTCGTACGGCGGGTCCGGGTCGTACTCGACGGCCAGCTGCATCGCCCGGCCGACCTTCTCGTCGGAGAGCCGGGACGCGAGGTGCAGACCCATGTCGATGCCCGCGGAGACGCCCGCCGCCGTAATGATCTTCCCGGTCTCGACGAAGCGGCCGGGGGTGTAGACGGCGCCGACCTCCTTCAAGTACGGGCGCGACGCCCAGTAGGTGGTGGCCGGGAGTCCGCGCAGCAGGCCCGCCGAGCCGAGGATGAGGGAGCCCGTGCAGACCGATGTGGTCCACGTGGAGTGGCGGTGGATGCGGCGGATCCACCGGTGGGCGTCGGCGTCCTCCATCATGGCGACCGTCCCGCGATCGCCGCCGCCGGGCACCAGCAGTACGTCGGCCCTGCCGACGTCGCTCATGGCCCGCTCGGCCACCAGCGTCAGTTCACCGGTGTCGGTGCGGACCGGGCCCGCCTTCCTGGCCACCGTCGTCACGCGCACGCCGGGTACCCGGCACAGCACTTCGTACGGGCCGACGGCGTCCAGGGCGGTGAATCCGTCGTACAGCAGCACGGCGACGTCCAGCGACTTCGCGGCCTCTTCGCCGGGTGCCCGACGCTCTGCCGCGTGCGCCGGAAGGCCCGACGCGGCGGCGAGTCCGGCCGCGCCCAGCGTCCCGGCCACCGCGCCCCGCAGCACCTGACGACGGCCCGCGCCCACCCCGAGTCCATCAGCGCCCATCTCTTCTCAACTCCCTTTCGCAGCAAGTCTGTTGGTCATGACAGCGACACGTCTCAGGAGTCGGACGGCGGGCCCGTCCGGTTCCCGCCCCGGACGGATTCCGTGCCCGGCCGGACCACGACCGCCTCGGCCCGGACGCTGCCGCCGTCCCGGAAGTGCAGCGTGAACGGCACCGTGTCGCCCACCTGCCACCGGCCGCGGGCCCGCAGCATCACGTCCACGCCGAGCGGCGACATCGCCAGGGTGCCGTGCGCCGGGACCTCGGCCGATCCCGTGCCGCTCATGTACGCCGCCCGGCCGCCCGTGGTCCGGTGGCGGCCCAGCATGGCCTGGTCGGCGGCCGGGGAGTCCGAGGTGACGCCGGTCAACCGGTCCGCCGAGCCGCCCCTATTGGTGATGCGGAAGTAGGCCGAGGTGTCCTGCGTGTCCCCGTACGGCAGGAAGACCCGCCCCGCCGCCACCTCGATCCGCGCGGGCCTGCCCGCACCGCCCGCGCCCACCCACGCGGTCAGGCCGCCGAGCGCGACGGCACACGCCGTGACGGGCGCGAGCGCGGCGAGCAGCGGGCCGCGGAGGCCGCGTGCCGCCGACCGGAAGTCCTTGCTCATCGCACACCGGCCGTCCTGCCGCGCACCGGACCCGGCCGCCAGGTGCGCAGCCGCAGGCTGTTGCCCACCACCAGGAGCGAGCTGACCGACATCGCGGCGGCCGCCACCATGGGGTTGAGCAGGCCGACGGCCGCCAGGGGCACGGTGACCGCGTTGTAGCCGAAGGCCCAGACGAGGTTCGTCCGGATCGTGCGCAGGGTACGGCGGGCCAGCAGGACCGCATCCGCGACGGTCTCGATGTCGCCGCGTACGAGCGTGACGTCGGCGGCCCCGATGGCCGCGTCGGTTCCGTCGCCCATGGCGATGCCGAGGTCCGCGCCCGCGAGGGCCGCCGCGTCGTTCACGCCGTCCCCGATGACCGCGACACGGTGGCCCTGGCCCCTCAACTCCCTCACCAGGCCCGCCTTTCCCTCGGGCGTACAGCGCGCGTGGACCTCGGTGATGCCCAGCTCCGCGGCGACCGCGCGGGCCGTCGGCTCGCGGTCTCCCGTGGCGAGCACCGGGCGCACGCCGAGGCGGCGCAGCCGGTCGACGGCTCGGTAGCTTCCGGGGCGTACGACGTCGCCGATCGCGATCAGGGCCTGGGCCACCCCGTCCACGCGGACCACGACCGGGGTGTGCGCGGCGGCTTCGGCGGCGGCCAGCGCAGAGGCCAGGGCGTCGGGCAACTCGCCCTCGGGGGCGCCGACTTCGACGGAACGACCCTCGATGCGGCCGCTCACCCCGCTGCCCGGCGTGGCACGGAACTCGGTCACCTGCGGCAGCGGGCGTTCCGCGTAGGCGACGACCGCCCGGCCCAGCGGATGTTCCGCGCCCCGCTCCACCGCACCGGCGAGCCGCAGCACCTCCTCCCGTGCGATGCCGCCCGCCGTCACGGTGACCCGGACGACGCTCATCCGCCCCGAGGTGAGCGTGCCGGTCTTGTCGAGCACGACGGCGTCGATGTGCCGCAGGGTCTCCAGAGCCCGCGGTCCGCCGACCAGGACGCCTAGCCGGGCGCCCCGGCCCGTGGCGGCGAGCAGGGCGGTGGGGGTCGCGAGGCCGAGCGCGCAGGGGCAGGCCACGACCAGGATCGCCACGCACGCCGTCACGGCGGACTGCGGGGCGGCTCCCGCGCCGAGCCAGAAGCCGAGCACCGTGACGGCCAGCGCGAGCACCACCGGCACGAATCCGCCCGCCACCGTGTCCGCGAGCCGCTGGGCGCGCGCCTTGCCGGCCTGGGCCTCGGTGACCAGTCGGGTGATGCGGGCGAGCCGGGTGTCGGCGCCGACTGCCGTGGCCCGCACCAGGAGCAGCCCGCCGACGTTGACGGCGCCACCGGTCACCGCGTCGTCGGGGCCGACCTCGACGGGCTCGCTCTCCCCCGTGATCAGCGAGAGGTCCAGGGCCGAACCGCCCTCCCGCACCACGCCGTCGGTGGCGACGCGCTCCCCCGGCCGCACGACGAAGCTCTGGCCCGCGCGGAGGTGCGCGAGCGGGATGCGCCGTTCCGTGTCACCGTCCCTGACCTCGACGTCCTTGACGGTCAGGGATGCCGGCGAACGCAGCGCCGCCCCCGTCCCGTGCCGGGCCCGCGCCTCCAGGTACCGCCCCGTCAGGACGAACAACGGTACGCCGACCACCGCTTCCAGATAGATGTGCGCGGCCCCGTCCGCCGTGGACGGCAGCAGGCTGAACGGCATCCGCATGCCGGGGTCGCCCGCACCGCCGAGGAAGAGGGCGTACGAGGACCAGGCGAACGAGGCGGCCACGCCGAGCGAGACGAGCGTGTCCATGGTCGCGGCGGAGTACCGCAGTCCGCGCAGCGCGCGGGCGTGGAACGGCCAGGCGCCCCAGGCGGCGACCGGCGCGGCCAGCATGAAGCACAGCCACTGCCAGTTGCGGAACTGCAGGGCGGGCACCATCGAGAGGACGAGCACGGGGACCGCGAGCAGGGCGACGATCAGGAGGCGGTCGCGGTCACGGTCGCCTCGTACGCGGTCATCGCGCGCGGGCTCCGGGTTCGCGGACTCGGGGTTCGTGGACTCGGGGTTCGTGGACTCCGGCACGGGCTCGGGGTCCGACGGCGGCCCGCTGTCCCGCTCGGGGAGCGGCTCCGGCTGCCGGACGGGTTCCGCCGTACAGCCCGCCCGTTCGACCGCCGCGACGAGTTCACCGAGGGCGACGGCGGCCGGATGGGTCACGCGGGCCCGCCCGGTGGCCAGGTTCACCACCGCGCTCACCCCGTCCAGCCTGCCGAGCCGCTTCTCGACGCGCCCCACACAGGCGCCGCAGGTCATCCCGCCCACGGTCAGATCGGTGACGACGTCAGTGACCGCCGCTTCCGTGCGACCCGCCGCCGCCATCGCCCTGCCCCCTCTCCGTGTCCGTCCCGGTCTCGGTCTCGGTCCGCTGCATCCCGGGTGCGACCGGTCCGACGGCCGTGCCCACGGCGTACGACACCGCGAAGATCACCGCGAGCAGCGCGAGGAAACCGCAGAGCAGGGGCAGTTGGGGGCGATCGCTCATCGCCGCTCTCCTGACACTCGTGAACGAGACAGCGCGGAACCGTCACGTCCGCGCCTGTTCAGGAGTCGGCCGCGGAGGGGCTCCAGTTCCCGTGCCGCACATAACGAGGACGCGGACCACCATCTGTCCGGCGGCTCCCTCGCGGACTGGTTCGACGCCATGGTGCATGTGCGTGAGGTGACGCCGGTGAGGACGCTCGGGGGCTCCTGAGGCCTACGACACCCCACCGTGGGCGGGCATCTCATCGGCGCCGACGGCCGCCTGGGCCTCGGCGGCCAGCTCCCGGCGGTCCGAGCCGTGCAGCGGGGCGTGCGCGGTGACCCGCACGGCCAGTCCCCGGGCACCGGCGACGCGGTGCAGCGAGGCCCCGAAGGTCTCGTCGCCCAGGAAGGCGGCCGTGGTGCTGCGGGCGCCGTGCTGGTAGTAGCGGATGGTCACCGGCCGCACGGGAGCCCCCGCGTCGGCCGCCGCCTGGAAGGTGGCCCGGCGGAACCGGCCGCCGGACACGGAACACCAGGTCGTCGCCTGCGGGAAGACGAGGACGGAGCGGCCCGAGCGCAGGGTCGACGCCAGGTCGGCCACCACATGGGGCAGTTGGCGCAGGCCGTCACGGTCGATGAACCGGGACCCCGCCCGCCGGGCGAGCGCGCCGATCACCGGCCACTGGCCCACCTCCCGCTTGGCGAGGACCGTCACCGGCTCGACGGCGAGCAGGCTGACGACGTCGAGCCAGGAGATGTGGTTGGCGACGATCAGGGTCCCGGGAGAACGACCGGCACCGTCCACCGTCAGCCTCTCCGGCCCCGCGTCGAGGCGCACGCCCAGCGCGCCCAGGATTCCCCGGGCCCGCGCCCGCAGCGCGTGGGGCTCGGCGAGCCGCGCGCCCTGGGCCACGCCCAGGCCGATCTCGTACGACAACGCGGCGTACCGGCGGGCCAGTTCGGGCGGCGGGACGCGCGACGCCGAGCGGGTGACGCAGGCCGGGGTGCAGAGCGCGGCCGTGGCTGCCGCGGGGCTCATGGCGTCTCCCCCAGGAAGTAGCGGCGGTAGCGGTCGCCGAGCCGGTCCATGTCGAGCAGGACGAAGAAGTCGGCGACGTCGAACTCGGGGTCGTGCGCGGGCGCCCCGCACATCCACGCGCCGAGCCGCAGGTAGCCCCGCAGGAGCGGCGGCAGGTCGGCGTAGGCCGGCCGCTCCACGGTCGGCGCGGTGGGCACCCAGGGGCGCCGGGGCTGCACCCGCAGCTCGGGCGGCGACGCGTGCTTGGACGTGCCGAGCAGCCAGGCGCTGGACGCGGCCTTGCCGCCGTCGGACAGCGGCACGGAGGCGCAGCCGGCCAGGTAGCGGTGGCCGGAGAGCAGGACGTAGCGGGCGAGCGCCGACCACATCAGGTTGATCACCGCGCCGGAGCGGTGGTCGGGGTGCACGCAGGAGCGGCCCGCCTCGATCGTGGAGGAGCGCAGCTCCTCCAGGGCGCGCAGGTCGAACTCGCTGTCGGAGTAGGACCGCTCGGCCCGCCCGGGAGGCAGCAGGCGGTAGGTGCCCACGACATCGCCGGTGGTGGTGTCGGTGACGATCAGGTGGTCCACGAGGTCGTCGTAGTCGTCCACGTCGTGGCCGGGCAGGGGGGTGTGGAGCGTGGCGCCCATCTCCTCGCCGAAGACGCGGTACCGCAGGCGCTGCGCGGCCCGGATCTGCTCCTCGGAGTCGGCGATGGAGGTGACGTACGCGCTGGGGACGGCGGGGGCGGCGGGCGTGGTGGGGGCGGTGCGAGCGGTGGGCTTCGAGGCGGCGGATGCCGATGCAGCGGATGTCGAGGGCATGACAGATCCGGGCTCCGTTCGGGGAGGGCAGGTCGTCGGCGGAGAAGGCTCAGGCGTCGCGGCGCCCGAGGATCACCGTGGCCAGGGTCGGGGAGGCGGCTGTCCGGCCACGCGGAGCAGCAGCCCGGTGGCGGGACCGTAGAGATCCGCGTCGCCGGTGAGGGACTGCGTGCCCGCCGCCCGGGGCGGGAACCGCGCCAGGTTCGTGAGGAAGTCGAGGGGAGTCGAGGGGAGGATCGGCGGCACGATGAGCAGCGGCACGAACAGCACGGTGATGGTCCCGGCTGAACTGCGCACGATGGCCGCGAGGCCGACGGTCAGGACACTCATGAGCATCAGGTGAACTGCGACGGCAGACACCAGGTCCCGAGCGGCCCGGTAGCGTGCTCGCATGATCCGAGTGCTGCTCGCCGACGACGAGACGTTGATCCGGGCCGGGGTGCGGGCGATCCTCGGCAGCGCCGAGGACATCGAGGTCGTCGCCGAGGCGGCCGACGGGCGCGAGGCGGTCGACCTCGCGCTCAGGCACCGCCCGGACGTCTGCCTCCTCGACATCCGGATGCCCCGGCTCGACGGCCTCCGGGCGGCGGCCGAGCTGCACAAGGCCGCGCCCGGGACGGCGGTGGCGATGCTCACCACGTTCTCCGAGGACGAGTACATCGCCGCCGCGCTCGACTCGGGCGCGGCCGGTTTCGTCCTCAAGTCCGGCAACCCGCGCGAGCTGATCAGCGGTGTCCGGGCCATCGCCGATGGCGGCGCGTATCTCTCGCCGTCGATCGCGCGGCGGGTCATCTCCCACCTCGGCGCCGGGCAGTTCGGCAAGCAGGCCGCCGCGCGGGCCCGGATCGAAGAGCTGACGGCGCGCGAGCGCGAGGTGCTGGCGCTGGTCGGTGCCGGGCTGTCGAACGCGGAGATCGCCGGGCGGCTGCACGTCGTCGAGGGCACGGTGAAGGCGTACGTCAGCCAGGTCCTGGCCCGCCTGGGCTTCAAGAACCGGGTGCAGGCCGCGATCCTGGCGTACGAGGCGGGGCTCGTCGGCGGGGAGTGAGCGGCGGGCGACCGGCAGTTGCTGCCGCGTGGCGATCCCCTGCCTTCGTCGGGGGGCGCGCCGGCCGGGGGTGATCGGCGATGCTTGGCGGATGCGCGGCGCAAACGGCTGGCTTCCCCGGCTCTTCGACATCGGTCTGTGGCTCGTGGTGTGCGCGCCACCGGTCTCGGCCGCCCTGCGTCTCGACGGACGTGACGCGGTCGTGGCGGCCCTGGCCGTCCCGCTGCTCGGGGGCGCCGTGGCGTTCAGCAGGCGTCGGCCGCTCGCCGCGCTCGCCGTGCCGGTCGCGCTGAGTCTGACGACGGACCCGGAGATGCTGACGCCCGTGTACTGGGCGGCGCTGGCCCTCTTCGGGTATCTCGCGGGCAGCCGTACGGTCGCGGTGCGTCCCGCGCTGTGGTTCTGCGGGGCGGTCGCCGCGGCCGGGCTGGTGCTGTGCGCGGTCGTGTCGAGCGACCTGTGGGGCTGGCCCTCGATGCTTCTGACGCTGCTGATCGCCGTGGTGCTGCCCTGGCTGCTCGGCCGCTACCGCCGCCAGTACGCCGACCTGATGGCCACCGGCTGGCGGCTCGCCGAGCGCATGGAGCACGAGCAGCAGGCCGTCGCGGACCGCACCCGCATCCGCGAACGGGCCAGGATCGCGGGCGACATGCACGACTCGCTGGGCCACGACCTGACGCTCATCGCGGTCCAGGCGGGCGCCCTGGAGGTCGATCCCACCCTGGACGCCCGCCAACAGGCGGCCGTCGGCGAGCTGCGCGAGGCGGCGGGGGCGGCGACCGAGCGGCTGCGGGAGATCATCGGCGTGCTGCGGGCCGACGACGAAGTCCCGCCGCGGGCGCCCTCGGAGGAGAGCGCGGAGGCCGTGGTCGAGCGTGCGCGGGCCTCCGGGGTCGACGTCACGCTCGAACGCTCGGAGGCCACGGAGGACCCGCCGCCGATGGTCGGCCTCGCCGTCCACCGCGTACTCCAGGAGTCCCTGACGAACGCCGCCAAGCACGCGCCCGGCGCGGCGGTGCGGGTGCGCATCGCGCGGGACGGCGACGCGCTGCGCCTGACGGTGGAGAACGACCCGGCCCCCGCGGGGCGCCTGCCCGGGGTGGCGTCGGGCGGCAGCGGCCTGGTCGGCCTCGACGAGCGGGTACGCCTCGCGGGCGGCACGCTGCGCGCGGAGCCCACGGACGACGGCGGCTTCGCGGTCACCGCCGAGCTGCCCGCGGCGGGCGCCGCCCCGCGCACCGCCGGACCGCCCCGGCCGACCACCTCCGCCCGCGAGTTGGAACTGGCCAGGCGCCGGATCAGGCGGCGGCTCCTCCAGGCGGTCGTGGCCCCGCTCGCGGTCCTGGCCGGAATCCTCCTTCTCATGATCCCCGTCAGCCTCGTCAGCTCCTCCCTGTCGGTGCTCGACCGGGAGGTGTACGCGGGCCTGACGGCCGGGGAGCCGCGCGGCGCGGTCGAATCCCGGCTGCCGCGGTTCACCAGGGACGGCCCGCCGGACGGCGCGCCCGCGACACCGCGCGGCCAGGACTGCGCGTACTACAGCACGGGGCTGATGTCGTCCGACGGCTACCGCCTCTGCTTCGCCGACGGACGGCTCGTGTCCAAGTCGGTGGTGGGAGAGGGCGGGGACAAGAACGAAGGGGAGGGAGAGGGAGAGGGTGAGGGCGATTGAGCGGGCTCCGGCCGCAGCCCAGCTCGCCCCACCCGCAACGGCCCGCAACCGCCCGCAACCCCCCGCGACCCGCCCGCCCCACGCCCCGTGTGACCGTACAGACTCAGGCAGCAGCACCCGCGAACGAGAGGCAGTCATGGCGACGACGCACCACGAACCGGCCGGTCAGCTCCCTCTGGCGGGCATCACCGTCGTCAGCCTGGAGCAGGCGGTCGCCGCTCCCTTCGCCACCCGCCAGCTGGCCGACCTCGGCGCCCGTGTGATCAAGGTCGAGCGCCCCGGCGGCGACTTCGCCCGGCGCTACGACACCACGGTGCACGGCCAGGCCAGCTACTTCGTCTGGCTCAACCGCTCCAAGGAGTCCCTCACCCTGGACCTCAAGTCCGAGGAGGGCAGGGAGATCCTGCACGAACTCCTCGCGGGCGCCGACGTGTTCGTGCAGAACCTCGCCCCCGGCGCGGCCGACCGCCTCGGTCTCGGCGCGGACGAACTCCAGGCCCGCTACCCGTCGTTGATCCCCTGCACCGTCAGCGGGTACGGCACCAGCGGCTCCTGGGCGGACCGCAAGGCGTACGACCTGCTCGTGCAGTGCCAGACCGGGCTGCTCTCGCTGACCGGCACGCCCGACGAGGCGGTGCGGGCCGGCATCTCCGTCGCGGACATCGCGGGCGGGATGTACGCCTACAGCGGCATCCTCACCTCGCTCTTCACCCGGGCGACCACCGGGCGCGCACCGGCCGTCGAGGTCTCCCTGTTCGACGCGCTCGCCGAGTGGATGAGCCAGCCCGCCTACTACACGCGCTACGGCGGCACACAGCCGCCGCGCGTCGGCGCCCGGCACGCGACGGTCGCGCCCTACGGCCCGTTCACCGCGTCCGACGGCAAGGACGTCCTGCTGTCCGTGCAGAACGAGCCCGAGTGGGCCGCCCTGTGCGAACAGGTCATCGGGCGGCCCGAGTTGACCGCCGACCCGCGGTTCGCCACCGGTTCCGACCGCGTCGCGCACCGCGACGAGCTGGACGCGATCATCTCCGCGCGCTTCGCCGAACTCGGCAGCGAGGAGGCCATGGAGCTGCTCGACCGCGCCAACATCGCCAACGCGGGCGTCAATTCGGTCGCCGAGTTCCTGGACCACCCCGCGCTCACCGAGCGCGACCGCTGGCGGGAGGTCGCGATCCCGGGCGGCTCGACTCCGGTGCAGGCGCTGGTGCCGCCCGCGAACCTGAGCGGCGTGGACCCGCGCATGGATCCGGTGCCGGCCGCGGGGGAGCACACCGAGCGGATCCTCGGGGAGCTGGGGCGCGGCCCGGACGACATCGCCCGGCTGCGGGCGGAGGGCGTCTGCCGGTGAGCGGCGTGTGATGCCTGGTCAAGGCCCCCGCGTCAGGCGACGCCGAGCCCTTCGAGCACCACCGCGTTCGGCAGTTCGGCGAACGCCTTGCCCGGCACGATGAGCTTGCCCCGGCGGCGGCCGCTGCCGATCAGGACGTACGGCAGGTCGACGACGGCGGCGTCCACGAGCAGCGGCCAGTGGGCGGGCAGGCCGATCGGGGTGATGCCGCCGTACTCCATGCCGGTCTCGCCGGTCGCCGTGTCCATCGGCGCGAACGAGGCCTTGCGGGCGCCGAGTTGGCGGCGCACGACGCCGTTCACGTCGACGCGGGTCGTGGACAGGACCAGGCACGCGGCGAGCGATGCCTCGCCCCCGCGCTTGCCCGCGACGACGACGCAGTTCGCGGACTGCTCCAGGATGTCCTGGCCGTAGTGCTCCACGAAGGTGGCGGTGTCGGCCCACCGGGGGTCGGTGTCGACGTGGAGAACCTCATCGGCGGGGACGGTCCCGCTCCAGCCGCGCACGGCGTCGGCGACGGGTGCGACCAGGAGGTCCAGGGCCTCGGGCGCGGGGCGGGCGTCGTCGAAATCTCCCATGGGTGCACGCATGGCCGCACGCTAACAGGCGCGCCAGCGCTCAGTACGAGGAGGCGTGCGCCGGCGGCACGGACACCGACATGGTCATCTCGACCGGCTCGTCGCCCTTGTTGTGATAGCCGTGCGGCACGTTCGCCTCGAACGACGCGGCCGACCCGGCGGGCACGAGGTGCTCCACGCCGTCGACCAGGAGCGTCAGTTCGCCCGCCGCGACATGCAGCAGCTCCATGGTCCCCGGCGGGTGCGCGTCGGAGTCGCTGCCGTCGCCGGGCATCAGCTTCCACGCCCACAGCTCGAAGGGCCCCCGCGCCTCGGTTCCGACCAGCAGCGTCGTGCTGCTGCCCGCCTCCGTGGACCACATCCGCACCGCCTGCTCCGGCGGCACAAGCCGGACGTGCGAGCCCTGCTCGTAGTCGAGGAGCGTGGTGATGCTGACGCCCAGGGCGTCGGCGAGCTTCACCGTGATGCCGACGCTGGGGTTGGTCCTGGCCTGCTCGATCTGGATGATCATGCCGCGGCTCACGCCCGCGCGGGCCGCGAGCGCGTCGAGCGTGAAGCCCCGCTCGGAGCGCCAGCGCTTGAGATTGCGCGCGAGCGACTGAGTCAGCTGGTCGAGGTCCGACACATTCCGTCCAATATTTTGGATGACATAGTTAAGGATAATGAACTACGGTGTGGTGCACCTAAAGGTTCACCACACTGTACTGCGAGGATCTCCGATGACAGCACTGTTCGCCTTGGCCACCAGCCTGATGTACGGGCTGGCCGACTTCGGCGGCGGGCTGCTGACCCGACGCATCCCCGCACTCACCGTCGTCGTCGCCTCGCAGACCATCGCCGTCATCGTCCTCGGCGCGATCGTGGTCGCGACGGGTGGTTGGACGGAGTGGGGACCCCAACTGTGGTTCGCGGTGGCCGCGGGTCTCCTCGGCCCGGTGGCGATGCTCGCCTTCTACAAGGCCCTGGCCATCGGCCCGATGAGCGTCGTCTCGCCGCTGGCCTCCGTGGGCGTCGTCGTTCCGGTGGGCGTGGGCCTCTTCCTGGGCGAGCGGCCCGGAATCCCGCAGTTCGCCGGGCTCACCGTCGCCATCGTGGGCATCGTGCTCGCGGGCGGCCCCGAGCTGCGCGGCGCCCCCGTGCAGCGCCAGGCGGTGCTGCTCACCCTGCTCGCGGCCTTCGGTTTCGGCGCGGTGCTCGCCCTCATCTCCGAGGCGTCGAGCAACCTCACCGGCCTGTTCCTCGCCCTGTTCGTGCAGCGCGTGACGAACGTGGCAGCGGGCGGAGCCGCGCTGTTCGTCTCCGTGAAGCGGGGCGGCGTCGCACTCCCCGAGGGCACGGGCATGGGCCTGATCTGGGCGGCGCTCCCGGCACTGGCCTTCGTCGGCCTGGCGGACGTGGCGGCCAACGGCACGTACTCGATGGCGGCCCAGAACGGCCCGGTGACGCTGGCCGCGGTGCTCTCCTCGACGTACCCGGTGATCACGGCACTCGCGGCACGGGCGGTATTGAAGGAACGGCTGCGAGGGGTGCAGGCGGCGGGAGCGGGCCTGGCCTTGGTGGGCACGGTCCTGCTGGCCAGCTAGACGGACGCCCCTTTAGGGGCGCGGGGAACTGCGCGACAAGCCCCCACGCACCCGCAGACGAAAAGACCCGCGACTATCCTTCCAACTCCCCCAGGGCAAGCAACTGTTCCGGCGTGACCCCGTCAGGAATAGGCACGGGCGCGGGCGTCCGCAACGGCGGCTGCCACCCCGCATCGGGGTCCCAGGTACGCACGACACGGGCGGGCGCCCCGGCCACCACGGCGTGGTCGGGCACGGAGCCCCGCACGACGGCGCCCGCCGCGACCACCACATTGCGGCCGATCTTCGCGCCGGGCAGGATCACCGCGTTCGTACCGATCCAGCAGCCGGGCCCGATCTCGACCGGCTCCATCCGTGGCCACTGCTTGCCGATGGGCGTGTGGGGATCGTCGTACGAGTGGTTCGTGGACGTCACGTACACCGTGGGCCCGAAGTAGCAGTCGTCGCCGATCGTCACCGTCGTGTCGGCGATGACGTGGCTGCCGCGGCCGAGCACGACCCCGTTGCCGATGCGCAGGATCGGGTCGGGGCCCAGGTCCAGGTCGGGCATCATCCCGGCGGTGAGGGTGACCTGTTCGCCGATGATGCAGTGATCGCCGATGCGGATCCACGGCTCACCGAAGACGGTCCCCTGCGGGAAAGCCAGCTTCGTGTTGTCGCCGAGCGCGCCGAACCGCAGCCGCCCGGGGCGCTGTGCGGTGACGGCCCCCGTCCGCTGCACCCACGCCCAGCCCGCGTGGACGGCGCGCTGGGTCGCGCGGCGCCGCCAGTCGGCGACCGCGGATGAGAACGTGTTCCTGTTCTTCGGCACGCGCTCACGTTACTCAGCCCCGCGCGCCCCGGTGAGCCCGGACCCCTGTGATCTTCACCCCACAGGGCGGCGCACCCGCCGCCGTCCCGTACGGTTCCGCCAGGCGCGAGACACGTACGAATGGAGAATCCGATGAGCCACGAGGCACTCATCACCGGGATCGGCGGCAAGGACCCGAAGATCGATCAGGACGCCTTCACCGCGCCCACCTCGGTGATCATCGGCGAGGTGACGCTGCACGCCGGCGCGAGCGCCTGGTACGGGGCGGTGCTGCGCGCGGACGGCGGGCCGATCGTCGTGGGCGCCGACAGCAACATCCAGGACAACTGCAGCCTCCACGTCGACCTGGGCTTCCCGATGTCCATCGGCGAGCGGGTCTCGGTCGGCCACAACGCCGTCCTGCACGGCTGCACCGTCGAGGACGACTGCCTGATCGGCATGGGAGCGACGGTCCTCAACGGCGCGGTGATCGGCGCCGGTTCACTGGTCGCGGCGCAGGCGCTGGTGCCGCAGGGGATGGTCGTGCCGCCCGGGTCGCTCGTCGCGGGCGTCCCGGCCAAGGTGCGCAGGCCCCTCACCGACGAGGAGCGCGCGGGCATCACGCTCAACGGCACGATGTACGTCGAGCTGGCCAAGGCCCACCGGGACGCCCACGCCAAGTGACGTCAGTCGGCGGCCGGGACGGGAACCGGCTCGGCCGCCGTCCGCGCACCGCTGTCGGCCTCCGCCTCGGAGTGCGCAGCCGCCGACTTCTTGGCGCGGCGCTTGACGAACAGCATGGAGCCGACGCCGATCAGCACGGCGATGGCCAGGCCGAAGTACGAGAACCGCTTGAGCCAGTCCTCGGCGACGACACCGATGTAGTAGATGACGGCGGTCGTGCCGCCCGCCCAGACGATGCCGCCCAGGACGTTGGCGACGAGGAACTTCCAGTACGGCATGCGCAGCACGCCGGCCAGGGGTCCCGCGAAGATCCGCAGCAGGGCGACGAAGCGGCCGAAGAAGACCGCCCACATGCCCCACTTCTGGAACGACCGCTCGGCGCTGCCGACGTTCGCGGCGCTGAAGTGCTTGGGGAACTTCCGTTCCAGCCAGGCCAGGAGTGGCCGGCCGCCCTTGCGTCCGATCGCGTACCCGATCGAGTCGCCGATGATGGCGCCCGCGGTGGCGCAGATCCCCAGGACGACGGGGTCGAGCTCGCCGTGCTGCGAGGAGAGCAGCGCGGCGGAGACGAGGACGATCTCGCCCGGCAGCGGGATGCCCAGGCTCTCCAGACCGATGACCACGCCCACCAGCGCGTAGATACTGACGGCCGGTACGGTCTCCAGCCATTCCTGGACGTGCAAGGCCGGTTCCTCCTGTGCTGGTGTGCTTGTACCCGGCGTGCGCGTTCCCCCCAAGATCGCGCACGCCGGGCAGCCTACCCGCTCACCCGGCGTCGGCCGGGGCGGAGTCCGCGCGGTCCCAGAGGTCACAGAGGTGCTCCCGGGCCACAGTGGCGCTCAGCTCGTTCCCCCCTGCGGACGCGGTGCGCAGCGAGAGCACCTGACCGGGCCGGGTCCGCTGGTCGGGGGCGGTGGGCTGGCCCTCGGCGCGCGGCGCGCCGCCGTGGATGAAGGAGCCCCAGTACTGGACCATCTGCCGGGCCAGTGCCCGCTGTTCCGCGTCGAGCGGCGTCGGGAGCCCGAAGTGCTTGAAGAGGTACTGCACTTCGTTGACGTGGGTCGCCCCGAAGTCGAACGTCCTGCCCGCCTCGCGGATCGAGGCGAAGGGCGGCGAGGTACGGTCGGCGAACTCATAGGCGTAGACGGGGCCGCGGCCCGCGAGTGTCCTGTCCATGCGCAGCGCCGTGCAGGCGAACATCTTGTCGCCCTGGGTGGCCGCGTACGCGTGGGTGGGCGAGGCGTGCTCGGACACCGGATAGCGCTCGAGGAGCTCGGCCCCCAGCTCGGCGCCGTACGTCCGGGTGAGCGCGCCCGGGTACTGCGCCTCGGTGAGCGGCTTGCCCTGTCCGTCGAACTGGCCGTAGGCGAAGAGGCGCCCTTCGTCGCTGTTCGCGCCGTTCAGGACCGGCACGCGTGAGGCGCTGCCGTTCTCGTACGCCTCCTCGGGCTGGACCGGCAGGAAGTCGCCGCCGGCCACCGGGCCCCAGTCGAACCCGGCCTGTGCCGCGAGGATCTCCTTTGCGGACTTCTCGCGCAGACAGGCGAGGGCGGTCGCCGGTTCGGGGCAGCCCGCCTTCTTCGCGAACGCGGCGCCCTGCGTGAGCGCCTCCTCGCGCTCGCGGGCGGCGCAGTCCCCGTAGGCGCCGCTCTGCACGATGCCCGCGCGGTAGAGGCCCTTGGCGGTGGGCGAGGCGAGCTGGGTGCAGACGGAGCGGCCGCCCGCGGACTCACCCGCGATGGTGACGCGCTGCCGGTCGCCGCCGAACGAGCCGATGTTGGCGCGCACCCAGCGCAGGGCGGCCTGTTGGTCGAGCATGCCGTAGTTGCCCGAGACCCGGTCGGACGCCTCGGCGTCGAGGCCCTTCCCGGCGAGGAAACCCATCGCGCCGAGGCGGTAGTTGACGGTCACGACCACGCTGCCGGTGCGCCGGGCGAAGACGTCGGGCACGACGTCCTCCCCCGCGCCCGCGGTGAGCCCGCCGCCGTGGAACCAGACCAGGACGGGCCGCTGCTTGCTCTGTCGCCCCTCGGGCGCGTAGACGTTGAGGTCGAGGCAGTCCTCGGTGTGGCTGGGGTTCTCGTATCCGGGGTCCCAACTGGCGGTCTGTACGCAGCGGTTGCCGAAGGCGGTCGCACCGCGCACGCCCTGCCAGGACTTGACGGGCCGCGGCTCCTTCCAGCGCAGGTCGCCGACGGGCTGCCGCGCGTAGGGGATGCCGAGGAACTGGCGCCCCTCGGCGGTGGATTCTCCGCGCAGCCAGCCCGCGTCCGTGCGGACGAGCGTGCCCTTGCCGCCCGCCCTGGGCGCATCCTCCGGGGCGGCCTGCGCGGAGTGCGGGGCGAGCAGGGCCGCGGCGGCGGCCATGACGACGAGGGCGGAGGTGGTGCGCCCCGCACCTCTTAGACGGCTCATACGACTCATACGGCAACTGCGGCTCATGCGGCGGCTCCCCTGGATGACGTCGACCCACTGGCGGCGGAAAACTATGACCGTTGTTGACTCGTGTCAATGAGTTGAACAGAACACCGCCCGAAACGGCGGGACGAGGTCGGGCGAGGTCACGGAAAAACGGCGCCGCACCGGTCGGGACCCCCGTGGCCCGGCCGACGCGACGCCGCTGTGTTCAACGAACGTACGGAAGCGAACGCCCGCACGCGACTCAGTTATTGGGACGCAGCGTCCACACGACGGTCATCTCGCCGGTCACGGCGCCGTCCTCGCGCTGGATCGCGATCGCCACCGGGAACTCGGGCCGCTGCCCCGCGTCCAGCTCGGCGACGACCTCGGCGACCGGGCGGCCCAGGGTCGCGGTGGCGGTCACCGGCCCCATGGCCAGCTTCTTGTACGCGATGTCGGCGCGGACGGCCAGCGGCACGGCCCGCGAGAGCTGGTCCCCGAACGCGGCGAGCACGATCGCGCCGCTCGCCGACTCGCCCAGCGTGAACATGGCTCCGGCGTGCGGCCCGCCGACGTGGTTGTGGTAGTCGGCCTGGTCGGGCAGGGCGACCACGGCCTTCTCGGGCGTGGTCTCGCGGAACTCGAGGTTCAGCGTCCGGGCCATCGGCACGGTGGCGGCGAGCATCTCGCCTATCGACATCTGGTCAGCGCTCATGACCGTGATGTTACCCACGAGTAGCGTTCTTTGGCCAGGAGTCCGCAAGGCGTAGATCGCCGTCGCCTATCGTTGCTGCGCATGTGGCCAGGAGAGCAGCAGCCCGGGGGCGGGCCGAACCAGCAGCCGAATCCGTACCAGCAGCCGGGGTACCAACAGCCGGCGCCGTGGAACGCGCCCACCGTTCCGGGCGGCGCACCCCAGGTTCCGCAGGGCGGCCAGGGGGGCAACGGCGGGGGCGGCGGCAGCAGGACCAAGGTCATCGCCGTCGTTGCCGCGGCCGCGGTCGTGGTGGCCGCCGGGGTCACCGGCTTCCTGGTCCTGGGCGGCGACAAGGACGACGACGCGAACCCGGACCCCGCGAAGTCCTCGTCCGCCGCCCCGAGTCCGACGGGCTCCGACGACGCCGACGCCGACGCCCGTGGCAACGGCGGCAATCCGAAGCCGACGATCGCGGGCTGGCAGACCGTCGTGAACCCCGCACGCGGGATCGCCTTCGACGTGCCCGCGGGGTGGGTCCTGAAGTCCACGGACTGGGTGAGCTGGGTCTCGGAGGCCGACGACCTCGACGAGAAGCCCATCGTCGCCATCTCCGCACCGGCGTACCTCAAGGAGAAGTGGTGCGGGGCCGACGAGGACCGGGACGGCACCAAGGACTACACCCCTCTCGCCGCCGCGGGCAGCAAGGGCAACAAGGGCGCCAGGACCACCGACGAGGCGGCGAGCAAGGACGCCCGCCTGTGGATCTACGGCGCCTTCACCCAGCCCGACAAGAAGAACATCAGGACCGGGGCCGCCGAGCCCTACACCACCGCATCGGGCCTCAAGGGCAGTGTGGTGACCGCCTCGTCCTCCGGCGCGAAGAAGGAGGGCAAGTGCGACACGGACGGCAAGGCCACGGTGTTCGCGTTCAAGGACTCCGATGGCGCGTTCGCCTCGTGGTCCTTCCACGGCGCCGCGGGCGTGAGTGACGAGGTCCCGGACGCGACGGTCAAGAAGATCCTCGGCACGGTGCGCGAGATCAAGTAGCCCTCCACGGCCCGAACGGCCCCTCGGGGGCGGTCGTGACGTGTCCGCTGCAACACCCCGTATCGTTTCCCGCCATGTGGCCAGGACAGCAGCCGCCCGGGGGCGAGCAGAACCCGCAGGACCAGAATCCCAACCCGTACCAGCAGCCGGGGTACCAGCAGCCGAACCCCTATCAGCAGCCGGGATACCAGCAGCCCAATCCCTATCAGCAGGGAACGGGACAGCCGGGGCAGCCCCAGGGTCAGTGGAGCGTGCCGACGGCGCCGGGGGGATGGACGCAGCAGCCCGGCGGGGGCGGCGGCAACGGCGGCAACGGCGGCAGGACCAAGCTGGTCGCGATCGTCGCCGCGACGGCGGTCGTGGTGGCCGCCGGGGTCACCGGCTTCCTGGTGCTCGGCGGCGACAAGGACGACGAGGCCGACGGCAAGGCGGCGAAGAAGCCCGCCGGGTCCGCGTCCAAGAAGCCGGGCTCCGATCCGGCCACCGGCGGCGGTGAGGACGAGCGAGGCACGGACAACGGCCCGAAGCCCGTGGTCAAGGGCTGGCAGGTCGTGGTGAACCCCAAGTGGGGCACGGCCTTCGACGTCCCCGCCGACTGGGAGGTGCAGTCCCCGGACTCGGCCATCGCCTTCGACGACGCGAGCGAGGACGCCGGGAGCAAGCCGCTCATCACCATGTCGGCGCCCGCGTACTACAAGTCCAAATGGTGCTCGTCCGACGAGGACAAGGACGGCACGAAGGAGGACACCGCCCTCGGGGCCGTCGGCACCAAGGGCGCGAACGGCGCGAAGAACACCGATGAGGTCGCGGTGAACCAGGTGCCCTGGTGGGTCTTCGGCGGGTACACGCAGCCGGACAAGAAGAGCCTCTCCTTCGACAAGAAGGCGAAGCCGTTCACCACGAAGACCGGCATCAAGGGGAGCCTCGCGCGGGCCCATTCGACGAACACGCCGCAGACGGGCAAGTGCGCCTCGGACGGCAAGGCGATCACCTTCGGCTTCAAGAACTCCGAGGGCGAGTACGTCGCCTGGAATCTCTACGGCGCCAAGGGCGTCGAGGAGGAGATCCCGGAGACGACGGTCATGAAGATCCTCAATACGGTGCGGCTGCACGGCGACCCGACGGAATCCTGAGTCGTTTCGTGCACCCGCGGGGCTTGTGACCCGATGTGCCGAGCTCCCGGCGGGGCCAGCGATGACATCAGGCCACAAGCCCCTCTATGGTTACTGCCCATGTGGCCAGGACAGCAGCCGCCCGGGGGCGAGCAGAACCCGCAGGACCAGAATCCCAACCCGTACCAGCAGCCGGGGTACCAGCAGCCGAACCCGTACCAGCAGCCGGGCTTTCAGCAGCAGCCTCACTCGGGTGCCTACTCGCAGCCGGAGCAGCCGCAGTGGGCGGCGCCCACGCCACCGCCCATGCCGCCCCAGCCGGGCGGCGGTCAGGGCGGTGACGGAAACAAGACGAAGATCACCGCGATCGTCGCGGCGCTCGCCGTCGTGGTGGCCGCGGGCGTCACGGGCTTCCTCGTCCTCGGTGGTGACAAGGACGACGAGGCCAACGACAAGCCGGGGAAGAAGCCCGTCAAGTCCGCGTCCCCGAAGCCGACCCCGACCGAAGAGGGCGGCACCGAGCGCGGCACGGGCGGCGGCGCCAAGCCGACGATCCCCGGCTGGAAGGTCGTGGTGAACCCCAAGTGGGGCACCGCCTTTGACGTCCCCGCCGACTGGGAGGTGTCGAGCCCGGACACCTTGATCGGCTTCGACGACCGCAAGGACGAGGGCGCGAAGTCCATCATCATCATGTCCGCGCCCGCGGTCCTCAAAGAGAAGTGGTGCACGTCCGACGACGACAAGGACGGTCAGTCGGACGACACCTCCCTCGCCGCGGTCGGCACGAAGGGGCAGAACGGCGCCAAGAACACCGAGGACGTCGCGCGCAACGACTCCGCCTGGTGGGTCTACGGCGGCTACACGGAGCAGACCAAGGCGGACAAGAAGAAGATCAAGATCAGCAAGGTGGAGCCCTACACCACCAAGTCCGGCATCAAGGGCAGCCTCGCGACGTCGACGACGTCCGGCGCCGCCACGTCCGCCAAGTGCGACTCCGAGGGCAAGGCCACCACGTTCGCCTTCAAGAACAGCGAGGGCGAGTACGTCGCCTGGTCGCTGTACGGGGCCAAGGGCGTGAAGGACGAGGTTCCCGACGCGACGGTGAAGAAGATCCTGGCCACCGTGCGGCTGAACGGCGCGGGCGAGGAGTCCTGAGCCGCTGACGGGGTCCTGCCCCGTACAGAATCGGTTTGGCAAGTCGGTGTCCCGGCGGCGATAGTCCCCTGGTGACCACACCCGCCGCCGAGCGCCGCCCCGCCTGGGCCGGGCGCAACTACAGCCTGCTGACCGCCGCCGCGATCGTGACCAATCTGGGCAGCCACGGAGCCCTGATCGCGGCGGCGTTCGCCGTGCTCGACTCCGGCGGCGACGGCGGGGACGTCGGTCTGGTGGCGGCGGCCCGCACGCTGCCGCTCGTGCTGTTCCTGCTCATCGGCGGCGCCGTCGCCGACCGGCTGCCGCGCCACCACGTGATGGTCGCGGCCAACGCGCTCAACTGCCTTTCGCAGGCGGTCTTCGCGGTGCTCGTCATCTCCGGCACGCCCCCGCTGTGGTCGATGATGCTGCTCACCGCGCTCGGCGGCACCGGACAGGCGTTCTTCGGACCGGCCGCCGAAGGCATGCTGATGTCGACCGTCAGCGGCGAACAGGCGGGCCGCGCCTTCGCCCTGTACCGCATGGCGATGCAGGGAGCGGGCCTGGGCGGCGCCGCGCTGGGCGGTCTGCTGGTGGCCGCGATCGGGCCCGGCTGGGTGCTCGCGGTGGACGCGGTGGCGTTCGCGGTGGCCGGATCCTTGCGGTCGTTCCTCGACGTGAGCCACATCCCGGTGCGCGCACCGGGCGGCGGACTCCTCTCCGATCTGCGCGAGGGCTGGCAGGAGTTCATCGGCCGGCCCTGGCTGTGGGCGATCGTCGCGCAGTTCTCCGTGGTGGTGGCGGTGGTCGGCGCGGCCGAGGCGGTCTTCGGGCCCCTGGTCGCCCGGGACGAACTGGGCGGCGCCGGGCCCTGGGGCCTTGCGCTCGGCGCGTTCGGCGCGGGCACGGTCGGCGGCGCGTTCCTGATGATGCGGTGGAAGCCGCGGCGCCTGCTGCTCGCGGGCACCCTCTGCGTCTTCCCGCTCGCCGCGCCGTCGGCGGCGCTCGCGGTGCCGCTGCCGGTGTGGGGTCTGGCGGCGGTGATGTTCGTCAGCGGCGTGGCGATCGAGGTGTTCGGCGTCTCCTGGATGACGGCGATGCATCAGGAGATCCCCGAGGAGAAGCTGTCGCGCGTCGCGGCGTACGACTGGTTCGGCTCGGTCGCGATGGTCCCGCTCGCCACGGCGCTCGCGGGTCCGGCGGAGCTGGCCTTCGGGCGCTCGGCCTCGCTGTGGGGGTGCGCGGCGCTGGTGGTCGTGGTGACGGCGCTGGTGCTCTTCGTCCCCGACGTACGCAATCTGACGCGGCGCACGGCGTCGAAGGAGATCGCCAAGGCGGCCGCTCCCGTCGGCGCTCCCCCGGTCAAGCCCTTGATCGAACCGCCGGTCGAGCTCCCGGCCGAGCTCCCCGTCGACCCCTCAGCCGATGCTGAAGGCCCCGTCGGGCGGCTCGGGTGACGCGACCGCGTCCTCGTCCCGCACCGGCTTCGCGTCACCGATGAACCGGCGAAGCGCCGCCCCGTGCTCGACGCGGGCCGGGAAGACGTCGCCCGCCGTGCGCCGGGCCAGGGCCTCGATCTCGATCGCCTCGTGTGAGGCGACGAGCACCGCGTTGCCGAAGCGGCGGCCGCGCAGCACGGTCGGCTCGGCGATCAGCGCGACCTGCCCGAAGACCTCGGCGAAGGTGGCGAGCTGGGAGCGCAGGAAGCCGAACGGCGCCCCGTCGGCGAGGTTCGCCGCATAGAGGCCGCCCGCGCGCAGGACCCGTTCCGCGGCGCGCGCGTAGGCGATCGACGTGAAACGGGCGGGCACCCGCGAGCCGCCGAAGACGTCGGCGACCAGGACGTCGGTGCTGTCGGGCGCCGCCTCCTCCAGCCACTGCCGGGCGTCCGCGCCGTGCACGGTGATCCCGGAGTCCGCGGGCAACGGCAGCTTCTCGGTGACCAGTTCGAGCAGCCCCCGGTCCGCCTCGACGACGTCCTGGCGCGAGCCGGGCCGCGTGGCGGCGACATAGCGGGGCAGGGTGAGCGCGCCGCCGCCGAGGTGGATCACGTCCAGCGGGCGGTCGGGATCGTCGGCGGTGTCCAGGACATGGGCGAGCCGCTGCGCGTACTCGAACTCCAGATGGGTGGGCGCGTCCAGGTCGACGTACGACTGAGGCGCCCCGTCGACCGTGAGCAGCCAGGCGCGGGGACGGTCCACGTCCGGCATCAGCTTGGCGGTGCCGTGGTCCACGTCCTTGATGACGGCCCTGGCCTCGTCCGTGTGTTCGTCCTCGGTCACCGCTCCATTGTGCCCGCCTGCCTCGGGGGTGGATCCCCCGAGGCAGGCGGGCATCGGCCGTCAGCCGACCTCGGTCACCGTGCCCGCGCCGACGGTGCGGCCGCCCTCGCGGATCGCGAAGCCGAGGCCCGTCTCCAGGGGCATGTCGCGGCCTAGCTCGACCGTCATGGTGACGGTGTCGCCGGGGCGGGCCACGGCGGCGTCGCCGAGGTCGACGTCGCCGACCACGTCCGCGGTGCGGAGGTAGAACTGCGGCCGGTAGCCGGTCGTGATCGGCGTCGACCGTCCGCCCTCCTTGGTGGACAGGACGTACACCTGGGCGGTGAAGCGGCTCCTCGGACTGACGCTGCCCGGCTCCGCGACGACGTGCCCGCGGCGTACGGCGTCGCGTGGCACCCCGCGCAGGAGCAGCGCCACGTTGTCGCCGGCCTGCGCGGACTCCATGGGCTTGCCGAAGGTCTCCAGACCGGTGACGACGGTCTCCGTCTCCGCGCCGAGCACCTCCACCCGGTCGCCGATCCGCACCTGGCCGCGCTCGACGGCCCCGGTGACGACGGTCCCGCGCCCGGTGATGGTGAGCACGTTCTCCACCGAGAGCAGAAAGGGCGCGTCGACGTACCGCTCGGGCATGGGCACATAGGTGTCCACCGCGTCGAGCAGCGCCTCGATGGCGGCGGACCAGCGCGGGTCGCCCTCAAGGGCCTTCAGCCCCGAGACGCGTACGACGGGGACGGAGTCGCCCCCGTACCCGTGCGCGGAGAGCAGCTCGCGCACCTCCAGCTCGACGAGGTCCGTGAGCTCCTCGTCGCCCGCGTCGGCCTTGTTGAGCGCGACCACGATGTGGTCGACCCCCACCTGCCGGGCGAGCAGGACGTGCTCGGCGGTCTGCGGCATGATCCCGTCGAGCGCGGAGACGACGAGGATCGCCCCGTCCAGCTGCGCGGCGCCGGTGACCATGTTCTTGATGTAGTCGGCGTGACCGGGCATGTCCACGTGCGCGTAGTGCCGGGTGTCGGTCTCGTACTCGACGTGCGAGATGTTGATGGTGATGCCGCGCTGGGCCTCCTCGGGGGCGCGGTCGATGCGGTCGAAGGGCACGAACGTGCCGGTGCCGCGCTCGCTGAGGACCTTGGTGATGGCGGCGGTCAGGGTGGTCTTGCCGTGGTCGACGTGGCCCATCGTGCCGATGTTGAGGTGCGGCTTGGTGCGGATGTATGCCGTCTTGGACATGGCGGTTCCTTCTCCGGAACTCGAAGCTGAAGTCCTGGGCTCACGTCATCGCGTGCGCGCTCGGGACGGGGACCCCCGGGGCCTGACCGACCCTCCCCCTATGGGGTCCGCCGGAGTGTCCGGGGAGGGTCAGCGTCGGGCGCCGTCGACAGGAAATGCTGCGAAGAGGAAGACGGCAGCCTTCGCAGCGACCGCGAGGGCGGTCGGAGCTGCGAGGAAGGCGTACCGGAACATGTGGCAGATCATTGCCGACGGGCGGGGGTACGTCGAATGGTTTTCGCCGGGTGACGACCGGCGTGGTCCGTGAAGTCCGGTGTGCTCAGAGGTTCTTCAGGGCCTCGCGCGCCGAGAGGGGCGACAGACGCCCGCGCTCCCGCTCGACGAAGTCGCGCACCGCGTCCGGATCGGTCTTGGCGTACTCGCGCAGGCACCAGCCGATGGCCTTGCGGATGAAGAAGTCGGGGTGTCCCGACTGGCGCAGGCAGTAGGCGAAGAGGCGTCCGGTGTCGGTGGCGTCCTTGTGGCGGAGCTGGTGGAGCAGGGCGGTGCGGGCCACCCACAGGTCCTCGTCATCGATCCAGGCGTCCATGGCGGTCTTGAGCCCCGGATCGGCGGTGACGAGGCCGCCGACGACGTGCGCGGCGAGCGCGTCGACCGTGTCCCACCAGGAGACCGTGGTGACGAGGTGGCGGGCGACCGGCAGGAACCCCGAGGAGAGGCGCTTCACGTGGCGGCGCAGATGGTCGACGGCGAAGTACGCGTACTCGCGCTCGGGCAGCTCCCAGCAGCGCAGGGCGATCGCCGTGCAGTCGGCCTCGTCGGGGCGCGGCAGCCCGGCGAGGACCGTGCGGGACAGTTCGCGGCGCAGGGGCGAGGGCAGGCCCAGGAACGGGGCGATGTCCTTCATGTACGCCTGTGCCCGCACGGCCCGCTTCGGATCGGCCGCCTTGGGGTACGTCGTGGTGAGCCGCTCCATGACGGTGTCCGCCAGGTCACTGCGCGGGACTGTGACGCTCATGAGACGCACCATACGGCGATCACACACATTTGTCGGTTAGTCTCCCCGGATGCTCGACACCGCCGCCGCCCGCCCGCAGGGCCTCGCCGTGCGCTGCACCAGGGTCCTGCTCTCGCCCTGGTCGCGGCTGTCTCTGCTGGTGGTGCTGCTCGCGGCCGCCGGGACGTGCGTGCTGCTCTTCGAGCCGCAGCGGGTCCTCTCCGACGGAGGGCTCCGGCAGCTCGGCGGTGCCGCCGCCGTGCTGGTGTTCGCCCTCGCGTACGGCCTGTGCACCACGGCGTTCGTACCGCGTCCGATCCTCAATCTGGCGGCAGGCGCCCTCTTCGGTTCGCAGGCGGGGCTCACCGCCGCGCTCGCGGGCACGGTCCTCGGCTCCGGGATCGCCTTCGGGCTCGGCCGGATGCTGGGGCAGGACGCGCTGCGCCCGCTGCTGCGCGGGCGCTGGCTCCAGGCGGCCGACGGGCAGCTGAGCAGGCACGGCTTCCGGTCGATGCTGGCGGCGCGGCTGTTTCCCGGGGTGCCGTTCGCGGCCGCCAACTACTGCGCGGCGGTGTCCCGCATGGGATGGCTGCCGTTTCTGCTCGCCACCGGCCTGGGGTCGATCCCGAACACCGCCGCGTACGTCATCGCGGGCGCCCGCGCCTCGACGCCGACGTCCCCCGCCTTCCTCGTCGCGATGGGCTTCATCGCGGTGACGGGCCTGGCGGGCGCGGTGGTGGCGTGGTGCAAGCGCCACCACTTGCGCGACCGCTGAACGCTCTCGCCTGCTCCGGGGCTTCCAGGATCTTCTACAGGGACTCCAGGATCGTCGCGTTGGCCAGGCCCCCCGCCTCGCACATGGTCTGCAACCCATAGCGCGCGCCCCGCGCCCGCATCGCGTGGACGAGTGTCGTCATCAGACGCGTGCCGCTCGCGCCCAGGGGATGCCCCAACGCAATCGCCCCGCCGTGCACGTTGACCTTCTCGGGGTCCGCGCCGGTCTCCTGGAGCCAGGCGAGCACGACGCTCGCGAAGGCTTCGTTGACCTCGAAGAGGTCGATGTCGTCGAGGCTCAACGAAGCCTTGCGCAGCACCTTTTCGGTGGCAGGCAGGATGCCGGTGAGCATCAGGAGCGGGTCGGACCCGGTGACGGCGAAGCTGTGCAGCCGGGCGAGCGGACGCAGGCCGAGGCGTGCGGCGTGCTCGCTGGTGGTGATGAGGACCGCGGACGCCCCGTCGTTGGTGGGGCTCGCGTTGCCCGCGGTGACGGACCAGTCGATCTGCGGGAAGCGCTCGCCGAAGGCGGGGTCCTCGTAGGCGGGCTTCAGGCCCGCGAGGATCTCCGGGGTGGTGGCGGGGCGTACGGACTCGTCGCGGGTGACGCCGTCGATCGGGGCGACCTCCGCGTCGAACAGGCCCTGGTCCCAGGCTCGCGCCGCCCGCTGGTGGGAGGTCGTGGCGAAGACGTCCATCCGCTCGCGGCCGACGGACCACTTGGCGGCTATCAGTTCGGCGCTGATGCCCTGCGGGACGAGCCCTTCGGGGAAGCGCTCGGCGACGCCCGGTCCGAAGGGGTCGGCGCCCGCCGGGACGTTCGACCACATCGGGACGCGGCTCATCGACTCCACACCGCAGGCGACGGCCATGTCGTACGCCCCGGAGATGACGCCCTGCGCGGCGAAGTGCACGGCCTGCTGGGACGAACCGCACTGGCGGTCCACGGTGGTCGCGGGCACCGACTCGGGGAAGCCCGCGGACAGGACGGCGTAACGGGTCGTGTTCATGGCCTGCTCGGCGACCTGGTCGACGCAGCCGCCGATCACGTCGTCGACCTGGGCGGGATCGATGCCCGTGCGCTCCACGAGGGTGCGCAGGGTGTGGGCGAGCAGCTCGACGGGGTGGACATGGGCGAGGGAGCCGTTCGGCTTGCCCTTGCCGACCGGGGTGCGTACGGCTTCGACGATGACGGCGTCACGCATGGTGCGGTCCTCCTAGGGCGCCAGGCGGGCAGCACGAGGTCGCTCTCCCCCGCTCCCCCTGGCGATTACCAGTGAGTAGGAAATCTGGACTCACCATAGCCCGGTGAGTTGGAAAAACAAACCCTCCTCTACACTGCCCGCATGAAGGATGCGCGCCCCTGCTCGATCGCCGACGCCCTCGCCCTTGTCGGCGAGAAGTACTCCCTGCTCGTCCTGCGCGAGGTCTGCCTCGGCAACGGACGCTTCGACCAGCTGGTGCGCAACATCGGCGCCCCGCGCGACATCCTCGCGACGCGCCTGCGCCGCCTGGTGGACGCCGGCGTCCTGGAGAAGATCGCCTACAGCGAGCGCCCGCAGCGCTTCCAGTACCGGCCCACCCAGGCCGGCCTCGAACTGGAACCGGTCCTGATGACCCTGATGGCCTGGGGCGACCGCCACCTCCGCAAGGACGCCGACCGCCCGATGGTCATCGAGCACGTCTGCGGCCACGAGATGGTCCCGCTCGTGACCTGCGCGGCCTGCGGCGACCAGGTGCGCCACGACGACCTCACCGCGCACCCGCAGGCCCCCGGCTGGACGACGACGGGCCCCACGGCCGCCTGATCGAGCCGCACCGCGGCATGGACGAGGCCCGCGGACGCGCGTGACCGCCTTGTCCTGTGGCACGAGCCGACCCGTTCTTCTTGTGCGCGGGGACGAATCGCGGGCCGCCCGACCGACGCGACACTCACAGGGTTCCGACACGGAGTCCGACGGAGGTCGTTGCCGGTGTCCACTGTGGTTGCCAGGCCCGCACCACCGGGTGCGCGGGCGCGAGTGCTGGAAAGTCCGTGGCTGTCCTTCTTCGGACGGCGGCTCGGGCGGTTCGTGGTGTCGCTGTGGGTGGTGGTGACCGCCGCCTTCGCGATGATCCATCTGATGCCCGGGGACCCGGTGCGGTCGGCGCTCGGCATGACGGCGCCGGTGGAGACGGTGAACGCGCGGCGGCAGGCCCTCGGCCTCGACGACGGCCTCCTCACGCAGTACTGGCACTACCTGCGGTCGGTGTTCGGCGGCGACTTCGGCACATCCGTGCTGAGCGATCTGCCGGTGTCGCAGCAGATCGGCGACCGCCTGCCCGCGACCGCGCAGCTGGCCGTCGCCGCGTTCGCCGTCGCCATGGTGGTGGCGGTGCCGGTCGGTGCGGTGATGGCCGTGCTGACCCGCGGCGGGCGGCGCAGGGGCGGGGAGCTGGCGTTCACGTCCACCAGCGTGCTGCTGGCGGCCATACCGGAATTCCTGCTGGCCGTCGGGCTCGTCTACGTCTTCTCGGTCCATCTGGGGTGGTTCCCCGTGGCCGGGCGCGGCGGCCCCGCCTCGTACGTGCTGCCCGTACTCGCGCTGGCCGTCGGCCCCGCCGCCGTCCTGGCGCGGATCGTGCGGGTCGAGATGCTGGCCGTGCTCGGCGACGACTTCATCCGCACGGCACGCGCCAAACGGCTGCCCGCCCGGCGGATCTACGCACGGCACGCGCTGCCCAACGCGCTCACCGCGACGCTGACCATGGGCGGCCTCGTGCTGACCGGCCTGGTGGCCGGGACCGTCCTGGTGGAGAACGTCTTCGCGTGGCCGGGCCTCGGCTCGACGATCGTGCAGTCGATCCAGCAGAAGGACTACCCCGTGGTGCAGGGCATCGTCCTGGTCTACGGGATCGGTGTCCTGACGGTGAATCTGCTGGTCGACGTGTTGCTCGCGGTGCTCGATCCACGCTCGACGATCCGGGAGGCCTGAGCCATGCGGAACGCCCGTACGAAGATCCTGGCCGTCGTGCGTACGCCCGTGGGGGCCTGTTCGGCCGCGCTGCTCGTACTGTTGCTCGCCCTTGCCCTGTTCGCGCCCCTGCTCTGGGGCGACCGGGCATCGGCGGTGGACGTGGACGCCCTCCAACAGGGGCCGACCGGCGCGCACTTGCTCGGCACCGACAGCCTGGGGCGGGACATCCTCGCCCGCGTCCTCGTCGCCACGCGCCTCTCGCTCCTGCTCGCCGTGACGGCGACGGCGATCGGGGTGGTGGCCGGCACGCTCCTGGGGACGGCGCCCTCCGTGCTCCCCCGGTGGGCGGGGCGGCTCGTGACCTCGGTGGTGAACATCGCCGTGGCCTTCCCCGGGCTGCTGCTCGCCCTGTTCTTCGCCATGATCTTCGGGGTCGGGGCCAAGGGGGCGGTGCTCGCCATCGGACTGGCCATGGCGCCCGCCTTCGCCCGGCTCACGCAGACGCTGGCCGCGGGGATCGCCGGGCGGGACTTCGTGGCCGCGGCGCGGGTGGCGGGGGTGGGGCGGTTCCGTCTTCTCGTACGGCATGTGCTGCCCAACATCGGTGAGCCGCTGGTGGTCAACGCCACCATCGGCGCGGGCATGGCACTGCTCGCCTTCGCCGGGCTCTCGTTCCTCGGCATCGGGGTGCAGGCCCCGGACTACGACTGGGGGCGGCTGCTCGGCGAGGGGCTCAACCAGATCTACGTCAATCCCACGGCCGCCCTCGCGCCGGGTGTCGCCGTGGTGGTCGCCGGGCTCGCGTTCAACCTGTTCGGGGAGACGGTGGCGGGGGTGGTGGGGGCGCGTTCCACGGTGCGCTTCGCGATGCCCGCTGCCGCACCTGCTCCCACGCCTGCCTCCGCTGCCCGCGCGTCCACGGAACCCGCCGACGGCGGGCCCGTGCTGGTCGTGGAGGATCTGCGCGTCGCCTTTCCCGGGGCCGCCGGGCCGGTGACGCCGGTGCGGGGTGTCAGCTTCACCGTCGGCGCCGGGGAATCCGTCGGCGTGGTCGGTGAGTCCGGCTCCGGGAAGAGCCTGACCGCGCTCGGTGTCTCCCGGCTGATCGAGGCGCCCGGAGTGGTGTCCGCGGCCCGCCTGGAGTTCCTCGGGAAGCCGCTCCTGGGGGTGCCCGAGGCCCAGGTGCGCGGGCTTCTCGGTACGTCGCTGGCGCTGGTGTTCCAGGATCCGATGACCTCCTTCAACCCGACCCGGCGGATGGGACGCCAGCTCGCCGAGGTCTCCGAGCAGCATCAGGGGCTCTCGCGCGCAAAGGCGCTCACGCGGGCCGTCGAGCGGCTGCGCGAGGTGCGGGTGCCCGCGGCCGAACGGCGGGCACGTCAGTATCCGCACGAGTTCTCCGGCGGCATGCGGCAGCGGGCGATGATCGCCATGGGGCTGATGGGCGAACCGCGCCTGGTCATCGCCGACGAGCCGACAACCGCGCTGGACGTCACCGTGCAGCGACAGGTGCTGCGACTGCTCGCCCAGGTGCGGGAGCACGAACGCGCGGACGGTCAACAGGGCGGCCAGGCCGCGCTGTTGCTGATCAGCCATGACATCACCGTCGTCGCGCAGAGCTGCCGCAGGGTCCTGGTGATGTACGCCGGGCGGATCGTGGAGGAGCTGCCCACCGCCGACCTGCGCACGGCCGCCCGCCACCCCTACACCCGGGCCCTCCTCGCCTCCGTACCGGCGCTCGACACCGACCGGGACGCGCCGCTCGCGCTCATCCCCGGGCGGCCGCCGGAGCCCGGCCAGGTGGGCGCGGGCTGCTCCTTCGCGGCGCGCTGCTCGTTCGCCGACGAGCGGTGCCTGACCGAGGACCCGGTACCGGAGGACGTGGGCGCCATCAGCGGCGTCCATCGCGTGGCCTGCTGGCATCCGCAGGGCGCAGGGCCCGCGATCCGTCCCGGAAGCGGTGCGCAGGTCGACGTCGAGGCCGCCGGAGGTGGCGTATGAGCGAGCTGGTCTTTGAACAGGTGAGCGTGCGGTACGGAAGCGGGCGCGGCCGCCTGACCGCCGTCGACGGAGTCAGCCTGACCGTGCCGTCCGGTCAAGTGGTCGGCCTGGTGGGCGAGTCGGGGTCCGGGAAGTCGACGCTCGCCCGCAGCGCCGTCGGCCTCGCGCCGATCAGCGCGGGACGGGTACTGCTCGACGGCACCGACGTACGGCGGCTGTCGGGGCACCGCCCGTTGCAGATGGTCTTCCAGGACCCGCACTCCTCGCTGGACCCGCGCATGAGCGTCGGCGCCTCGATCGGTGAGGCGATGCCGCGCGGCGACCGCGCCAAGGAGAAGCGGGCCGAGGTCGCGCGGCTCCTCGAACTGGTCAATCTCGACCCCGGCCGCGCCAAGGCGCTGCCCGCCCAGCTCTCCGGCGGCCAGCTTCAACGCGTCGCGCTGGCCCGCGCGCTGGCCGGGAAGCCGCGGGTGGTGATCGCCGACGAGATCACTTCCGCGCTCGACGTGTCGGTCCAGGGCGCCGTGCTCAATCTCGTACGCGACGTACGGCAGCGTCTGGGCCTGTCCATGCTGTTCATCTCGCACAATCTCGCCGTCGTGCGCTACCTCAGCGACATCATCGCCGTCATGTACCTGGGGCGGATCGTCGAGGCGGGCCCGGCCGAGCAGGTGCTCCGCGACCCTCAACACCCCTATACGCGCGACCTGTTGAGTGCCGCCCCGTCCTGGAACACTCCGTTGTTCGAGGACCTCGGTGTCGCCGGAACCGCCGACGCCGAGCCGAGCGACCCGCACCGCCCGCCGCCCGGCTGCCGCTACCACCCGCGGTGCGCTCTCGGCCCCCTCGCCCGGGACGGCCGCGACCTGTGCCGCACCGCCGACCCCGCGCAGGACGCCGAGCGGCGTCCGCACCGGGCGGCCTGTCACTTCGCGGGGGAACCCGCCGAACCGAAGGGAGCCCGGACATGACCACGGCATCGAGCGAGGCCGCCGAACTGCACCGGCGCAGCGTCGTCGCCGACACCCACAACGACCTGCTGTGCGCGGTGACGGCCCGGCCCGTCGACCGGTGGGCGGAGTTCTTCCGGCAGCGGTGGCTGCCCCAACTCCACGCGGGCGGCGTGAACGTACAGGTGCTGCCCGTGTTCATCGACGACACGTACCGGCCCGAGGGAGCGCTGCGCCAGACGCTGCGCATGATCGAGGCCGCGCACCGCCTCGCCGAGGGCAACGCCGACGCGGTCCGGCTCTGCGGCGACGGCGCCGAGGTGGACGCCGCCCTGGCCGACGGCAGGATCGCGCTCGTGCTCGCCCTGGAGAGCGCGCCGGGCGTCGCCGAGGACGTCGAACTCCTGGAGACGCTCTACCGGTTGGGCGTACGGATCGCCTCCCTCGCGCACTTCGGGCGTACGCCGCTCGCCGACGGCAGCGGCGAGGACGCGGCCGGGAGCCGGCTGACGCGGGCGGGCGTCGCCGCGGTCGCCGAGATGGAGCGCATCGGCATGATGTTCGACATCAGCCATCTCGGCGCCGCCGGGGTCGACCACGTGCTGGAGCTGGCGTCCCGGCCGGTCATCGCCACGCACTCCTCCGCGCGTGCGCTGCGCGACCACCACCGCAACCTCACCGACGACCAGCTGAAGGCGACCGCCGCGAACGGCGGCGTGGTGTGCGTGAACTTCTTCGCCCCGTTCCTGCACGAGAGCGACTACACCCTCGACCGGCTCGTCGACCACATCGAGCATCTGGCGGACGTCGCGGGCCTCGACCACGTGGGCCTCGGACCGGACTTCGTCCAGGAGGTCATGGACGACACCATTCCGCCCTGCTGCGCGCACCCGGTCATCGAAGGCGTCCGCACCGACCAGTTCCTGCCCGGCCTCGAAGGGCCCGCCGGGCTTCCGCTGGTGACCGAGGCACTGCTGCGGCGCGGCTGGGACCACGGCGACGTCGCGCGGGTCCTGGGCGGCAATGTGCTGCGTCTCTTCCGCGAGGGTCTGGGCCAGCCCGCCTCCTGAACCACCACCGCCCCCGACTTCCGACCTTTGAGGAGGTGGCGCACCGTGACCCCACGCCTGCGCATCGACGACCTGTACGACCTCGCGGTGCCCGAGCAGCCCGCGGTCTCGCCGGACGGCGCCGAGATCGTGTACGTGCTGCGCACCGCCGACCGTGCCGCCGACCGGGACGTGCGCACGCTGTGGCAGGTCGGCGCCACCGGCGGCGCACCCCGCCAACTGACGCGCGGCACGGCGGACGTGGCGCCCGCCTGGTCGCCCGACGGGACCCGCCTCGCCTTCCTGCGCACCCCGGGCGACGGCCCCGCGCAGGTGTGGCTGCTGCCCGTGGCGGGCGGCGAGCCCGAGCAGCTCACGACGCTGCCGCTGGGCGCGGGCGCGCCGGTGTGGAGCCCGGACGGCAGTGCGCTCGCGTTCACCGCGCCGGTCGACCCGGGCGCTTCTCACGCGGAGGGTGACAGCGCACGCGCCACGGCGCCCGTCGTCGCCCGGCGCCTGGGCTACAAGGCCGACGGCGCGGGACTGCTGCGCACCATCCGCACCCACCTGCACGTGGTGCGCGTCGCCGACCGCGAGGTCCGGCAGCTCACCCGCGGCGACTGGCACGCAGGCGCCCCCGCCTGGTCGCCCGACGGAACCCGCCTGGCGTTCCCCGCCGCACGCGAGGAGGACGCGGACCTGACGTTCCGCAGCGCGGCGTACGTCATCGACGTGGGGCCGCGCTCCGCCGAGCCGGTGCGGGTGGGCTCGGCCGACGGGCAGGCGGCGGCCGTGACGTGGACGGCGGACGGCGAGGCACTCCTGGTCGTCGGCTCGACCGGTACCGCCGTCGGCCACGCCCGGCTGCTGCGTGTGCCGGTCGCCGGGCAAGGAGCAGGACCGCCCGTCGACCTCACCGGCGCCCTGGACCGCAACGTCATGCTCGGCGGGCCCGGCTACCCCGGCGCGCCGCCCCGGCTCACCGCCGACGGAGACCACGTACTCGTCTGCCTGCGGGATCGCGGCAGCACGCGGCTGTACGTCGCCGACGCCGACGGGAGCGGCATCCCGCGGTGCGCGGTCGGCGGTGACGCGCTCCAGGTCAGCGGGGTGTCCACCGCGGGCGGCACCGTCGCGGTCGTGCTGTCCACCGCGACCTCCTACGGGGAGATAGCCACGGTCGACCTCGCCACCGGCACGCTGGACACCCGCACCGGGCACGGCGGCTACGACGGCGCACCCGAGCTGTTCGTGCGCGAGGAGCGGGAGTTCACCGTCTCCGACGGCACGGTGGTGCACGGCTGGCTGGTGCGCGACCCGGCCCTCGACGGCCCCGCTCCCCTGCTCCTGGACATCCACGGCGGCCCGCACAACGCGTGGAACGGCGCGGCCGACTCCGGGCACCTCTACCACCAGGTGCTCGCCGCCCGCGGCTGGACGGTGCTGCTGGTCAACCCGCGCGGCAGCGACGGCTACGGCGAGGAGTTCTTCACGGCGGCGCTCGGCGGCTGGGGCCTGCGCGATGCCGGGGACTTCACCGAACCCCTCGACCAGCTCGTCGCCGAGGGCATCGCCGACCCGCGCCGCCTGGCCGTCACCGGATACAGCTACGGCGGGTTCATGACCTGCTATCTGACCAGCCGTGACGACCGGTTCGCCGCGGCCGTCGCGGGCGGCGTGGTCAGCGATCTGACCAGCGTCGCCGGGACGTCCGACGCCGCGCATCTGCTCGGCGTGGCCGAGCTCGGCGGCCCGCCGTGGACGGACCGCGAGCACTACGCGCGCCAGTCGCCGCTGACCCACGTCGACCAGGTGCGCACCCCGACCCTCGTCGTGCAGGGCGGCGACGACGATCGCTGCCCCGTCGGGCAGGCCGAGCAGTGGTTCACCGCGCTGCGGGCGCGGGGTGTTCCCACCGAACTGGTGCTGTACCCGGGCGGCGCGCATCTGTTCCCGCTCGACGGCCTGCCCTCCCACCGGGCCGACTTCAACCGGCGCGTCGTGGACTGGGTGGAGCAGTACGCCGGGGTGCCCGGACGGCCGCGCAAGGTGCCCCTCGACACGGCCCACTGGCAGCGCCGCCTGGCCGAACTGGCCACGGCGCACAAGGTGCCCGGCGCGGCCCTCGGCATTCTGCGGCTCGGTCCGGACGGTGTGGAGGACGACGTACTCCAGGCCCATCACGGCGTCCTGAACACCGCCACCGGCGTGGAGGTCACCGACGACTCGGTCTTCCAGATCGGGTCCGTCACCAAGGTCTGGACGGCGACCGTCGTCCTGCAGCTCGTCGACGAGGGCAAGCTGGACCTGGACGCCCCGCTCGTCGACGTCCTGCCCGACCTGCGCCTGGCCGACCCGGCCGTCACCAAGCAGGTGACGATGCGGCATCTGCTCACCCACACCAGCGGCATCGACGGCGACGTCTTCACCGACACCGGCCGCGGCGACGACTGCCTGGAGCGCTACGTCGAACTGCTCGACGAGACGCCGCAGAGCCACCCCCTGGGCGCGACGTTCTCGTACTGCAACTCGGGCTTCAACCTGGCCGGTCGGGTCATCGAGAAGCTGACGGGTCTCACCTGGGACGCCGCGCTGCGCGAGCGGCTCTTCACGCCGCTGGGCCTGAAGCGCGCGCTGACGCTCCCGGAGGAGGCGCTGCTCCTGCGCGCCGCGGTCGGCCATGTCGCCGAGGGCGACGCGAAGCCCGCGCCCGCCCCGGTGTGGGGGCTGCCGCGCTCGGTCGGCCCCGCCGGTCTCATCAGCGCCGACACCGCGGACGTGCTCGCCTTCGCCCGGCTGCATCTGACCGGGGGCCTGGGCCCGGACGGCACCCGTGTCCTGAGCGAGAAGAGCGCGGCACAGATGGCCGCCCACCAGACCGACCTGCCGGACCGGCACACCCTGGGCGACTCCTGGGGCCTGGGCTGGATCCGGTTCGGCTGGGACGGACAGCGGCTGTACGGGCACGACGGCAACACCATCGGCCAGTCCGCGTTCCTGCGGGTGCTGCCCGACCAGGGGCTCGCGGTGACGCTCCTGACGAACGGCGGCAACACGCTCGACCTGTACGAGGAGCTGTTCCGGGAGATCTTCGCCGACGTGGCGGGGCTCACCATGCCCCGCCCCCTGGCTCCGGCCGACCGGCCGCCGACCGTGGACGGCTCCCGGCACACCGGGGTCTACGAGCGGGCCGGCGCGCACATCGAAGTCCGCGCGTCAGGCGGTGAGTTGAGACTGCGGCAGACCGTGACGGGGCCGCTGGCCGAGCTGGACCCCACGCCCACCCAAGAGTTCACGCTCGTCCCGGTCGGCGCATCCCGGTTCGTCTTCCAGCAGCCCGGCAAGCAGACCTGGGTCCCGGTGACCTTCTACACGCTGCCGACCGGCGAGCCGTACCTCCACTACGGCGCCCGCGCCACCCCGAAGGTGGGCTGACATGACCGTCCCCGCACCGCAACCGGCTGCGCTCGTACGCGACTTCGAGGCCGCGCTGCCCAAGATCCTCGCCGACATCGAACTCCTGGTGCGCTGCGAGTCGCCGTCCGCCGACCTGGCGGCCGTGGCCCGCAGCGCCGAGCTGGTGGCCGAGGTGGGGGCCGCGCATCTGGACGCCACCGCCGAGCGCGTCGTCATCGACGGGCGCACCCATCTGCGCTGGCGGCTCGGCGAGGGGCCGCGCCGCGTCCTGATCGTCGGGCACCACGACACGGTGTGGCCCCTCGGGTCGCTCGCCACCCATCCGTTCGGCGTCGAGAACGGCGTGCTGCGCGGGCCCGGCTGCTTCGACATGAAGACCGGCGTGGTGATGGCGTTCCACGCCCTGGCCGCGCTGGACAGCACCGACGGCGTGACCGTGCTGATCACCGGCGACGAGGAGCTCGGCTCACCGTCGTCCCGCGCGCTCATCGAGGCCGAGGCGCGCGGCTGCGACGCGGCCCTGGTCCTGGAGGCGTCGGCGGACGGCGGCGCCCTGAAGACGGAACGCAAGGGCGTGTCCCTGTACGACGTGCTGCTGCGGGGCCGCGCCGCCCACGCGGGGCTCGAACCCCATCTCGGCGTGAACGCGAGCGTCGAGGCGGCCCACCAGATCCTCGCCGTCGCGGCGCTCGGCGACGCCGCCGCCGGGACCACCGTCACGCCGACCGTGCTCACCGCGGGCACCACCACGAACACCGTGGCCGCACAAGGAGAGTTCGCCGTCGACGTGCGGGTGCGCGACACCGCCGAGCAGGACCGGGTGGACACCGCGATGCGGGCGCTGCGCCCGGTGCTCGACGGCGCCCGCGTGGAGGTCGTCGGAGGCCCCAACCGGCCGCCCATGTCCGGCGACGCGTCACGGGACCTGTTCGCCCGCGCCGCCCGGATCGCCGACGACCTGGGCGTCGGACCGCTCCGCGCGGTCGCCGTCGGCGGCGCGTCGGACGGCAACTTCACCGCGGGCGTCGGCACCCCCACCCTGGACGGCCTCGGTGCCGTCGGCGGCGGCGCCCACGCCGACCACGAACACGTCGAGGTGGCCCACCTGCCCCGACGGACCGCCCTGCTCACGGCACTGCTGCGGGAACTCCTTGATCACGCCCAGCGCCCCCACGGCAAAGAAGATGACACCAGTGATTGATCTGTCCAGCGATCTGTCCAGCGACAGGGGCCGCCCCGCCGGCGCGGGAGCCGTGGCCGGTGAGGCGGTCGCCGCGGCGGAGTCCGCGGCCCGCTCGGCCCGCGTTTCCGTACGGCAACTCGCCGACCTGGCCCACCTGGAGGCCGTAGAGAGCCTCTACGAGGGGATCTGGCGGCCGGACGGGAAGGCCCCGCCCGTGACGACCGAGCTGCTGCGCGCGCTCACCAAGGCGGGCAGCTACGTGGGCGGCGCCTTCGACGGCGGCGAACTCGTCGGCGCCTGCATCGGGTTCTTCTCGCCGCCCGCCGAAGCGGCCCTGCACAGCCACATCGCCGGCGTGGCCGCGGGGATGCGCGGCCGCAACGTCGGCTACGCCCTGAAGCTGCACCAGCGTGCCTGGGCCCTGCGGCACCAAGTGGCCGAGATCTCCTGGACGTTCGACCCGCTGGTGCGCCGCAACGCCTACTTCAACCTCGGCAAACTGGCCGCCGCGCCCACCGAGTACCTGCCCAACTTCTACGGCCCGATGAACGACGGCATCAACGGCTCCGACGACACCGACCGCCTCCTGGTCACCTGGCGTCTCGCCGCCCCCGAGGCCGTCCTGGCCTGCGCGGGGCAGCGCCCCGCGCCGCGCACGGCGGGCGCCGTCACCGGCCTCGGCGTCTCGCCGGAGGACCGCCCGGTCCTCGGCACCCTCGAAGGCCCGGCCGTCCTGGTCGCCGTACCCGGCGACATCGAGAAGCTGCGCGCCACCGACCCCGCCCTGGCCGCCGTCTGGCGCTCCGCCCTGCGCGACGTCCTGGGCGGACTGCTCGCGGACGGGGCACGGATCACCGGCTTCGACCGGGCGGGCCGGTACATCGTCGAAAGGAAGAACACGTCATGAAGGAACCCGGCATGAAGGAACACGGCATGAAGCTCACCGGAGTCGAGATCCGCCGCGTCCGGATGCCGCTGGTGGCGCCGTTCAGGACCTCGTTCGGCACGCAGACCGTCCGCGAGGCCCTGCTGCTGCGCGCCGTCACGCCCGACGCCGAGGGCTGGGGCGAGTGCGTCGCGATGAGCGATCCGCTGTACTCGTCCGAGTACGTCGACGCCTGCGCGGACGTGCTGCGCCGCTTCCTCGTCCCCGCCCTCACCGGCGGCAGGACCCGGCTCGACGCGTCCACGGTCGCTCCCGTGCTCAGCCCCTTCAAGGGGCATCTGATGGCGAAGGCGGCCCTCGAAATGGCGGTCCTGGACGCCGAGTTGCGCGAGCGCGGCGTACCGCTGTCGCGGGAGCTGGGTGCCGTGCGCGATCGGGTGCCCTGCGGGGTTTCGGTCGGGATCATGGATTCGGTGCCGGAGCTCCTGGAGGCCGTCGCGGGGTACCTCGACGACGGCTACGTACGCATCAAGCTGAAGATCGCGCCCGGTTGGGACGTCGCCCCGGTGCGCGCCGTGCGTGAGCGGTTCGGCGACGACGTGCTGCTCCAGGTCGACGCGAACACCGCCTACACCCGCGCCGACGCGCGCCACCTGGCCCGGCTCGACCCGTTCGACCTGCTCCTCATCGAACAGCCGCTGCCCGAGGACGACTTGATCGGCCACGCGGAGCTGGCCCGTCAGGTGCGTACGCCGATCTGCCTGGACGAGTCCATCACCTCGGCCCGCGCCGCCGCCGACGCGATCGCCCTGGGCGCCACGAGCATCGTGAACATCAAGCCGGGCCGGGTCGGCGGCTATCTGGAGGCCCGCCGCATCCACGACGTGTGCGCGGCCCACGGAGTGCCCGTGTGGTGCGGCGGGATGCTGGAGACCGGGCTCGGCAGGGCCGCGAACGTCGCCCTGGCGGCGCTGCCCGGCTTCACGGTGCCCGGGGACACCTCCGCCTCCGACCGCTACTACCGCACCGACATCACCGAGCCGTTCACCCTCGACGACGGCCACCTGCCCGTGCCGGCCGGGCCCGGCATCGGCGTGGAGCCGCTCGCGGACGCCCTCGACGCGGTGACGGTGTCCACGGAGTGGCTGCCCGCCTGATGCCGACGCCGCGCACACCCCTGTCGTACGCGAGGAACTCCCCGTAAGATCGCCACCCATCCGGCCTATACGACGTATAGGACGTGTGACGCCCAGAAAGCCGTCTCTCGCCCCACGGGAGGAAGCGTGCTCATACCGGTGACCACCCATCCGCGAGCCAGCCTGCGGCGCGTGCTCGAGGACCTGGGTCCCACCCTCCTGGACCTCGTGTGCGGCGACCCCGACGGCGCCGATGACATCGGCGGCGTCGTCATCCACGACCCGCACGACGAACCGGTGCCGCCCCCGCAGGCGCTCGTGCTCGGTGTCGCCGTGCACGACCCGGTGCAGATCGTCCTGCTGCTCGACGCCCTCGGCACGCAGGGTGCCGCGGGGCTCGTCGTCCGCGCGCCCGTCGCCGTCGACGAGAAGATCACGGAGGCGGTGCGGCGCTCCGGGGTCGCGCTGCTCGGCCTGACGCGCGGTGCGTCGTGGGCACAGCTCGCCGCGATGCTGCGCGCGCTCATCGCCGAGGGCGACGTCGGCGAGAGGGGCCACGAGACGCTGGGCGGGGTGTCGTCCGGGGATCTGTTCGCGCTGGCCAACGCGGTGGGCGCGCTCCTGGACGCACCCGTGACCATCGAGGACCGCAGCTGGCGGGTGCTCGCCTTCTCCGGCCGGCAGGACGAGGCCGACCCCTCGCGCGTCGAGACCATCCTCGGCCGCCAGGTGCCCGAACGCTTCACCCGCGTCCTGGAGGAGCGCGGGGTCTTCCAGGCCATGTACCGCAGCGACCGCCCCGTCTATGTGGAGCCCCTCGTGGAGGTGGAGGGCGGCGATCTCAGCCTGCCGCGGGTGGCCCTGGCCGTGCGCGCCGGTGACGAGATACTCGGCTCCATCTGGGCCGCGGTCCACGGACCGCTCAGCGCCGAGCGCGACCAGGCCCTGCGCGACGCGGCCAAGCTGGTCGCGCTGCATCTGCTGCGACTGCGCGCGGGCGCCGACGTCGAACGGCGGCTGCGCGCCGACCTCGTGGGCACGGCCCTGGAGGGCGGGCCGGGCACGGCCGAGGCCGTCGCCCGCCTCGGGCTCGCCGAACAGCCGGGCGTGGTGCTCGCCCTCGCCGTCGCGGACCGCGCGGACGGCGAGCGCTCCGTCGCGCGGCACGCCCGGTACGTGGCCGAACGGCAGCGCCTCGCCGACGCGTTCGCGATGCACCTGACCGCCGTCCACCCCCGCTCGGCCGCCGCGCTCGTCGGTGACGTCGTCTACGGGATCGTCCCGGCACCGGCGGGGCGTCCCGACCCCGAGGAGCGGGCCGCCCGGGTCGCCGACGAGTTCCTGGAACGGGTGGGCGAGCGGCAGGAGTTGCTCGTCGGGGTCGGCCCGCTCGCGCGGGAGAGCACCGCCCTGCCCGCCTCCCGCGCAGGCGCCGACCGGGCGCTGCGGGTGCTGCGCGCGGGCGAGGGGAAGCGCTCGGTGGCCCGCATCACCGACGTACTCGTCGAGTCGCTGCTCCTGGAGCTCACCGACGTGATCGCCGAACGCGGCGACCCGCCGTCCGGCCCCGTGGCCCGGCTCGGCGCGTACGACGCGGCGCACCACACCTGTCTGGTCGAGACGCTGCGGGCGTGGCTCGACGCGTTCGGCGACGTGGCAGCGGCGTCCGCCGCCGTCCATGTGCACCCGAACACCTTCCGCTACCGGCTGCGGCGGCTCGCGGAGGTGGGCGGCCTCGACCTGACGGACAGCGACGCGCGGTTCGCCGCGATGCTGCAACTGCGGCTGTGGCCGCACGCGCGACGGTCCTAGCAGTTCACCCCACCGGTTTGGTGCCGGACGATGGAACGGGCCCTCCCGCATGGTGCGCGCGGACGAATCGCCGCCCCCGGACCGCGGCCTAGCCTCGCTGCCAGCTCGACCGAACCACCCGATGGACGAGGGAGACGAGGGAGACGCATGTCGAGGACACCGTCGAAGGCGCGGACAGCGTCGGGAGCGAGGACGCGAGGACGACTGGACGCGCTCCAAGGCTGGTTGAACGGACGCCTCGCCGATCTGCTCGCCGAGAACCAGGTGCCGGGTGCGGCCGTCGCCGTGAGCGTCGGCGACGCGGTGATCGACGCCGCCGCCGGCGTCCTCAGCAAGGACACCGGCGTCGAGGCGACACCGGACTCCCTCTTCCAGATCGGCTCGATCACCAAGGTCTGGACGACGACCCTGGCGATGCAGCTCGTCGACGAGGGGAAGCTGGACCTCGACGCGCCCGTGCGCGACCATCTGCCGGACTTCAAGCTCGCCGACGACGAGGCCGCCGCCCGCATCACCGTGCGGCAGCTGATGTGCCATGTCGCCGGGTTCGAGGGCGACTTCTTCACCGACACCGGCCGGGGCGACGACTGCCTGGAGAAGTTCGTCGCCACGCTCGGCGACACCCCTCAGCTGTTCACGCCGGGCGAGCGGTTCTCGTACAACAACGCCGCCTACTGCGTGCTCGGCCGGATCGTCGAGGTGCTGCGCGAGAAGCCGTACGACGCGTGTCTGCGCGAGCACCTCTTCGCCCCGCTGGGCCTCACCCACGCGGCCACAGGACCCTACGAGGCGATCCTGCACCGGGCCGCGGTCGGCCACATCCGGGCCACCCCGGACGCCGAGCCGCGGCCGGCCCAGGTGTGGGCGCTCGCCCGCTCGAACGCCGCGGCGGGCGCGATGCTGGCCATGCGGCCCCGCGACCTGCTGACGTTCGCCCGTATGCATCTGGCCGACGGCCTGGGCCCGGACGGCGGGCGCGTGCTCGGCGCCGACAGCGCACACGCCATGCGCCGACGACAGGCGGACGTACCGCCCTTGGGGCTCATGGGTGACTCCTGGGGCCTCGGCTGGGAGATCTTCGACTTCCCCGGCGGCACGGTCGTCGGCCACGACGGGGGCACGATCGGCCAGTCCGCGTTCCTGCGTGTCGTGCCGGGCCACGACATCGCGGTGGCGGTCCTGACCAACGGCGGCGACCCGCTCGCCCTTTACGCGGAGATCGTCGGCCGCGTCCTGCACGACCTCGCCGGCATCGAACTTCCCGCCCTGCCGGTGCCGGACCCCCAGACGCCGCGCGTCGACGCGTCGCGGTACGTGGGCACGTACGCGTCGTCGGCCGCCGACACGGTGGTCAGCCAGGACGACGAGGGCCGGGTGTGGGCCGAACGGACCCCGAAGGGGATCTTCGCCGAGATCGGCGGCGGCCAGGAGCGGATCGAGCTGGTGGCGTCCGCGTGGGAGGACACGCTGATCTCCGTGGCCCCCGAGAACGGCATGCACCGGCTGCACGCGTTCGTCGGCGACGACGGCGAGGGCCACGCGCAGTTCCTGCACACGGGGCGCGCCGACCGCAGGGTGGGGCCATGAGCGAGGTGGCCGAGCAGATCGAAGGGGTCTTCGCGGAGTCGGGCACGCGCGGCTTCCTGCACGCACACGAGGTGGGCCGCGCGGACGGCCCCGAGGTGGCGGTCGGCGCGGACGAGCCGGTGGTCCTCGCGTCGGTCTTCAAGATCCCCGTCGCGGTCGCGTACGCCCGTGAAGTGGCCGCGGGCCGCCTGGACGAACAGGAACGGACGAGGATCCCCGCACGCTTCCGGGTCGGCGGGATCGGCACGGCGGGCTGCGCCGACGACGTGGAGATGACATGGCGGGACGCGGCGCTGTTCATGCTGACGATGAGCGACAACGCGGCCACCGACGTCCTTTACCACCGACTGGGAGGGGCGACAGTGGACGGGCTGCTGACCGAACTCGGCCTCTCCCACACGCGGTTGATCGGCTGCTGCGAGGACCTGTTCACGTCGCTGGCGGCGGATCTCGGCGGGGCGGGGGCGAGTCCGGGGGCTTCGGGGGCTGCCGGCGGGGCGTACGGCGCTGATGGGGCCGGCGGGGCGGGCGGCTCGGGCAGCCCTGGCCCCCCTGGCGATGAGCCCCTCGACTTCGAGGGTCTGCTCGCCGCCGCGACGCCCGAGCAGATCTGGCGCAGCGCCGTGCTCGATCCCGCCCGCACATCGGCCTCGACCCCGCGCGACACGACCCGGCTCCTCGACGCGATCTGGACCGACCGGGCCGGTCCGCCCGAAGCCTGCGCGTGCGTACGGAGCATGATGTCCCGTCAGATCTGGCCGCACCGCCTCTCGTCCGGCTTCGCGTCCGGTGTCACGGTCGCCGCGAAGACCGGCACGCTGCCCGCCGTACGCAACGAAGCCGGAGTGGTGACCTGCCCCGACGGCCGCCGCTTCGCCGTGGCCGTCTTCACCCGGGCCGCCACGCTCGACGAACGGCTCCCCGCCGTCGACGCCTCGATCGGGCGCACCGCCCGCCTCGCCGTCGACCATCTGCGCCGGTACACCGCCCGAGGCTGAGGCAGCAGCCCGCCCGCTGAACACCACACCGCAGGGAGACACGGATGAGATCTGCGCGGATCGCCGCGGCGGTCATCGGCGTCGCCGCTCTGGGCCTCACCGCTTGCGGCGGGGCGCCGGACGCCGGCGGCCCCGCGGCGTCGGGCGGCAGCCTGGCCGACGGCAGGAGCTTCACCATGGCGCTGCCGTCCGATCCCGGCACGCTCGACCCGGCGATGACCGTCATGGCGGGTGCCATCCAGGTCGACCGCTTCCTCTACGACCCGCTGATCCACGTGGCCAAGGACGGCGGCGTGACCGCGGGCCTCGCCGAGAAGTGGGAGGCGGACACCACCACCGCCCGCTTCACCCTGCGGCCAGGCCTCACCTGCGCGGACGGTGCGCCGCTGACCGCGCGGGACGTGGCGGCGAACATCGCGTTCGTGGCCGACCCGGAGAACAGGTCGCCGCTGGCCGGCGTGTTCGTGAACCCGGGGACCAAGGTGAAGGCGGATTCCAGGACCCGCAAGATCACCGTCACCAGCAAGATCCCCGACGCCTTCCTGCTGCGCAACGTCGGCATGGTGCCCATGGCCTGCGGCAAGGGCCTGGCCGACCGCGGTGCGCTCGCCCAAGGACAGCACGGCACCGGCATGTTCACCCTCACCGAGGCGGTGCCGGGCGATCACTACACCCTGACCCGGCGCAAGGACTACGCCTGGGGCCCGGGCACATGGAAGGCCGGGCAGAAGGGGCTGCCGGACAAGGTCCACATCCGCGTCATCGCCAACGAGACCACCGCGGCGAACCTGCTCCTGTCCGGCGAACTGAACGCCGCGAGCCTCGGCGGACCCGACCAGCAGCGCCTCCTGGGCCGCGGCCAGTTCCACGCCGACTCGGCCTCGGCGCGGGGCGAGATGTGGTTCAACCAGGCCCCGGACCGCCCGACGCGGGACGAGCCGGTGCGCCGCGCACTCGCCAGGGCCGTCGACCTGGGGGACATCGGCAAGGTGCTCACCGCGGGGACCGGCAAGCCGTCGCGCAGCCTCATCAGCATCGATCCGAAGGCCTGCAAGGACGACACGGTGGCCGGAAAGCTGCCGACCCACGACGTGCGCGCGGCCAAGTCGCTCCTCGACGAGGCCGGTTGGAAGGAGACCGCCGATGGCGTCCGGGTGAAGAACGGCAAACGCCTCACCCTGACCCTCGTCTACTCCAGCCAGCTGGGCCAGCCGGCCGCCTCCGCGGCCGAGCTGGTCCAGAAGGCCTGGCAGGACGTGGGGGCCGACGTGACGCTCAAGGGGGTCGACAACACGGGCATCAACCAGGTGGTCGCGGGCAACGCGTCCTGGGACGCCGCCGTCCTGCCGCTCGGCCTGGCGCTCCCGCCCCAGCTCAGGCCCTTCGTCTCCGGACCGAAGCCCCCGGACGGCACGAATTTCGCCCACATCGAGAACGAGGCGTACGCGGCCCTGGCCGACAAGGCCTCGCGCATGCCGGGCACCAAGGGGTGCCCCACCTGGAGCCGCGCCGAGTCGGCGCTGGTCGCTTCGGTCGACGTGGTGCCCTTCGTCGACGCCGTGGTGCCGACGTTCGGGGCGGGCGCACGCTTCGAGATGAGCCACGGCAGCATCACGCCGTCGTCGGTCCGGATGTACGGAAATTGAACAGGAGGTGTCATACAGGTGGCCGCGCCCGCGGACGACGGCCCTCCAGCGGTCTCGTAACCAAGTGACGCTACGCTGCCCCACGGCAAGGGAGTGATCACCCCTCGCACTCACACCTCCCGTATCCCCCATCACATGACCGCACCCGCAGCCCATGATCCGTAGTTGGACGGCGCAGTTTCCATGTCTTGGCTTGAATCCTTCATTCTCGGGCTCGTCCAGGGACTGACCGAGTTCCTCCCGATCTCGTCCAGCGCGCATCTGCGGCTGACCGCGGCGTTCGCGGGCTGGCACGATCCGGGGGCCGCGTTCACCGCGATCACCCAGATCGGCACCGAGGCCGCCGTGCTGATCTACTTCCGCAAGGACATCGCGAGGATCATCTCCGCGTGGTTCGGCTCCCTCTTCGGCAAGGTGCCGCGCTCGGACCACGACGCGCAGATGGGCTGGCTGGTCATCGTCGGCTCGATCCCGATCGGCGTGCTCGGCGTCACGTTCAAGGACCAGATCGAGGGCCCGTTCCGCGATCTGCGGCTCATCGCCACGACGCTGATCGTGATGGGCATCGTCCTCGGCATCGCCGACCGCCTGGCGGCCCGCGACGAGACCGGCGGCAAGCACCGCGCCGTAAAGGAACGCAAGAGCCTGCGGGAACTGGGCGTCCGCGACGGCCTGATCTTCGGCATCTGCCAGGCGATGGCCCTGATCCCGGGCGTATCGCGCTCCGGCGCCACGATCAGCGGCGGCCTGCTCATGGGCTACACCCGCGAGGCGGCAGCCCGCTATTCCTTCCTGCTCGCCATCCCGGCCGTCCTCGCGTCCGGCGCCTTCGAACTCAAGGACGCGGGCGAGGGCGGGCACGTGTCCTGGGGCCCGACGATCTTCGCGACGATCATCGCCTTCATTGTCGGATATGCCGTAATTGCGTGGTTTATGAAGTTCATTACGACCAAGAGCTTCATGCCGTTCGTGTACTACCGCATCCTGCTCGGCATCATCCTGTTCATCCTGGTCGGCGCGGGCACACTCAGTCCGCACGCCGGTGAGTCCGCGGGCTGATCCCGGCCCGGTCGCAGGCGGGGGCGGGGCAGCGGCGCTGTGACCAATGGCATGCCGAAAGACCCTCTTCAGGAGGGTTTGACCGGCCTACGGTGAAGGGATGTCGCCCCTCGCCCGCATCAGCGCCTCGTACGCCCCGCGCTTCGCCGAGTTCGCCTTCGAGCCCGGTTTCACGGCCGCCGTGGACCAGCACGTCGCCGAATTGCGGGAGCGGCTTGAGATGCGTGGGGCCGGGCTCGTGCCGCCGGCGCCGGATCCGGAAATCCTCGCGGACTACGCCCTGGGGTTCCTCGACGCCCTGGCCGAGAACGGGTGGCGCGAGCCCGTGGGCCACGACTACGCGGTGTGCCGCCTCACCGCCATCTCCTGGCTGGTGAGGCGGCACGACCTGGTGCCGGAGGCCTCCGGGTCCTGAGACCCGGCCGGTCAGATGTCGAAGCGCTCGCGCTCCTCCACCGGCTGGTTGGTCATCGCGTCCTGCCGGCCCGCCTGGTAGGCGCCGACACTGCCGCGCGCCTTGGCCGTCTCCTGCTCCGCCGTGTTCAGCCAGCGCTCCCAGCGCGCCCGCATCGGGCCGATGAGGCCACCGCCCACGCCGACGATCAGGATGCCCGCGCCGGCCGCGAGGGCCGCGTACAGGACGGGCTGGGTGACCGTCGTGGCGATGCCCGCCTGGCCCAGCGCCGCGATCACGCCGAGCGCGACGATGCAGGCCCAGACGATCGTGCCGACGGTCTTCCCGTACGACATCGAGGACAGGGCGCTGGTGACGATGTCCCGCACGATGTTGGCCACCGCCATGGCGACGACCATCAGGACGATGGCGACGACGCCGCGCGGGATCCAGGAGACGATGCCGTCGAGCATCGAGGAGACCGGGTTGCTGCCGAAGACGCCGAAGCCGAGCTGCAGGGTGATCAGGAGCAGCGCGAAGTACACGACCTTGCAGACGATCCCCGTCATGTCGTACTTGGAGTTCGCCAGCATGCGCGACGCGCCCGCCCGTTCGGCGAGCTTCTCGGAGCCGACCTTGCGCAGGACCCGGTCGAGAACCTTGGCGATCATCTTCGAGACGAACCAGCCGATGGCCAGGACGACCAGGAAGCCGATCAGTTTCGGCACGAATTGCGCGACCTTCGACCAGGCGTCGTTGAGGCCCTGGGTGAAGTCCACGGAGAGACTGATGTACTGGGACATGAGTGGCCCTCCACTCGATGAGCCCCGTGCGCCACAACGGCGTCAGGGCGATGAATCCCCCACGGCGCGCGGCTTCCGGCGCGTCCCTTCTCCTGGATATCAGCAGCCACGGTCGGGCACGGCCCGCTGATGGGCCGTACGGGTGACGGACTGTGACGCGGTGGCTGCAGTACGGCGTCCCATGCGGCGCATGTGCGGCATGTGGCGCGTCTTGCTGTGCGAATGCTCACTTGGGGGATCTGCCCGGTAGCGGAGAGTTCCGATTGTCGTAGGTATCCCCTAGGCTTGACGCATGCCCTTAAACCCCCATCCCCCTGGTTCCGCGCGCTCAGCCGCGGAACTGAACGAGCGGATCCGCGGCCTGTGGTTGCGCGCCGGCGGCCGCCTCTCGGCCGAACAGCGCCGTGAGTACGAACAGTTGGTGACGGAGTGGGCGACAGCCGTGCGCGAAGAGGTCGTGGAGGCGGCCTAGTTGACACCCCGGCGCACCGAGCGGCGCTCGCCGGGAAGCCTCGGCCGGCGCCTTCGAGCGCTCACCGCCGCGCCGTGAACTCCTCTATGCGCGCGAGGGTTTCGGCCGTTCCGGTGTGCACATGCCCTGCCATCCCCAGCGCCTGCGCGGCCTCGACGTTGCCGGGGGTGTCGTCGACGAACAGCGCCGCCGCGGGCTCGATTCCGAGCGGCCGCAGCGCGATCTCGTAGATCCGCCGGTCCGGCTTGGCGCATCCGACCTCGCAGGACAGGACGACGTGGTCGGCGATGTCCAGGAGACCGCCGTCCGCCATCCGCGTGCGCAGGCCGGGCCAGGTGTTGCTGACGACGGCCGTCGGGACGCCCCGCCCCCGCAGGCCGCGCAGGCACGCCACGAGCGCCTCGTCCCAGGTCTCCCTCGCCGCCAGGTCCCGGCGCAGCTCGGCGATCACGTCCGGCCCCGTGCGAAGCCGCTCACCCACGGTCTCCCACCACGCGTCCGCGCCGACCCGGCCGATGAGGACCCCGGATTCGTCCCCCTCGTACAGCGCGGCCATGAAGGCGGCGGCCGGGAGCCCCAGCCGCCTGCCCCAGGCGGCAGCGGCGGCGGGCAGGTACTCGCGGACGAGCACACCGCCGACGTCGATCAGGACGCCGCGGGCATGCGGGCTGACAACGCCGCGGGCATGCGGGCTCACGCGGACGTGCGGGCTCACGCGGACGTGCGAGCTCACTCGGGCGTGCGAGCTCATGAGGCGTACCTTCGCCGAGCCACGCCTTCGCCGAGCCGTGCCTTCACCGTCAACGGCCGCCGCGTCAGCCCTTGCCCTGGCGCTCCTTCTTCGCGAGGCGGCGCTTCTGCCGCCCCGTCAGTTCCCGGCGGTTGCCCTGCCGTTTGTACGCGGCGATCCGCTGTTCGTTCTTCACCGGGCCTCCCAGCTCGGGCCGTTCCCGCATCGGGGAATCCTCAACTGCCGGGCATGGTACGACAGTTCAGCGATGCGCGACCCGTCTCGACCGCAGCACGCGCGCCGCTTTTCCGCACCCGTCACCACCCCGTCACCACCCCCATCACCGCCCTCATCGCCACACCGGCTTCCGGGCCCTTTCCCGCACGTTCTTGCACGCCTCTTGGCTCGGCACCCCCGGTGCCCAACACTGACCCGATGACGCAGCGCGTGGAACTCGCCGCCGTGATGGACCGGTTGGCCATCGACTCCCTCATCACCGAGTACGCATTGACCGTCGACGACGGCGACTGGGACGCCTACCAGGGGCTCTTCACCCCGGACGGACGCGCCGACTACAGCTCGGCGGGAGGCATCGACGCGAGCGCCGCCGAAGTGGCCGGATGGCTGGCCGGGACGATGGAGCTCTTCCCGATGCGCCAGCATCTGATCGTCAACAGGAGGCTGCGGTTCGGGACGCTCGACCAGGACATCGGCGACATCGCGCAGGTACAGGCCGACTACGTGAACCCGATGCGCTTCACGGCACGGGAGGGCGAGAGCGGCAGCAACAGCGGCGCATCGGAATCCTCGGCCCCGGACTTCATCTGCGGCGGCCGGTACGCCTTCACCACGCTGCGTACGCCCCAGGGCTGGCGGCTGCGCCAGGTGACCGTGCAGGAGAAGTGGCGCCAGGTACAGGAGCGCTCCCGGGACCACACGCCCACCTGAGCAGGGGCGCGGTCGGCGCACTGTTCTAGATCGTCCGGGGCGCGCACACTGGAGGAACGACCGGGCGTCGGGGCCGAGGGAGGCGCTGCATGGATCAACTCAGCGACGACCGGGACCGGCGGCGGCCACGCCTTTCGGGCGCCTTTTCGGGCGCCTCACCGGCGGGGCTGCTCGCCTCGGCATCGAGGCTGCCCGCAGCCGCATCGGGGGTACTCGCCTCGGCCCGATGGCGCGGCGTCCTCGCCGTCCTCGCCGGCGCCCTGCCCGCCCTCGCCTTCCCCGCCCCGTCGCTGTGGTGGTTCGCCTGCATAGCGCTCGTGCCCTGGATCCTGCTCGCCCGCTCGGCGGCCACCGGGCGCAGGGCGGCGCTCGACGGCTGGCTGGGCGGCCTCGGGTTCATGGTGGCGGTGCACCACTGGCTGCTGCCGAGCCTGCATGTGTTCACCCTCGTCATCGCCGCGCTGCTCGGCCTGCTGTGGGCGCCGTGGGGCTGGCTGGTGCGGCGGCTCCTGGGCGGGGTGGCGTCGGCCGGGCGGACCGCGGCCGCGCTGGTCGTCCTGCCGTCGGCCTGGCTGATGGTCGAACTGGTCAGGTCCTGGGAGGGGTTGGGCGGACCCTGGGGGCTGCTCGGCTCCAGTCAGTGGCAGGTGGACCCCGCCCTGCGCCTCGCGTCGGTCGGCGGGGTGTGGCTGGTCAGCGCCCTGATCGTCGCCCTGAACACCGGCATCGTGGCGCTCGTCGTGGCCCACGCCGCACGCCCGCACGGAACGCCACGTACAACGGGGACGTCACGTACACCCGGGACGTCACGTACGACGACGACGGCCCGGACCGCCCCCGCCACCGCCGCTGCCACCGCCACCGCCGGACTCGTGGCCGTCGCCGCCGTGACCACCTCCGCCTGGGCGTGGGCACCGCGCCCCGAGCCGGCGGGCTCGATGCGCGTGGCCGTGGTCCAGCCCGGCGTCATCGACGGGGTCGGCGGCCCCGACAAGCGGCTCGCGCGCGAGGAAGAGCTGACCCGCGGTCTGGCGGGCCGGGACCTCGACCTCGTCGTCTGGGGCGAGAGCAGCGTCGGCTACGACCTCGCGGAGCGCCCCGACGTCGCGCGGCGGATAGCGGCGCTGTCCCGGGAGGTCGGCGCCGACATCATGGTGAACGTGGACGCGCGCCGCTCCGACCGGCCGGGCATCTTCAAGAGCTCCGTCCTCGTGGGCCCCCAGGGCCCCACCGGCGACCGCTACGACAAGATGCGGCTCGTCCCCTTCGGCGAGTACGTCCCCGCACGCTCGCTCCTCGGCTGGGCGACGTCCGTGGGGAAAGCTGCGGGCGAGGACCGCAGGCGCGGCGAGCGTCCGGTCGTGATGAACGTAGGGGACGGCCTGAAGGTCGGCCCGCTGGTGTGCTTCGAGTCCGCGTTCCCCGACATGAGCCGTCATCTGACGCGCGAGGGCGCCCAGTTGCTGCTCGCGCAGTCCTCGACCTCGACGTTCCAGTCCAGCTGGGCGCCCGAGCAGCACGCCTCGCTGGCCGCGATACGGGCCGCCGAGACCGGCCGCCCGATGGTGCACGCCACCCTCACCGGCGTCTCCGCGGTCTACGGCGCGGACGGCGAGCGGGTCGGAGCCCCGCTCGGCACCTCGGCGAGCACCACGGCGACGTACGACATTCCGCTGGCCACGGGCGTCACGCCGTACGTCAGGCTGGGCGACTGGCCCCTGCACGCGGCCCTCGCGGTGCTCGCTGCGCTCTGCGCGACGCTGGGAGTGCGGTCCCTGCGGGGACCCGCGAAGGGGCGGTTCAGGCGGCCTGCTCCTGAGCCGCACGGACCACGCGCTCGCACAGCTCATGGGTCGCCAGCGCATCCCGGGCACTGAGCACCTTGCCCGCGCGCACGGCGTCGAGGAAGGCGAGCACGACCTGCTCGATGCCGCGCTGGCGGGCCACCGGCACCCAGTCGCCGCGCCGCCGCACGCTGGGCTGGCCCTTGTGGTCGATGACCTCGGCGAGGTTGAGCACCTGCCGCTTGGTGTCCTGGCCGGACACCTCGAGGATCTCCTCGGTGGAACCGCTCAGCCGGTTCATCATGCCGATCGCGGTGAACCCGTCTCCCGCGAGCTGCAGCACGACATGCTCCATGAGCCCGTCCTGCATGCGGGCGCGCACGCCGACGTGGTCGATCGGTCCGGGCGCGAGGAAGCGCAGCGTGTCCACGACGTGGATGAAGTCGTCGAGGACGAGCGTGCGCGCGTCCTCGGGCAGGCCGACGCGGTTCTTCTGCATCAGGATCAGCTCGCGCGGGTGCTCGACGCACTGCGCGTAGCCGGGGGCGAAGCGGCGGTTGAAGCCGACGGCCAGGCTCGTCGCGCGCTCGTCGGCGAGGCCCACGAGCCGCTCCGAGTCGGCGAGTTCGTACGCGAGGGGCTTGTCGACGTAGGTCGCCACGCCCGCTTCGAGCAGCCGGGTCACGATCTCCGGGTGGGCGGAGGTGGAGGCGTGCACGAAGGCGGCGTCGATGCCCTGGGCGAGCAGCGCGTCCAGGTCGGTGTGGCAGCGCTCGTCGGGGATGTGGTGGACGCCCGCGACACGGGCGAGCGTCGCGGGCGTGCGCGTCTGCAGGTGCAGCTCGACCCCCGGCAGGGTGGTGAGCACAGGCAGGTACGCCTTCTCCGCGATGTCACCGAGTCCGATACAGCCGACCTTCACCACTGTCCCCTGTCTCCTCTGCCGCTTCGTTCCGCCGCTGTTTCCTACGGCTGTGTCCTACGGCTGTGTTCTACGGCTGTGTTCTACCGTTGTGCGAGTTCTGTTCCCGCAGCATACGGCTGCTGCGGCGGGCGCCAGTCGGCGATGGAGGCGAAGCTCCGCAGGATCAGGTTCGGGCCGAGGCGGGCCGCCGCGGCGATGAGGTTGTTGCGTACGGCGATGAGCGGGGCGCTCGTCAGATGGTTCATGCGGGCGGCGCGCGCCGCCTGCCGGACGATCGCCGTCGTCCGCGGCACCCGCACCGCGCTGTAGCCGGCGAGACCGGCGGCCAGGTCGCCTCCCGGGGCCACGTGGTGGGCCAGGACGACGGCGTCCTCGATGGCCTGGTTGCCGCCCTGGGCCAGGGTGGGCGCCATGGCGTGCGCGGCGTCGCCGATGAGGGCGACACGGCCCCGGTGATAGCGCACGAGGGGCGTGCTCATGTGGCGCACGTCGTTGCGCAGGATGTCCTCGGGGCGTGCGGCGGCGATGATCTCGGGGATCGGGTCGTGCCAGTCGGCGAAGCGGCGCGTCAGCTCGGCCTTCTCGCCGTCGGGGCTGCGGCCGCCCGCGGGGACGGTGGCGGTGGCGTACGCGTAGATCCTGCCGTCCTTGAGCGGATGGGTGCCCCAGACGCCGCCGTGCCCCCAGGTCTCGTGCGGTGCGAAGGGGCGGTCGGGGGCGGGGGCGATGAGGCGCCAGGCCGTGAATCCGGTGTACGTCGGCTGCGGGTGCGCCGGGAAGAGGGCCGAACGCGCGGCAGAGTTGATGCCGTCGGCACCGACCACGAGGTCCGCCTCGACGTCCCCGTCGTCGGTACGGACGACGGCCCTGCGGTCGGCCGCTCCCGGGTCGGCGAGCTCGGCCCGCACTCCGGTGCGCAGGGCGTCGGCGGGCAGTGAGGCGACGAGCAGCTCGACGAGGGTCGCGCGGTGCACGAGGACGAGCGCGCCGCCGAACTCCGCCGCGGTCGCCGCGGCGCTCGTCCGCACGAGCCAGCGCCCGTTCTGCGCGCGCATCCCCCCGTCGCCCTCCCAGGCGGCCAACTCGCGGACCCGGTCACCGAGGCCCAGGACGTCCAGGGCGCGCTGGGAGTTGGGGGCGAGCCCGATGCCGGAGCCGACGGGCTCCAGGGTGGCGGCCCGCTCCAGGACGGTGACGCGCCAGCCCGAGCGGTGCAGGGCGATGGCGGAGGTGAGGCCGCCGATGCCGCCGCCGATGACGACGGCGTGGGGCTGGTGGGGCTGGTGGGGTGGTTGATTGGGGCGGTTGGGTCGGTTGGGGCGGTTGGGTCGGCGGGACCGATGAGCCTGGTGGGGCTGTGCCATGACTCCTCCTGAAGCTCAAGCACTACACCTGTAGTAGATGGTGCGCGCCGACCGTACTACACCTGTAGTGATCGGGGATAGGGTGGGTTCCATGACCGCACGCCGAAGCAGTACGGGGCCGCCGGGGCCGCCCCGCAGCGAACTGATCGCCGACACGGCGCTGACCCTGCTCGCCGAGCGCGGCATGCGGGGGCTGACGCACCGGGCCGTGGACGAGGCCGCGGGGCTCCCGCAGGGCTCGACGTCGAACCACGCGCGCACTCGGCTGGCGCTCCTGGAGGCGGCGGTGAGCAGGCTGGCGGAGCGGGAGGCGGACGTCCTCACCCCCGCCGAGCTGCGGAACCTCATGTCCGCCGACGCGATCACCCGCGAGCCCGTGATCACATCACTCGCCCTGGTGATGCACCGCTACCTGACCGGCGACAGCCGCCACCTGCTGATCTCCCGCTACGAACTGGCCCTGGAGGCAACCCGCAGACCGGAGCTGCGCGCCTACTACGACGCGGCGGGAGCCCAGTTCAGAGAGCCACTGGTGGCGTTGATGCGAACCCTGGGGTCCCCGGCCCCCGAGCGACACGCGCTGTCTCTCGTCGCCTGGACGGAGGGCCTGCTGTTCTCCCACGTGGCGGGCTCGTACCGCACCCCGCCCCCCACGGAGGAATCCCTCCGAACCGGCCTCCGCGAACTCCTACAGGGAATGCTCCCCAAGCCATAGCTCCCCACCCACCCACCCGCCCGTTCACCCGGCAGCGCCAGGGGGAGGTAGCACCGGGGCGGCCCTACGCCGACGGCCGGGAAACGCCCCGCGAAGCGGCAAGGCAAGCAAGCACAGCACCACGGGGCAATCGGGCGGGGTGGGCGCAAGAATCGCGCCGCGAAACAACTGGGCAGGCACGACACCCTGTCACCGCCGGGTGATCGGGTGGGCGGGCGGGAAAATGGCGCCGCGAAGCGGCGAGGCAACGAAGGCACCGCCGGGTGATCGGGCAGGAAAGCCACGCCGCGGAAACGGCACGGCGCCCCCTCACCGCCGGGTGATCGGGCGGGCGGGTGGGGAACTCGCGCCGCGCAGCGGCAAAGCGTGGCACCGCCGGGTGACCGGGTGGGTGGGGGAGATCCGCCGCGAAGCGGCAGAGCGTGGCACTGCCGGGTGATCGGGTGGGTGGGTGGGGGAGATCCGTCGCGAAGCGGCGGGACGGCGGAGTCAACCCGCAGACAAGCCCCCCCCAAGCCCCCACCACGGAGCACAGAACCGACACCCCAGGCCACAAGACCCCCGCTCCCCCCGCCGGCCAGAGGCGCACTCACCCATGCGGGCCAACTTCCCCCCGTTCCCTCGCCGAATGCACCCCCCAACCCTCAGAGTTGCGCGAATGCACCGAACCACGACCACCGCCACACTCCTGGTCTCCGTGGCGGTCACCGCCGTCTCCGGCTGTGTGAGCGTCGAGCGGCAGCCCGCTCAAGGGCCGTCCGCCGCGAGCGCCCCGCCCCCGGCGCCCCGCCCCGACGGCGACTCCCGCCCGCGGGTCGTGGAAGCCCCCGCCCGCGAGGCGCTGGAGCTCATCGGAGCACCCCGCGACCCGGCGCCCCGCGCCACTGGGACCGCCCCGACCGTGCCCGCCGCACCTCCCCGCACCGCGAGCCCCGCGCAGCGCTCCGCCCCGCCACCACACCGCCACGGTCACCGCCCCGAGGCCGCCGACCCGCCCGCGCTGCCCACCGCCGTACCGACGAACGTGGACCCCTGCGCCCTGGGCAAGCAGTACGGCGGCTGGCAGCCGGGCAGCCCCGAAGCAGTCATCTGCGAGGACGCCTACGGCCATTGACCGCACGGCCCGCACGCCCGCAACACAACCGCCCCTCCCACCTCACCTCACCCACTCCACTTCACTCCACCTCACCTCACTCCACCTCACTGCCCTCCCCCAACTGCAACTCCAGCCGCCCGATGGCCGCCCGAACCCCGTCCCCGTACCCGTCGTCCCCCAGTGCCCCGACCGCCCCGCGCGCCCGCCGGATGTGGTTGCGCGCCGCCTCGGGGCGCCCCAGCTTCGCGTAGTCCGCAGCGAGGTTGAGGTGCAGGGAGGGGTAGAAGCCACGGACCGCGATCGAGTCGTGGTGTTCGTGCAGGCGCTCGTCCGTGAGCTCGTCCGCCGCCGACAACGCCCGCAGGTCCCACGCCAGTTCGTCCGACGGGTCCTCCTGCGTGTCCGCCATGTAGTGCGCGAGCGTGCAGCGGTGCAGCGGGTCGCCCTCCTCGCCGATCTCCGACCACAGGCCGAGGAAGCGGCCCTGCGCCTCCTCGCGATCACCCCCGTGGTGCAGCATGACCGCCTGCCCGATCCGGGTCATCACGACGTCTTCCGCCGCCTGCTCCTGCTGCTCCGCCACCGGATCCTCCACACTCGTACGCCGTACGCCCATCGCGCGAACCGCTCTCGACGCTATCCGCCCCCACCGACAATCACGGTCAGGCGCGATCGGCCGCGAGGCGCTCACGCATACCGCTGGGCCAGGCCGGTGACGGTCGCGGCCAGCTGGGCGCGGAGTTCGGGCGGGCCGAGCACCTCGGCCTCCAGACCGAGTCTGAGCAGGTCGCTCACGGCGACCGGCAGCGTCTCGACCTCCAGGTCGACCACCCGCCAGCCGTCCGCGTCCGGCGCCGCCGCCTTCTGAGCGGCCCGTGTCCCGGCCGACCCGAACAGCGCGGGCAGCAGCCGAAGCCCTGCCGGGGAGAGCCGCACACGCGCCGTGCCCCGCAGCACGCGCGCCCGCAGATCGCGGGAGGCCGTCTCCCAGTAGGCGGCCAGATCGAATCCGGCGGGACACTCGGAGGGCTCGTCCGCCGCCGTGGCCTCCAGGAAGCGGGAGACCCGATAGGTGCGTACGGTGCCGTCGGCCGACGCCACCAGATACCAGTTGCCCGCCTTGAGGACGAGCCCCAAGGGGTGCAGCTCGCGCCGCACTTCGCCGCCCCACCGCTGGTAGTGCGCCCGCAGCACCCGTCGGCGCCACACCGCGTCGGCGACGACCGACAGCAGCGGAGCGGGATCGGCCGTGCGGAACCACCCCTCCGCGTCCAGGTGGAAGCGCTCCTGGATCCGCCGGGACCGCTCACCCAGCCCGGCCGGGAGCGCCGCGCCCAACTTGAGCTGCGCGGTGACCAGTTCGGCACCCAGGCCGAGGTCGGCCGCGGCCGCCGGCATGCCCGCGAGGGCGAGGGAGTCGGCCTCGTCGTCCGTGAGACCGGTCAGCCGGGTGCGGTAGCCGTCCATCAGCCGGAAGCCGCCCGCCGGACCGCGCTCGGCGTACACGGGCACACCGGAGGCGGCCAGGGCCTCCGCGTCCCGGTAGACGGTCCGCACGGAGACCTCGAGCTCATCTGCGAGCTCGGGCGCGGTCATGCGGCCCCGGTTCTGGAGCAGCAGGAGCAGGGCGAGAAGCCGGTCGGCGCGCATGGGACCCAAGTCTGCACCGGTACCTGACAGAAGGTGTCAGGTACCGGTGAAAGGCTTCCTCTCAACAACCACCGACCACCCCACCACCCCACCGCGCCACCGAGCCATCACGCCACCCGAGTCACCGAGTCACCGAGTCACCGAGAAAGGCATCAAATGGCCACGGACCCCAACACCGACACCAGCACCAGCACCAACACCGGCACCGGCACCGGCACCTTCACCTTCACCCACTGGGACGAGAAGCCCGTCGCCGGAGCGGACGGCGGCACACGCATCGCGCACGCCGCCGTCACGAACGACTTCACCGGTGCCATCGAGGCCACCGGCACCTCCTGCCAGTACACGCTCGTGTACACCGACGAGACCACCGGCTCCTTCGTGGGGCACGAGTTCATCGCGGGAAGCGTCGACGGCCGCACGGGCTCGTTCGTCCTGGAGCAGCGCGGTTCCTTCGGTGCCGACGGCACGATCACCTGCGCGCTCTCCGTGCACCCCGGCTCGGGAGCGGGTGATCTCGCGGGCCTGAGCGGCACCGGGTCCTTCACCGCGCGGCACGGCGACTCCACCGTGCCCTACACCTTCACGTACACCGTCGGCTGAGGTCAGCCGAGATCCGGAATGCGCCAGTCGATCGGCTCGTGCCCCTGCGCCGCCACCGCTTCGTCGATCTGCGTGAAAGGGTGCGAGCCGAAGAACTTCTTCGCGGAGAGCGGCGAGGGGTGCGCGCCCTTCACGACCACGTGCCGCTCCTCGTCGATGAGCGGGAGCTTCTTCTGTGCGTAGTTGCCCCACAGGACGAAGACGGCGGGGTCGGGGCGGTCGGCCACCGCGCGGATCACCGCGTCGGTGAACTTCTCCCAGCCCTTGCCCTTGTGGGAGTTGGCCTCTCCCGCGCGGACCGTGAGCACCGCGTTCAGGAGCAGGACGCCCTGCCGGGCCCACGGCATCAGATAGCCGTTGTCCGGCACGGGGTGGCCGAGCTCCTCCTTCATCTCCTTGTAGATGTTGCGCAGCGAGGGCGGGGTCTTCACGCCCGGCCGCACGGAGAAGCAGAGGCCGTGCCCCTGTCCCTCGCCGTGGTACGGGTCCTGGCCGAGGACGAGCACCTTGACCTGGTCGTACGGCGTCGCGTCGAGCGCGGCGAACACTTCGTCACGCGGAGGGTAGACGGGACCCTTCCCCCGCTCTTCCTCGACGAACTCGGTGAGCTCCTTGAAGTAGGGCTTCTGGAGCTCCTCGCCGAGGACTCCGCGCCAGGACGCGGGCAGCATGGCGATGTCGGTCACGTCAACAACCTCCGGTGTGCGGTCACTTCTCACCGCAGAACCTACCGGCGGCCACTGACAATCGGCCCGACCCCCACTTCCCGACCCCCACTTCCGTGCCCCGGCGCCCTCGCCCCTGCCGCCCCCGGCCTCCGCTACCAGCTGGTCTTGCGCTGCAGCTCCCACATCATCATGATCGCCGAGGGGTCGAGGGCGCGTTCGCCGCCCGCGATCTCCTCGCTCGCCATGATGTATTGCTTGCCCTGCCACAGCGGGAGCAGCCGCACGTCGTCGACGAGGAGCTGCTGCGCCCGCTCGAAGTCGTCGGCCACCGCGCCCCGGTCCGGCTCACGGCGTGAGCGCGGCAGCACCTCGTCGGTGATCTCCCGTGCCGGGTAGGGCGTGTTGAGCACGTTCTTCGTGCCGATGAACGGCGCGATGAAGTTCTCCGCGTCGGGGAAGTCGGGGAACCAGCCACGGCCGAAGACGGGGTACTCGCGCTTCTTGGTGCCCGCGTCGAACTCGGTCCAGGGACGGCCCTTCAGCGTGATCTTGAAGAGGCCCGACTCCTCAAGCTGCCGCTTGATCTCCTCGAACTCGCCCTCGGTCGCCGAACCGTAGCGGTCGGTCGTGTACCAGAGCGTGAGCGGCACCGGTTCGTTGATGCCCGCGCTCTTGAGGATGTTGGCGGCCTTGGCGGTGTCGGGGTCCCCGTAGTCGTCGAAGAAGCCGGTGCCGTGCCCCGTGAGGCCCTGGGGGACCATGGAGTACAGCGGCTCGACCGTGTCCTGGTAGATCTTGTGGGCGATGGCCGGGCGGTCGATGACCTGGGCGAAGGCCTGACGGACCGGCTTCTTCCTGGCCCAGGGGTCGTCGGGATTGAACACCAGGTAGCGAATCTCGGTGCCCGAGCCCTCGACGAGCTGGATGCCCTCGCGCGCGTGCTTGTTGGCCTGCATCTCGACGATGTCCTCCGCCGCGAGTCCGCGGAAGGTGACGTCGATCTGCTTGTTCTTCAGGGCCTCGACCATGGTGGCCGACTTCTTGAAGTAGCGGATCGTGACGGCGTCGTTCTGCCGGTCGGCCGCACCCTTGTAGTGGGTGTTCTTGACCAGCTCCGCCCGCTCGCCGGGCTTGTACGACTCCAGGGAGTAGGGCCCCGAGCCCGCGATCGAGGTGCCTTCGCGGAGCTTGTCCGCCGGGTACTCGCCGGGGTCGACGATCGACATGGCGGGTGTGGAGAGCACGAACGGGAACGTGGCGTCCGGCTTCTTGAGCCGGAACGTGACCGTCCGGTCGCCCTTCGTCTCGACCGAGTCGAGCGATCCGAGCAGACCGGTCGGTCCGCCCTTCACGTCGATGCGCCGCATCCGGTCGAAGGTGTACTTGACCGCCTTCGCGTCGAGCGCGTGACCGTCGGAGAACTTGAGGTCCTCCCGCAGCTCGCAGGTGAAGACCTTGTTCGTCGCGTCGGTGAACTTGCAGGACTCGGCAGCGTCCGGCTCGGGCTCCGCCGCCCCGCTGGGGAAGCTCAGGAGGGTCTGGAAGACGTTCCGGTACAGCTCCCAGGAGCTGTCCCAGGCGGCCGCCGGGTCGAGGGTGCTGGGCGCACTCATCGTGCCGACGGTGATCTGCTGCTCCTCGTCGGACTCGTCCGACGAGAAGACTCCGCACCCCGAGAGCAGGGATATGGACACCAGCGCCGCGGCCGGCCGCAGGCCCCGGCGGGGCAGCCCGGCCAGGCCACGGAGACCCGCCGCCGCCACCAGGCGAACTTCAGTGAACACGCGCACGCTCCTCGATCGGCCATGCCATGGGTCGGGAGACAATATCGCAATGCCCCGCCGGGCCAACTTGCGGCGCCGACGGGGCACTTGATGCGCGTGTACGTCCCTTTTACGTGGCGTACCAGGCGATTGTGCCGCCTTCGTCAGCTGACGCCCGCATTGAGGAAGATGCCGCCATCGACCACGAGTGTCTGCCCCGTGATCCAGTCGGACTGGGCGGACGTGAGGAACGCCGCGGCGCCCCCGATGTCCTCGGGCACACCGAGCCGCCCCAGGGGGTAGGCAGCGGCGGCCTCCTCCTCGCGGCCCTCGTACAGGGCCTGGGCGAACTTGGTCTTGACCACGGCCGGCGCGATCGAGTTGACCCGCACCTTCGGCGCGAACTCGTGCGCGAGCTGCAGGGTGAGGTTGACCATGGCGGCCTTGCTCATGCCGTACGCGCCGATGAACGGCGAGGGGGCGACGCCCGCGACGGACGCGATGTTCACGATCGCGCCGCCGTTCTCGCTCTGCCAGGCCTTCCAGGTCTGCTGGGCGAAGCCGAGCGCCGAGATCACGTTGGTCTCGAAGACCTTGCGCGCCACATTGAGGTCGAGCTCCGCCATCGGCCCGAACACCGGATTCGTACCGGCATTGTTGATAAGGAAGTCGACCCGCCCGAAGGCCTCCATGGCCCGCTCGACGGCGACCGCCTGGTGGGCCTCGTCGTGGGCCTTGCCCGCGACCCCGATGACGCGGTCGGCGCCGAGCTTCTCGACGGCCTCCTTGAGTGCGTCCTCGTTGCGTCCGGTGATGCACACGCGGTCACCGCGGGCGACGAGCGCCTCCGCGATGCCGTAGCCGATACCGCGGCTGGCGCCCGTGATGAGCGCCGCCTTTCCACTGTCCTGCACAGTCATCTCCGCATCCCTCCGGGACAGAACTACCGGTACCGAACTAGTTGAGCGGGCCGCCGGCCACGTACATGACCTGACCCGAGACGAAGCCCGCGGCGTCGCCCGTGAAGAAGGCGATGGCGTTGGCGATGTCCTCGGGGCGGCCCACGCGCTGCACCGGGATCTGGGTCGCGGCCGCGGCCTGGAAGTCCTCGAAGCCCATGCCGACGCGGTCGGCGGTGGACTTGGTCATCTCGGTGACGATGAAGCCCGGGGCCACGGAGTTGGCGGTGACGCCGAACTTGCCGAGCTCCTTGGCCAGGGTCTTGGTGAAGCCCTGGAGGCCTGCCTTGGCCGCGGCGTAGTTGACCTGGCCCCGGTTGCCGAGCGCGGAGGACGAGGAGAGGTTCACGATCCGGCCGAACTTGGCGTCCACCATGTGCTTCTGGATCGCGCGGGACATCAGGAACGCGCCGCGCAAGTGCACGTTCATGACGGTGTCCCAGTCGTTCGCGCTCATCTTGAAGAGGAGGTTGTCGCGGAGCACACCGGCGTTGTTCACGAGGATCGTGGGCGCGCCGAGCTCGTCGGCGATGCGGGCGATGGCCGCCTCGACCTGAGCCTCGTCGGACACGTCGCAGCCGACGGCGATCGCCTTGCCACCGGCAGCGGTGATCTGCGTGACGGTGTCCTTGCAGGCGGCCTCGTCGAGGTCGATCACCGCGACGGCGCGGCCTTCGGCGGCCAGACGCACGGCGGTCGCCGCGCCGATGCCTCGCGCTGCTCCGGTCACGACCGCGACGCGCTGCTCAGTGGTGGACATGCTGGTTCTCCTCGCCCTTGGGATGCGGCTCTACGGTACGCCCCGATGGTGAGCGACCGCTTAGTACCTTCAGCTGAACGAGACGCTAGAAGCCCTGGCACCCGGTGTCAACGGCACACCGGGGCCTGTGATTCTTTACCTCACCAGGAGGTCGAGGAGTCGGTCCACCTCTGCGGCAGGATCCGCCGTGAGGCCCGTGTGCACCGGTCCGGGCTGCACGACGGTCGAGCGCGGCGCGATCAGCCACCGAAAGCGCCGCCCGGCATCGTCCCGCTCGGCCTGACCTGCCCCTTCGCCACCCGCGCAGATCCGCTCGACGGCGCCGAGCGCGGCCCTGATGCCCCCGAGGTCGGCTTCCGGGTCCAGGGCCCGCAGCTTGCCCTCGTCGAGATGGGTACGGGCGGCCACGAAGGACTTGGCGCGGCAGTAGACCACCACCCCCGCGTTGAACTGCTCCCCGCGCTCCACCCGCGGCACGACGCGCACCAGGGCGTACTCGAAGACGTCCCGCTGGATCGAGAGCTGTCCGGTCATCGGGTGGCACCCTTCCGCTGCGGCCCGGAGAGGCTCTCGGGCAGCTGGATCCGTTCGTGGATGGTCCTGGCCCGCGGCAGCAGCGCCGCCACATAGGCGCGGCGTACGGCGTCAGGGCTCTCGAAGCCCGGCTCGTCCACCAGCCACGCGTCGGGCACGTCGGCCGCGGCGGCGGCGAGCAGCTCCTCGGTGACGAGCGGCGCGAGCTCGGCCGCGGCCGTCGCGACGTCGGGCCCGAACGGTGCCAGGGCGTGGTCGGTGGCGTCGTACGGCTTGGCGGCCGCGGTCTCGGCGGTGCGCCAGTTGTGGTGCCAGATCATGCTCGCGCCGTGGTCGATGAGCCACAGGTCGCCGTGCCAGAGGAGCATGTTCGGATTGCGCCAGGAGCGGTCCACGTTGTTGATCAGCGCGTCGAACCACACGACGCGGCCCGCCTCCGCCGGATCGATCCCGTACGCGAGCGAGTCGAAGCCGAGCGCGCCCGAGAGGTACGCCATCCCCAGGTTCAGGCCGCCGCTCGACTTGAGCAGCTCCTGCACCTGCTGATCGGGCTCGCCCAGGCCGAGTACCGGGTCGAGGCGGATCTGCGCGAGGCCCGGCACCCGAAGGCCCAGGCCGCGCGCCAGCTGTCCGCAGATCACCTCGGCGACGAGCGTCTTGCGGCCCTGTCCGGCCCCGGTGAACTTCATGATGTACGCCGCGTACGTTCCCTGGCTGTCCACGGCCTCCACGAGGCCGGGGAGCGATCCGCCCTCCCGCAGGGGCGTGGCGTAGCGAACCGCGGTGACTTCGGTGAGCATTGCCCCAGGTTAATGCCGGTCCGAACGCCGCTCGCGCAACAAGTGCTTGAGCGTTTGAACACAGCGGTGCGCGGCCTCGTACCACCGGACATGACCATTTCGAAGGAACATCTGCCCGCCCCTTCCCGCCGTTCGGTCGTCGCGGCGGCCGGTGTCGTCAGCCTGGCCGCGGCGCTCGCCGCCTGCGGTGAGAGCGACGACGGTTACGACTCCGACCCGGCCGCGGACAAGGCGCCCGAGGAGGGCAAGGAGGGCGAGGAGCCCGCCGGCGCCGCCAGGGCCGTGCTCGCCAAGACGTCGGAGATCCCGGTGGGCGGCGGCAAGATCTTCAAGGAGGAGGGGGTGGTGGTGACCCAGCCGACGGAGGGCGAGTTCAAGGCCTTCTCGAACCGCTGCACCCATAAACAGTGCCCGGTGACGAGCGTCGAGGGCGGCACCATCAACTGCCCTTGTCACGGCAGCAAGTTCTCGATCGCCGACGGGAGCGTGAAGTCCTCCCCGGCGCCGAAGCCGCTGCCCGCCGCCGAGATCACCGTGGAGGGCGAGTCGATCACACTGGCCTAGGGCGCTTCCAGCTGCCGAGAACGTCCTCGGTGGTGGCGATGGTGGCCACCAGGGCGAGCGTGTTGCGGATCATCGCGGGAGCATAGTCGGAGGGGACTCCCGCGATGGCGTCCGACGGCACGACGGCGGTGTAGCCCAGGTTCACCGCGTCGAAGACGGCGTTGGGAATCGCCACGTTCGCCGACACACCGGTCACCACGAGGGTGCGGCAGCCCAGGTTGCGCAGGAGCGGGTCGACGTCCGTGCCCGCGAGGGGCGAGAGCCCGTGCAGCCGCCGTACGACCAGGTCCTCGTCGGCCACCTCGATGGGCGGCGCGATCCGGACGGCCCTGGTCCCGCACAGCTGCTGCACGGGCAGCCGCCCCGCCGCGCGGAAGAGGCGGGCGTTGCGGTTGGCGCCCCGCCCGTCGGGCCGCCGTTCGGCGACGGCGTGCAGGACCTGGACCCCGGCCTGGTGGGCGGCGGAGACGAGTCGCGCGACATTGGCGAGGCAGCCCGAAGAGCGTGCCTCGTCGGCGAGTTCGGGCAGCGCGCTCTCCGTCCCCACCACGCCCTGCTGGCACTCGACGGTCATCAGCACGGTGGTGGCGGGATCGAGGAGTTCCCTGAGCTCTTCGTACGACGGCATGGCTCCCCCTGTCCGGGTCATCCGGGTCGTCCGGGACCGCCGGGGCAACCGGCGCCCGGGATGCGCGGAGGTTAGCGGCCATTGCGCCACGGCGGAAGAGACCGCATGCTTTCCTGACGCACGCAACTGACGCCCAGTCAGTTGCCTTTGTGCGCCCACCCTTTCCACTTGTCGCGGGAGGAACGATGGCCGTCACACAGCGCCGGGGCCGCCGGATCATGATGTCGCCGGGCGAGCTCGACGCGTTCCTCGGCACGGAGCGCACCTGCCGGGTCGCCACCGTGTCCGGCGACGGCGCCCCGCACGTCAGTGCGCTCTGGTTCGCCTGGGACGGCACGTCCCTGTGGCTGTTCTCGATCACCCGCAGCAGGCGCTGGGCGGATCTGCGCGGCAACGGGCGGATCGCCGTGGTGATCGACTCCGGCGAGGAGTACGGAGAGCTGCGGGGCGTGGAGCTGTCCGGGACGGCGGTCTTCGTCGGCGAGTCGCCGCGCGTGGGCGATCCCTGCCCGGAACTCGACGTTCCCGAGCGGCTGTTCAATCAGAAGTACTTCGGCCTCGACACGATGCCGTACGACGGGAAGCACGCCTGGATCCGACTCACGCCCGACGCGATCGCGTCCTGGGACTTCCGGAAGCTGGCGGAGCTGGGGGCCCGCACCTGATCACCCGCCAGGACCGGCCCCCGCCCCCTGGAGCGCCTCCACCGCGGCCCTGATCGACGGCCTGCGGTCCGCGTCCGCGCGCCACACCACGTACACATGACGGTGCACCCGGTGGCGCACCGGGACCGTCCTGACCCCGGCGGGCATCGGATCGCGCCCCAACTGCGGTGCCACGCACACCCCGAGGCCCGCGGCCACCAGCGCGAGCTGGGTGTGATGCTCCTCCGCGCGGTGGGCGATCCGCGGCTCGATGCCCTTGGCGCGCAGCGTGAACATCAGCCACTCGTGGCAGAACTCCCCCTCCGCCCAGGTGATCCACTCGTCGTCCGCGAACTCCTCCAGGTCCACGTCAATGCGGTCGGCCAGCGGGTGCGCCGCGGGCATGGCGACATCGGCGGGGTCGTCCAGGAGGGATGCCTTGACCAGGCCTTCGGGCATCGGCAGCGGCTTGTTGTACCAGTCGAGGACGACCGCCATGTCGATGTCGCCGCGCACCACGGCGGCCACCGCGGGCTGCGGCTCCAGCTCCTGGGAGCGGACGCGCAGGCCGGGGTGGCCGGTGCGCAGCGCGGCGAGCGTGGCGGGCAGCAGACCGCGCATCGCGGTGGGGAACGCGGCGATGCGCAACTCGCCCACGGCCTTGCCGCGCTGCTCCTCCAGGTCGGCCTTGGCGAGCTCCACCTGGGAGAGGATGCGCGCGGCGTGCTCGGCGAGCAGCCGTCCGGCGTCGGTGAGACGCACCCCGCGGCCGTTCTTGGCCAGGAGCTGCTGGCCCACCTCGCGCTCCAGCTTGGTCATCTGCTGGGAGACGGCCGACGTCGTGACGTGCAGTCCCGCCGCGGCTCCGCTGACCGAGCCGTGCCGGGCCAGTGCGTCGAGCGTGCGCAGACGCTCCAGGTTCAACATGTAAGCGATGCTACGCGATACCGGGCAGTTTATTTCGCTTGTCCTACGAGGTCGGCTGCTTCAAGGTGACGTACATGCGCGTCACCACCCCTCCCGGCTCCCTTTCCGCCCCCTCCGCCCCCTCCGTCCCGTTCACCGGCCCCTCCCCCGCCGGTCCGCAGCGCCGCGCCATCGGCTGGCGCCTGCGCTTCGGCATCCTCTCGCTGATCTGGGGCTTCAGCTTCCTGCTGATCAAGGTCGGCACGGAAGGCTACGCGCCGTTCCAAGTCACCCTGGGCCGCCTGGTCTTCGGCACCGCGGTCGTCGCGGCCGTCCTCGTGACCAAGCGCGAGCGGCTGCCGCGCGGCGCACGGACGTGGGCGCATCTCGCGGTCGCGGCGCTGCTGCTCAACGCCCTGCCGTTCTCGCTGTTCGCCTACGCCGAGCTGACGATCCCGTCCACGCTGGCCGGCATCTGCAACGCGACGTCGCCCCTGTGGGGCATGGCGCTCTCCCTGGTCGCGCTCTCCGAGGACCGCCCCACGCGGCGCAGGGTCGCGGGTCTCGGCATCGGCTTCCTCGGCGTGCTCACGGTCCTCGGCGCCTGGCAGGGCTTCAACGGGCTGGACTTCGGCGGTACGGCGATGGCGCTGCTCGCCTCGCTCTGCTACCCGATCGGCTGGATCTACGTGCGCCGCACCCTGGCCGGCTGCGGCCACTCGAACCTCTCGCTGACCGGCGCCCAGCTGCTGATCGCGACCGTCGAACTGGCCGTGGTGACCCCGCTGTTCACGTCCCTTCCCACGCACTTCCCCGTGGTGCCGCTCCTTGCGATCGTGGCGCTGGGCGCCGTCGGCACCGGGGTCGCCTTCCTGATCCAGTACGGCCTGGTCGCCGAGGTCGGGCCGACGACGGCCCAGATGGTCACGTACTTCGTCCCGGTCATCGCCACCGCCGCGGGCGTGGCCGTACTCGGCGAGTCCCTGAGCTGGTCGACGCCGGTCGGCGCGGTGATCGTCCTTGCGGGCGCGGCCCTCACCCAGTCCAGGCCGCGCGACCGCTCCCGCAAGCCCGCCGACTCGTAACGCCGTACGGAAACCGGCCGACTCGTAGGGCCGTGCGGAAACCGGTGGGCTCGTACCGCCGCCCGCCGCCCGCAGCCCGCTCACTCGTAGCGGCGAGCGGGAGCGGGCCCGGTGGCGGAGGCGACGGCGTCCGCCACCGCTTCGATGTCACCGGCGCCGAGCGTCGACACCGTGATCCGCACCCCGGGCCGCGCACCCATCCGGAACCGCGCGCCCGGGGCGACGGCCCACCCCGCGTGCAGCAGCCGGGCGACCGCGCCGGTCTCGTCCGGCACGGGCACCCACACGTTCATCCCGCTGCGCCCGTGCGCCGCGACGCCCCGCTCGGCGAGTGCGGCGATCAGGGCGTCACGCCGCTTCCCGTAGGACGCCGCCACCTGGGCCGGGTCCACCGCCCCGCCCTCCCACAGACGCACCACGGCGCGCTGCGACAGATGGCTCACCCACCCGGGGCCGAGCCGCTGACGCCCTTGCACGCGATCGACGGTGACGGCGTCCCCCGTGAGCAGGGCGAGCCGCAGGTCCGGTCCGTACGCCTTGGCCGTGGAGCGGACGAAGGCCCAGCTGCGGGTCACGCCCGCCAGCGGGTGCAGCGGCAGGTCGACGATGGCGTGGCCGTGGTCGTCCTCCACGAGCAGCACGTCCTTGTGCGCGGAGAGCACCTCGCGCAGGGCACGCGCGCGTGGAGCACTGATCGCGGCGCCGGTCGGGTTCTGGGCGCGGTCGGTGACGATGATCGCCCGCACGCCGCCGCGCAGCGCCTCCTCCACGTCTGCGGGCAGCGGCCCGTCGTCGTCGACGCCCACCGGGACCGTGCGCAGCCCGAGCACCGGCATCAGGTCGAGCAGGCTGCCCCAGCCCGGGTCCTCCACCGCCACCGCGTCGCCGGGCTTGAGGTGCGCGGCGAGCACGCGCTCGATCGCGTCGAGGGAGCCCGAGGTGACGGCGACAGGGCCGTCCGGCACGCCGTCCTCGTCGAGGGCCACGCGCGCGTGGCGGGTCATTTCCGGGTCCACGGCCTCCTCCCCGTACAGCACGGGATGCCGGTCGCCCTCCGCGGCGGCGGCCGCGAACGCCTCGGCGAGCGGCGGAAGCAGCGCCGTGTCCGGATTGCCGTTCGACACGTCGCGCACACCGGCGGGCACGTCCACCCGGATCAGCTCACGCACCGTCGTCGCGGGCTTGGGGCGTACGCGGCTGCCGCGCCGCCCCGCCGTCTCGATCACGCCGCGTTCGCGCAGCGTGCGGTAGGCGGCGGCCACCGTATTGGGATTCACCCCGAGCCGCTCCGCCAACTCGCGCATCGGCGGCAGCAGTTGACCCGGCTCCAGGTCACCGCCGCCCACCGCGCGCTCCACGCTGGCAGCGATCTCAGCTGCACGCCGGCCTTCGATCCGATACTCTCCTAGCACAAACCAGATTATGCACTAGTGCAATGGAGAAGGCAATGAGCGTCGCATCCGAGTCCGGCATCGACACCGGCGTCGAGACCGCCACCGACACCGCCTCGTACGCGCCGACCGACCTGACCGTGCCCACCCGCGGGCGCGACCGCGCCGCGTACGACCAGGAACTGGTGCACGCGATACTCGACGAGGCCTACGTCTGCCACCTCGGCTTCGTGCGGGACGGCTCCCCGATCGTCCTGCCGACGCTGTACGGCCGGGTGGGCGAGCGCCTGTACGTGCACGGCTCGACGGGTTCTAGGCCGCTGCGGATGGCGGGCGACGCCCGGCAGCAGGAAGCCGACCCGGGGCTCGCGGTCTGCCTGACCGTCACCCACGTCGACGGCCTCGTCCTGGCCCGGTCGGCCTTCCACCACTCGATCAACTACCGCTCCGTGGTGATCCACGGCACCGCCCACCAGGTCACGGACCCCGAGGAGAAGCGCGCCGCCCTGGACGCACTCGTCGACCATGTCGTGCCGGGCCGCTCCGCCGACTCCCGCCCCGCGAACGCCAAGGAGCTCGCGGCCACCGCCGTGCTCAGCCTCGACCTCGCCGCGGTCTCCGCCAAGGTGCGCACCGGCGGCCCGAACGACGACCCCGAGGACCTCGACCTGCCCCACTGGGCCGGCGTCGTCCCGCTGCGCAAGGGCCACGACCCGCTCGTCCCGTCGGCCGACCTGTCCCCCGGCATCGAGGCCCCCGACTACCTGATCGAGCTGTGATGCTGATCCACCCCTGGGACGCGCCGCGCTCCGACACCGAGTGGCAGCAGTGGCTGGCCGCCCACGACTTCGGGCAGCTCGCCGTGAACGGCCTGCCCGGAGAGCCCCCGCACGTCCAGCCCGCGCACTTCGCCTACGAACCGGACCACGGCCCGCACGGCCGCGTGATCACCCACCTGGCGCGCCCCAACCCGCTGTGGCCCGCGCTCGAAGCCGATCCGGAAGTGCTGCTCAGCGTGGTGGACGACTACGTGTACGTGCCGGGCCCCTGGCAGGCGCCCCCCGACACCCCGCCCGAGCACGGCGTGCCGACCAGCTTCTACGCCGCCGTCCAGCTCCGGTGCACCGCCCGCATCGTGGACGCCCCGGAGGAGAAGGCCGAGCTGCTCAACCGCCAGGTCGCCCACTTCCAGCCGGAGGGCGGCTCGGCCCCGGCAGCGGTGGGCGAGGCGCCGTTCGGCCGCATGCTCTCCGGCATCCGCGCCCTGTGCCTCGAAGTGACGGACGTACAAGCCAAGTTCAAGTACGCGAGCCACAAGCCGCAGGAGGTCCGGAACAGAATCGCGGCGGGCCTCACGCAACGCGACGGCCCACGCGACAGGGCGGCACACGAACACCAACTGCGCCGCCGCTGAGCGCCCCGTCAGGGTCGCGGGGAGCTGCGCGACCAGCCCCCACCAACCCGCGGACAGAGGGCGGCGCCCGTGGGGCGCGGTCACAAAAGCCGCGCCCCGCGAGCCCTCTCAGGCCACGGCCGCCTCCCGACGCGCCGCGGCCACGCCCCGCGTCTCCGCGACCGCGAGGCCCGTCACCGCGGCCAGCATCAGCAAGGTGCCGACCACCGTCGAGACGGTCAGCTCCTCGCCCAGCAGCACGACCGCGATGACCGCGGCGCTCAGCGGTTCGAGGAGCGTGATCACGGAGACGGTCGCGGACCGGATGACGGCGGCGCCCGCGAAGTACAGCGCGTAGGCGACCGCCGTCGGGATCACGACGATGTACAGCAGGTAGAGGCCCATCCGCGCCGGATCGGCGGCATGCGGGACGAGGCCCTCCACCGCGGCGAGCGGCAGCAGGCAGACGGACACCACGGCGAACGACCAGACCGTCGTGTCGGACGAGTCGGCGCCGCCGTCCCGCCCCCACCACCGCGTGAGCAGCGTCATCGCGGCATACGCGGCCGCCGAGAGCAGCCCCCACCCGACGCCCAGCGGTCGCACGCTGGCGCCGCCGCCGCCCAGGACGAGCACCACGAGCCCGGCGAGGGCCCCGGCCACGGCCACGACGCCGCCCGCCCCGAGCCGCTCCCCCAGGGTGAACCGCGCCCCGAGCGCGATGAGCACGGGCCCGGCACCCATGGTGACCACCGTGCCGACCGCGAGCCCGGTCGACTCGACGGCGGCGAAGTAGGCGGTCTGGAACACGGCGAGGGCCACGCCGGTGGCCACGATCCGCGGCAGCCTGCGCCGCAGCGGCGCGCCCGCGGCGGCGTACGAGAGCCGTCGGCGCGCCCGCACCAGCCGGACGGCGAACAGCAGCACGAAGCCGCCGGCGCAGCGCCAGAAGGACAGGGCGACCGGCCCCATGTCACTGGCGTTGAAGACCAGTGCGGCGGCGGCACCGGCGGTGCCCCAGGCCGTACCGGCGACGATCAGATAGAAGAGGCCGCGTCCGACGGACAGGCCGGAGGCAACAGTCGACACATGCGACACATTCGACACGTGAGTTCTCCGCAGAAAGGAAAAGAAGGTCCTTGGCTCCGTCTGCGGGCAGCGTCGTTCCACCCGGCGACCGGCCGGGTGTGATCCAGGAGGTGCCCGCGCTTAAGCGGCGGGAGGCGGAAGAACGAGCGCGCGTGAATGCATGATCAGCACCCTAGGCGGCGGTGCCGGTCGACGACAACTGCTCTTCCGGCTCCGGAAGGCCGCCCGCGGTCGGCCCCTCCCGGGGCTTGGCGGGCGTGGACGACTGCGCGATGAACGCCCCGACGAGCACCACGGCGCCCCCGACGATCTGCGGCGCCGACAGGTGTTCGCCCAGAATGACCCAGGCCAGCACGGTCGCGATGACCGCTTCCAGACAGGCCACGACGCCTGCCACCTGCGGGGAGAGCCGACGCACCGAGAGCACCCCGGTGACGTAGGCGACGACGGTCGCGACGAGCACGATCCAGGCGATGAGCGTCCACGCGGGAACGGCCGAGCCGTCCATGTCCGCGCTGCCTGCGAGCACCGACCAGTCCATGCCCCACGGCCGCGCCACCACGGTCACCACCACGGCGCCGATCAGCAGTCCGAACGCGATGACGCCGAGCGGGTCGGGAGAGTCGTCCCCCGCGTCGCTGCCCTGGTCGGACAGGACGAAGTAGCCGACCTGGCAGCACGCGGCGCCCAGCGCGAGCAGCAGCCCCACGGCGTCGAAGCTCAGCCCGGCCCACACCTCCACGACACAGGCGAGCCCGCCGACCGCGAGCACCACGCCCACCGCGGCCGCCCGCGTCACCGGCCGCCGCTGCACGAAGCGCACCCAGCCGAGGACGAGCGCGGGCGCGAGGTACTCGATCAGGAGCGCGACGCCCACGGGGATGCGGGAGATCGCCGCGAAGTAGCAGGCCTGGACACCGGCCACGGCGAGCAGGCCGAAGCCGAGCAGCAGCGCGGGCCTGCGCAACAGCAGTCCGCGGTGGCGCCAGGCGACCGGCAGCATCACCAGGGCGGCGCCCGTCACCCGCAGCCACACCACATGCAGCGGGTCGAGGCCCGCCTCGATCAGCGGCTTGGCCGCGACACCCGAACCACCGAAGGCGACTGCCGACCCCAGGGCGAGCCCCAGACCGACGCCTCTCCCGTGGCTCAGCCGCGAGCCTGCCTGTTTCCCCTGAGACGCTTGCACCGGCCCAGCATGTCAGGGCGTGTCATGAGCGTCATCCTCGGTAGACCCTGTCTCAATCCGCGGACGTCTCGGCGTAGGGGTCGGCGTACGGAAACGCGTCGGCGGGCGTCCCGGGGAACGGATCGTCCTCGATCCGCCGCAGGATCGCCCGCGCGTCGACCCCGGCCCGCCCCAGGACCTCGACCGCGCGGCAGTCCGGATCGGCGGCGAGCGCCGCAAGGAGGTCCATGCCGAGGGCACGCGGTTCACCGCGTCGGCCGGCCCGCTCGATGGCCGCCTCCATGGCGGCGGTCGCGGACGGCGACCAGCCCGTCTCCTTCACCGGGGCGGACTGCACGGAGGCGGGGTTGCCCGCCCGCACCAGCGGCACGGCTCCGGAGTCCTCGACCGTCCCCTGCCACTGCAGGCCGTAGCCGATGCTGCGCTGGACGAGATAGCCGAGCAGCCGCACCACGTGCGCCCCGTCGTCGAAGGCCGCCCGCACGTCGGGGTCGGTCTCCAGCAGGGAGTGCAGCAGATGCGCGGTGTCGATCTGCCGGTCCCCGTCGCGCACCGCACGCCGGCGCGCGCCTGCCACCACCGACGCCAGCGCTGCGCTGAGTCGGGAGTCGATGTCTGCTCGGGTCGGGCCGGGCTCGGCGCCCTGCGGGGTACGGCTTTGCACATCTCCCACCCCATCAGCCCCCAAGAGCGCCGTCATCGGCGGCGGGAAGCATCTTCGCGTCCGACACAGGTTGGGTACGCATGTGTGGCTTCTCCTCCTTACGGATGAGATCCCACTGTTCTTCCCCGAGGGGCGCGCGCCGCCTTGATTCGCGCCGGGAACGCAACCATGACGCACCGGTCACTCGTCTTTCAGGCATGGAGTGCGAGTGCTGGATGGTCGCGCTGCCGGCGATCGACGGCAGGCAGTACGTGTATCGGGTGTACGCACCCGATGACGCACTGCCCGCCGACCTGTTCTGGGAGGCCTGGCACTGCCACGACGAGGGCCCCTTCCCCAGGGCGTGCGACCTCTTCGACGCCGCGGTCATACGCAAGGTCGGCTGAACCACGCCCCCCTGACCCCGCCAGGCCCCGCGCTCCCCGGACGAGACCTACGCGGGCCGCGTCCCGATGACGACCGTCGCGTACATCTCCTCGTCGCTCACCGACCGCGCCACGAGCCCGCCGTCGGCGACCGCGTCGAGCGCGTACGGCACCTGCCGCTCACTCGTCTCGAACAGCAGCCGGCCGCCGGGAGCCAGCCAGCGCGCCGCGTCCGCCGTCACCCGCCGCAGGACGTCGAGGCCGTCCGCGCCACCGTCGAGCGCCACACGCGCCTCGTGGATACGGGCTTCCGGCGGCAGGAGACCGACCTCTTCGGTGGGTACGTAGGGGACGTTCGCCAGCAGTACGTCGACGCGGCCCTGAAGGGCGCCGGGCAGCGGCTCGTAGAGGTCGCCCTCGTACACCCGCCCCCCGGCATCGGCGAGGTTGCGCCGGGCGCACCGCACAGCGGCGGGGTCGATGTCGGCGGCGTGCAGCTCGACCCCGGCGACGGCGGCGCCGAGCGCGGCCCCGAGCGCGCCCGAGCCGCAGCACAGGTCGACGACGACCGCCCCGGGCCCGGCGAGGGCGGCGGCCTGCTGCACGAGGAACTCGGTGCGCCGCCGGGGCACGAAGACCCCGGCGTCCACGGCGATCCGCAGACCGCGGAACTCCGCCCAGCCCAGGACGTGTTCGAGCGGCCGACCGCTGACGCGCCGCTCCACCATGGCGGCGAGCTCGGCGGGGTCACGCGCGGTGTCGGCGAGCAACTGCGCCTCGTCCTCGGCGAAGACACAACCGGCGGCGCGCAGCCTGGTGACGATGACGGAAGGCGCGAGGGGCGTTATGGGCGACGCGGCGGATGCCGTGGGTGACGAGGGGGCCACGGAAGACGAGGGTGCCGCGGGTGCCGCGGGTGACGAGGATGCCGCGGGTGACGAAGGTGAGACCGACATGAGAAGAGGAACCTTTCGGGACGCCTATGGGGCTCCCTCGGTCACCTATGCCGGGTGAACCGCGCGGTCGCGAAGGGGGAGCGCCCGACCTGCTGCTGCGGTAATGGGTCTCACCTCCTGTGTCCGTCTGCCCGCGTCCGTCGCGGGGAGGGCAACAGTACCCGACCCGGTTCCGGGCAGCAGGGGCGGCACCCCGGAGCGTCCACGACATCTGACGGTTCATCAGTATTGAATGTTCCAGGCCCTGCGGCTACGTTCCGCGACACCACAGCTGCGCCCCGCCGCAGCGCCCACAGAGAAGGGGTGTCGCATGGCCGAAGTCAGCGCGGAAGCACGGATCGAGGCGCCCGCGGAGAAGGTCTGGGCCCAGCTCACCGACTTCTCCTCGTACGGCGAGTGGAACGCCACGCACACGAACTTTCCCAAGGGCGGTCCCACCACGCTGGAGGTGGGCGGCACGTTCCTGGAGAACATGAAGCTGATGGGCTTCCCCGCCGAGGTCAACTGGACGATCGAGGACCTGGAGAGCGAGCGCACCCTGGCCATCAAGGGCAAGGGCCCGATGGGCGTCACGGTCGGCACGCGCTACACGCTCACGCCCGACGGGGACGCGACGAACGTACGCATCGACGGCGACTTCACGGGCGCGGCGGTCTCCCTGATGGCGGGCAAGCTGAAGGACTCGGCGACGGCGGCGCTGAACGAGTCCTTGCGGAAGCTGGCGGGCCTGGTGACCTGAGCGAGACTCCCCCGCAGGCAGCTCGTACGCAAAGAGGCGCCCCACACGCGAAGTGCGGGGCGCCTCAGCGGTCATGGGGGTCATCGACCCCCACGACCTCAGTCCTCATCGGCGAGGATCAGGTACAGCTTCTTACGGGCGTCGTTGATGACCGTGAGAGCCTTCTCGCGCTGTTCCTTGCTGCCGGTCTTCCAGACCTGGCCGAACGCCTCCATCAGACCGAAGCCGGCCTGCCGGATCTCGTTCAGCGTCTCCCAGTCGACCCCGCGCCCGGCCTCTTCCCAAGGCGCGTCAGGACCTTCTTCGGCCGCGGTGACACCGGCCTCGGTGAGCGAGAAGAGCTTCTTGCCGCCCTCGCTCGCGCTTCTGATCAGACCCTCGTCCTCCAGGAGCTGGAGGGTCGGGTAGACCGAACCGGGGCTGGGCTTCCATGCCCCGCCGCTGCGCTCGGCGATCTCCTGGATCATCTCGTAGCCGTGCATCGGCCGGTCCTTCAGCAGGGCCAGGATCGACGCGCGTACGTCGCCGCGCCGCGCCCTCCCGCGCGGACCGCCCCTGCCGCCTCGTCCGCCACCCCAGGGGCCGCCGGGTCCACCGGGACCGCCGAAGCCGGGCCCAAAGGGACCGAAAGCGGCGCGCCGGCCCTCGAAGCCACCCCGACCCTCATGGCCGGGGCCGCACTTTCCACGTCCGTGCTCGTGTTCATAACCGTGGGAACGCATAGCAATCACTCCTCGTGTGCTTGATCTTGTAGGTGATCTATCGCGCCATCGTTGATCTGTCGCGATGCGTCAACGATATATCGGAACAGTTCGCATGGCAAGGCTCTTCTGAGGGGTTGGGCAGAGCAGCAGGTCAGGAGCTTGGGGGGAGGGCAGAGCCACCCGGCGACTGGGTCGGACGACAGGCCGGGTCATCACCAACGGCCCGAACGGAGCGGGAGCAGCGACCGCACACCGACGGCGCCGCCACCCGACTCACCGACCACCACCGTCGACCCCGCCAACGACGCCCCCTGAGCCGTACGCGATCACGCTCACGAGCCCGGCCGACGCCTCACACGAAGCCAGCCCCACCACACCGGCGCCGACACCCGCAGGGCAGGGCAGGGCCACCCGGCGGCTGGGCCGGACAGGCCGGGTCATCACCAACGGCCCGAACGGAGAGGGAGCAGCGACCGCACACCGACGGCGCCGCCACCGGACTCACCGACCACCACCGTCGACCCGCCAGCCAGCCCCACCACACCGGCACCAGCACCGGCACCGGCACCCGCAGGGGAGGGCAGGGCCACCCGGCGACTGGGCCGGACAGGCCGGGTCATCGCCGATGCCACGACCGGAGAGGGAGCAGCGACCGCACACCGACGGCGCCGCCACCGGACTCACCGACCACCACCGTCGACCCCACCACACCGGCACCGGCACCGGCACCGGCAACCCCCGCACCCGCGCCCCCACGGCAGCCCCCAGCAAGCCCCGCCCCCCACTACACCCAGTCCACCGAGCCCCACTCACGCGTGGCACCCCCCAAACCGCCCCCCAACGGGCCACCAACCCCCAATTGGCCTTGTCCCACCCCCGCATTGGCCCGCTAGCGTCATCGACATGTCCACTTCCCACCGCATCCGCATCGTCGACGCCTTCTCCGACCGCCCCTTCACGGGCAACCCCGCAGGTGTCCTCCTCCTCGACGCATTCCCCGAGGACGCCTGGCTCCAGAACGTGGCCGCGGAGGTCAACCACGCCGAGACCGCCTTCGCCCACCGCCTCCCCGCGCACGGCGAAGCCGACTGGGCGCTGCGTTGGTTCACGCCCACCACCGAGGTCGACCTCTGCGGCCACGCCACGCTCGCCACGGCCCACGTGCTACAGGCCACCGGCACCGCCGAGGGCACCGTGCGCTTCGCCACCCGCAGCGGTGTCCTGACCACGACCGCGCACGCCGACGGCAACATCGCCATGGACTTCCCGACCGCCCCGCTCACCCCGGCCGAGATCCCCGCCGGCGCGGCGGAGGCACTCGGCGCCGAGCCGCTCGCGGTGTACGACACCGGGGCGAACCTCGGCGACCTGCTGGTCGAGCTCGCGGACGAGAAGACCGTGCGCGCCCTCACACCGGACCACAAGGCCCTGGCCCAGCACTCCAGGCGCGGCATCATCGCCACCGCACGCGCCGAAGACCCCGGCCGCGGCTACGACTTCGTCTCCCGCGGCTTCTTCCCGCGCGTCGGCATCGACGAGGACCCGGTGACCGGCAGCGCCCACACCGCCCTGGCCCCCTTCTGGTCCGAGCGCCTGGGCCGCGCGGAACTCAACGGCCTGCAGGCCTCGGCCCGCAGCGGTCTCGTCCGCACGGAACTGCGCGGCGACCGCACCGTGGTGACCGGCCGCGCGGTCACCGTCATCGAGGGCGAGCTCCACGCCTGACACCACCCCCTGACACCTGACGCAACCGTGGGGACGCACGACACCCGGTCGTACGTCCCCACAGCACCGTCCGCGCCAGCCCAGCACCGTCCGCGCCAGCCCAGCACCGCCCTGCCCGCCGCCTAAGGCGTCGGCAGCCACCCCACCTTCCCCGCGAGCAGCGCGTACCCGACGAACGCGCCGATGTCCAACAGCGAATGGGCCACCACCAGCGGTCCGACCCGCCCCCACCGCCGGTACAGGAGCACGAAGACCACCCCCATCGCCATGTTCCCGATGAACCCGCCGATGCCCTGGTAGAGGTGGTACGAGCCGCGCAGCACCGAGCTGCCGACCAGCGCGGCCATCGGCGTCCACCCCAACTGCCCGAACCTGCGCAGCAGATAGCCGACGACGATCACTTCCTCGAGCACCGCGTTCTGCACCGCGGACAGCACGAGCACCGGGTACTTCCACCACACGTCGGGCAGGTCCTCCGGTACCACCGTCAGGTTGAACCCGAGCCCGCGCGCCGCCAGATAGAAGGCGATCCCGGTGCTGCCGATCACCGCCGCGATCGCCGCCCCGCGCCCCAGGTCCGGCCACGGCCTGCTCCGGTCGAAGCCGATCGTGCGCAGCCCGGCGCCCTCCCGGATCAGGAAGTGCGCGACCAGCGCGACCGGCACCAACGCGGTGGAGATTCCGAACAATTGCCACGCGAGATCAAGCCATGGCCGCCCCGGAGCGGCCGACGCGTTCATGGTCGCCGCCTGATCCTTCAGACCACCCGGTTTGGTGACCGACCCGACAAAGCTGATCAGCGCGGACACACCGCTCGCACCCAGGGAAAGTGCCAGGACGAGCAGCGTCTCGTCCCGGAGGATCCGTCGCGATGGCTCCTCGCCCCGAAAAGAACCGGCCAACGGCCCGGGCTCCGCTTGCACTCCGCCTCCAGTTGAGTATTCCCGCCTCATCCCCATCTCCGCCCCGCTAGGGTCTCGAAAAGAGTTACGAAGATCGTGCGCGACAGGCCGAGGGGGACGGACGCCGACTGCGGTCATGCCACCCCCTCTTTCCTTGCTTCATCACTCAAGGAGGGGCACCACCGCCATGGGACGTCACAGCTTGCCCGATGAGTACGGGACGGACGCACCCGACCCTCGGCCACGCACCCGCGGCCGCACCGTGGCCATCGCGACGGCACTGGTCCTGACGGTCGCGGCGGGCACCGCGGTCGCCGTCCGCAGCGACCTGCTCACCTTCGGCGGTTCGTGCAGCGACGACGCGGTGGAGCTGGACGTCGTCGCCGCGCCCGACATCGCCCCCGCCCTGCGCGCGGCCGCCGACGACGCGCGCGAGAACGAGGTCGCGTCCGACGGAGCCTGCATCGACGTACGGGTCACCGCCCGTGACTCCTACAAGGTCGCCGACCAGCTGCGCACGGGCAAGGGCGATCCGGGCTACGACGTGTGGGTGCCGGACTCCGAACTGTGGCTGCAGCGCGTGGGCCTGGGCGGCCGGCAGAACAAGGTGTCGCCCGCGGGGAACATAGCCTCGTCGCCGGTCGGCATGGCCATGGTCCCTTCGGCCGCCGAATCCCTGGGCTGGCCCAAGAAGACGTACGACTGGCCGGAGTTGACCGGCGCGGCGATGAAGGGCGACAAGCTGCGGCTCGGCGCCGCCGATCCGGCCCGCAGCGCGACCGGCCTGCTGGCCCTCGCCAAGCTGAGCGCCTCGGCGAAGAAGTCGGGCGGCAAGGACGGCGACACCCAGGCCGCCGGGCTGGCCAAGGCCCTGTCCGCGCGCACCTCCGACAGCGACAGCCAGCTCCTTGACACCCTGGCCCGCGACGCCTCCGGCACCGAGCAGGGCAACCCGCGCCGCAACCAGGCGCTGATCCTCTCCGAGCAGGCCGCGTTCAAGCACAACGCGACGGCGGGCGAGGAGAACAGCCTGGACATGTTCTATCCGAAGGACGGCTCGCCGCGCCTCGACTACCCGTACACGCTGGTCCAGGAGGACGAGCTGTCCACGGACCAGAGCCGGGCCGCCCTGCGCTTCATGACGCTGTTCGGCGACGACGAGGGGCGCGCGATCCTGGAGAGGCACGGCTTCAGGACGGGCACCGAGGCCCCGTCGGCGAAGCTCATCACGGCGGCAGGCGGCCGGACCCCCCAGCCGTACGGCGACGAACCGACCGATCCTCCCTCCGAGAAGGAGGTGCAGGAGACGCTCGGCATGTGGACGATCACCGTCCAGAGCGCCCGGCTCAGCACCGTCGTCGACGTCTCGGACTCCATGGGCCAGCTCGTGCCGGGCCGGGGGCAGACGCGGATGGAGGTCACCAAGTCCTCGCTCCTCCAGGCCCTCGCGGGGTTCACCGACGAGGACGAGATCGGCCTCTGGGAGTTCTCCACCCTCCTGGACGGCGAGCGCGACTACCGCAAGCTCGTGCCGACCGAGCGGCTCGGCGACCGCAAGGGCGGCGGCACCCAGCGGGACAAGGTCTCGGAGGCCTTCAGCGATCTGGCGCCCATCCCGGGCGGCGCGACCGGCCTGTACGACACGACGCTTGCGGCGTACAAGGAAGCCACGTCCACCTACGCGAAGGGCAAGTTCAACGCGCTCGTGGTGCTCACGGACGGCGCGAACCAGGACCTCGGCTCCATCTCGCGCAGCAACCTCATCGCACAGCTGGAGAACCTCGCCGACCCCAAGCGCCCGGTGCCGCTCATCGCGATCGCGGTCGGCCCGAACGCGGACAAGGAGGAGGTCGTGCAGATCGCGGAGGCGACCGGCGGATCAGGTCACCAGGTCGATGATCCGGCGCAGATCCACGCGGTCATCCTCAAGGCCATCATGGAGGCGGGCAGCCACGGCTGAGCCCGCCCCCGTGCGCCTCGGCGCGGCGCCTCAGCTCAGGAAGGCCGGTTCGGGCAGCCCCACCGGCCAGGTGTGCACCGGGTCCCCCGCGTGCATCAGCTCGGCGTAGCGCCGGGTGGTCGCCGCGAGCGCGGCCTCGCGTTCGAGCCCGGTCTCCAGGGCCTGGTGGTAGGTCGCCGCCTGCCAGGACGCCCCGTTCACCCGCCGCCTGCAGCGCTCCTCGATGACGCCGAGGTAGAAGTCCCGGTCGGCGGGTTCGACTCCCCACGCGTCGAGCCCCGCCGCGGCGAGCGGCAACAGCTCGTCGCGTACGAGAGCGACCGCGGGCACCTCGACCAGCCCTCCGTAGCGGCCGCGCCGGGGCCATTGCAGCCGGGCCTCGATGCCGTCGCGGCACGCGGTGTCGAAGTTGCTCGCCGCGGCCTCGAAGGGCAGCCGGGTCCACACGGGCCGGGGCTCCTCGGCGAGGGCGCGTACGACGCCGTAGTAGAAGGCGGCGTTGGCGATGACGTCGGTGACGGTGGGGCCCGCGGGCAGGACGCGGTTCTCCACGCGCAGGTGCGGGACGCCGCCGGCGATGCCGTACACGGGACGGTTCCAGCGGTACACGGTGCCGTTGTGCAGGACGAGTTCGCCCAGCTGGGGCACCCGGCCGTCGTCGAGCGCCTCCAGCGGGTCCTCGTCGTCCATGAGGGGAAGCAGCGCGGGAAAGTAGCGCAGGTTCTCCTCGAAGAGCTCGTACGCGTCGCTGATCCAGCGTTCGCCGAACCAGGTCCGCGGCCGCACGCCCTGTGCCTGTAGCTCGGGCGGGCGGGTGTCGGTGGACTGCAGGAACAGCGGCGGCCGGGATTCGCGCCACAGCTCGCGCCCGAACAGGAAGGGCGCGTTGGCGCCGACGGCGACCTGCGCCGCGGCGACGGCCTGCGCCGCGTTCCACACGTCGGCGAACCTGCCCGGTGTGACCTGGAGGTGCAACTGCACGGAGGTGCAGGCCGCTTCGGGCGCGATCGACGCGGAGGTGCAGGTCAGCCGCTCGATGCCCTGGATGTCCAGGACGAAGTCCTCGCCGCGGGCGGCCACGATCTGGTCGTTGAGCAGCGCGTAGCGGTCGACGTCGGAGAGGTTCCCCGAGACCAGGTCGTGGTGGGCGAGCGTCGGCAGAATACCGATCATCACAATGCCCGCGTTCACCTCGTTGGCTTTCCGGTGGGCATAGGCGAGGCCGGTGCGCAGCTCTTCGGCGAGGCGGTCGAGAACCCGTCCGCCCAATCGGTGCGGGGCGATATTGACTTCAAGATTGAACATTCCGAGTTCGGTCTGGAAGTCGCGGCTTGCGATGCGCTCGAGAACTTCCGCATTCAGCATTCTCGGCATGCCGTCGGGCCCCGCGAGATTCAACTCTATCTCCACCCCCATCAGGTTCTGGGGGCGGTCGAACCGCTCCTCGTCCAACAGTCTCCGCAGCCCCGCGAGACACTCCCTGAGCTTGCTCCGGTACCGGTGCCGCTCGGCCAGGTCAAACGTTCCTGCTACGACCTTCTCCCCCATCGAAGCGTCCCCTCCTCGGATGGGCAGCCAATGATCCGGCCGCGATGTCTCGGGGGATGATGCCCTGCAATGTGATCGATAACGCCCCGCACATGCCTCCGGCCCAGTAGGCTCGATGCCGTGCCCACGCGGCACATTCACCGGGCATGGGGTACGCCGGGGATTCCTCGCCCCGAACCCCTGGTGAAAAACGCCGACGAGAATCGGCCGTCCGCTCCCGCGAAGGGAGCCGAGGTCAAACGCCTGGGCTCATCCGAGATCGGGATAAAGCCCGCAAAATGGCGACCGAATAACGCCTTGCAGGCAATATCGGGTGCGGTTAGACGAAACACTGCCTGAACACGTGTCGTATAAACTCCGCGAACGAGGCAGAGAGTTGGCGCTCGCGGTCCCCTGCCCCCGCCCCCTCTGACTTCGGAGCAGACAGCGACGTCCGCACCTGTCCTCGTTCCACCGTGCCTGTCGAATGAGAGAGGCGACCCATCATGCCGCTGCAAGTCCCCCCGGCTCCCGCGCCCGCCCTGCGCAGCGTCCTCGCGGCACTCGGTTCACCCACCGCCGTACGCGAAGCCCGCACCCCGTCCCTGCGTGCCGCGCAGGGACCGACGAGCCCCGAACTCCCGTTGCCCGTCCACGTCCTCGACCGGATCGCCCCGTCGGGCACATCGCCCACCCGGCTCGCCGGGTGGCGCTTCCTGATCCGCTCCGGCGAGCGAGCCGTCGCCGCCGCGGACACGATGCTGACCCCTGACGGATGGGCCTTCTCCCACTTCTTCGAGGGCCCCTACATCGCCTCCACCGAACGCGCCCTGCGCCATGCCGAGGCGATGCCGATGCCCTACCAACCCCGTCTGCTGTCCGTACCCGAGCTCTACATGCTGACCCTCTGGCTGCACGGCGACTGCACGGCGGACGGCGCGGACGGCGATCTCGCGCCCTCCGACATCCTCGTGCCCCTGGCGCCCGCGCCTCCCGGCATCGCGGCGCACCGCCCGCACCGCGCCGCGGAGCTCCTCAAGGTCCTCACCCACCGTCTGACCCCGGCACCGCTGCTCGGCTCGCCCGCCTGACCTCGCCGTACGTCCCCGTGCCCCGCCGCCGACCTCGGCCGCGGGGCTCGGCGCGTGATGTGCCCATACGGACTAGCCCAGTATGACCACCCCGAACCACCCGAAGAGACAGTGCAGTTGGGCTGAACCGTCCGGGCGGGTGATACGTCATTAAGCAGTAAGGAGCGCTGCCGCTAAATCCCTGCGGATTGACGTCCGTAGGGCAACACTGGGATCGGACCGACTAAACGGGGGGCGGCATGAACACCGCATCGAGCCGCAAGGCAGACGTCACAGCCATCACACCGCAGCGAAAGAACCCTTCCATGTGCCAGCACCAACCACCGTGCCCGACAGCCGACTCCGCCGACCGGGAAGCCGCACTGCTCACGGCGAGCCACCCGGAGCAGGGCTGGAGCCTGCTGTGCAACGGCGTCCTGCTCTTCGAGGACACCGGTGAGCTGCTGCCGGACGGCCAGATCATCGCCCCGCATCGACCGCTGGGCACGGACAAGATCATGACCGCCGCCTGACGCGGCGCCATCACGGCACGGACAACAAAGGGGCCGACCCGGAGCAACAACCTCCGGACCGGCCCCCACGCATGTTCTGGACGCGCTGTCAGTCCTCGTACGCATCCAGCGGCGGGCAGGAGCAGACCAGATTCCGGTCGCCGTACGCCTGGTCGATGCGGCGCACCGGCGGCCAGTACTTGTCAGCGGCTACGACGCCGGCCGGGAAGACGGCCTCCTCGCGGCTGTAGGCGTGCTCCCACTCACCGCCGAGCGCGGCGGCGGTGTGCGGCGCGTTGCGCAGCGGGTTGTCGTCCGCCGTCCACTCGGCGCCGACCTTCTCGATCTCCGCGCGGATGTTGATCATCGCCTCGCAGAACCGGTCGATCTCGACCAGGTCCTCGCTCTCGGTGGGCTCGATCATCAGCGTCCCCGCGACCGGGAAGGACATGGTCGGCGCGTGGAAGCCGTAGTCGATGAGCCGCTTGGCGATGTCGTCGACGCTGACACCGGTCGCCTTGCTCAGCGGGCGCAGATCGATGATGCACTCGTGCGCGACGAGCCCGCCGGGGCCGGTGTAGAGCACCGGGTAGTGCGGCTCGAGGCGCTTGGCGATGTAGTTGGCGGAGAGCACGGCGACCTGCGTGGCGCGCTTGAGGCCCTCGCCGCCCATGAGGCGTACGTACGCCCAGGAGATCGGCAGGATTCCCGCGGAACCCCACGGCGCGGCGGAGATCGGCCCGACGCCCGTCTCGGGGCCCGCGGCGGGCTGCAGCGGGTGGTTGGGCAGGAACGGCGCGAGGTGCTCGCGCACACCGACCGGGCCGACGCCGGGGCCGCCGCCGCCGTGCGGGATGCAGAAGGTCTTGTGCAGGTTCAGGTGCGAGACGTCGCCGCCGAACTTGCCGGGCTGGGCGAGGCCGACCAGGGCGTTGAGGTTCGCGCCGTCGACGTAGACCTGGCCGCCCGCCTCGTGCACGGAGGCGCAGATGTCGGCGACGTGCTCCTCGAACACCCCGTGCGTGGACGGGTAGGTGATCATGAGCACGGACAGCTCGTCGCGGTGCTTCTCGATCTTGGCGCGCAGGTCCTCGACGTCGATCTCGCCGTCGTCGCTGGTCTTCACGACGACGACCTTCATGCCGGCCATCACGGCGCTCGCGGCGTTGGTGCCGTGCGCGGAGGACGGGATCAGGCAGACGGTGCGCTGCTCGTCGCCGTTGGCACGGTGGTAGCCGCGCACCGCGAGCAGTCCGGCGAGCTCGCCCTGCGAACCGGCGTTGGGCTGCAGCGAGACCTTGTCGTACCCGGTGACCTCGGCGAGGCGCTCCTCCAGCTCACGGATGAGCGTCAGATAGCCCTGCGCCTGCTGGGCGGGGGCGAAGGGGTGCAGCTGGCCGAACTCGGGCCAGGTGACCGGCTCCATCTCCGTGGTCGCGTTGAGCTTCATGGTGCAGGAGCCCAGCGGGATCATGCCGCGGTCGAGCGCGTAGTCGCGGTCGGACAGCTTGCGCAGGTAGCGCAGCATCGCGGTCTCGGAGCGGTACTGGTGGAAGACGGGGTGCGTCAGGTAGTCGTCGGAGCGCAGCAGAGCGCCGGGGAGCGAGTCCGCGGTCTGCGCGTCGAGCGCCTCGACGTCGGCCTCGACGCCGAACGCCGTCCAGATCGCGGTCAGTTGCTTGCGCGTGGTGGTCTCGTCGCAGGCCAGGGAGACGTGGTCGGCGTCGATCTGGTGGATGTTGACACCGCCCTCGCGGGCCGCGGCCACGAGCGCCTCGGCCCGGCCGGGCACCCGAACGGTCAGGGTGTCGAAGTACGCGCCGTGCACGACCTCGACACCGCCCGCGGTGAGCCCCGCGGCGAGCACGGTCGCGTAGCGGTGGGTACGCCGCGCGATGGACTTGAGGCCCTCGGGCCCGTGGTAGACCGCGTACATCCCGGCCATCACGGCGAGCAGCACCTGCGCCGTACAGATGTTGCTGGTGGCCTTCTCGCGGCGGATGTGCTGCTCACGGGTCTGCAGCGCCAGGCGGTAGGCCTTGTTCCCGTCCGCGTCCACGGACACACCGACGAGCCGCCCCGGCAGGCTGCGCGCGAACTTCTCGCGCACCGCCATGTAACCGGCGTGCGGGCCGCCGAAGCCCATCGGCACACCGAAGCGCTGCGTGGTGCCGACGGCGATGTCGGCGCCGAGCTCGCCGGGCGAGGTGAGCAGCGTCAGGGCCAGCAGGTCGGCGGCGACGGAGACGATGGCACCGATCTCGTGCGCCTGCTCGATGAGCGGCTTGATGTCGCGCACGGCACCGGAGGCGCCCGGGTACTGGATCAGTACGCCGACGACACCGCGCTCGGCGACCTCGGCCGGGATGCCCTCGCTCAGATCGGCGACGACGACCTCGACACCGGTCGGCTCCGCGCGGGTCTGGATGACGGCGACGGTCTGCGGCAGGGCGTCGGCGTCGACCAGGAAGACACCGTCCTTGACCTTGCCCATGCGCCGCGAGAGCGCCATGGCCTCGGCGGCGGCGGTGCCCTCGTCGAGCAGCGAGGCACCGGAGGTGGGCAGCCCGGTCAGCTCGGCGACGACGGTCTGGAAGTTCAGCAGCGCCTCGAGGCGCCCCTGGGAGATCTCGGGCTGGTACGGCGTGTAAGCGGTGTACCACGCGGGGTTCTCCATCACGTTCCGCAGGATCACCGGCGGAGTGAAGGTCCCGTAGTAACCGAGCCCGATCATGGAGTCGAGGACCTGGTTGCGGTCCGCGAGAGAGCGCAGCTCGGCCAGGACCTCGGCCTCGGTGCGCGCCCCGGGCAGGTTCAGCGCCTCGGCGTTCTTGATCACATCCGGCACGGCGGCGGCGGTCAGCTCGTCCAGCGAGCCGTATCCGACCTGCGCGAGCATCTTGGCCCGTGCTTCCACATCGGGACCGATGTGCCGCTGCTCGAAGGGAATGCCCTGCTCGAGCTGCGAGAGCGGGATACGAGGGGTGGCGGTCATGCGGAGGCCTCCTGGTCTGACGCGGGTCTGACGCGACCTGCGAGGGGCACCACGGCGCGGGTACCCGGACGGCCTCCCCCTCTGTCATCTCAACCTGAGAGCTTCACCGGTCCGTGCCTCGCGAGAGACGCCGTACCGGCTTTCACCGTCGGTGAGGAAGGGTTTCGAACGTGCCCGCCCGACGCCCGCCCTACTTTCCAGAGTGACCTCGTCCGTGCGGTACAGGGGCCTGAGAGATTCCGGGGAGGAGTTGCTCCTTCGGCGCCTCCGGTGTGTCCACCGGAGAGCTCTCCCGCACGGGGTCAGCAGCCAAGCGCCAGCCTACCAGCGAGGAGATGGAGGATCCCTCGAGTGGCCGCCTGCCCCGAAGTGCTCTTTCGTAGTGAATACGAACGAACAAGGATGAGTTACGCCCCACTTCGACAAGCCTCGACCAGTTGGAGGGCCCGTGCAGACCGATATCGATCCACGCACCTTGATCGGCCGCAAGGCGTTCGACCGCAACGGGGCGAAGATCGGCACGATCGACGAGGTCTATCTCGACGACGCCACCGGGGCCCCGGAGTGGGCGGCCATACGCACGGGCCTCTTCAGCCGGGACGCCTTCGTCCCCCTGGAGCCCAGCGAGGTCACCAGCGAGGGCACCCTGCGCATCCCCTTCGACCGCTCCCTGGTCAAGGACGCCCCGGACTTCGGCGTGGGCCGCCACCTCTCCCCCGAGCAGGAACTACAGCTCTACCACCACTACGGCCTGGACATCACGCCCCCGCAGTCGGCGCCACCGCCGGACCAGGACTTCGGAAAGATCGCGGGCCAGGAGAGCACCTGACCCCACGGCTCAGCCCTCCTCCCCCGGCGGAGTCACCAGCGGCAACGGCTCCGCGGGGACGAGCTCGGCATCGTCCACCCGGAAGGTCCTCACCCGCCCCGGCGCAGACCCCGGTGTCTCGAACCGCACCGTCACCCGCCCGAGCCCGCTCCCCTGCACCCACCCGTGCCCGAAGCGCGCATGCCGCACATCGTGCCCCGCGCTCCACCGGCGCAGGACGAGCGGCACCTCCTCGGCCGGCTCCTCCACCGTCTCGGCAGCCACCCCCTCCGGCGCGGCCTCGCCCTCCCTCTGCTCAGGGCCCTCTGCCAGCGCCAGCGCCTGGGCCTGGGCCTGCGCGAAGAGATCCTCCTGCGTGTAGTCGGCGAGCCCCGTGACGCCCACGCCGAGCAGCCGCACGCCTCCGGTGGTGTCCACGGACTCCAGGAGCCGCGCGGCGGCCTCCCGCACCACCCCGGGGTCGTCCGTCGGCCCCCGCAGCGTCTCGGAACGCGTCAGCGTCGAGAAGTCGAACCGCCGCACCTTCAGGACGATGGTCCGCCCCGAGTGCCCCGCCGCCCGCAGCCGCTCCACACACCGGTCGGCGAGCCGCGCCACCTCGCCCCTGACCCGCACCCGGTCATGGATGTCCACGTCGTACGTGTCCTCGACGCTGACCGACTTGGACTCCCGCTCGGCCACCACGGGCCGCTCGTCGCGCGCGAGCGCCATCGCGTACAGCGCGCTCCCGTGCGACTTGCCCAGGAGACGGACGAGCTCGTCCTCGCCCGCCTCGGCGATCTCCCCCACCGTCGTGATCCCGCCGCGCCGCAGATGGTCCCCGGTGGCCGGCCCCACACCGGGCAGGATGCGCACCGACAGCGGCCCGAGCAGGTCCCGCTCGGTCCCCGGCACTATCAGCCGCAGGCCGTCCGGCTTGGCCTCCTCCGAGGCGATCTTCGCCAGCATCTTGGACGCGGCGAGCCCGACCGACCCCGCGAGCCCGGTCACCGCCTTGATGTCGGCACGCAACCGCTCGCCCACGGCCAGCGCCGACGCCTGGTCGTCGGCCACCCCGCCCGCCTCCAGGTCGACGAATGCCTCATCCAGGCTGAGCGGCTCCACCAGCGGCGACAGCTCACGCAGCAGCGCCATCACCTGGTCGCTGATGTCGCGGTAGAGCGCGAAGCGCGGAACCAGATAGGCGGCATTGGGCACCAGACGCCGCGCCTGCCCCATGGGCATCGCCGAGTGCACACCGAACTTCCGCGCCTCGTACGAGGCCGTGGCCACCACGCCCCGCGGTCCGAGCCCGCCCACCACCACGGCTTTCCCGCGCAGACTCGGCTTCGCGGCCTGCTCGGCGGACGCGTAGAAGGCATCCATGTCCAGATGCAGAATCGTGGGCGCGGTTCTCACACCACTGATGCTGCCCTACGCCACTGACAACGCCCCGAGAACGCCACCCCGCACCCAACCGGGCCGCGACCGGTCCGCGACGCGCGCGGCGGCCTCAGACGGCCCTGTTGCGCCGCCGCGCGAGCTCGTCGGCGGGGTTCGGCCGCACCAGCGTCTCCCCGGTCTCGATCCGCTCGCCGTGCAGCTGCGAGAGCGCCGCCTCCACGTCCCGCCACACGACACCCACGGCGATCCCGAAGACCCCCTGGCCGCCCTGGAGCAGATCGTGGACCTCGTCGGGCGACGTGCACTCGTAGACCGTCGCGCCGTCGCTCATGAGCGTCATCCGCTCCAGGTCCTGGAAGCCGCGGTCGCGCAGATGCTGGACCGTGGTCCTGATGTTCTGCAGGGACACACCGGTGTCGAGGAACCGCTTCACGATCTTCAGGACGACGACGTCCCGGAAGCTGTAGAGCCGCTGGGTGCCCGACCCGCCCGCGGACCGCACACTGGGCTCGACCAGACCCGTACGGGCCCAGTAGTCGAGCTGTCGGTAGGTGATGCCGGCGGCCGCGCACGCGGTCGGCCCCCGGTAACCGATCTGTTCCTGTTCGGACTGTCCGGACGTGGCGTCCCCGCTCCCCTGAACGCTCCCCTGAACCACCATCGGCCTCTTCGGAGAGTGACCGGCCGCGCTGCTGTGAAGCGGATACGGCCCGCCCATCGCCGTACCGTCGCCGCTGCTTCCCACGCCGACCTCCGTCCTTGACCTGCCTTCTCGACGGTAGGCAGTCACCAGGGGCTCGTCAACGATCGCCACACTCGGCACGCCGAGTGATAATCACCCTAAGAGTGGTTTGCCGTACCGCACCGCCGGGAAAAGCTAGCCGAATGGTCCGCCGGACCCCTTCGGAAGCGACGGACCACCGGCTGACGGACTACTGGCTGTTCGTACCGAAGTCCTCGGGCGAGATCTGATCGAGGAACTCGCGGAACTTCTCCACCTCGTCCTCCTGCTCGTCCGGAATGGCGATGCCCGCGTCGTCGAGGACACCGTCACTGCCGTAGATCGGCGTTCCGGTGCGCAGGGCGAGCGCTATGGCGTCGGACGGCCGGGCGCTCACCTCGACTCCGCTGGCGAAGACCAGTTCCGCATAGAAGACCCCTTCTCGGAGGTCCGTGATGCGCACTTCGGTGAGCTCCTGTCCCACCGCCTCCAGCACGTCCTTGAACAGGTCGTGGGTCAGCGGCCGTGCGGGCGCCATCCCCTGCTGTGCGAAGGCGATCGCGGTCGCCTCACCTGGTCCGATCCAGATGGGGAGGTACCGATCGCCTCCCACTTCACGCAGGAGCACGATCGGTTGGTTGGAGGGCATTTCCACCCGGACACCTACGACGTCGAGCTCGTTCACACAGCAACCCTAGGACGTGCCCGGCCGGTTTGGGTAGTCGGGCACCCCTTGAGTCAGGGCAACCGCACCCCGAGCGCGGTCTGCACCAGTGCAGAGTGCAGCTTTCCGGTCAGTCCCGCGAGCTCCTTCGTACGAGCTTCCGCATGGGCTCTGGTCTGCGGATTGCGGTGCCGGCGCAGCGGCGCGACGACCTGGTCGACGAGCCCGGCCTCGCGTTCGGCCGCCGACTTCAGGGTGCGCAGATGTCTGGGTTCGATACCGAACCGCCCGAGTTCGACGACGAGCGCGGCCACCGTCACGGCCTCCGCGTCATAGCCGCCGTCCGGCAAGGGCACGATGAGCCCGTACGTCTCCCAGTCCGCGAGCTGCTCCGCGTCGATCTCGGCGGCCGCAAGGAGCTCGGCACGGCCCACACGGGCAGCAGTGGGCTCATCGGCGTCACTCACGCCCCAGGCGTCACCGGGCTCGCGCGGCTGCCCCAGAGAGGGCACGGGAGCCTTCTCTCCGCGCTCCAGGGCGTCCAGGTGCTCCCGGATGACCTTGAGCGGCAGATAGTGGTCCCGCTGCATCCTCAGGACGTGACCGAGCCGCTCGACGTCCTGCGGGCTGAACTTGCGATAGCCCGACGGCGTGCGCTCCGGCTCGATGAGCCCTTCCGACTCCAGGAAACGAATCTTGGAGATCGTGACCTCGGGAAACTCGTCACGCAGCGCGTTCAACACGGCGCCGATGCTCATCAGCCGACGGTCCTCGGCGGCGGTGCCGTTGCCGGCACCGCCCCTCGGTGTTTGAAGCATGGACCTTCCTGACGGATCAGATACCCATGGCCCGCTGGCTCGCGTAGAAGACCAGGCGGTACTTGCCGATCTGCACCTCGTCGCCGTTCGACAGCGCGACCGAGTCGATGCGCTCCCGATTGACGTACGTGCCGTTGAGGCTGCCCACGTCGGCGACGGTGAAGGAACCGTCACCGAGGCGACGGAACTCCACGTGGCGACGCGAGACGGTCACGTCGTCCAGGAAGATGTCGCTCTGCGGGTGGCGCCCCGCCGTGGTCAGCTCGCCGTCCAGGAGGAAGCGGCTGCCCGAGTTCGGCCCACGGCGCACCACGAGGAGCGCGGAACCGAGCGGCAGTGCGTCAACGGCGGCCTGGGCCTCCGGCGAGAGGGCGGGCGAGGCGGTCTGCCCCGTCACCTCCGCGTCGTAGGCCTCCAGGCCCGAGATGGAGATGGTGGAGGTCGTCTCCGAGGGACGCTCCGGCGCGGCCCCGGCCCGCAGCGGCGCGCCGCAGTTGGAGCAGAACCGGCTCGCCTCGGCGTTGCGGTTCCCGCACCTCGTACACACCAGGGCCATGGACGGATCCTCCTGCCGCGGCTGCCCCGCGGGGGCATTCGATGCGTACGGATCGGGGGTAAACCCTCCACCCGTACTTGAGGTTGACGGTTCTCCGAAACCTATGCGGCCCGGACCGGCAGGGTCAACAGACGACGCGCCCTGCGCGCCCGAAATGTCACCGCTTGGCCCACCGACCTGGTCACGGAACATCGGGCGCTCGGCGCCCTGCTCCTCTGCATCTCCATGGCGCGTGGCACGGTGCCGGGCAGTGGCGGGGTTGCCACTGTCCTCACGTGCGCTCTTGCCGAACAACTTCGCAAACAACTTCACGGGCGATTCCCCTTGACCGAAACAGACCCGCCCGTGGGGCAGGACGAACCCTGATTGCACACACCGGCATACATCGGCAGCACAGACATCCTCACAACGTCCGCATCCGCCAAACAGTTTCCACCACGCACCACGCTTACAGTGCGCCGACCCCCCGCAACCTCATGCCCTCGACCGGCGGCCCCCATGCACCCCGCCCTCACTGGGACGACGACCGAGCGTAGTCAGGCCGCTTCGCCGCTCGCAAGGCGTCCACCACGATCTTCTCCGCTCGCGTCACGGTGACGGTGGCCTGCTCCTTCTCCAGAGTCTGCACCACGCCACCTGGGATGTTCAGCGCCGGCTCGAGGTCCTGCGGCTTGCCGATCACCTTGAACCGGTAGGGCTTGCCGACCTTGCGGCCGTCCACCCGGACACCACCACTGTCCGTATCCGACAGATAGGTGTTGGCCACTACGCGTACATCATTGATCTGGATGGCCTCGGCACCCGCAGCACGCAACTCCTGAATGGCGTCGAGCAGCATGTCCGCCTCAACCGACTCCTTCTTGTCATCGATGGTCAGCGTGATGCCAGGACCCTGCGCCGCCACGGTGCCCGCCAGAATGCCGAGTTGACGTTCTTTCTCGACAGTCTGCTTGCGGGCCTCCTCGGCCTGGTCCGAGCTGTTCTCAAGCCCGGTGCGCTGGTCCTCAAGACGCTGCTTCTCACCTTCCAGACGCTGTGTACGGTCATCCAGTTCATCGAGAATGCGTACGAGATCTTCCTGACGTGCGCCGCGCAACGCGCTGCTGTCGTTGTTGGAGCGCACCTGGATGGCAAGACCGAGCCCCAGCACGAACAGCAGCAGGGCGACGATGAGTTGGGGGCGCGTGACGCGAGGGGGCCACAGCCCCTCCGCCAGCCGCCGACGGCCGCTGAGCGGCGCCTGCCCGTCCTGCTGCGTGTTCTGCTGCTCGTCGTGGTGTGCGTCCCGCTGTTCGCCCTGCTCGGGCCCCGCGGCCTGCACGGGCTCCGCGGGAGCGCCGTGCACCTCGGCGGGAAGCGCCCTGCCGCGGTTGTCGCCCCCGGGCGTCTCGTCCGTACCCATGCGCGTCACGCCCTGAAGATGTGTCGGCGGATGGCGGCGGCGTTCGAGAAGATCCGGATGCCGAGGACCACCACGACACCGGTGGAGAGCTGGGCGCCCACGCCCAACTTGTCGCCCAGGAACACGATCAGGGCGGCCACGACCACGTTCGAGAGGAACGACACCACGAAGACCTTGTCGTCGAAGATCCCGTCGAGCATCGCCCGCAGACCTCCGAACACCGCGTCGAGTGCCGCCACCACGGCGATCGGAAGGTACGGCTCGACCACCGCCGGAACCTCGGGCCGGACCAACAATCCGGCCACGACTCCCACGACGAGGCCCAGTACGGCGATCACGATGTGCCCTTTCCTGCCTTCGGCTCTGCTGTACGTACGGTCACACTCGGTGCTGCCGGCAGTCGGACGTCTTCCTGGACGGAAATACTGGTCCGTACGCCGAAGTTCTCCTGCAGAGCATGCAGATACTGACCGTCGCGACTGTTCTGGAATCTCGTGCTCAAGCGCTGACCGTCACCCACGGCAAGCACCGTATACGGCGGCACCAGCGGCTTGTTGTCGACCAGTATCGCGTCACCCGCGGCCCTGATCGCCGACAGGGCCGTCAGCCGCTGGTCGTTGATGGCGATCGCCTCAGCGCCGGACTGCCACAGGCCGTTGACGACCCGCTGCATGTCGCGGTCGCGCACCCGTCCGGTGTCGGAGAATCCCGCGCTCTCGCGCGGCCCGCCCCCGCCCTGGTCGGCTTCCTTCGCGTCGTCCACGACAAGCTTCACACCGAGCCCGTGGACCTTGGTGGCACCGGAGAGCAGGGACACCAACTCGCCCTTGCTGCCCCCGTGTTTCTTCAAGGCCTCGCGCTGCCGCTCGCCCACGTCGTCACGGAGCGTCTCGACGTCCTCTTCGAGCTCGTCGGCGTCCGAGGTCGCCGACTCGATGCGGTCGATGAGCTCCACGCGCTCCTTGGCGACGACCGGAGCGGCTATCCGCGCCTGCGCCGCACCCACCGTCACCACCAGGGCCGCGAGCACCAGTCCGAGCGCGAGGCCGAGCTTCGCCCGCAGCGGACGCGGCACACCGGCCGCGCCCTGCGCCTTCTTGCGGGCCGCCGCCTCTGCGTACCCCTCGTCCAGACTGTGGTCCATGACCGTGGTCAGCAGCGACATGGAGGCGTCCGGGCGCCGGGGGCGCGAGGGGGTGCTCCGAACGGGGGGCTGCTGCGGCATGCCGCACATCGTCGCACGTCGCGGGCGCTACCTCCGAATGGCCCCACCGGCGTGCCGGACAGCACCTCTCACGGGTGCCGTCCGGCCCACGCCGCCGGTCAGCGACCGGCGCTGTCCACCACGGCGGACCACTCGTCGAGCAACGCCTGGGCGGAGGCGTCGTCGGGTCCCTCGGCCCACAGATGGGTGACGGCCTCCGCGGGGTCGGGCAGCACCAGCACCCACCGCCCGTCGGTCTCCACGACCCGGACGCCGTCGGTCGTGTCCACCGACCGATCCCCCGCGGCCTCCACCACGGTCCGCATCACGAGCCCCTTGACCGCCCACGGCGTCGCGAGGTCACGCCGCAGCACATGCGCACGCGGGATACGGGCATCGATCTGGCTCAGCGTGAGCTGCGTCCGCGCGACGAGACCGATGAGCCGCACGAAGGCCGCCGCACCGTCGAAGACGCTGCTGAACTCCGGAATGATGAATCCACCGCGGCCGTCGCCACCGAAGATGGTCGACTCATCACGCCCCACGCGCGTCAGATCGTCGGGCGACGTCGTCGTCCAGTCGACCTGCGTCCCGTGATACGCGGCCACCTGCTCGCCGATGCGCGTCGTCGTCACCGGCAGCGCGACCCGCCCGCTGCGGCGCTCCGCGGCGACCAGATCGAGCATGACGAGAAGCGCGCGGTCGTCCTCGATGATCCGCCCCTTCTCGTCGACGAGCGAAAGCCGCTCGCCCACGGGGTCGAACCGCACACCGAAGTCGGCACGCGACGACGCCACGATCTCGCCCAGCCGCACAAGCCCCGACCTGCGAGCCTCATAGGTCTCGGTCGGACGCGACTCGTCGAGACCGGGGTTGATGGTCAGCGCGTCGACGCCCAGTCGCCCGAGCAGGCTCGGCAGCACGAGGCCCGCACTGCCGTTGGAGGCGTCGACGACCACCTTCAGATCCGACTCGGCCACGCCCGTGGTGTCGACGTTGCGCAGCAACGAGCCGGTGTAGGAGTCGAAGACGCTGGACGGGAAGTGCAGATCCCCGATCTCCCCGGGGAAGGCACGCCGGTACTCCTGGCGCGCGTACACCCGGTCCAGCTTCCGCTGACTCCCCTGCGACAGGTCGGCCCCGCGTGCGTCGAAGAACATGATGTCGACGGAGTCCGGCACCCCGGGCGTCGTCCGGATCATGATCCCGCCGGCACTGCCCCGAGCCGTCTGCTGCCGCGCCACCGGCAGCGGCACGTTCTCCAGGTCGCGTACGTCGATGGCGCTGGCCTGGAGGGCCGAGATCACCGCTCGCTTCAGCGCCCGGGCGCCTCGAGAGTGGTCACGGGCCGTGGTGACGGTCGAGCCCTTCTTCAGGGTCGTGGCGTACGCCCCCGCGAGCCGCACCGCGAGCTCCGGCGTGATCTCCACGTTCAGGATTCCGGAGACACCGCGCGCACCGAAGAGATGGGCTTGGCCGCGGGACTCCCAGATGACGGACGTGTTGACGAACGCGCCGGCCTCGATCGTCTTGAACGGGTAGACCCGCACATTGCCCTGGATAATCGATTCCTCACCGACGAGGCACTCGTCGCCGATGACGGCACCGTCCTCGATGCGGGCGGCCCGCATGATGTCGGTGTTCCTGCCGATGACACAGCCCCGCAGGTTGCTGTGCTGGCCGATGTAGACGTTGTCGTGCACGACGGCCCTGTGCAGGAACGCGCCGGTCTTGACCACCACGTTCGAGCCCACGACCGTGTGCTCACGAATTTCGGCGTCGGCCTCGACCTTGGCGTAGTCACCGATGTAGAGCGGCCCCCGCAGCGTGGCGTCGGGGTGCACCTCGGCGCCTTCGGCGACCCACACACCGGGCGAGATCTCAAAGCCGTCGAGTTCGACGTCGACCTTGCGCTCCAGCACGTCGGCCTGCGCCTTGACGTAGCTCTCGTGCGTGCCGACGTCCTCCCAGTAGCCCTCGGCGATGTACCCGTAGACGGGCTTGCCTTCCTTCATGAGCTGGGGGAAGACGTCACCGGACCAGTCGACCGACACATCGGCGTCGACATAGTCGAAGACCTCGGGCTCCATCACATAGATGCCCGTGTTCACCGTGTCGGAGAAGACCTGTCCCCAGGTCGGCTTCTCCAGGAAGCGTTCGACCTTTCCTTCTTCGTCCACGATGGTGATGCCGAATTCCAGCGGATTGGGAACGCGCGTCAGGCAGACGGTGACAAGCGCGCCCTTCTCCTTGTGGAAGTTGATCAGCTCGGTGAGGTCGAAATCGGTCAGAGCATCACCGGAGATCACGAGGAAGGCATCGTCCTTCAATGCCTCCTCGGCGTTCTTCACGCTCCCGGCAGTGCCGAGTGGCTTCTCCTCATTGGCATAGGTGAGCTCCATCCCGAGCTCTTCACCATCGCCGAAGTAATTCTTGACCAGTGAGGCCAGGAACTGGACTGTTACTACGGTCTCGGTGAGTCCATGCCTTTTGAGCAGCCTCAGCACATGCTCCATGATGGGCCTATTGGCCACAGGCAGGAGCGGCTTGGGCATGCTCGAGGTCATGGGGCGAAGGCGCGTGCCTTCACCTCCAGCCATTACGACGGCCTTCATGTCGGAAGCGTCCTCCTCAATAGGCGACGATCTAGCCGACTCAGCCCGCCAAGATAGTCCCGTAAATATCTCTTACGGGTCTGCAAGCCTCTACAGCTGCCGAATCGGCAAGCTCAATCGGCCGTGACGTCCGCACGGACAAGTCGGCGGACCTGAACCACGTAGAGGATCCCTGCCCACCAGTACAGAGTTGTACCCCATCCTGCGAACGCCCATCCGAAAATAGCAGCGAGAGTGCTGATCCAGCCACTGCCGTCACTGAGGAGCAGTAGTGGAAAGGCGTACATCAGGTTGAAGGTGGCGGCCTTGCCCAGGAAGTTCACCTGCGGCGGCGGATAGCCGTGACGCCTGAGGATCCCAACCATCACCAGCAGAACCAGCTCGCGCAGGAGCAGCACCGCGGTCACCCACAGCGGAAGAATCTCCCGCCACGTGAGCCCGAGCAACGTCGACAAGATATAGAGCCGGTCGGCAGCCGGGTCGAGCAGCCGCCCGAGGTTGCTGATCTGGTTCCAGCGGCGGGCCAGCTTGCCGTCGAGATAGTCACTGATGCCGCTCAGCATCAGCACCAGCAGCGCCCAGTGGTCACTCTTGGGCCCGCCGAACTCCGGCCTGAGGATCAGCCACAGGAAGAGGGGTACGCCAAGGAGACGCGCCATGCTGAGGATGTTCGGGATGGTGAGGACCCGGTCCGTCTGGACGCGAGTCTCCTGGACCTCCACCCGGGGGCCTCCTGTGGGAAACGAGCCGATGATGCCCCCTGACCTTACCCTCAGTTGTCAGCCGGCGGTGCAGAGGGGTGGCCGAGGGCCCGAAAGGGCCCAGAAATACAAAAGCCGTGGTCCCTGGACAATAAAGTCCAGGGACCACGGCTATTAAAATGAGTTCGGCGGCGTCCTACTCTCCCACAGGGTCCCCCCTGCAGTACCATCGGCGCTGTGAGGCTTAGCTTCCGGGTTCGGAATGTAACCGGGCGTT
>NZ_JBVJKV010000012.1:192477-349949 GCF_055585065.1 Streptomyces sp. NPDC054047 | reverse complement strand
AAAGTCTCGGAGCCGACCGCGTTGCCAGGGTGCGGGGCCGCTGAGGGCACCGGGTCGGGGGTGCTGGGGGTGAGCGTGGTCGGCGGGGAGTCAGCCGTGATCGTGGGTGGGTTCAGTGGGGGTGCCTGCCGGTCGGCACCGCTGTCCTGATGCCCAAGGGCAGCACGAACCTGGGAGGGCGCCAAGATCGTTCAGTCGTGGAGTGCTCCATCTTGACGCCCTCCCAGAACCGTGCAGGGCGGAGCCCATCAGGACAACGGCACCGACCTCGAAGGAGCACACCATGACCTGCCCCAACCCCCAGTGCGACAACGGCCTGGTCCCCAACCCGTACTCTGAGGACCCCGAGGACGTCACGCTCTGCCCGGACGAGAATCCCGGCTACGACCCCCGGGACGGCTACGACTACGAGGCGACCCAAGGCTGACAGTGACCCAGGGCCCCGGCGCAGGTCGGGGCCCACAGTCACGCCACCGACCGCCTGCCTGTCTGCAAGCTGCGGGGAGCCGAGGAGTGGAGTGAAGTGGTTCGGCATGATCACTCGCCCCATGGCAGCTCCCGCCCAAAGCCGCTCCACCAACCGCGTGGTCAAGCTAGGCTCGTTTCGGAGCTGTGTTGAGCTCGGCATTGCCGAGTCTCGCACTGTCCCTCTCCGTAGCCGTCATCTGCAAGTTTCTGGCATCGAAGTTGAGTAGCGACGACCAGGACATGGAGACGAACGACGAGGAGAACCGTATGGCTGATGTATCGAAGTTGAGCAGAATGAAGCAGTGGGCCAGCGCCTTTTGCGACGTACTGGGAGACCTTGCAGTTGGCTTCGCGGGCGGGGCAGTGTCGAGCTGAGCACAGCTCCCTTGCCGTGCCACTCTCGTGCCAGAACGGGCGGGAACTCACGGGGAATCGGGGTATCGATGGGTCGCGCGGCAGGACTCCGCCTAAGGCGAGGAACTCGCAGGTCACGTCTGTGATCGCCCAACCTCGCTCCTAAAGCGGGTGTCGCAGGTTCGAATCCTGCCGGGGGCACAGACAGCATCCGTACGGTCTGTACGGGATGCACTGCTTGGGCAAGGGCCCGCGACCTCCTTGGTCGCGGGCCCTTGTGCGTGCCCGGGTGCGGTGGTGCCGGTGATGATCTCCGCCGCGCGGCTGATCTCTGGGAGCCGGTCGGCGGGCAGCTTGATGCTGAGGGGGACGTCGTCGCTGTTGGCTTGCAGGCGGACGGTGAGCTGAGTGATCTCGTACAGCTGCCGCTGGAGACGCTCGGGGGCGCGGGCAAGGAGGGAGTGGACTGCGTCCGCCAACTTACGGCGCAGGCGGGCGCCTTCGCTGCCGTCCACGCGGACGACGTACGCTCTTGGCCGCACCGCGCAGCGGACCGACAGCTCCAAGGCTGCTGCTGCTCAGTTTCACGATCGGGGTGCTCATGGTCGATGTCCACGGCTGCTCCAGCGCCAAAGGGAGTGCGAGAACTGCTGACACCCCAAGAGGCCGCACCACGGACAACGTTTCGACAAGGGACCCAAGCTAGTAGGCCCTTAGCAGCTCCTTAGTCAGGCTTGAAGGCGCGATGCATGAGGAACACCACGGCCGTCCCGCCGTGCCGACTCGGGCCGGACCACCACTCATCGGCCAGCGCGTCGACAAGGAGCAGGCCGCGTCCGTGTGCCTCCGTGGCCTCGGGCGAGCGCAGGCGGACGTGGGCGGGACAGCCGGGATTGTGCACGTCCACGCGCAGCGCTTCGCCTAAGCGGTACCAGCGGACGCGCACCCGCCAGGGCTCATCCGCTTCTCCGTAGAGGATGGCGTTGGTGACCAACTCCGACACCATCAGCTCGCAGTCGTCGATGGAGCAGCCGAGTTGGTACGGCTCGGTGAACTTCCGGAACCAGCGGCGGGCGCGTCCGACCGACTCCGGGAGGGGATAGAGGACCATCCCGCCGAGTGGTTGGAGTAGGGCGTCGTCGCCGGAGTTGTCGTCGGTGCGCGTCATTGCGCTTCCCCTTCCGGTAAGTGGCTAAGGCCACTTACCGGATAGTGGCATTGGCCACTTCGGGCCGCAAGCACTTCCGGGGAAGCGGTACCCGGCACTCACCCCAACGGGTAGCCCTGCTCGAACGCCCAGCGTCCCGGCGGATATACGGCCTCCGCGAACTCCAAGGGGCGGTCCTGCAGGTCGTAGACGACATGGTGAACCACCAGTACGGCAGCGGGCAGTTCGAGCCCAAGCTCGTCACCCTCTTCCTCGGTGGCCAGCCGGGCGCAGACGCGATCTTCGCCGTAGCTGCCGCGACGGCCGGTGGCCTCCTCGACGTAGAGGACCGTCCCTTCGCGGATCCGCTCGGGCTCAAGGAGGCGGGGCGCCCTGCGCCCCAACTCGGCTGGGAACCATGACGTGGAGGCCTCGACGGGCCCCTCTGCCGAGTTGGTCACCCGCCGCCGCTGAACAGCCCGGCACTCCTTGCCGAGTTCGAGCGCTTCGGCCACATGCTCGGGCGCCTCGGCGTACCCGGCCGAGGCGATGACCGCGTACTCCCCCGGCCCGTAGATCCGCCCGGTCTGCCGCGCCCGCCCATAACGCTCGCGGGCCCGCCGGTGAACCTGCTGATCACGTACGTACGTCCCCGAGCCCTGCCGCTTCTCGACCAGCCCTTGATGCCGCAGCGCCTCCAGGGCGCGGGCACTGGTGGGCCGGGAGACGTTCCAGTCGGCGGCCAACTGCCGCTCGGAGGGCACCTCTTCACCGGGCTGCAGATCCCCGCGCAGGATCTGATCACGGAGGAACTGGGCGATCTGCAGGTACTTGGGCAAGGCCTCAGCGATCTCGGGCACGCGACATTCCCTTCACCGACTGGCTAAAACCAGTGGCCACTATAGGTGCGCACCCAAGAGCCGCACCCCTACTCTGTTCTCGTGAAACGGCTCATTGTGGCGGCCGGAGGCGGCGGCGACGCGGTAGCGGCGGCGATGCTGCACGCCGCCCTGTACGGGGACGACGGGGAGCCGGCGCTGATCCTGACGTACTCCTGGGACCGCCTGATCGTCGACCCGGTCCCGGGCCCGCGCTCCCCCGCCGACTTCACCGGCCTGCACCAACTCACCCCGCACGTCTGGGCAGCCCCCGGCACCGCGACCCTGAAGCCACCCCACGCGGCGACACTCCCACGCCTCGCGGCCGAGCTCCCCCACACCTTCGCGCTGATCGACCCGTACGCCGGGGCGGCAGGCATCACCCGCCAACTCAACGAACTGATCGCCCACTTCACCCCGGAGACGATCGACCTCCTGGACGTCGGCGGCGACATCCTGGCCCACGGTGACGAACCCACGCTGCGCAGCCCGCTGGCCGACGCCCTCACCCTGGCCGCCTGCGCCCGCGCCGAGGCGCCGGTACGCCTTTTGGTGGCGGGCCCCGGCCTGGACGGCGAGCTCCCCGCGGACGTCCTGCGCCCCCGCCTCGGTCCCTTGCTCACGACCTTCACCCCGGAGCACGCCCAAGCCATCCTCCCGGTCCTGGCCTGGCACCCCTCCGAGGCAACGGCCCTGCTCACCGCCACCGCGCTGGGCGCCCGAGGCCTCTGCGAGATCCGCGACGCCGGACTCCCGGTCCCACTCACCGCCGAGGGCCCCACCGTCCGCCAGGTCGACCTGGCGGGGGCGTTCACCGCCAACCGCCTAGCCCAAGCCATCGCGACCACAATCACGCTCGACGAAGCCGAGGACCGCTGCCGCACCGTCTGCGGCACTTCCGAGATCGACTACGAACGCGCGAAGGCACAGCGCCGAAGCGAGCACCAGCCAACCGATGCCATCCCGCACGACCTCCCAACCCAGATCAAGAACTTCGAACAGGCCGCCGCCGCACGAGGAACCACGTACACAACAGTCCGTCGCCTAGCCGAGGCCCTGGGCCTCACCAACGAAGCACTACCGCACCTCACCCAACTCAACGCCGCGAGCTCCGGCCCCCTCCCGGCCTCTGTGTGGAAGCTCCACCACACAGGGGAGTTGCAGGATGCGCGGGAAGGGCCAGCACGAGCCTGAACTGCGCAGAGTCCCTCAGCGGGGCTACCGCTCTAGCGGGCAACCCAATAGGTACCCCGCTTGGGAAGCCGAAGGGGCGGTCACTCTCTGCTTGCGTCGTCCGGTGAGCAGGCTGACACAGTGATCAGCGCCGATCTGAGCGACTGAACTTTCCCTGCACATATTCAAGCTCACCGATCCGGACGGCAACTAGTCCACCTGCCCTTACAGCTCCTAACGGAATGACCGAGTCAAGGCTGCGCTTGGCTTCCTCTGAAGACCGGCGTCAGGCTGGAGGGGACAAACTCTTGGTCGCACGGGGTGTCGCGCCCGTAGGCTGCACAGGTGATCGAGCAAGAGGAGACCAACCCGGTTGTCCGCGTCGGAGGTGACCGGTATCGAACGATCAGCCTGCGCTTCCACCAGTTGACACGTTCCTTCCCGGAAGAGCGTGATGACCTGATGCGCGACTTCCTCGTGACAGCTCACGGTGAGTCGGCGCGGATCGAGGTCATGGTGAGGACCTGGGACGGTGACGGACTCAACGTCTTCCTTGCCGAACTGGCAGAGGCGTTCCGAGGATGGAACGGCACCAGGACCTGGCGCTCTCTTGAGGATGACTTGACGCTGGCTGCCGAGCACGCAGGATCGCACGTCCGGTTGACGTGGGGGCTACACGACCGTCTCCCCGACGGCGAGTGGCGTTTCGAAATAACGACCATCCATGCTCCTGGAGAAGACATGCGCCGCCTTGCCATCGAGATGCGTACTTTCCTGGAGTCGGACCCGCTGTAGTAAGCGAGGGCAGCTCGTCAGTCGTCTACGGCCGGCACAACACGCCAAGTTGTCGATAGGTGATCAAGCAACAGGCGAGTTTGAGGAATGCTTCGTGGATGTCGGCTCGCCGTTCCCAGCGGATCCGCAGACGTCGGAAGCCGTGCAGCCAGGCAAATGTCCTCTCCACGACCCAGCGGTAGGTGCCCAGTCCGGTGCCGTGCAGGGTGCCGCGGCGGGCGATCGCGGGCACGATGCCGCGGGCGCGGACCTGGCCTCGGTAGATGTCGTGGTCGTAGCCCCGGTCGGCGAACAGGGAGTCCGGCTTGCGGTGGGGGTGGCCGACCCGGCCGCGGACCGGCGGGATTGCGTCGAGCAGGGGCAGGAGCTGGGTGACGTCGTTGCGGTTGCCGCCGGTCAGCAGCACCGCGAAGCGGGGTGCCGTGTCCGTCGGTGATCAAGTGATGCTTGGAACCGGCTCGTCCCCGGTCGACCGGCGATGGGCCCGTGTGCTGCCCCCTTTTAGCGCCCTGACGTGGGAGGAGTCGACCACGCAGCGGGACCAGTCCAGACGTGCGGCCGCGTTCAGTTCGGCCAGCAAGATCTCGTGCAGCCGTTGCCAGACGCCGGCCTCGTTCCAGTCCCGCAGCCTGCGCCAGCACGTCATGCCCGACCCGAAGCCGAGGTCCTTGGGCAGGTACTCCCACTGGATCCCGGTGTGCAGCACGTACAAGATCCCGCACAGCACGTCCCGGTCCGGCAACGGCTTGCGACCTGGATGCCGGAACCTGCGCTCACGTTGCGGCAGCAGCGGCTCCACAAGGTCCCACAGTTCATCCGACACGATCCACGGCGACGTCCCCACACCGAACCGAACGCTCAACTCCCGTGCCGGACACGGCATCCTGGACCGATCCACCTCATTGTGTTAGCCGCTGTTAGGGCCGAATGTCGAGTCTCAGTTGATGGTTGACGGGTCGGCGTCGGGTGATGCTTGACGTCTGCCCTAGACGATCTTCCGGCGGTTGCGCTCGCCGGACTTGCGGACCACCACGTCCTTCCTGGTGACGCGGGGGACAAGCGAACTCGCCGTCAATTCGGCGTGGACTCGACCAAAACCTCACCCCGAAGCCACGCCTCGATGTCGCTGCGCCTCCAGTACAGGCGATACAACAGCCGATGCGGCGATGGAAACGGTCGTCTCTTGGGCCCACCACGAGCCAACCAACCAGTAATGGTCTTCGGGTTCACCCGCACCAATGCCGCGGCTCCAGCTGTGTCGACCCAAACGTCATCATTGGGCAGCTCTGGCAACCCGAGCAAGCGTCCCGCTGGAACCTCCCTGGCTCCGGCCAAAGCCTCAAGTATTGCCTGGTGCTGGGCAGCCAGCGTCACGCTCGGCTCGTTCACTCGGCCCTCGCTCGAAGTGCAGTTTTAAGACTGCACTACAAGCTACACCACCCCATCCCAGGTGATCATTGGTTTTAAACAGCCGGTCTAGTTATTCCTGAGCTGCGCCCGGATCGGCGCCAAGCTCCTGGAACACTGAGGCCACCTGGTCGTCGGGGATCCGCTGAATCAGCTGCCGCTTCAGCTCGCGGTCAGCCCGCTTATTCCTGTAGTCGAGGATGTCGCGAATTACGCATCGCAGCACCCAAGCCACTCCAGGAAGAGATCCCAACGACGCCAGTTCACCAAGGATTTGCACCTGGATCTCCTGGGTTGAGTAGCGACTCCGCCAGCCTGTCGGTGGCCGAGCTGCGCCAGACATCACCAGTCTCACGAGGGAGAAATGGCAACAAAAAAGCCCGAACTCTGCGTTCGGGCAATAAAAAAGACGGAGAACGAAGTCTCCGTCAATGACCTCCGGGCATGCCGGGGCTGCCGACGAGTCTGCGACACCCAGCCGGACAAGTCAATAGAAGGCCCATCACCACAGGTCAGAGTCTTGTCGCGAGTAGACTCAAGACCACTCGACCGCCGATGCTGACAACTACGCTTGTCGCCATGGCGCTACCCATGGACGACCCCATCACGCTCTACATGTACGGACTCGCTTGGGAGAAGGCCGTTGAACGCCTCCCCCAGCCCCCGCAGAGCCCATCAGGACCGGTAACGAGGAATGAGCACCTGGCATTCATTTCGACCCTGACTGACTTCGCTGCAGGGCTGGAAACGAATATCTTGACTGCAACTTACTACGCATGCAGATTCGATGTATCGCAAGCAGACATCGGGCGCACCTGTGGCATTTCCCGTCAGGCCGTCCGTCAACGACTTAAGAAGGCAACTGCTGCCAGAGAGGCCCACGCACGCCAATACTCATACTGGGACTACGACTACGATGACTATCCAGAAGACGAGTAATCCAATGCCCATACTGCGCCCGCACCAACAGCGCGCACTCGCGGCGCCACGCGGTCCGCGACTGTCAGAGGGACACGGTATTACTCCTTCATGCAGATCCTTGACGTCTTGACGAACGTCGCGATCATCGGCGCCTGCCTCTCAGTGGTCTCTGCCGTCGCCGTGACAGTCATTACAACGCGTGCCAACCGGCAACTGGAGGAGCGCAAGCGCGTCGCCCAGTTGGCCACGGACGCGTTCCTTGATGGATGGAAGGCCATCGTAGAAGTCGGTACATGCGCGAACCTCCTGTCCGAACTCCCGCTCAACTCAACAGCAGAGCGACAGGAGGAACTCACGGAACGACAGAGGGTAGCCAACTCTCTTTGGACATCCGCCAAGGTGCGTATGTCCCTATATGGGGGCAGTGACGTGAGTCGCCTCGTAGCCAAGATCGAGGTAGCTGGCGGCTTCGACTCGAACGACCCGGACAAGGTCTACGACCTGGCGTGCATCTTCCTGCAGATCCGGAAGGATCTAGGACTGAACGAAGAGATTGAACCGATCCACATCTTCCAGGCCTTGGTGGGCGATCGCGTGAGCCTCCCCGCCCATGCTCAACTGCACGGTAGATCCATATCCAATTGAGTGAGCGAGCTCGCTGACATCAACAGCCTCGCACTGCGGCGACACGCAACACCCATGGGCGGCACCCACTCACGAGGCGAGCCCCACCCTGACCAAGGAAAGATCGAACTCCTAACTCGGGTGTCAGCGACTCGGCGCACGTCCCGCTCGGCCCCGGCGTGCCACCCCGACGACGGCGGAGATCAGCAGCCGCCGGTCATCCCCGTCCTGTACAGATCCAGTCCGAATCCTGCCGGGGGCACAACGCGTTAAGCCGCTGACCTGGGGTTTATCCCCAAGGGAGAGGCTCTGTTCGGCCTCGGACTCCTCGTCCGGGGCCGTTTGCGTGAGCGGTGTGGGAGCGGACGGAGCGTTGATCTCCGGAATACCTCCCACCGGATCAGCACCATCCGGCACGGAATCCGGGCTGGGATAGTGCACTTCGCACGGCTCGGGCGCTGCCTCGGGAGCGATGTCGTCGGAGGTGGCGCGTGCGCGCGGTGCCAGCCGGGCTGCGGCGTCAGCAATCGCCAGGTCAGCCTCGGGGAGCAGGCTCGCACGCGGATGTCGCTCTCGTCGCGGCTGATGGCGCTCCGCCGCCCCTTCGCCCTGGCCCGCCTCCGCGCCCACTCCTTCAGCCGCAACCAGCCCCTGCCGCACACGGCCGAACATGTCATCAACACCCACAGCCTCGACTGACACGAGTCCGGAAGCCGTCACCCTCAGCACGGTGAAATGGATCACATGGCGTTCGGGGGTTGAAGCGTCAACTAACTGCTGCCGCCGAGAAACGTCCAGGCCACCGGCGCCCAACGCGCTTCGAACGAAGCCTCCCTGCCTCAACTGAGAGGTTCACGTCCGCTTGGTCTGCACCTAACTTGCAGTTAACTCCTGCCACTTGAGTGTCATCCGTGTTTACGTTTGCGGTGTCCTGCAGGGGGGCTCCAGCAGGGACACGCCAGCACAGCACCACACCGGAGTCGTCGGGCACACGCCCCGTGACCGACGCTCCTTCGGCGTGTCCTCAAGTGATCAGTCAAAGGAGAAGGACACATGACGAGAATGAAGATCGTTGCTGCTGCGCTGCTCACGGCGGCACTCGCGGTGCCTACGGCGACCGCCATGGCGGCTGACTCCTACGGCGGCGGCGCCCACGCCTGGGCCCCGGCTGCCGGTGACACCGGGAAGATATCCGTCAAGGACAACAGCAGTGACGGGGACCCGGTGAAGGCCGAGTACTACCGCACGGCCAGCGCGGACACGAAGCGGACCCTGTGGAACCACAGCGGCCCGAGGACGACCACCACCTCCGGTGACGGATCGAAGATCTACAAGTTCAAGGCTTGCGACGAGAACTACGGCAACCCGGACGACTGCGTGCCCAACTGGACCATCCGATAGACCGGTTCTCCACTGCCACTTCTGCCGCACCAGCCCGGGACGGGCTGGTGCGGCGTCCCCTTTTCCTGACACAAAAGGCCAGATTCTGTGAAGCGAAATGATTCGTCCGGGCTCCACGTGAGCGGCCTGTGCTACCAAGTCGAGGGGCGGACTCTCCTCGACAGCGTGGAACTGTCCGTCTCCCCGGGTGAATCGGTCGCGGTGACCGGCCCCAGCGGATCCGGCAAGTCGACGCTGCTGATGTGCGTCCTGGGACTGATCAAACCGCAGGCGGGCTCCATCACCGCCGGGGGCAGGGAGATCACCGGACTCCGGTCCGCGCAGCTCGCGCAGGCACGGCGGGAGACCCTGGGCATGGTGTTCCAGTTCGGCGAACTCCTCCCTGAACTCACCCCGGTGGAGAACGTCGCCCTGCCGATACTGCTCGACGGAGGCCGCCACCAGGACATTTACCGGCGCGCGGAGGAACTCCTGGACGAACTCGGCGTCCCCACCAGTACCACCCCCACTGGCATGCTCTCCGGAGGAGAGCGCCAACGGACGGCCGTGGCCCGTGCCCTGATCACCGAGCCTGCCGTCCTCCTCGCCGACGAGCCCACCGGGGCCCTCGACCCCGAGGCCAAAGACGGAGTCGCACGCCTGCTCTTCACCACAGCCCGTGACCGCGGTTGCGCACTGCTCCTGGTCACGCACGACCCCTCGGTCGCCGACCGGGCCGACCGGCGCCATGAGCTTCGGGGCGGCATCCTGGCCGAGGTCGGAGCCCTCTGATGCGAACGAGCACGCGCGCGACAGGCACACTGATGAGGATCGGCCTGGCCGCAGGGCGCTCCACTCCCGGTGACCGCCTGCGCTGGTGGGGCCTGTTCAGTGCCGCCTTCGCCGTCGCCTTCGTCGCCCTGGCGACCGTGGCCACCGTCGCCACCTTCGACGGCCGCGAGAGCAGGGCAGACGCTCGCGGAGCGGTGATCACCGACAGCAAGCATGCGGAACTGCTGTATCGAGAGGGCGCCGACTCCGTCGGCAGTCGTCCCGTGTCCGTCATCTTCCTCCACCCCCTCACACAGAAGGCTCCCCTCCCTGCCGGTGTGACTCGCTGGCCCAAGCCGGGCGAGGTGCTGCTGTCGCCCGAACTTCTGCGCACCGGTGGCTCGGAGGGGGTCCGCAGCCGGTACGGGTCGTTCGCCGGAACCATCACCACCGATGGCCTTGTCACTCCTTCCGAGCGGATCGCCTACGTCCGGGTGGCGGACACTCCGCCGAAGGACGATGACCGGTGGATGCCTGTGGCCGCCTTCGGTGCCGGCGGCGGAGCGACGGGAGAGATGCCCGATCAGCCGTCGGTGACGTCACCTCTCCTGGCGCTGTGGTCCTTGACCGGACTGCCCGCCCTCGCCCTGACGGTCGTTGCCGCGCGGGTAGGCTCCCGCTCTCGTGACCGGCGCAGCAGTCTGTTGCAGGCCCTCGGCGGGACGTGGCGGCACCGGATGATCGTCAACGTCGGTGAGGCCGCGCTCCCCGCGGCGTTGGGCACCCTCGCTGCACTCGTCCCGTACGCCGTCGCCGCCTTGTGGGACATCCGTCTCGGGCCCACCGGATACATCCTCGACCACCGCGACGTACTGGCCGCATGGCCCACCGCCGTCGGGGCGGCATTCGTATCGCTGCTGGCCGTGCTGAGCATCGTGGTGGCCACGCACCGCGTTCACCGGGACGGCAGGTCCACCCGCCCGTCCTCCTTCACCTCGCGTGTTCCCGCATGGCGCCTGGCCCTCTGTGGCGTCGGTATCGCGCTGGTCCTGACAAGCCAGTACGCGCCCCAAAAAGCGCAACTGGCCGTGTTCACCTGTGGAACCGTCGTGATGTGGGCGTTTCTGTCCTCCGTCGTGGCTCTCGTCACCCGCCACCTGGGCTCCTGGCTCGCCGAGAACGGCAGGCGCAAGGGGCACGCCGGCCGCCTGATCGGCGGACGGTGGACGCACACGCATCCCGGCGTCATCGTGCGCCTGGCTCTGGCCATGGTGATCGGCATCGGGATCGTCGCGCAGATGCAGGTGTGGACCAGCAGGCTCGGAGTGCGCTCGCAGGTAGCCGCCGACACGCACCACCGGATCAAGGACACGGTCATTCAGCTGACCACCGGCGGCATGACCAAGGCGCAGACGGACCAGTTCCGCTCCTCCCTTCCCGCCGGGTCACTCCTACTCGTCCGCGCCTTCCACGATCCAGGCCCACCGAAGGATCCGTGGGTGACGATCGCAGGCTCCTGCCGAGACTTGCGCACCCTGCACGTCGCCTGTCCCGGGGACACGAAGACACCGGCCGGCACCAGCCCTCAAGTGCAAGAGATGCGCCGCTGGTACGGCGACGTCAAGTTCGCCCAGACCGACCAAGTCGCCGTGAAGCCGGACGGCACACAGTCCCTCGTCGTCGTGACACCCGAACCGGGTCACCTCGCCGCGGTGAAGAAGGCCGCGTACACACTTCCCAATCCTTCGGTTCAGGTCGAGACGCTGGGGGGAAACTGGCTGGGATCCTCGCGCGCCCATCTGGCGAACTGGATCCAGCTGTTCGGGGTCACCGGCATCCTCTTCATCCTGGTGGCCGGTGCGGTCAGCGCGGCAGCCGAATTCGTACGCATCCGCCACGCCCTCGCCCCGCTCTCCGTCCTGACGGGCCACCGCCGGGTCTTCCGGTCCGTGAGCTCATGGCACCTGACCGTCCCCTTGCTCATCGCCACGGTCCTGACCGGGGCAGTGACCGCATGGCACTCCGTGTTCTTCATCTCCCTGGTACAGGAGGGGTCCGTGTCTTGGACCGTCCTGGCAGCAGGTATCACGACGTGCGCCGTGGTCTCACTCACCGTCGGATTCCTCGGCGCCCGCGCGGCGGCACGAGAGGCCGACCAGTGGAAGCCCGTCGCGGATTGAGCACAGCCCGATGATTCAACGAAGCGGGCCCAACAGCCCACTTCGCAGCGAGTGTGGGAGGAGCTGGGGATAACCCCAGGTGGGTGGGCCCGGTGGCCGGATGGTTTTGGGGATCTTGAGGGCGCAGGCTGGGCGTGCCCGGTCGCAGATCGGTGCAACCGGACCGTTCCACAGGGGAGTTCATCCATGTCTGATCGTTCTCAGTCGTCCCAGCCCGTCCGCCGTCCGTCGTCCGGGCGGCGGCGCGGCATCGCGCTCGTGGCCGTGGTCGCCGCCGCTCTGGCCGTGGGCGGTGCCTTGCCCGCCTCCGCCGGGCCGCAGCAGTCGCACGGTCCGCGTGATGTCGTACGCACGGGCATGGAGCGGCTCGTGAGCGACGACGGGTTTCCCGCCGCTCTGGCCGCCACCGTCGGCCGTGACGGGCGCAGTCGCGACTACACCGCCGGTGTCGCCGACTTGAGCACCAAGGCGAAGGTGCCCGTCGACGGGCAGGTGCGGGCCGGCAGCAACACCAAGTCCTTCACCGCCACCGTCGTCCTTCAGCTGGTCGGCGAGGGGAAGGTCAAGCTCGGTGCGCGCGTCGAGAAGTATCTGCCGGGGCTGCTGCGCGGCGACGGCATCGACGGTCGAGACATCACCGTCCGCCAGCTCCTCCAGCACACCAGCGGGCTGCCCAACTACACCGACTTCATCCTGGAGGACGTCTTCGACAAGGACCGCCACACCTACCGCCAGCCCCGCGAGCTGATCGACATCGCGCTGGAGCACAAGGCGAACTTCGCCCCCGGAGCCAGCGTGGCGTACAGCAACACCAACTACATCGTCGCCGGGCTGCTCATCGAGAAGGTCACCGGCCGGCCCCTCGCCGAGCAGATCACCGAGCGGATCATCGACCGCATCGGGCTGCGCCACACCTACTTCCCGGGCGTCGGCGAGGAGGGCATACGCGAAGCGCACCCCCGCGGTTACCACGCGCCGAAGCCCGGCGCCCCGCTCGACGAGATCACCGAACTCGACCCCTCCTGGGGCTGGGCGGCCGGGCAGCTCATCTCCACGCCCAGTGACCTGAACCGCTTCTTCTCGGCGCTGATCGGCGGCGAGCTGCTGAAGCCCGCGCAACTCGCCCAGATGCGCTCCACCGTCAAGGTCCCCGCGGACGCGGGCTACGGCCCCGGCGTCCGGTTCGGACTGGGGCTGACCAGCACCCCGCTGAGCTGCGGCGGCCTCGTATGGGGCCACGGCGGCGACACTCCCGGCTACCACACGTCCCCCGGCGTCACCGATGACGGCCGCGCCGCCACGATCGCCGTCACCGCCGACCTGCCGCCCACCGCCAAGGGCTTCGCCAACGTCGACAAGCTCCTCGACACCGCGCTGTGCAGGAAGTGACCGGCCGAAAGGGCAGCCCCGCTCCGAGGGCGAACGCGGGTTCCCGGCGCTTTCGCGAATTCAACCTGTGTCGAGCCTTCCGGCCTGGGAACACGTGAGACAACCCCGGTGGCAGCGGTCCGTGCAGGTCCTGGCCCGGCCATGCCACCGGCCCTGGGGCTCCCATGGATGCCGGCACACTCCCGCAGCGTCGGCTCCCATGGTTGAGGCGGGCCGGCCGTGGCCAAGGGGAGCCGCTGCGGCCGGGCCCCGCCACCACTTCCCTCACTGGGACGCTGTTACATCCCCCTAATACGCCCCCGGCCAACCCCCACCCCCACCTCCCCCCTCTCCTCCACCATGGGGACACACACTCAGGGAAAGCCCGCGCGCAAGCCCAAACGCCCCCGCGTCCGCCCCCGCGCACGCGCCCGCAAGCCACGCCGCCGTCTCGTCGACTATCCCCGGCACGGCAGACTCGGGCTCCGGCGGTGGCTTCCCTCCTGGCGGCAGTGGGGCGCGGCCGTCACCCTCACCATCGCCTCCCTCGCCTGCCTCTTCGCCCTCGTGTACGCCTCCGTCGACATCCCCGACGAGAACGCCGCCGCCCGGCGCGAAGCCAACGTCTACTACTGGGCCGACGGCACCCAGATGGTGAGCACCGGTGACGTGAACCGGCAGAACGTACGGCTCTCGGAGATTCCCGACGCCGTCGAGAACGCCGTCATCGCCGCCGAGAACGACACCTTCTACAGCGACTCGGGCGTCTCGCCCACGGGCCTCGCCCGCGCCGCCGTCAACATGGTCCGCGGCCAGGAGACCCAGGGCGGCTCCACCATCACCCAGCAGTACGTGAAGAACACCTACCTCTCCCAGGACCAGACCGTGACCCGGAAGGTCAAGGAGTTCGTCATCGCGCTGAAGGTGGACCGGAAGAAGAGCAAGCGCGAGATCCTTCAGGGGTACCTCAACACCAGTTGGTTCGGGCGCGGTGCCTACGGGATCGAGGCCGCCGCCCATGCCTACTACGGCATCCCCGCCCGGCAGTTGAACCCCAGCCAAGGCGCCGCCCTCGCCGCCCTGTTGAAGGGCGCGGAGCAGTACGACCCGTCCGCCAGCCGCGCCAACCACCGTCGCTCCGAGGCCCGTTGGAAGTGGATTCTCGACCGGCAGGTCAGGGCCGGACTCATGAAGGCGGAGGTGCGCGCCAGGTTCGCCACCTACCCCGAGCCCCACAAAGAGTCCCGGACCACCAGCCTCAGCGGGCAGACCGGCTATCTCGTCGACGTCGCGAACAAGTACGTCAAGCAGCACACCGCCCTCACCGACAAGGACCTCGCCCGCGGCGGCTACAAGATCCACACCACCTTCGACAAGGAGAAGGTGCGGCGCCTGAAGGGCGCGGTCGAGCGCGTGCTCGACCGCGACATCGATCCGAAGAAGCGCCCCGCCGACAAGGGCGTGCAGGTGGGCGCCGCCTCCGTGCGTCCGTCCGACGGCGCCATCGTCGCCCTGTACGGAGGGGCCGACGCCACCAAGCATTTCACCAACAACGCCGACACCTCCGGCGTCCCCGTCGGGTCCGCCTTCAAGCCCTTCGTGCTCGCCTCCGCCCTCGAACACGGACTGCGTACGTCGGCCGGTCGGGACACGCGGTGGCAGCCCGCTTCGGCCGGGAGCTTCTACGGCGATGACGGCCTCCTGCGCGAGTCGGCCGCCCCCGACGCCGTCGGCGGGATCTCCCCGGACGGCTCGGGCTCCGCGCACGGCTCGGGCTCCGCGGACGGCTCGACCTTGGCAGACGGGTCGGACTCCGCCCATCCCACCCTGCGCCGGGCCCTCGCGAAGGGCGGCAACGCCACCTACGTACGCCTCGGCAAGGACGTCGGCCTGGAGCGGGTGCGGCGCACCGCCGTGGCCTCCGGGCTGCTGGAGGGCAGCATGGCGCGCCTGGATCGGTCCTTTCCGGTCGGTACGTCGACCCCCAGCGCGATCCGCATGGCCGGCGCCTACAGCACCTTCGTCAACCGCGGCCTGCGGCACGATCCCTACTCGGTGACCAAGGTCGTGAAGGACGACGAGCCGGTCAGCGGGTTCGAAAGGCCGGGCGCGCGGCGGGCGTTGGACCCGGATGTGGCCGACGAGGCCGCCGGTGCCATGCGCGGTGTCGGCGCATCGGCCCTGCGCAGGCCGGTCACCGCCGGGCGCACCGGCGACCAGGACCGCCTCCGCTCGGCGTGGTTCACCGCCACCACCGGGGAGCTGTCGACCGCCGTGACGATGTTCCGGACCAGTCCGGGCAAGGCGCAGCTGATGCCCATGTCCGGTGTGGGCGGGGCGCGTTCGCAGCACGGCAACGTCTTTCCCGTCCGCATCTGGCAGGACTACGTGAAGGGTGAGGGGTGAAGGGTCCCCCAGAGTCAGTGATGATCCTCTGGCTCTCCGCAACTCATCCTTGAGGGCCCCGCACCTCATCCTCGGGGCCCTTCCCCAACCGTCGGCGGGCTGTCATCGTTCCGATATGTATCCCTATGGGCCACCGCCCGGGCCGCCGCCACGCATCGACGCGCGGCAACTGCGGCCCCGGCGGCGGTGGTTCGTCGTCGCGGGGGTGATCGCGGCGATCTGTGTGGGCATCGGCATCGCGAGCTTCGTCATGACGCTGACCTCCACGGTGGATTCCGTCGACGACGGCAAGGCGTTCGTGAGCGGGCGGTCCGTCACGGTGCGCATCGGTCCCGAGGACGACGCCGCCATCTACGTACGCAGCCCCTTCGCCGCACGTGCGCACTGCGAGGTCGTCTCCGGCCCCTCCGGCTCCGCGCCGCGCGTCACCACGCCCGACGGCAGTTTCACCGTGACCAAGGGCAGCGTCGAGTGGCAGCGGGTGTTCGTGCTGAAGTCGGACACGGCAGCGGACTACCGCGTGACGTGCGACGACCCGCGCGGCATCCTCACCTTCGCGCCCGGTGACGACGCCGACCTCGCGTCCTTCGTCGGCGGCATCGTCGTGACCGTCGTCGTGCCGCTCCTCGGCCTGCTCGCGGGCGCGGGGATCGCGATCATCGTGGGGGTACGGCGCGGCAGGCACCGCCGGTGGCTGGAGGCGCAGGCGTACTACGGCCCCCGGGGCGCGCCTCCCGTGCCGCCCCGACCGTCCGGCACCGGTTGACCTTCCCCCTGGGGCAGAGCCCATCGTCACGCGTGCCGGGCCGAGGGGCCCGGTGACGGAGGATGCCCTCATGGACGCGCACGCGCAGGAATCCGCACAGGCAGACGGACCGGAAGGAGGGCCGGGATATGAGCCGGAAGACGCACCGGCGGGCGACGAACCGCTGCTCACCATCGGCGACTTCGCCGCCCGCGCACGGCTCTCGCCCAAGGCACTGCGCCTGTACGACCGCCTGGGCCTGCTGACCCCCGCGTACGTCGACGAGTCCACCGGCTACCGCCACTACCGCGCGACGCAGGTGGAGAGCGCCCGCATGGTCGTCCTGCTGCGCCGCCTGGGCATGCCGCTCGCGGACATCGCCGTGACGGTACGGCTCGACGGCGAGCAGGCGGGGCGGGCGGTCACCGCCTACTGGGCGGGCGTCGAGGAGCGGCACGCGGAGCAGCGCACGCTCGTGGGGTACCTCCGTGGACGACTGTCTGGAAGAGGTTCCGAGATGTACGGGAAAGAGTTCGAGGTCAAGACCGTCGACGTGCCGGAGCAGTACGTCATCTGCGAGAGCAGGCACCTGCTCGCCGAGGAGCTGCCGGTCTGGATCGACGCGTCCACGCGACGCCTGGAGGAGGCGGCCGAGAGCGAGTGCGGCGGCATGGCGGACTCGCCGTTCGTCGTCTACCACGCCGAGGTCACCCAGGACAGCGACGGCCCCGCGGAGGCGTGCGTGCCGGTCAGGGACGCGGAAGCCGCGAGGGCGTGGGCGCGCAGGACGGGCGACCGGCGGGGCACGAGCTCCCGTGTGGAGCCCGCCCACCGGATCGCCTACACCCGCATCACCAAGGCCCAGGTCTCCTACCCGCAGATCCTCGGCGCGTTCGAGGCGGTGGAGGCGTGGGTGGCCCGCGAGGGCCTGAAGGTCACGGGCCCGTGCCGCGAGATCTACTTCGTGGAATGGGACACGGCAGGCCCGGACGACCAGGTGTGCGACGTGGCGTTCCCGGTGAGCGAGTAAGCACCTCGACGCCCCGAGACTCGGGGCGCGGGTTTCTCACCCCCTCCGTGCTCCAGTAGCCCGGGCACCCTCCCCCCGGCCCCCCGGCGAGCCAGCGGCCGGGAAGCCGGGAGGCCGGACGACTCACCGCCCCGGCAGCCGGGCGGCCGGGTTTCGCAGGTGACGGATGCTCCGGAGCCCGGAAGCCTCGGGGCGCGGGTGTCCGGGGGTCTGAACACCCCAGTGGTAGGGCAGCCCGGGTGCCCACCGTCCCCATAACCCGGGGAGCCAGCGCCCCAGCAACCCCGAGTGACTCGCCGTCCCGGGGGCCCGAAGGCCCGAGCGCCGGGAGCCCGGGGCCCCGGTGCCGGGTGGTCCTGCCTCGGTGGGGCTGGGCCCGGGGGCCCGCCGTTCTGGCCGCTTCGGTTGGCGCCCGGCTAGCGCGCGCTTTCGCGCAGTTCCTCCGGGCAGGCCGTGCCGCGTGGGAGTTGGTAGGGGGCGCCGAGGCGGTAGGTGCCGGGGCCGGGGGCCAGGAGTTCGGTCCACTTGTCGCCCTCGGCGTCTTCCTTCGCCTCCATGAGGCAGCCGTTGACGTTGTCGAACTCCTTGGGGGCGTCCTCGTCCGTCTCGCGCCGGCGCTTGGACTCCTCGGTCTCCTTCGGGCGCTCGACGCCCTTGCCGTCGGCGTCCACGATGCTGAGCCACGGCGAGTACGGGACGCGGATCAGGACGCGGCCCGCCTTCTTCACCTCGATCGTCATGCCGCCCGCCTCGGCCCGGTCGACGACCGCGGGCGGCTCGGCGAGCGGGGTCGGGTCGGTGACCTCGTACAGCTGCCAGTTCGAGTCGACCCACACCTGCTTCAGATACGGCAGGCCCTTCTCGACCAGCTGGGACTCGCGCTTGCCGCCGTCCCCGTCAGGCTCGCCCTTGGGCAGCACGACGTAGTGCACGGACCAGCGCTGGAGCCACTCGTGGTAGTTCGCGGAGTTGAGGGTGTCGTCGTAGAAGAGGGGGTTGCGCTCCATGTCCGCCTGCCGGTTCCAGCCGCGGGCGAGGTTCACGTACGGCGCGAGCGCGGACGCCTCTCGGTGGCTGCGCGCGGGCACGACCTCGACGCGGCCCTTCTCGGCGCCGACCTCCTGCAGCTCGTTCACCAGCGGCGCGAGCTCACGCGTCCAGGAGGCCTGGGGCGTGGTGTGCACTATGTCGTCGACCGCCTTGAACCCGACCCAGCCGGTGAAGGCGACGAGCGCCAGGACGATCGTGTACCACTTGCGGGACTTCTTCACCGTGAACGGCAGCGCGGCCAGCAGCGCGACGCCCCCGAAGGACATCGCGAGGCGGGTGATGTTGGAGCCGATCTGCGAGCTGATCAGCCAGACGCCGAGCACGAAGGCCGCGTACACGGCGGTGGTGATCCGCACGGTCTTCCAGTGCTTCGGTACGAGGAAGAAGACCAGGCCGGAGCAGATCAGCGGCAGCGAGGCCGACCCGAACGACATCGGCTGCGTGCCGGAGAACGGGAAGAGCCACGCGGAGATGCCCACGACGGCGGCGGGCGCGAGCCCGAGGGCGTACGCCCCGGGGTAGCGCTTGCTGAGGAACAGCGCGACGGCGACCAGGCCCACGAAGAGTCCGGCCACCGGGCTCCCCATGGTCGCGAGCGCGGCGAACGGCGCGGCGACCAGGGCCTTCGCCCACCGCTTGTAGCGCCAGCGGTAGGGCCAGCAGAAGACGGCGGCGACGGCCATCAGCGCGAACATCTGGCCGAGGCCGTACGTCACGCGGCCCGACACCGCGTTGCAGAACAGCGCGAAGACACCCGCGAACGCGGGCCACAGCGGCTGCTTCACCGCACGGCTGCGGATCAGGATCATCGTGAGCAGCGCGGCGGATACCGTGCCGGCGATCATCATCGTGGTCCGGACGCCGAGCACCGACATCAGATACGGCGAGACGACGCTGTACGACACCGGGTGCATCCCGCCGTACCAGGCGAGGTTGTACGCGGAGTCGGGGTGCCGGCCGACGAACTCGGCCCAGGCGTCCTGCGCGGCGAGGTCTCCGCCGCTGTTGGCGAAGGTGAAGAACCACACGACGTGCAGGACGGCCGCGACGACCGTCGTGACGGTCACGGGGTGGCGCAGGAACCGGTGCCATGCGGAGGCCCGTTCGGGCGCCGCGGGCTGGGTGCGGCGCTGGGCGGGCAGCTGTATTCGCGCCCCGGTGCGGGTGCCGCCACCGGTGCCGGAATCAGGATCGGCGTCGTCGGCTCGCGTCGGCTCCGCTGTGGCCACTTACGGCACTCCCCGTGTCGTTCTCTGTCCGTCCGGGGGGCGTGCCAGGGGGTCCGTCCCGGAACACCCCGTCACACAGCCCCGGCGTACTACCCCCGAACTTAGGACGCTAGCACGCACAGCACGGACGGAGCCCGGGGTGGGGGCTCCCTCCGCGCGGGTCCGGCGGAGTTCGGCCAAGGCGCGGGTGCGGGCGGCGGCTTGTGCCACCGCCCGCACCCGGTGCGTATGCCTGGTGCGTACGCCTGCCGCGTATGCCTCAGCCGACGCGCTGGAGCTTGGCTCCGAAGCCCGGCTCCGCGAGGTCCTTCTGGAGCGCGACGGGCACCTCGACGGCGCCGTCCTTGCCGTCGCCGACGCTCAGGACCCCGACCTTGGTACCGGCCTTCGCCGAGTGCGGGATGGTTTCGCCGCCGTCCTCGCCGAGCTTCAGCTTCACGGTCAGGCCCGACCAGCCCGCGGCGGAGACGTCCTTGGTGGCGACGACCGGGGTCGTGCCGCCCAGGCCGTCGTCGACCTCGCCGACGACATCGCCCTTCTTCACGATCGTCTTGGCGGTGAGCGCGCCCTGACCGGCCTCGATCAGCTTGCGGGTGACCCCGGTGACCTGGTCGATGTTGGCCACGCCGTCCTGCCCGTACTGGCCGAGGGCGGCGCCGATGATCGTGCGGGTCTCGCCGCCGACCTTCTTCTCCGCGGCGAAGAGGATGTTGCCGCCCGCCGCGGTGGTGGTGCCGGTCTTGATGCCGATGGCGACCGTCGGGACGAGCCCGAAGAAGTTGTTCTGCTTGTCGCCGTTGAGGTCCTTGTAGCTGGGCTGGCGCGAGATCTCGTTGAAGACCGGGTCCTCCATCGCGGCCCGGCCCAGCTTCACGAGGTCCTCGGCGGTCGAGACGGTCGTCTTGTCCAGGCCGCTGGGGTCCGTGTAGTGGGTGTTCTTCATGCCGAGTTCCTTGGCGGTCTTGTTCATCTTCGCGACGAACTCGTCCTCGGAATCGCTCTTGGTGTCCCAGCGGGCGAGCAGCTTGGCGATGTTGTTCGCGGACGGCAGCATGACCGCCTGCAGCGCCTCGTACTGCTTGATCTTCTGGCCCTCGGAGACCTTGACGACCGACTCGTTGCCCGCCTTGCCGGTCTCGTAGTGCTTCTCCGCGGCGGCGTCGACCGGGATGTCCGGGCCGTTGTTGCCCGGCTTCAGGGGGTGGTCACGCAGGACGAGGTAGACCGTCATGACCTTGGCGATGCTCGCGATCGGCACGGGCTTCTGGTCGCCGGACGTGCCGAACGTCCCGATGCCGTTCACGTCCATCGCCGCCTGGCCCTTGCTGGGCCACGGCATGGACGGCTTGCCTCCCTCGAAGGTGACCGTCTCCTTCGCGGTGAGCGTGAGGGTGGGCGTCGGCAGCGGGCGCACAGCCTGTACGACCGCAAAGACGACCACCATGAGCAGCACCAGCGGCGTCCAGATCTTGACCCTCCGCACGGCGGTGCGGACCGGGGTCTCCGGCGGCGGCGGGGTGTTGGTCAGCTCGGCGAGCAGGTCGAGCGCGGGCCGCGGGGGGAGCGGCTGCTGGGTGGTGCGCTCGGGGCCCACGCTGCCGGGCTCGGCGGCCTTCTCCTTCTCGGGCGCGGTCGCTCCGGCCGCGGTCGCTCCGGCCGCGGGGGCCGCCGCCTTGGCCGGGGGCAGCGCGCCGCTGGACGGTGCGTTGTCCAGGGGCTTGAGCGCGACGAACTTGCTGGTGCGCTCGGCGGCACCTTCCGGCTTGGCGGAGGGCTTTGCTTCCGGCTTTGCTTCCGGCTTTGCGGCGGGCTTGTCCTCGGGCTTCTTGGCCCCCGGCTTGTGGTCGCCGATCTTGAGCATGGTGGTCGGCTGGTCGACCGCCTTCGGGGGCAACGCCTTGAAGACGGCGGTGGCCTGGTCGACTCCGCCGGAGGGGTGTTCCGGGGCCTTGGCCTTGGGCTCGCCCTCGGCCTTGCTCCCGGCCTTCTCGTCGGCGTCGGCGTCGCTGTCGGCCGCGTCGGCTTCACGCGTCTCGTCGGCGTCGTCCGACGAACCTTCCGAGGCGTCGGCGGCGGCACCCGGCTCAGCGTCGGGGGAATCCTTCTCGTCGCCGTCGGCGCCCTGCGCCGCAGCCGCAGCCGCTGTCGCAGCCACGCCAGAGGCGGTCGCCTCGGACTTGAGGTCGTCAGCGTCACCGGCCTCATCGGAGTCGCCGGAGTCGCTGGAGTCGCCGGAGTCGCCGGAGTCGCCGGACGCAGCCGAAGCGTCGGACCCGCTCTCCCCTGCGCCAGCCACGTCCTCCTCGGAGGCATCCGTCTCGGCCTTGCCATCAGCCGGGGCCTCGGCGTCGGGGGAATCCTTCCGCGCGCCGGCCGCAGCCGCAGCCACGCCCGAGGCAGTCGCCTCGGACTTGGGGTCGCCAGCGTCACCGGCCTCATCGGAGTCGCCGGACGCAGCCGAAGCGTCGGAGGCCGCACCGGCGCCGGAGGAGCCCTCCTCCGAGGAGCTCTCCTCGCCGGTCGCAGCCGCCTTCTCCGCGGGCTTCCCGGCATCCGCGGCCTCGGGGGCCTCCTCGTCCGCCGAGGCCACCCACGCCGCCACTGCGGCCCGCAGCCGCGCGTCGCCCTTCTCCGCGCCCTTGGGCTCGCCCTCGGCGCTCGCGGCGCCCTCGGCGGGGCCCTCAGAGCCCTCGGACTCCGCGGAGCCCTTGGAGTCCCCGGAACCCGCGGTCCCGGACGCCGCCGCCGCTTCCGCGACCGCCTTCGTCGAGAAGACCGCCGTCGCCCGGTCCTGGCGCTGCTCCTCGCTCGCCGGGGATTCCTTCGCCGGGGACTCCTCCCGCGCCGCGGGGACCTCGCGGGCCACCGCCAGACGCGGGTCGCGTTCCTCCGGTGCCGGCACGGACGGTTCTGCCCCAGTCGGTTTCCCCGACGACTTCCGCTGCTTCGACCTGTCGGGGGTCTCGCCCGCCACCGATGCCTCCTCGTACGCCATGCCGCTCGCGTTGCCGTTGCGCCAAAACATGGCCGGACCCGCTGTCCGAACCATGTACCAGTGTCCTGTGTGGGGGCTTAACCCCCGTGGTAGACGAGAACGACATACCTACTGGTTCCCGTACTTACCGGTCACGCACTCTCGACAGACCAATGTGAGAGGGGTCACCCTGTCATTCATCCACGCGGGGAGGCATGGATGGGCAGGAGCCGCAGAACAATTCCGGAGGAGCTTCTGCTGCTCGCTTTGGACCCGGCCACGGGTACCACAGCGCAGCCGCAGTCGCTCGACCTCGGTCTGGCCGGAGCACAGCTAGTGGAGCTGGCGCTGGCCGGACGGATAGCCCCAGACGGGGATCGTATCGCCGTGGTGATGCCACGGCCGACCGGAGATCCGACTCTGGACTCCGCACTGGAACTGCTGCGCAGGCGCGGCAGCCCGGTTCGGGCAGTCCACTGGATTGGCGGGCCCCGACTGGGGCTGCGCCAGATTTACCTCGCGCACCTGGAGCGGTGCGGCATGGTGCATGCCGTTTCGGGCCAGATGTGCGGAGTGCTGCCGACGACTCGCTACCAAGCGACGGACACGGCAATCAGCCGGGACATCAGGTCCCGGCTGGACAGTGCGATCCGCACCGGCGTACCGCCGGACCCGCGGACCGCGGCGCTCGCCGCGCTCGCTCACGCAGTGGGACTCGGCAAGCACCTCTACCCCGGCAACGAGGGGCGTTCATCGCGCTCCCGTCTCCGGGACCTGATCAGGCACGACCCGATGGGCGGCCTCGTGGCGCACGCCGTGATGGACGTCCAGAACGGTGTGGCCGCTCAGCCACGCCGCAGCCCGGCCCCAGCGGGACCGGGCGGGCCGGGCGGACCAGGTGGACACGGCGGTGGCCGACAGCCGGCCAGGACCGCGCCGGAACCCGGCGGGGTTCCGATGCAGCCGCGCCGCGGGTCCATGGCACGTGCCGTGGCCCACTAGCCGGTCGGCATCGATCGACGCACCGCAGTAAAGACTCACCGCAGCACCGCAGTATCGGCAACAGCAACGCCGCACCGCAGTCCCCCAGACCCGGTACGGGAGCCGCTGGGCCGCGCGGGGCACTGGCACCGGAGCGTCCGGACGACGACACCGGTACCTCCGCCCCGCGCGGCCGCATGTCGTGGCGCCGCGCAGCCGGGCCGCACCCCTCACCACCAGTCCTCATGTCCGTCTTCGCGTCGCATTGCGGTTCGCACCGCACATCGGCTGTTTCCCAGCGGTGCGCGACGCGTTGGTGGCACTCTGCTGAACAGCAGATACGCAAAGTAGAGGCATGTAGTCGGAGGTGCACGTCCGTGGCGTCCAGTGTCAATCCCACCGTCAGGCGACGCCGGTTGGGCCAGGAGCTCCGCAGGCTCCGCGAGCTCAAGGGCATGACGGCCGAGGAGGTCGCCGAGCGCCTGCTGGTCTCGCAGTCGAAGATCAGCCGCCTCGAGAACGGCCGCCGTTCGATCAGTCAGCGCGATGTACGCGATCTCTGCGGGGTCTACGAGGTGGAGGACCACCGCATCGTCGACTCGCTCATGCAAATGGCCAAGGACTCCCGCCAGCAGGGCTGGTGGCACTCCTTCGGGGACATCCCGTACAGCGTCTACATCGGTCTGGAGACGGACGCGGCCTCCTTGCGCGTGTACGACCCGCAGGTCGTCCCCGGCCTGCTGCAGACCCGTCCGTACGCGGAGGCGCTCATCACCGGCGCGCTGCCGGAGACCACGCCGACGGACATCGAGAAGCGCGTCCAGGTCCGTGTCCGCCGCCAGGAGCGCATCAGCGCGCCGGAGAATCCACTGCGTCTGTGGACCGTCCTGGACGAGTCCGCGCTGCGCCGCGTGGTCGGCTCCCGGCATCTCATGCGCGACCAGCTCGAACACCTCGTGGAGCAGTCACAACTGCCGCACGTGACCGTCCAGGTGATTCCCTTCGAGATGGGCGCGCACCCCGGCCTCAACGGCCAGTACGCCATTCTCGAATTCCCGGACGCCGCGGATTCCAGCGTGGTCTACATCGAGGGCGTGACGAGCGATCTCTATCTGGAGAAAGCGAACGACGTCCAGCAGTACAGCGTGATGTACGAACATCTGCGGGCACAGGCCCTGAACGTGGACCAATCACGCCAACTCATCGCAGACATCGCGAAAGAGTACGCACGCTAGATCGCCCAGCGCGTATATGACCGCCCCGCACGCGAGCGCGCCGCACGGTACACCTTGCCCTCGGCGGGGCGGAAGACCCCACTGGAATATGCCATCCGGTTGAGTGAACGCTCCCTTCACTCAGCGATGTTGGCGAGTAGCGTCATTCACGCCATCAAGCAACACCTGTTGGCGCAGCCGCTCTTGGCGGTGACCGCAACTCAACAACTGGGCAAACCGGAGTAACCATGGCAATTCATCAGGGCGCTACGAATACGTGGGTCAAGTCCTCGTATTCCACGGGAAACGGCGCATGCGTCGAGGTCAAGTCACCGATTTCAACGGCCATTTCGGTCAGGGACTCAAAGGTCACCGAGGGCCCCGTCCTCGCCTTTCCCTCCGACTCGTGGCGCGCGTTCGTCTCCGAGGTCGGCCGGGAGACGTCACACCTCGGCTGATAGGCACCACGTCGCGCATCAGCACCACAGGATCAGCGAGAGATCAACAACCGCATAAGCAGAACCGATTGAGCCCTCTCGACTGGCCCGCCGTCCCGGCCGAGGGGGCTCGGCCCTACGCGCGGTCTACGCGCGGTCTACGCGCGGTCTACGCGCGGTCTACGCGCGGTCTACGCGCGGTCTACGCGCGGTCTACGCGCGGACCGTGCGCCGCCGAGCCAGCGGACGGACCAGTGAAGTGAACTGATCGGCTACCGCAGTTGATCGACGTACAGGTCCGTCCCCGGCACCGTGGGAATGAACGGCGCCACCAGCTCCACCCGCCCGAGGCCCGACTCCGCAACCGCATCCGCCCGCCCGGCGAAGTGCTCCTGCCAGCACTCCCGCGGATCGGCCTGCAGGAACCAGAGCAGCGTCAGCCGCGTGTCGACCCCCTCGACCTGCTTCACGTACGTCATGCGGTCCCCCGGCAGCGGCGTCGGCCGGAAGATCGTCACCATCGCGGCCGGTGACCCGGCCAGGGCGCGCGGCAGCTGCTTGGCCCGCAGCCATTCGAGCAGCTCCTCCCGCCGCTCGCCCGACTCGGCGTCGACGACCTCCAGGACGAGGCCCTGGTAGGGGTGGTCCAGCGCGTGGAAGTCGCGGGGCCCGGCCGCCCCGTCGCGGTAGACGGTGGCCTCGTGGTCCTGGAAGGCCGTGAAGACGTGCGTGCGGTCCTGGTAGACGCGGCCGTCGCGGTTGAGGCGCTTGTTGATGCCGACGGTCCACTTCATGTGCTCGTCGTAGCGGCCCTCGGTGACCCAGTACGTGGAGAGGTAGCAGCCCGCGGTCACCGGCTGGGCGACGGCGGACTTCTCCGGGATGCGCAGGAGTTGGAGCTCGCGGGGTGCGACCCAGCGGCGGCCCGCGTACATCCAGGGCATCGCCATCGCACCCGCGTAGTAGTGGTCGTCCTCGTACCAGCGGTTGTACGCGTACTCGTGGCCCGGGTGCGGCTCGACCATGGTGATCAGGGCGTGGCCCGGGTGCACGCCGTAGGGCCCGACGCCGGCCAGCTCCCCGTACACCTCGCTGCGGGTGTTCTCACGCGTGTTCTCCCGGGTCTCGCCCGTGTTCTCGCGGGTGTCGTCGCTCATGCCTCTCCCCTTTCCCCTCTTCCTTCCTCCGGTGGACGCCCATACTCTGACGCCCCGTCAGCAAAACTGCCAGAGCCGGGAGGCGCCCCATGCGCTCGCTCCTCGAAGGAAAGACCGTCGTCGTCTCGGGTGTCGGTGCCGGTCTCGGTCACCAGGTGGCGGCCGCCGTCGTGCGCGACGGGGGCCGGGCCGTCCTCGGGGCGCGCACGGAGGCGAACCTCGCCAAGTCGGCGGCGGAGATCGATCCCGAGGGCACGCGGACGGCGTACCGCGCGACCGACATCACCGACGAGGCCCAGTGCGAGGCCCTGGCCGACCTGGCGCGCGAGCGCTTCGGCGGGATCGACGCGGTCGTCCACGTGGCCGCCTGGGACAGCTACTTCGGGGGCGTGCGGGACGCCGACTTCGACACCTGGCAGCAGGTCATCGACGTCAATCTGCTCGGCACGCTGCGGATGACGCGGGCCTGCCTGCCCGCGCTCAAGGAGCGCGGCGGCTCGGTGGTGTTCATCGGCACGCAGTCGGCCGTCGCGGCGCCCTCGCAGGTGCGGCAGGCGGCGTACGCGGCCTCGAAGGGCGCGTTGACGTCGGCGATGTACTCGCTGGCGCACGAGGTGGGACCTGACCGCATCCGGGTCAACACGGTGCTGCCCGGCTGGATGTGGGGCCCGCCGGTCGAGGCCTACGTCCAGTTCACCGCGCACACCGAGGGAGTGCCGGAGGAGGAGGTGCGGGGGCGCCTGGCGGAGCGGATGGCACTGCCGGACCTCGCCACGGACGGGGACGTGGCGGACGCGGCGGTCTTCCTCGCGTCGGACCGGGCGCGGGCGATCACGGGGCAGTCGCTTCTGGTGAACGCGGGCGAGCTGATGCGGTAGGCGTCGACCGCCGCGCGGAACAGGCCACGGCTGTACGGGACTCGGGTCCCGTACAGCCGTTTTCGCGTGTTTTCAGACCCCCTTCAGAACCTCTTCAGAACCTCTTCAGAGCCCCTTCAGAAGGTCATCCAGAATCAAGGATGTGAACGAAGGTCAGCAAACAGAACGATTTTACTCGCTCTTGACCTTACGGGCGGTTGTCCGCGGCGTCCGCCCGAACCCACCATGAGCGGGCACTTCAAGGCCGCCCACGTCCCGTATGACACGAAACTGGCGAAGTGCACGGCATTTCAGCGCAGTTCACAAGGCGGACCCCTGGAGGGGGCACATGAACAGTCTCGACTGGGCCGTGCTCATCGGCTACTTCGGCATCATGGTCGCGATCGGCGTCTGGTCCCACAAGCGCGTGGACAACGTGAGCGACTTCTTCACCGCGGGCGGCAAGATGCCCTGGTGGCTGTCCGGCATCTCGCACCACATGTCCGGCTACAGCGCGGTGATGTTCACCGGGTACGCGGGCATCGCGTACACCTACGGCGTCACGTCCTTCATCACCTGGTCGTTCCCGATCGCGCTCGGCATCGCCATCGGCTCGAAGCTCTTCGCACCCCGCATCAACCGGCTGCGCTCACGGCTGCACGTGGCCTCGCCGCTGGAGTACCTCAAGAACCGCTACAACCTGAAGACCCAGCAGGCGCTCGCCTGGTCCGGCATGCTCCTGAAGATCGTGGACGTGGCCGCCAAGTGGGCCGCCATCTCCACGCTGCTCTCCGTCTTCACCGGCATCTCGATCAACCAGGGCATCCTGATCACCGGCGTGATCACGGCCATCTACTGCACGATCGGCGGCCTGTGGGCCGACGCGCTCACCGAGCTGGGCCAGTTCATCATCCAGCTCCTGGCCGGTGTCGCGATGTTCGTGGCCGTGGTGTCCAAGCTCGGCGACCACGGCGGATTCTTCGGGGTCTGGGACGAGCCCGAACTCGCGGGCCACGGCCAGCCGTTGGTCGGGCCGTACGGGACGGTCTTCCTGCTGGCATTCCTGTTCATCAAGCTCTTCGAGTACAACGGCGGCATGCTCAACCAGGCCCAGCGCTACATGGCCACGGCGACCCCCCGCGAGGCCGCGCGCTCGGCCCGGCTCTCGGCGATCCTGTGGCTGGTGTGGCCGGTCGTCCTCTTCTTCCCGATGTGGATGTCCCCGCTCCTGGTGGACGCGAAGAAGCCCGACGGCTCGGACTCGTACGCCCTGATGACCGAACAGCTGCTGCCGCACGGCCTGTTGGGTCTGGTAATCGTCGGCTTCTTCTCGCACACGATGGCCATGTGCTCGTCCGACGCGAACGCGATCGCGGCGGTCTTCACGCGGGACGTGGCGCCGGTGGTGTCCAAGGCGGCCAGGAGCTGGAACGACCGCAAGGGCCTCATCGCGGCCCGTCTGACGACGGTGGTCTTCCTGGGCCTGTCGATGGCGGTGGCGACGCAGGTCAACTCCCCCGCCTTCAAGGACATCATCACGGTCGTCATCAAGTGGGTGGCGGGCCTCATGGGTCCGATCGCGATCCCGATGATGCTGGGTCTGCTGCGCACGTTCCGCAAGTCGGGGCCGACCGCGGCGCTGACCAGCTGGTCGATGGGTCTGCTCGCCTTCTGGCTGGTCAACTACCCGATCAACTGGAGCGTCGAGGGCGGGGTGCCGCTGGAGTACCAGGTCTCGATCCCGCTGGCGGTCTCGCTGATCCTCTACATCCTGGTCGGCCACCTGAAGCCGGAGGACACTCCGGAGCGGGACGCGATCATCGAGAAGATCAACACGGACGACGACGGCTCCGCAGGCGCCGCGGTTGTTCCGCCCCGGCCGGGAGAGGCCGACGGGGTGGTCACCCCGCAGGGCCGGCTGCCGTAGACCACCGGCTTCCTGCCGCAGACCACCGGCTTCGCCGAGTTCGCCCTCAAACGCCGGACAGGCTGTTCGCAGCCTGTCCGGCGCTCTCCGTCGTCAGGTCCTCACGCCCGCGGATACCGCGCCAGCCACCCCGGCGAGGAAACGGCGGGCCCGTGCAGCGCGGGCCCCTGCGTCATCTCCATCGCGAAGTCGTCGGCCAGCTCAAGCATCGTCGCGCGCCCCTCCAGCTCGGTGAGCCAGCCCGGGGGCAGCGCGGTCTCCCCGTGCAGCGCGCCAAGCAGTGCCCCGCAGATGCCTCCCGCGGCGGCGGACGCGCCCCCGTGGTTGACGGCAAGGCGCAGTCCGTGGCGGATGTCCTCGCCCACGAGGGCGCAGTAGACGGCGGCGGCGAGCGCGCCCTCCGCGCCGCCGTCCCCCATCAGCTCCTCCACCCGGGAGGGCGTGGGCATCCCCTGCCGCACGGCACCCAGCGCGTGCTTCAGCGCGTCGGTGACGGGCTGGTGGCCGGGCCGGGCGGCAAGGAGCGCGAGGGCCCGCTGGATGGCGCCGTCCAGGGACTCTCCGCGGGCGAGACCGTGTACGAGGATGGTGTGCGCGCCGGCCGCCAGGTAGGCGGTGGGATGTCCGTGCGTCTGCACGGCGCACTCCACGGCGAGCTGGAGCACCAGCTGCGGCTCCCAGCCGACCAGGAGACCGAAGGGCGCGGACCGCGTGACGGCCTCGGCGCCCTTTTCCTCGGGGTTCTTGGGGGCTTCGAGCGTCCCCATGTTCTCGTCCCCGAGCCCGGTCAGGCAGGCGCGGGCAGGCGAGCGGCGCGAGTAGAGCCACTCCTCACGGGCCAGCCAGCCGTCTTCCTTGCGCCGCTCGTCGGGCCCCCAGTCGCTCTGGGTGGCCGCCCAGCGGCGGTAGGCGCGGTGCAGATCGGTGGGCGGGTGCCAGGCGCCGGTGTCGCGCCGGACCTGGGCGCGTATGAGTCCGTCGACGGTGAAGAGGGTGAGCTGTGTGGCGGCGGTGACGGCGCCGCGCCTGCCGTGAGCGGGGGCGGGCTCGGTCAGCCCTTCCGCACCGTGGGCCTCCCGTATCCCGTCGAGGCTCAGCGAGTCGACGGGGGCGCCGAGCGCGTCGCCGACGGCGGCCCCGAGCAGCGTGCCGCGGACCCGGCTGCGGAAATCCTGCTGCTCGGCGCGGCCCCAGACTCCGGTGGCTGCTGCGGTGCTCACGGCACCTCCTTCCCTGCTCTCCGCCTGCACTTCTGCGCAGCACTGTAATCGACCGGGAACGGTCGGTTCGGAGGCGAAGGGATATCTGAAGAGTCACCCCTGAGATCACTTTTGACCGGTCTTCACGGGGCCTCTTCATCGGCCTCCGGAGGGCCGCGAAACGTCCATGCCACGGCCACACGGGGGTGGGCCGGTCCGGCCGCCCGGCCAGGTCCGGCCGATCGTGGTCCGGCCGCCCCTGGTCCGGCTTCCTCACCTACGCGACAGGGCCGGACTCCGCGTATAGCGCCTGGAAGGCGTCCCGCGCCGCGACGACCCTGGACAGGCGCGGGGCCAGGCGGTGCCGGTCGGCTCCGGGGGCGCGCAGGAGTTCGGCGAGCAGGTCGGCCAGCTCGGCCAGGTCGTCCCACTCGCGCGGTACGGCAAGGACGCGTGCGAGCCCGTGGTCGAGCGCGGTCCAGTCCTCGAGGCCCGCGGCGGTCAGCGCGGCCGCGAAGTCGCGATCCGCGGGATGCAGATCCGCACGGGCCACCAGCCGGGCGGCCTCCCGCCACAGCGGACCGGCAGCGGTCACTCCGTCGGAACCGCTCATCGCCAGGGCGAGGTCGCACGTGCCCAGCACCTCGTCCCGCGCGCGGAGCCTGCGGGCCGCGTCGCGGGCGTGGGCCCATCTCCCCGCCCTGCGGTGCGCCTTGCCCACTTCCTCCAGGAAATTCGGATCCTCGTGCCCGGCCGCGTCCACCGCGCACAGTTCGGCCATCGCCTCACGGTTCCGGCCGGACCAATGGTGGATCTCGGCGGCCCTGCGGTGGGCCCATGCCGAAGCGGACCCGGTCTCGGCGCAGCGGGCGAGATCGGCCAGGGCCTGTTCGGCCCTTCCGGTGACCATCAGGGTGGCCGCCCGCTGACGCAGGGCCCCGCCGTTCCCGGCATCGATCAGGAGCGCGCCGTCGAGATCGGCCAAGGCCTCGCGGTAGAGGCCGAGTTCGCGCAGGACGGCACTGCGGTGGACGAGCACCCACGCGCTGCCCGGATTGCGCCCGATCTCACGGTCCAGGTCGGCGCGCGCCTCGTCGAGGCGCCCCAGGGAGCGCAGCGCGTTCCCCCGGCAGGTCAGGAACCAGCCCGAGTCGGGCGACAGGGTGTGGGCACGGTCCGCGTCGGCGAACGCTTCCTCGTGGGCTCCCAGGGCGGTGTGAACCACGCTGCGCTGGGCCAGCGCCCAGGCGTAGCCGGGGGACAGCTCCACGGCACGGTCGAGGTCCGCCAGCGCCCGGTCATGGCGGTTCAGGCGGCCATGCGTCACACCGCGGCTCGCATACGCGGACGCATAGGCGTCGTTGAGCCCAAGGGCCCGGTCGTACTCCGCGAGGGCCTCCGCGTAGTCGCCCGCGATCCGCAGCGCGTCACCCCGCGCGCACGCCACCGTCGCCGATTCCGGGGCCAGTTGGACCGCCCGGTCCAGGTCGGCCATCTGCTGCGTGTGCTCGTCGCGGTCACGCCGCAGCCGCGCTCGCCGGACCAACGCCCATACGTATTCGGGGTCGAGCTCCAACGCCCGGTTCAGGTCGGCGAGGGCTTCGTCGTGCTCTCCGGCGCTGTGCCAGGTGGCACCCCGGGACGCCCAGGGGAACGCGTCCGTCGGCTGGAGCTCGATCGCCCGTCCCAGGTCCCTGAGGGCCTCACCGAAGTGGCCGAGCGACCGGTGGAACTCGCCTCGAATCCTGAGGGCTTGGACGTAGTCCGGCGCGAGGTCGAGTGCCCGGTCGAGTTCGGTGATCGCGGCGGCGAGGTCGCCCTGCCTCGCGCGGGTCGAGCCCTTGCCGTAGTAGGCCCGCGCCAGCTCCGGATCGAGTGCGAGAGCCCGGTCGTACTCGGCCAGCGCCTCCTCGTACGCCCCGTTGTTGCGATGGTCGCGCCCCCGCAGCATCCGCGCCACCGCCTGGCCGCGGTCATCGAGTCCGGCGCGGTCGGCGAGCAGCCCCAGGGCGGCGATGCACGACCCTTCCGCCAGCGCGTCCAGCAGGTCCCGCCCCCACTTGCCGGCCGCCGCGGCACCGGCGTCCGCTCCCGCGTCCAGCAGGACCTGCACCCAGCGCCGGGCGATGACCTCGCCCTTGTCGCAGGCGTTCACGACGTCCCGCAGCACCACGGGCAACGCCGCCCGTGACCCCGCGCACAGCAGGTGGTACGACTCCGCGAGCCGCAGCTCCCGCCACGGCTCGTCCTTCCACAGCTCCGCCGGTTCAAGGACCGTCTCCGCCTCGCGCCGCCACCCGGCGAACGTCTCCGCGAGCCGCGCGTGCGCCTCCGTCCACCCCCGTGGCGAGCGATTGCGCTGCAGCCGCAGCATCGGCGCCCGCACCACGTCGTGGTACCGCACCCGATCGCCCCGGTCGCTCACGAACGGCAGCCCCCGCAGCCAGCCGAAGAGTCCGGGCACCTCACCGTCCGTGCAGATCCCGCCCACCGCCGCACGGAACACGTCCGCGTCGAAGCTCCTGGGCAGCGCGCACGCCAGCGCCGCCGAGCGGCGCACGGGGTCCCGCTCCCACTTCAGGAAGCGCTCCACCGCGGTGGCGCTGGGATCGCCCACGTCGTCCGGGGCGGCGGGCCTGCCCTCGGCGAGGGTGGAGACGAGGACGGGCAGGCCCCCGGAGAGCCGCAGCACCTCCTCCACCACCGGCTCCGCCACCACCCCCTTCCCGGCGAGCAGTCCCCGCGCCTCCAACTCCGTGAAGGGGCCCAGTGGCACGTCCGTCACGAAGTCCGCGTAGCCGCCCCAGCGGGCCGTGTCGAAGGGGTGGTGGCCCGCCGTCACCACGACCACGTTCGCGGGGAACGCGCCGTGCCGGTCGGTCGTCATCACGTCGTGCAGCCAGCCGTCCAGGAACGGCGCTGTCCTCTCGTACGTGTCGAAGAACAGGACGACCCACGGCGCGGCCTTCGCGGCATCGGCCAGTTCGGCCAGGAGAACCGGCGTGAGGACCCGCTCCGGGGACAGGACCAGCTGCACGTCGTCCTGGTTGCCGAGGCGTGCGCTCAGCCCGGCGCGCAACCGGTCCGCGCCCTGGGCCAGTCGAGCCGGGTCCACCGCTCCGGCGAAGGCTCCGACACCCGGCAGCAGACCGAGGCCGACCAGGCTCGCGCGAGCCGCCGTCATGCTGCCCGCCGAGGGCGGGGGCGGCGCGCCCGTGCCGGGCTCCTGCCCCGGGTCGAGCATCGCCTCCACCGATGCCGACTCCGCTTCGTGACGGCGCTCGCGGTGGGCCGTCAGGAGCCGGTTCAGCTCCTTGCAGCGGCGGCCCTGGAGGGCGAACTGGGCGCTGATCGCCGCCATCGCCTCGGGCACGCTGCCCACCGCTTCGTCCAGGTAGGCGGTCAAGGCGCCCCGCTCGCGCGCCAGTTGCTCCCACTCCCGGACCAGGGACGTCTTGCCGACGCCGCCGATCCCGTGGACGTGGAAGAGGAAGCGGTGCCGGTCGTCACCGGGCGGCACGTCGAAGTTCGCGCGGAACGCGTCGAGTTCGCCCCGGCGCCCGACGAACCCCGCCCGCCTCCGGCGGCGTATCAGCTCCTGCATGGACGGCTGTGCCGCCCCGCCCGACGCCACCACAGGCCTCACCCTCCCCGCGTACCCGACTGACCGCCCAAGTCGTGCCCTGCCCACAGTCTTTCACCGGCCGCGGACCGCCGGGCCGAAACCGAACGGCCGAAATCCGTGGCACCTGAAGGTAAATGTCCGGGGCCGGTAACAAGAACCTGCGGTGTACAACCACTACCGCCGGATGCCTGTCTTCCCTCACGTCACAGAAGTTTCCCCACAGGAGGACCAGTGCGTCGCTCACTCATAGCCGCCGTCGCGGTGACCGCGCTCGCGACCCCGTTCGCCGTCGTGGCCACCGCGGGTGCCGCAACCGCGGCCCCCAACGCGGCGGGCAAGCCCGTGACCGACTTCAACCATGACGGATACGCCGACCTCGCCGTCTCCGCGTACCGCGGCGCCGTGAACGGCACCGCCGGCGCAGGCTACGTATCGATCGTCTACGGCTCGGCGTCCGGCGCCGACACCGCGCACGCCAAGCAGATCGACCGCACCACCGCGGGTGTGCCCGGCGACCCCGAGGAGGGCGGCGGCTTCGGCGGGAGCACCGAGGCGGCCGACCTGGACGGGGACGGATACACCGACCTCATCCTGAACAACGGCCCCAAGGACGTGGTGGTCTGGGGCTCCGCGAGCGGCCTGACCCAGGGCACCGAGCTGCCGGGCGAGTACATCCAGACCCTGAAGGCGGGCGACTTCAACGGCGACGGCAAGACCGACCTCGTCGCCAACTCCTCGTCCACGCTCGAGGTGCGCTACGGCCCGTTCACCCGCGCCGGGAAGCCCGCCTCCACCTCGTCCGTCGAGAACGGAGACGACGGGCCCAAGGAGCTCATGGTCGGCGACGTGACCGGTGACGGCGCCGACGACCTCGTCACCAGCCACGACTTCGAGGAGATGCAGTACTCCTCGCGCCTGTGGAAGGGCAGCAAGGAAGGCCTCTCCAAGACCTCGACGCCGGTCAAGAAGTTCACGACGAACGGCGTCATCGCCGACGTGGACAAGGACGGCTACGGCGACCTCGTGGCCCGCGAGGTCGACGAGGTGTCCGAGATGCAGGTGTACGACGCGGGCGCCGTCCGGGTCGTCTACGGCTCCGCGTCCGGCTTCTCCAGCCGCACCGCGAAGATCACCCAGGACACCGCAGGCGTCCCCGGCGTGGGCGAGCAGGGCGACCCCGACCTGAACGACCGGGGCGACCAGTTCGGCTACTCGCTCTCCGCGGGTGACGTCACCGGCGACGGCTACCCGGACATCGCGGTCGGCGTGCCCGGCGAGGACGTCGACTCCGCCGGGGACACGGGCGCCGTCGTCCTGCTCAAGGGCGGCGCGAACGGCCTGACCGGCACCGGCGCCCAGGCCTTCAACCAGACCACGGCCGGCGTCCCCGGCGTCTCGGAGTCCGGCGACAACTTCGGCACCGAGGTCAAGCTCTCCGACGTGAACAAGGACGGCCTCGCCGACCTGACCGTGGGCGCCCCGCTGGAGGACGGCACGACCAAGGACTCCGGCGCCGCCTGGCTGTTCCGCGGCGCGAAGACGGGCCTGACGACGACCGGCATCACGTCGTTCAGCCCGTCCTCGCTCGGCACCCCGGAGGCGGGAGCCCGCTTCGGCGGCGAGCTCTCCTGACCCCGCCCCCGAAGGGCTGACACGTCCCCCGAGTCAGTCCAGGACGGGAAGCAGCTCCGGGAGGTGGCCGTCCGACGCGGCGGCCGCCTCCTGGCGCTCCAGCGGCACCTCTCCGTACAGCGTCGTCCGCGGCTTCGCCGGACGCCCCGCCTCCTCCGCGATCGCGATCAGATCCTTCACGGAGCGGTACGAGCCGTAACTGGAGCCCGCCATCCGGGAGATGGTCTCCTCCATCAGCGTGCCGCCCAGGTCGTTCGCGCCCGAGCGCAGCATCTCCGCCGCCCCCTCCGTGCCCAGCTTCACCCAGCTGGTCTGGATGTTCGGGATGTACGGGTGCAGCAGGAGCCGCGCCATCGCCACCACCGCGCGGTTGTCGCGGGTGGTCGGCCCGGGGCGCGCGATGCCCGCCAGATACACCGGCGCGTTCGTGTGGATGAAGGGCAGCGTCACGAACTCCGTGAACCCCTCCACCCCCTTGGCCAGCGCATCCCGCTGCATCGCGGCCAGCGTGCGGAAGTGCCCGAGCCAGTGCCTGGGCTGGTCCACGTGCCCGTACATCATCGTGGAGGACGAGCGGATGCCCAGCTCGTGCGCCGTGCTGACCACCTCGATCCACGTCGCCGTCGGCAGCTTGCCCTTGGTCAGGACCCAGCGCACCTCGTCGTCGAGGATCTCCGCGGCCGTGCCGGGGATCGAGTCAAGCCCCGCCTCCTTCGCGGCGCTGAGCCAGTCCCGTATCGAAAGACCGGTCCGCGTCGCGCCGTTCACGACCTCCATCGGCGAGAAGGCGTGCACGTGCATGCCCGGCACGCGCTCCTTCACCGCCCGCGCGATGTCGAAGTACGCGGTGCCCGGCAGGTCCGGGTGGATGCCGCCCTGCATGCACACCTCGGTGGCGCCCACCTCCCACGCCTGCGCGGCCCGGTCGGCGACCTGGTCCAGGGAGAGCGTGTACGCGTCCGCGTCCGTCCTGCGCTGGGCGAAGGCGCAGAAGCGGCAGCCGGTGTAGCAGACGTTCGTGAAGTTGATGTTGCGCGTGACGATGTACGTGACGTCGTCGCCGACCACGGACTTGCGCAGGTCGTCCGCGATGCCGCACAGCGCGTCGAGCGCGGGCCCGTCCGCGTGCAGCAGGGCCAGCGCCTGCTCGTCCGTCAGGCGCGTCGGATCGTCGGCCGCCGTCTTCAGGGCCGCCCGTACGTCGCCGTCGATGCGCGAGGGGACCATGCCGGGCGCGGCCTGCTCGCGCAGGGCGTCCCAGTCGCCGTACACCTCGTCGAAGTCGTCGCGGCGGTCCGAGGTGCGGCCCGTCGTGTCGATCGTGCGGTGCAGGTCCGTGCGGCCGGACGAGGCGACGTACCCCTCGTCGGGCTCCTGCCAGGGCAGGCCGCTCGGCCGGGCGTCCTCGTTCGCCAGACCCGTCTCCGGGTCGACCAGCGCGCGCACGTGCGGCAGGAGACGCGGGTCGAGCCAGGGCTCGCCGCGCTCGATGAACTCCGGGTAGATCGTGAGCCGTTCGCGCAGCGTGAAGCCCGCCTCCGCGGTCTTCCGCGCCAGCTCGTCGATGTGCGGCCAGGGGCGCTCGGGGTTCACGTGGTCGGGCGTCAGCGGCGACACCCCGCCCCAGTCGTCGATGCCCGCGCCGATGAGCAGCGCGTACTCCGCGTCCACCAGGTTCGGCGGCGCCTGGATGCGGGCGCTCGGGCCCAGGATGTGCCGGGCCACCGCGATGCACGCGGCGAGCTCCTCCAGCTCCGCGTCCGGCATGCCGCGCATGGCCGTGTCCGGCTTGGCGCGGAAGTTCTGCACGATGACTTCCTGGATGCCGTGGTACGAACGCTGCGTCGAGCGCAGGCGGAAGAGCGCGTCCGCCCGCTCCTCGTACGTCTCGCCGATCCCGATCAGGACGCCCGTGGTGAAGGGCACGTTCGAACGGCCCGCGTCCTCCAGGACCCGCAGCCTGACCGCGGGCTCCTTGTCGGGCGAGCCGTGGTGCGGGCCGCCCGGCTCGCTCCACAGCCGCGTCGCCGTCGTCTCCAGCATCATGCCCATGGACGGCGCCACCGGCTTGAGCCGCTGCAGGTCGGTCCAGGTCATGACGCCCGGGTTGAGGTGCGGGAGCAGGCCCGTCTCCTCCAGGACGCGGATCGCCATCGCGCGGACGTAGGCGAGCGTGTCGTCGTAGCCCTCCGCCTCCAGCCACTCGCGCGCCTCGGGCCAGCGGTCCTCGGGCCGGTCGCCGAGCGTGAACAGGGCTTCCTTGCAGCCCATTTCGGCGCCGCGCCGCGCGATGTCGATGACCTCGTCGGGCGAGAGGAACATCCCGTGGCCCTCGCGCCGCAGCTTGCCGGGCACGGTCACGAAGGTGCAGTAGTGGCACTTGTCGCGACAGAGCCGCGTCAGCGGGATGAAGACCTTCTTCGAGTACGTGATGACACCCGGCCGCCCCACCGCCGCGAGCCCCGCGTCACGCACCCGCGCGGCGGACGCGGCGACGTCCTTCAGGTCGTCGCCGCGCGCCTGGAGCAGCACGGCCGCCTCCGCGGTGTCGAGCGCGACGCCGTCCCTGGCGCGTTTGAGGGCGCGGCGCATGGCGTTGGCGGTGGGTCGGGCCGGCTCGGGGGCCGGCTCCTGATGGCCTGGGTCCTGCGGCGCGCTGTTGGTCATGCGTCCGAGCATACGAGCGACCTCTCGCAGAAACAGCTACAGGTCATTGCTGGTTGCCGGGCCCGTTGCCGGACTGCTGGTCGGGGCAGGTGCGAGGGGCACGTATCGCTGGAACCCGTCGAGCGCCTTGAGGACCTCCGCCTCCCCGAGCGCCGGGAGCTGCACGATGACCTCGTCGACGCCGAGCTCCTCGTAGTGGGCGAGTTTCCCCTCGGTCGGCTCGACCGCGGAGAGCGCCACATACAGGCCGGCGGGGTCGCGGCCCGCGTCCGCCCAGGCGCCGCGGAGCGCGGGGAGCGCCTCGCGAAGGCCGCCGCCGCCGATGGGCAGCCAGCCGTCGGCGTACTCCGCGATGTGCGCGAACAGCTTGGGCCCGGCGGCTCCGCCGACGAGGGTGCGGGGCCCGTACAGCGGCCCGCCCTTGCGCGGGCGCGGCGCACGCACCGGCTTCGGGTGGACCTCGCTGGCCCGAACACTCCCGAACTCCCCCTCGTACGCCGTCGGTTCCTCGGACCACAGGGCCCGCATGACCGCCATCCGGTCCCGCACGAGCGCACGCCGCGTGCGCCACTCGACGCCGTGGTCGGCGGCCTCCTCCTTGTTCCAGCCATAGCCGACGCCGAGGGTGAAACGGCCGCCGGAGAGATGGTCGAGGGTCGCGATCTGCTTGGCGAGGTCGATGGGGTCGTGCTGCCCGACCAGCGTGATGTTCGTGCCGAGGCCGAGCCGGTCGGTGACGGCCGCGGCCTGGGCGAGGGCGACGAAGGGGTTGAGCATGCGGGCGCACTCGGGCGGGAGTTCACCGCCGGGATAGGGGGTCTCGCGGGACACCGGGATGTGCGAGTGCTCGGGCAGGTAGAGCGCCGCGAAGCCCCGCCGCTCCAGCTCCCGGGCCAGGCGGACCGGGGTGATCGTCTCGTCGGTGAGGTAGAGGGTGGCGGCAACGCGCATGAGCTGGCCTCCGGTCACGTCTGCGTACGGCGCCGTGCCACTCCCGTACGTCGTCACGTCGTCAAATCGTCTGTCGTCACGTCGTCTGTCGTCGCGCCTTCACGTCGTCCTCGTACGGGAGCCGGGCTCACTTACTAGCCGCCGGCGCCACAGGTGTCCATGCCGCGTACGGGGAGCGATAAATCCGACGGCCTCGCGCGCCCGCCGAACTACCCTGCCCCTCATGAGCAGACGACGCCGCAAGAAGCGGACGCGGCAACTGGTCCTGGCGGCGGAGCTCGGCCGCACCACCGAGGTGAAGGCGCTGCTGCGTGCGGGCGCGGACCCGCGGACCCCCGACCAGGACGGCACGACACCGCTCTACGGCGCCTCCGTCCACGGCACGGCGCCCATCGTCAAGGCGCTCCTCGAAGCGGGGGCCGACCCCGACGCGGAGAGCGGCCACGGCGACCAGGGCACACCGCTGTGCGCGGCAGCGTGCTGGGGCCACACCGAAGCCGTGCGCGAACTTCTCGCCCACGGCGCGGACCCCGGCCTCCGCGAGGACCGGGGCAGAGGCAACTCCCCGCTGTACTGGGCGACGCACGGCTCCCACACGGAGACGGCTGACGTGCTTCGGGCAGCGGGCGCGAGCACCTAGGCGCGGGGCGCCGCGTGGCCTAGGATCCGCCGGAATCGACAGAATCGACAGAATCCGCGGAATCGGGGGGATTTCACCATGCGACTTCGTTTCGCGACCGTCCTGCTGCTGCTCGGGGCGCTGCTGGGGGGCACGGCGTCCGCCGGCGCGTACGCGGCCACTCCGCGGACGGCGGCGGCCTCGGCGGCAGCCGCATCGCACACGTCGACCGCGTCGACCGCGTCGACCGCGCACGCGGCCGGCACCAGTGCCGCCAGGACGACCACCAAGGCGGCGGACGAGGCGCAGTCCAAGCCCAAGAAGAAGAAAAAGAAGAAGTCCAAGGGCGGGACCGGACTGATCATCGGGATCATCGCCGTCATCGCGGTCATCATCATCGTCGTGATCGCCCTCCGCCGCGTGCGCAAGGCCCGGCACCGCCCGTAAGCCCGGCACCATCCGTAAGTCCGTCACCGCCCGTAGGTGCGTCAATTGCCTTCCCTTGCCGGGAAGTTCACGGCTGAATACCAGGGTTGCCCTTCAGTCCCATCCGACACCCTGGGGAGCCGACACATGTGCGAGGACGAACACCGCCCGGCCAGACCCGTCAACACACCCCTGAACCGGCGCGGTCTGCTCGTGACGGGAGCCGCCGCCGCGCTTACGTTGAACAGCGTGAGCTTCGCGAGCGCCGCAGGGCGTGCATCCGGAAGTGGCGACGAGACCAAGGTGGTGCGCGGGACGCTGCCCACCGGGTCACCCGACTTCGTGTACCTGCCGGTCGAAGTCCCCGAAGGCGTACGCGAGATCCACGTCGCGTACACCTACGAGAAGGTCACCGTCCCGGCGGGCACGCCCGGCAACGCGCTCGACATCGGCATCTTCGACCAGCGCGGCACGGCGCTCGGCGGCAAGGGATTCCGGGGCTGGTCGGGCGGCGCGCGCACGGAGTTCTTCATCCGCGCCGAGGAGGCGACGCCCGGCTACATCCCGGGCCCCGTCAAGGCGGGCACCTGGAACATCGCGCTGGGCCCGTACACGGTCGCACCGCAGGGCCTGCCCTACGAGGTCACGATCACCCTCAAGTACGGGGCACCCGGCAAGACGCCCAGGCCCGTCTACCCGCCGGAGCGGGCGAAAGGGCGGGGCCGCGCCTGGTACCGAGGCGACTGCCACCTGCACTCCTGGTACTCGGACGGCAGGCGCACCCCGGCCGAGATCGCGGCGCTCGCGCGGGCGGCGGGCCTGGACTTCATCAACACCTCCGAGCACAACACGCACTCCGCGCACGCCCATTGGGCCGACCAGGCCGGCGACGACCTCCTCGTCATGCTGGGCGAGGAGGTCACCACCCGCAACGGCCACCTGGTCGCCCTCGGCACGGACCCCGGCACGTTCATCGACTGGCGCTACCGCGCCCGCGACAACCGCTTCGGCAAGTACGCCCGCGAGATCCGCGACGCGGGCGGCCTCGTCGTCCCCGCCCACCCGCACGCCACCTGCATCGGCTGCAACTGGAAGTTCGGCTTCGGGGAAGCGGACGCCGTGGAGGTGTGGAACGGCGCGTACACCCCGGACGACGAGGTGTCCCTGGCCGACTGGGACGGCACGCTCGTCGCGGCCGTCCGCGGCCGCAAGCCCTGGATCCCGGCCATGGGCAACAGCGACGCCCACCGCGACCCCGACCCCGTCGGCACCCCGCAGACGGTGGTCCTCGCCGACGACCTGACCCGCGAGGCCATCCAGGCGGGCATCCGCGCGGGCCACAGCTATGTCGCCGAGTCCAAGAACGTCACGCTCAAGTTCACCGCCACCGGCGGCAGGGGCAAGCAGGCGGGCATCGGCGAGCGCCTCTACGTCGAGCAGGACGCCCCCGTGACGGTCCGCCTGGACGTCACGGGCGCCCCCGGCTGCACGATCCGCTTCGTGACGGACCAGGGCGTCCTCTTCACCGCCCCCGCGCTTCCCGCGTCGGGGTCCGGCACGGCGGAGTGGCGCACGACGCCTTCGTACGCGGCGTACGTACGGGCCGAGGTCCGCCACGCACCGGTGACGACGGGCCTCCCCGGCCCCCTGGCGGCGTTCACGAACCCGGTGTTCCTGGGCCGCAGCTAGGCGGCGGACCCCGCGGGTGTGCCGCGCAGGGGGCTCCTCGACCTCCGGGGAGCCCCCCTCCTTAGAGTCGAGGACTCACCTCAGCACACCCGCACACCCGCGCACCCAGGCCCCCGCGCACCAGGAGAGACCCATGCCGCCCACCAGGCCCCGCGTCCTGTTCGTCACCGACCTCACCTACCAGGCGCGGGGCCGCCGGTACTGCGACGAGGACATCGCCCTCTCCTCCGCCCTGCGCGAGGAGTTCGACCTCGCGCTGTGCCACCCGCTGGACGCCAGGGCCCTGATGGACTCCTTCGACGCCGTACTGATCCGCAACAGCGGCCCGGTCCTGAACCACCAGTCGTCGTTCGACGCCTTCCGCACCCAGGCACTGGCCTGCGGCACCCGCGTCCACAACCAGCTCACGGGCAGGGCGGACATGGCGGGCAAGCAGTACCTCGTCGACCTGACGGCGGAGGGCCACCCGGTGATCCCCACGGTCGACCGCCTCGCGGACGTGGAGAAGCTCCCGGACACGACCGAGTACGTGATCAAGCCCAAGAAGGGCGCGGACTCGATAGGCCTGAAGATCCTCACCCGCCCCGAACTGGAGACCCACGTCCCCTCGGGGGACACACCACCCGAGGACGAGTTCCTCATCCAGCCCCGCATCGACTTCACGTACGAGGTGTCGTTCTACTTCATCGACGACACCTTCCAGTACGCCCTGCACGCCCCGCACCCCGACAGGCGGTGGGTCCTGGAGCCCTACACCCCGACCCCCACGGACCTGGCCTTCGCCCGCCGCTTCATCGCCTGGAACACGATCGACCACGGCATCCAACGAGTCGACGCCTGCCGCACCAGGTCGGGCGACCTCCTCCTGGTCGAACTGGAAGACCTCAACCCGTACCTGTCCCTGGACCTCATCCCCCAGAAACACCGCGACGCCTTCATCACCAACCTGAAGACGTCGCTGCACAAGCTGCTGGCGGGCTGAGGAGCGGGCGTCAGTCCGCGACGACCAGTGCCGGGGTGTCCCGCTTCAGGACCTCGCCCCGGAAGAACGCCGGGCTCTTGCGGCCCATCACCAGCATGATCACCACGCCGAGGAGCAGCAGGCCCACGCCGATCACGAAGACGGAGCCGACGCCGAAGACGGAGGAGCCGCTGCCGTAGGCGGGGTTCCACATGTCCACGAGCGTCTTGACGAAGACCGCGGTCAGCAGGATGCCGCCGAACACCGGGAAGAAGCCCTTGAAGGCGAAGTCGCGCGCGGACGAGAACAGCTCGCGGCGGAAGTACCAGGCGCAGGCGAAGGCCGTCAGCGCGTAGTAGAAGCAGATCATGAGGCCGAGGGCGTAGATCGTGTCGACCAGGACGTGCTCGGAGACCAGCGTCATGACCGTGTAGAAGACGCCGGTCGCGACGCCCGCGACGACCGTCGCTCGGCCCGGGGTCTTGAACCGGGGGTGCACGCGCGCGTAGGACGCGGGCAGTGCCTCGTACGTCGACATCGCGAGGACCGTGCGGGCCACCGGGATGAACGTGGTCTGCAGGCTCGCGGCGGCCGATGCGAGGACGGCGACGAAGAGCAGGATGCCCAGGCCGTTGCCCATGATGGGCCCGGCGAGGGCGGCGAAGACGTTGTCGGAGGTGTCCGGGTTGGCGAGGCCGAGGCCCGTGGTTCCGGAGCCGACGGCCATCTGGGCGGCGATCCCGGTGGCGAGGTAGGAGCCGATCAGGACGACCATCGAGATGAGCGCCGCGCGGCCCGGGGTCTTCTCGCTGCCGGTGGTCTCCTCATTGGCGGTCAGGCACGCGTCCCATCCCCAGAACATGAAGATCGACAGGGAGAGACCGGCCGTGAAGGCGCCGAAGGACTGGACGGAGAACGGGTTCAGCCAGGACCAGGAGAAGTCCATGGACCCGGCGATGTCGCCGCTGCGGGCCTTGCCCAGGGCCATCACGACGAAGAGCGCGAGGACCACCAGCTGAAGCCCCACCAGGAGGTACTGCACCCCCTTGGTCGCCGTCATCCCCCGATAGCTGATCGCCGTCGCCGCCGCGATCAGGGCGAGGCACGTGAGGATGTGGACGGCCTTGTTGTCGTCCAGGGCGGCCACCGAGTCGCTGCTCGTGATCTCGCCGGCCAGGAGCCAGAAGTACGAGGTGGCCACGCCCGCCAGGTTCGACAGGACGATGATCGTGGCGATGACCAGGCCCCAGCCGCACATCCAGCCGATCCGGGGGCCGAAGGCCTTGACCGTCCAGGTGAACGATGTGCCGCAGTCCGGCATGGCCTTGTTGAGCTCGCGGTAGGCGAAGGCCACCAGGAGCATCGGCAGGAAGCCCGCGAGGAAGACCGCGGGCATGGCCAGGCCGACCTCGCCGGCCGTGGAGCCGAGGGTCGACGTCAGGCAGTAGACGGGGGCGACGGTGGAGATGCCGATGACCGCGCTGCCCATGAGGCCGACGGAGTTCCCGCCGAGGCCTTTGGCGCGCACGCCCCCGTCGGGGGAGCCGCTTACCGTGTCTCCGGCCTGGGGCCGTACGTCCAACTGGGTCATGAACAGGACGTTAAGGGCTGCGGTTTCCACATGCGGAGGATGAACATCCGGATCGTTCGGCTTTCAATCTATGGGTCCAGTGGCACGACTGCCATTGATTGACTGGGCAATGCCGGGATATTGGTTTCCGTTGCCAGGCAAAAGCCAGACCGTCCGGTATGCGGGAACCGCAGCACTGTCCGTTTTGCCCTGGTTCTAAATTTTCCCGAGCCATATCCCGCAGCTCACATAGCGGACACTCGCGGCCCCCATCACCCCGGTCACCCAGGTCACCCCCGTCATCAACCCGGCCACACGATTGACTGCAGCTCGCTGTACGCGTGCAGCGCGTACGACCCCACGTCCCGGCCGACACCGCTCCTCTTGAACCCCCCGAAGGGCGCCTCCATGTTCCGGGCGATCGTGTTCACGCCGACCCCGCCCGCCCGCAGCCGCCGCGCGACCCGGAAGGCGCGGGCCACGTCGCCCGACCAGACGTAGTCCAGGAGGCCGTAGTCGCTGTCGTTGGCCAGCGCGATGCCCTCCTCCTCGTCGTCGAAGGGGACCACCACCACGACCGGGCCGAAGATCTCCTCCCGGACCACCCTCATGTCGTTCGTGCACTCCGCCAGCAGCGTCGGGGCGACATAGAAGCCGCGGTCCAGGCCGGGGCCCGCCGGGCGCTCGCCGCCCGCGACGACCCGTGCGCCTTCCTTCCGCCCCAGCTCCACGTACGACTCGATGCGGTCCCGGTGCGCCGCCGAGATCACCGGGCCGACGACCGTTCCCTTCTCGCGCGGGTCGCCGACCTTCATGAAACCGATGTAACCCGTCAGCTTCTCGATCAGGGCGTCGTGGACCGCGCGGTGCGCGATCACCCGTGTCGGTGCCGTGCAGATCTGCCCGCTGTAGAAGGAGTACGTCGTCCCTATCCCCGCCACCGCCGAGTCCAGGTCCGCGTCCTCGAAGACGAGCGCCGCGCCCTTGCCGCCCAGCTCCATCAGCTGCCGCTTCATGTCCCGGCCGCACACCTCGGCGATCCGCTGCCCCACCGACGTCGAGCCGGTGAAGCTCACCATGTCGACGTCCCGGGAGTCCACGGCCGCCTCGCCCACCTCCGGGCGCGCGCCGCTCACCACGTTCACCACGCCCGCCGGCGCCCCGGCCTCCTCGAGGGCCGCCGCCATCCGGTAGACCGACAGCGGGTCCTGCGGCGCGGGCTTGACCACGACCGTGTTGCCCATGGCCAGGGCGGGTGCCACCTTGCCCGCCGGGTTGGCCCAGGGGTTGTTGTACGAGGTGATGCAGGTGACCACGCCCACCGGCTGGCGGACGGTGAGCGCCCCCACTACGCCCGCCCTGCCCATCGGGCCCGCCTCGTTGATCTGCGGCACAAGCGCCGCCTCGACCGGTTCCAGGGCGCCCTTCGCGTACCGCTTGAAGCGCGCCACCGACACCGCGACCTGCATCCCGCGCGCCGTTCCGGTCGTCGCGCCGCTCTCGGCCTGGGCGAGTTCGGCGTACGACGCGAGATCGCGCTGCATGATCGTCGCGGCGCGGTCCAGGACAGCGGCCCGCTCCTCCGGACTCGTGCGCGACCAGGTGGCGAACGCCTCGCGGGCGGCCCCCGCCGCCGCGTGCACCTGCGCGCGGCTCGCCTCGGGGGCCAGGCCCACGACTCCTTCGGTCGCCGGGTTGATCACCTCGTAGTGCCCGCCGTCGGGTTCGATCCACTCGCCGCCGATGAACAGCCGCTGGGTGTCCGGGAGTTGACCGCTCACTTGGTGCTCACCGTCCTGGTGTCCCGGCCCGAACGCAGCACCGTCCCGGGCGTCGCCCCCGTCACCTGGTCCTCGCGGATCGCCTCGACCCCGTTGACCCAGACGGCGTTGACGCCGATCGCCTTGGAGTCGAGGCGCGGGCTGTCGCCGGGCAGGTCGTGCACCAGCGTGGCCTTGCCCGCGTCGATGCGCTCGGGGTCGAAGAGGACGAGGTCGGCGTGGAAGCCCTCCTCGATCCGGCCCCGCTCGCGCAGCCCGAAGAGCTGCGCGGGGTCGTCGGTGAGCATCTTGACCGCCTGTTCCAGGCCGACCAGTTTGCGGCCCCGCAGGCAGTCCCCGATGAACCGCGTCGTGTACGGGGCGCCGCACATGCGGTCCAGGTGCGCGCCCGCGTCGGAGCCGCCCAGCATGACGTCCTCGTGCTGCCAGGTCTCCTGGCGCAGGGCCCACGAGTCGGGGTCGTTGTCGGAGGGCATGGGCCACAGGACCGTACGCAGGTCGTCGTTGGCGCAGATCTCGACGAGGCACTGGAAGGCCTCCTGGCCGCGTTCGGCGGCGATGTCGCCGACGACGCGGCCGGTGAGGCCTTCGTTCTCCTTGGAGTACGTGTCCCCGATGACGTACCGGTCGAAGTTCGAGAGCCGCCGGAAGACCCCGGCCTCCTTGCTGGCGGCGTGGCGCAGCATCTCGCCCCTGACGTCCGGGTCGCGCAGCTTGGCGATCCGCTCGGGGACGGGCAGGCCGAGGACGTCTCCCCAGCCGGGGATCAGGTTCAGGGCGCAGAAGGTGCCGAGCGACATGTTCATGGGGGTGAGGATCGGCATGGTCAGGGCCACGATCCGGCCGCCGGACTTACGGGCGCGCTCGCTGGCGATCAGCTGGCGCGGGACGCGCTCGGGCACGGCGGCGTCGATGGTGAGGACGTTCCAGTTGAGCGGCCGTCCCGCGGCGGCGCTCATCTCGACGAAGAGATCGATCTCGTCGTCGCTGAACTGGTCCAGGCAGCCCGCGACGATGGCTTCGAGCTGTGTGCCCTCGTGCTCGGCGACGGCCCGGCTGAGCGCGAGCAGTTCGTCGGGCTTCGCGTGCCGGGATGCCACCGGCTGTCCGTCGCCGTCCGAGTGGGTGGACGACTGGGTGGTGGACAGGCCCCAGGCGCCGGCGTCCATCGCGTCGTGGAAGAGCCGCAGCATCTCCTCCAGCTGCTCGGGGGTCGGCTGCCCGCCCACGGCGTCCGCGCCCATGACGTACCGCCGCAGGGCACAGTGCCCCACCATGAAACCGGCGTTGACGGCGACGCGCCCCTCCAGGGCGTCCAGATATTCGCCGAACGAGCTCCACGTCCAGGGGGCGCCCTCTTCGAGCGCCACCAGCGACATGCCCTCGACCTTGGACATCATCCGCCGCGTGTAGTCGGCGTCCTCGGGCCGCGCGGGGTTCAACGGGGCGAGTGTGAAGCCGCAGTTGCCGCCCGCGACGGTGGTGACGCCGTGGTTGAGGGAGGGGGTCGCGTAGGGGTCCCAGAAGAGCTGGGCGTCGTAGTGCGTGTGCGGGTCGACGAATCCGGGGGCGAGGATGCGCCCGTGGGCGTCCTCGCTGGTCGTGGCGGTCTCGGTGACGGTGCCGGGCTCGGCGACGACGGCGATGCGCCCGTCCCGGATGCCGACGTCGGCGGTGTACGCGGGGGCGCCGGTTCCGTCGACTACGGTCGCGCCCTTGATCAGGTGGTCGAGCATGGCGAGGTCGTCCCCCTTGAAGGTTTTTTGTGGGTGCGGATTCAGCCCGTCCAGAACGGGTGGGTGGGCGGGAGAAGGCCCGTCCGGCACTTGAGGACAAGCCCGAAGGGCAAAAGGGGTTGCCCCGACCTCCGTCCGGGAGGGGAAGCCGGGGCAGCACAAAGGGGGCGGCTCAACCGCCGGAGGCACCCCGCATGCGCGTGGTGCGGTGAACGGGGTCCGTGTCGATCTTCGGAATCACGTGCTCACCGATCAGCTTGATCGTGTTCTTCGTGTCCTCGGGCGAGATCCCGATCGGCAGGCCGAAGCTGAGCTGATCGGCCCCCGCCTGCTCCCACCGCTTGCACTGCGTGAGCACCTCGTCCGGGTCGCCGCAGATCATCAGCTCCTCGGCGATGAGCAGCTCGATGATCTCCTCGGTGTACTCGGGGAGCAGCTCGGGCCACTCGGGGATGCCCTCGGGGCGCGGGAAGGTGTCGTGGTAGCGGAAGAGCAGCGACTGGAGGTAGTTGAGGCCGCCGCTGACGGCGATCTCCACGGCCTTCTTGTGCGTCTCCGCGCAGATCGCGGTCGAGGTCACCATGACGTTGTCGTTGACGAAGTCGCCGATGGCCTCGGCCTCCTTGACGGCCGTCTTGTACGACTCGACGACCCACTCCATGTCGGAGACCTTCTGCACGCTGAAGCCGAGGACGCCGAGCCCCTTCTTTCCGGCCATCGCGTACGAGGAGGGGGACCCGGCGGCGTACCACATGGCCGGGTGCGACTTCCCGTACGGCTTGGGCAGGATCTTGCGGGGCGGCAGCGACCAGTGTTTGCCCTGGAAGCCGACGTACTCGTCCTGGAGCCACATCTTGGGGAACTCGGCGATGGTCTCTTCCCAGAGTTCCTTGGTGTGGTTCATGTCGGTGATGCCCGGCATGAAGCCCAGTATCTCGTGCGACCCGGCGCCGCGCCCCGTCCCGAACTCGAAGCGTCCTTCGGAGAGATGGTCGAGCATGGCGACCTTCTCGGCGACCTTGACCGGGTGGTTCACCGGGGCGAGCGGGTTGAAGATGCCGGAGCCCAGGTGGATGCGGTCGGTGGCGTGGGCGAGATAGCCGAGGAAGACGTCATTGGCGGAGAGGTGCGAGTACTCCTCCAGGAAGTGGTGCTCGGAGGCCCAGGCGTATTTGAAGCCGGACTTGTCCGCCTGGATGACGTACTCGGTCTCCTCGATGAGCGCCTTGTGCTCGGCTTCGGGGTCGACCTTGGCCCGCTTGGCGGGCACGTATCCCTGTACAAAGAGACCGAATTCCAAGGAGGTTCACCATCCTCGTGAGGTTCTGACGAACGAGTTTCTGACGAACCGTCAGATTGCGATGCGACGACTGTTCCACCGGCGACAGGGACCGTCAATACCCGCGACCCGCCCTACTGACGTTCCGTCAGACAATGCTGACGCCCGCAAGCCACCCCCCGTCGATGACGAACGGCTGCCCGGTGATGTACGCCGAGTCGTCCCCGGTCAGGAAGAGCGCGAGGGCGGCCACTTCCTCCGGCTTCCCGATCCGGCCCAGCGGCACGAGCTTCTTGTAGAGCTCGGCGACGGCCTCCCGCGCCTCATCGGGGTCGGCGGTCGGGTCCAGCTGCGCGGGGTTGGTCATCGGGGTGTCGACGGCCCCCGGGCAGACGGCGTTGACGCGGATGTTCCTGGCCGCCAGCTCCATCGCGGCGACGCGCGTGAGCCCGAGGATGGCGTGCTTGGTCGCGGCGTACGCGCCGACGTACGCCATGCCCGTCATCGCCGTGTACGAGGCGGTGTTCACGATGGTCCCGCCGCCGGCGGCCTCGATCTCGGGCGCGACGGTGCGGATACCGAGGAAGCAGCCGATCTGGTTGACCTGGATGACCTGCTGGAACTCTTCGAGCGGGGTGCTGACGAGTTCGTTGAACCGCAGGATTCCGGCGTTGTTGACCAGGCCGTCCACCTTCCCGAAGGCGTCCTTGGCCGCGACCACGGCGGCCTGCCAGTCGTCCTCCAGGCCGACGTCGAGGTGCACGTACTTGGCCACGTCCCCGCCGAGCTCCTTGGCGAGGGTCTCGCCCTGGTCGTCGAGCACGTCGCCGATGACGACCTTCGCCCCCTCGGCGGCGAAGAGCCGCACCTCCTGCTCGCCCTGCCCGCGCGCCCCGCCGGTGACGATGACGACGCGGCCGTCCAGCTTGCCCATACGAGTCTCCTTGCGTGAGGTCAGGGCTCTCAGTTGAGGTGCGGAGCGACTTCGGCGGCGAACGCCGCCATCTGGTCGGTGAGTTCGGTGCGGCCACGGCTGCGGAACCGCACCTGGATCTGCTGCACGCCCATCGCCCCGTACGCGCGCAGCGACTCGGCGAGGGCGTCCGGCTTCCCGCTGAGCGTCCGCCGCCCCACGGACCAGCCGGGCTCCCCCACGTACAGGGGCTCGGCGATCGCCCCCACGACGATCGGCTCCGCCACCCCCGCCTCCTCGCGAAGGCGCTTGAGCCTGGCGATCTGCGCGGGCAGCTTGTCGCGCGGGTCGCCCTGCGGCAGCCATCCGTCGCCGCGCACGGCGGCCCTGCGGACGGCGGCGGGCGACGAGCCGCCCACCCAGACGGGCACGCGTTCCTGCGCGGGGCGCGGCTGCTGGCCGAGCCCGCTGAAGTCGTAGTGCTCGCCGTGGTGTTCGGGGTACTCCTCGGGCCCGAGGCAGGCCTTGAGAGCGTCGACGGTCTCGTCGAGCACGGACCCGCGCCGCGCGAAGTCGGCGCCCACGGCGTCGAACTCCTCCTGCACGTGCCCGGCGCCCACCCCGAGGATCAGCCGCCCGCCGCTGAGCCGGTCCAGGGTGGCGTACTGCTTGGCGCCGACGAGCGGATGCCGGAGCCCGACGACGGCGACGTGGCTCATCAGCCGTACGTTCTCGGTGATCCCGGCGAGGAAGGAGAGGGTGGCCACCGGGTCGTACCAGACGGTGCTCATGGTGTCGGCGAGCCGGCGCGGAATGGCCACGTGGTCGCAGCTCGCGATGTACGCGAAGCCGCCCCGGTCGGCGGTGCGGGCGATCTCGGCGAGGTCCTCGGTGGTGGCGTCCGCCTCCCACGCCTCCGCGTACATGACGCTCTGGGACTGGATCGGGAGCTGCATCCCGTAGACCAGTCGCCCCTGCGGGAAGATGTGCGCCAGCGCGTTGGCAGCCATGGGAACCCGACCCCTCACCTTGATCTGACGATGTGTCATATACGGCGACGGACTCATCGTCGTAGCTGACGCACCGTCAGGCAAGGGGTCGGAGGCGACTGCCGCGAGCGGCCCCGCGCCGGGCTCCCCCGTCCCGCAGGCCTACGCCCCGTCCCGCAGGCCTACGCCCCGTCCCGCACCCCTACGCCCCGGGCCCCGCCCACAGCCCGTCGCGCGTGAGCCCCAGCAGGTCGATGGCGTTGCCCCGCACGATCCGGTCGATCACGTCCGGCGCCAGGTGCCCCATCTGGGACTCGCCGACCTCCCTGGACTTGGGCCAGGTGGAGTCGGAGTGCGGGTAGTCCGTCTCGTACAGGACGTTCCCGACGCCGATCGCGTCGAGGTTCTTCAGGCCGAAGGCGTCGTCGAAGAAGCATCCGTAGACGTGCTCGGCGAAGAGCTCGGACGGTGGCCGGTGCACCTTGTCGGCGACCCCGCCCCACCCGCGGTTCTCCTCCCAGACCACGTCGGCGCGCTCCAGGATGTACGGAATCCACCCGATCTGCCCCTCGGCGTACATGATCTTCAGGTTCGGGAAGCGCTCGAACTTGCCGCTCATCAGCCAGTCGACCATCGAGAAGCAGCAGTTGGCGAAGGTGATGGTGGACCCGACGGCGGGCGGCGCGTCGGCGGAGGTCGAGGGCATCTTGCTGCTCGACCCGATGTGCATCGCGATGACGGTGCCGGTCTCGTCGCAGGCCCGCAGGAAGGGGTCCCACTCGTCCGTGTGGATGGAGGGCAGGCCCAGGTGGGGCGGTATCTCGGAGAAGGCGACGGCGCGCACGCCGCGGGCGGCGTTGCGGCGGACCTCGGCGGCGGCCAGTTCGGCGTCCCAGAGCGGGATGAGGGTGAGGGGGATGAGACGGCCGTGCGCCTCGGGCCCGCACCACTCGTCCACCATCCAGTCGTTGTACGCCTGCACGCCGAGCAGGCCGAGTTCGCGGTCCTTGGCCTCGGTGAACGTCTGCCCGCAGAAGCGGGGGAAGGTCGGGAAGCAGAGGGCGGACTGGACGTGGTTGACGTCCATGTCGGCGAGGCGGTCGGGCACGCTGAAGGAACCCGGGCGCATCTGCTCGTACGTGATGACCTCGAGCTTGATCTCGTCCCTGTCGTACCCGACGGAGGTGTCGAGGCGGGTCAGGGGCCGGTGCAGGTCCTCGTAGATCCACCAGTCCCCTATGGGGCCGTCGTCCCCCTTCGCCCCCATCACGGGGGCGAACTTCCCGCCCAGGAAGCTCATCGACTTCAGGGGCGCCCGGACGACGCGGGGCCCGCTGTCCCGGTACTTCGACGGGAGCCTGTCCTGCCAGACATGGGCGGGCTCGACGGTGTGGTCGTCCACCGAGATGATCCTCGGGAACGTCGGCAAGGTCTCAGTGGTCTCCATGTGCTCCACGGTAGCGCTGATCTGACGACCCGTCAGCTAGTCGTCGGCGATCCGTCGGCCGCGCACCGGGCGTCCACCGCCCGTTCGCGGGCCGCCCCTTACCGGCCACCGAGTGCGTGGACCCTGTGAGAGCCGTCTCGCACAGCTGACGCATCTGCCATGAACAAGGCAAACTGGCGGGGAGCAAGAACCTGGTAAAGATCTGACCCAGGTGAAGCACGGCAATCGTGGGTAGGGCAGACCCGCGGCGCACGACCAGGCACGGTGACGGACCGGGCACGGCAGGGCAGCAGGGGGAGCGATGGACGGTGTACCGCGAGTACCGGACCAGCGGCGTCCGGCCCCGGGGAACGCCCCCGAGGAACTGAGACCGCACTTCAGCGTGCTCGGCCCCGTACGCGCGTGGCACGGCGCCGAGCACCTCTCCATGGGCTCTCCGCAACAGCGCGCGCTGCTCGCGGCGCTCCTGCTGCGTGACGGCCGCACGGCGACGGCCCACGAACTCATCGACGCCCTCTGGGGCGACGAACCGCCCTCGCAGGCACTGGCCGCGGTCCGCACGTACGCGTCGCGGCTGCGCAAGGTGCTGCCCGCCGGGGTCCTGGTCAGCGAGTCGGGCGGCTACGCGATCGCGGTGGCCGACGGCGCCCTGGACCTCGGGCTCGCGGAGGACCTGTGGGCGGAGGCGGAGAAGGCGCGCGGTGTGGGCGACCTCTGCCAGGCCCGCTCGCTGGTGAACAAGGCGCTGAGCCTCTGGGACGGCGAGCCCCTGGCCAACGTCCCCGGCCCGTACGCGGAGACGGAGCGCACGCGCCTGGAGGAGTGGCGCCTGCAGCTCCTGGAGTCCCGCCTGGACATGGACCTGGAGGTGGGGTGCCACGCGGAGGCGGTGTCGGAGCTGACGGCGCTGACGGCGGCGCACCCCCTGCGGGAGCGGCTGCGCGAACTTCTGATGCTGGCGCTGTACCGCAGCGGGCGCCAGGCGGAGGCCCTCGCGGTCTACGCGGACACGCGCCGCCTGCTCGCCGACGAGCTGGGGGTGGACCCGCGTCCGGGCCTGAAGGAACTCCAGCAGCGGATTCTCCAGGCGGACCCTGCCCTCGCGGAGCCCTCGGCCGCGGCCCCGGAACCAGCGGCGGCGGCCGTCCGCCCGGCCCAGCTCCCGGCGACGGTCCCGGACTTCACGGGCAGGGCGTCCTTCGTGACGGAACTGAGCGAGATCCTGTCGGCGGCGGAGGGCCGGGTGATGGCGGTCTCGGCGCTCGCGGGCATCGGGGGCGTGGGCAAGACGACGCTCGCGGTCCACGTGGCGCACGTGGCGCGGACGTACTTCCCCGACGGGCAGTTGTACGTGGACCTGCAGGGCGCGGGAGCGCGGGCGGCGGAGCCTGAAACGGTCCTCGGCGCCTTCCTGCGCGCCCTGGGCACGGCGGACTCCGCTATCCCGGACTCCCTGGAGGAGCGGGCGGCGCTGTACCGCTCCGTCCTTGACGGGCGTCGGGTCCTGGTGGTCCTGGACAACGCGCGGGACGCGGCTCAAGTCCGCCCCCTGCTCCCCGGCATGGAGGGCTGCGCGGCGCTCGTGACGAGCCGCATCCGGATGGTGGACCTCGCCGGGGCCCACCTGGTGGACCTGGACGTGATGTCTCCCGAGGAGGCGCTCCTCCTCTTCACGCGGATCGTCGGCGAGGAGCGGGTCCAGTCGGAGCGGAAGGCGGCGCTGGACGTGGTCGCGGCGTGCGGCTTCCTGCCGCTGGCGATCCGCATCGCGGCGTCCCGCCTGGCGGCCCGCCGCACCTGGACGGTCTCGACCCTGGCCGCGAAGCTGGCGGACGAGCGGCGGCGCCTGGACGAGCTCCAGGCGGGCGACCTGGCGGTGAAGGCGACGTTCGAGCTGGGCTACGGCCAGCTGGAGCCGGCACAGGCGCGCGCGTTCCGCCTGCTGGGCCTTGCGGACGGCCCGGACCTGTCACTGGCCGCGGCGGCGGCGGTCCTCGACCTCCCGGCCGAGGAGACGGAGGACCTGCTGGAAATGCTGGTCGACACGTCCCTGGTGGAGTCGGCGGCTCCCGGCCGCTACCGCTACCACGACCTTGTACGGCTCTACGCGCGTGCGTGCGCGGAACGGGACGAACCGCCGTCGAGCGGGCGGGACGCGATGTCGCGGCTGCTGGACTTCTACCTGGCCTCGGCGGCCCGGGTGTACGCGATAGAACGGCCGGGCGACCGGACGGTGGACCATCTGGAGGTCACCGAGCACGTGGGCCAGGACTTCAGCGACGACGCGAAGGCACTGGACTGGCTGCACTCGGAGGCGGCCTGCATCCTGGCCTGCGTACAGCAGTCGCTGGGACCCAGGACGCTGCGACGGGCCGTCGATCTGCTGCTGGCCTCCAAGGACTTGGCGGAGTCGGGGGCGAGTGCGCTCCGCTACGAACTGGCCACGTCGGCGGCGCGGGACGCCGCGGCGGCGGTCGGGGACGCCTATGCGGAGGGACGGGCACGGGTCACGCTGGCGCAGGTCCTGAGCAAGGTGGGGCACTTCGACACGGCTTCGGCGGAGTTGGAGCGGGCGTCGGAGCTCGGCGAGAAGTCCGGGGACCCCTGGACCTGCGGGAACGCCCCGAACGAGTTGGGCATCACCGCGTACTGCGTGAACCAGCATGCGGCCAGCGAGGCCTACCTGCTCAAGGCCATCGAGGAGTTCCGTTCCGATGCCAACCGGGCCGGTGAGGCCAGCGCTCTGTGCAACCTGTCTCGCGTACTCGTCTCGATGGGGCGCACGTCCACGGCGATCGACCTCGCCCGACAAGGGATGGCGATCTACGACGATCTCGGCCTCACCTTCCGTCTCGCCAACGCCAAGTGCGCCCTTGCGATCGCTCTGAACCATGTGGGCCGTCACGCAGAAGCTCTGGACCAGCTCACTGACGCCCTGCAGATGTTCGTGGAGAACCGCCAGCGCCTGTGGGAAGGGACAACTCATTTCCGCATTGCCCAGGTTCACCTCTCGGCTCGCCTCTCGGCTCAGGCTGCGCAGCACGCGGAGCAGGCGCTCAGCATCGGCTGCGTCGGTGGCGACTGGATGCGCGCCAACGTCCTGACCCTCCTCGGAAGGTCGCTCAACAGCCTCGGACAGCTCGACCGTGCGCGCGCCTGCTGGCAGGAAGCGCTGGCGATTCACGAAGCCTCAGGAGCCCCGGAAGCCGACGAGGTGCGGGGGCTTCTGGCCCCGATCGCAGCAGCCTGACGACTACGTCCGAGGCGTTCATCGAACGTTTATGGGCTGCTGCCACTCTCTAGGCAATCGATCCGTCGCGTCGGGGGGCAGACGGGTCGCATGGGGCCCCACCGCTAGAGTGATCGGCCCTGAAGCGCCCGTTCGGCAACCCTCGGGGGAGTTTCCGAACGGGCGTTTCGCCCCAGCGCACCGTCAATCCATAGGAGTTCTCAACTATGAGCGACGCCAAGAAGAACGAAGACATCATCACGATGGGCGACGGGCACATCCCCGCCCCGCCGAAGGACGGCCAGATCACCACGCTGGGCGACGGGCACATCCCCGCCCCGCCGAAGGACGGCACAGCCACCACCCAGGGGGACGGGCACATCCCCGCCCCGCCGGCGAAGGACTGAAGACTTACATCCTGACGGGGGGTCGACCGCGGTGGCGCGGAGGGGGAGCCACCGCGGTCGACGCATGTCCGGACGCCTTCCCGCAGCGGCGGGAGCCGGTGGCAGCAAAGGAGGGGTACTCGTCATTGCGGCCGTCGGGCCCCGGCTGAAGACTTGAGCCACGGCACGACACCGCACCCGGGAAAGGGACTCCCATGCAGATCGCGATCCTCCTCTACGACAACTTCACCGTCCTCGACGCGGTAGGCCCCTTCCAGACCCTCGCCGCCCTTCCCGACGCCGAGGTCGTCTTCGTCGCGGAGAACGCGGGCCCGGTCCTGGACGACACCCGCAGCCTCTCCCTCGTGGCGACGAAGTCCCTCGCCGAGGTCGCCAGCCCGGACATCGTCGTCGTACCGGGAAGCCCGGACCCAGCGCTCGACAACCAGGCGATCCTCGAATGGCTGCGCCGCGTCGACGCCACCACCACCTGGACGACCTCCGTCTGCACCGGTTCGCTCATCCTGGCCGCCGCCGGTCTCCTCAAGGGCCGCCGCGCCACGTCCCACTGGCTGGCGCTGGAGCAGATCAAGCAGTTCGGGGTCGAGTCCACGGGAGAGCGCGTCGTCTTCGACGGGAAGTACGTCACCGGCGCGGGCGTCTCCGCCGGCATCGACATGGGCCTCACCCTCGCCGGAAAGATCGCGGGCGACGAGCACGCGCAGACGGTGCAACTGCTCATCGAGTACGACCCCCAGCCCCCGTACGACGCGGGCTCCCCGGACAAGGCCCCGCCCGCCCTGGTGGAGAAGTTCCGGGCACAGGCCACCGCCTAGCCATATCCCCGAGCGGGCCGTGCGCATCGAACAGACGTGGCAGAGTCACCCGCATGGTCCGCATGGTCACCTCAACGCAGCGGCGGCGTCTCGGCGCGGTGTCCGCTCTTCTTGCGGGCGCCGCCCTGCTGTCCGCCTGCGGCGAGAAGCCGCACGACACAGCCGGCGCCCCCGCACCGAGCCAGAGCCCCAGTCCGGCCCCCAGCCCTGCCCCCACCAACTCCCCCTCGCCCGGCGCCTCCCCCTACGTGGAGCCCGGCGTCGTCGACGGCGCGCCTCACAACGGTGAGAACAACGCCTACCGCCGCCCCAGCGACATGTCCCCCGCGAGCGAGGAAGCCGCCGAGGCCGAGGCCGCCCGCATGGAGCCCGTACTCAAGCGGCTCCACGCCAGGAAGAAGTGGGACCCGGACAGCGTGCGGGCCGCGCTCACCGGCGAGCTCGGGTACAAGATCGAGAAGTACGACGGCAAGGGCAAGGTCCTCGGTGGCAGCCTCACGGTCCGCGACATGCGTGAGCGTTACGAGAACGGCGAGTACGTCACCCCCGAGGGCACCATGATCGGCCTCCGCGTACGCGACGACGCCTGCGTCACCGCCTTCGTGCAGCCGACCAATTACGAGGCGAAGGCCAACGGCCCCTTCATGGAGACCGGATGCGTCGAACCGCCCATCGGGCACTGATGTCAGGCCGAGTGCACCCCCCGCACCCACTCCACCAGGAGCCTGTTCACCTCGTACGCCCGCTCCTGCTGCACCCAGTGCCCGCACCCCTCCAGGATGTGCGAGGACACCAGGCCGGGGAGGGTGCGCGGGTATGCCTCGATCGCGTCGGCCAGCCAGGTCGTCGACGCGTCCTGGTCGCCGCCGATGAACAGTGACGGCTGGGTGATCGGGGCTCCGTCCCAGGGGGCCAGGTCCTCCCAGTCGCGGTCGACGTTGCGGTAGCGGTTGAGCGCGCCGGTCAGGCCCGTGCGCTCGAACTCGGCCGCGTAGAAGTCGAGATCGGCCTCCGTCAGCCATGAGGGCAGGCCCGCGGCCGGGGTGAAGCGGTCGGACATGCGGCCGCCCCGGGGCACGAAGTGCGGGCTCGGGGTCTGCGGCGGCGGCATCGTGTCGGCCGACAGGACCGCGTAGAAGCCCGCGAGCCACCCCCGCACATCGGGCTCGATCTCCGCCTCCGCCCTCCCCCGCTCCTGGAAGTAGCTGACGTAGAACTCCTCGCCATCGCCGCCGATCATGGAGAACGCGTCCGTGGGGCGAGGGCCGCCCCGGGGCGCGTACGGAACGCTCAGCAGGCCCACCGCCGTGAAGACGTCCGGCTCCAGCAGCGCCGAGTTCGCCGCGATGCCCGAGCCCCAGTCGTGGCCCACGACCGTCGCGGTCCCGGCCCCCAGCGCGCGTACGACTGCGACGTTGTCGGCGACGTGCGCCAGCATCCGGTACGCGTCCACCTCGCTCGGCTTCGACGAGCGGCCGTATCCGCGTACGTCGATCGCCACCGCCCGGAAGCCCGCCTCGGCGAGGACAGGGAGCTGGTGGCGCCACGAGTACCAGGACTCCGGGAAGCCGTGGACGAGGAGGACGAGCGGGCCCGTGCCCTGCTCCACCAGGTGGATCCGGCCGCCCGGGACGTCCACCAGTCGATGGTGCTGAGTGTGATGCGGCATGTCTTCTCCCGGATCGGTGGATACGCGGTATGTCCTCATGATCCTGGGCTCCCCCCTCCCCCGCCCGCGAGGAACTTTGCCGACTCGGCAAATGGCTCAGGTCGCCGCCCGAAAGTCGTTGGACAGCCGTCGCGGCGCTCGCCGATAGTGCGGCGCATGACCTCTCTTGTGCGCCACCTCACGTTCGACTGTTCCGACGCCTATCGCCAGGGCCTCTTCTGGGCCGAAGTGCTCGGCGGGAAGGTCTCCGACGAGGACGTTCCCGGGGACCCGGAGGCTCTCGTCGAGGCCGATGGCATCACCCTGCTCTTCGTGACCGTGCCCGAAGGCAAGACCGTCAAGAATCGCGTGCACGTCGACCTGCAGCCGCAGGACCGCACCCGTGACGAGGAGGTCGAGCGGCTCATCGCACTGGGGGCCACGCTCGTGGGCGATCATCGGGTGCCCGACGGGCGCGGCTGGGTCACGCTCGGCGACCTGGAGGGCAATGAGTTCTGCGTCGAGCGCAGTGCCGCCGAGCGGGCGGCCAACTAGGCCCTGCGGCCGCGCAGTTCGCGCAGTTCGCGCTTGAGGACCTTGCCGCTCGCGTTCCTCGGCAGCTCCGTCACGAACTCGATCTCCCTGGGGACCTTGTAGTTCGCCATCTCGCGGCGCGACCAGGCGATCAGGTCGTCGGAGGTGAGGACCGCTCCTGGCCGCCGCACCACGTACGCCTTGCCCACCTCGCCGAGCCGCGGATCGGGGACGCCGATCACCGCCACGTCCGCCACCTGCGGATGCACGCCGATGAGCTGCTCTATCTCCGCGGGGTAGGCGTTGAATCCGCCGACGATGAACATGTCCTTGATGCGGTCCGTGATGCGGAGGTTGCCCACCTCGTCGAGGACACCGACGTCGCCCGTCCGCAGCCAGCCGTCGGGCGTGACCGCCTTCTTGGTCTCCGCCGGGTCCTCGAAGTAGCCCTGCATGACGTTGTGTCCGCGGACGAGGATCTCGCCGGGGTGGCCCGGTGAGAGCGCCTCGCCGCCGGGGCTCACCACCCGCACCTCCGTGCCCGGAATCGCCTGGCCCGAGGTCGAGGCGATGACCCGGGCCGCGTCTCCCTGGCGGCACATCGTGACGATGCCGCTCGCCTCCGAGAGGCCGTACGCCGTCAGGACCGTGGCGATGTGCAGCTCGGCGCGCAGGCGCTCGACCAGTTGCAGGGGGACCACCGCCGCGCCCGTCACCACCAGGCGCAGGGCGGACAGGTCGTGCTGGTCGCGGGCCGGGTGGTCGAGGAGGGACTGGTGGAGCGTCGGCGGGCCCGGCAGGACCGAGATCCGCTCCGCCGCCACGTTCGCGAGGACCGTGTCCACGTTGAAGACCGGCTGCGGGATCATCGTCGCGCCGCGCATCAGGCAGGCGATGATCCCCGCCTTGTAGCCGAAGGTGTGGAAGAAGGGGTTGACGATCAGATAGCGGTCGCCTTCCCGCAGGCCCGCGAGCTCGCTCCATATGCCGTAGCAGCGCAGGGTCTGGGCGTGGGTGATGACCGCGCCCTTGGGGCGGCCCGTCGTGCCCGAGGTGTAGATGATGTCGGAGGGCGCCGCTCCGTCGACGCCGTCCGCGCGGCCCCGTACGTCCCGACCGCTCACCCCGTCGCCGCTGGCCAGGAAGTCCTTCCAGGCGCGGAAGTCCTCCGGGGCGTCGTCGGAGAGGACCACCACCTGCTCCAGGTGCGGGAGGCCCGGCAGCGGCCCTTCGCCCTTCCCCTCCGTGGCCGCGCGCCGCAGCGACGCGACGTACGACGTGCCGAGGAAGGTGCCCGTCACGAAGAGCAGTTTGGCGCGGCTGCGTTGCAGCACGTAGGCCGCCTCGGCGCCCTTGAAGCGGGTGTTCAGGGGCACGAGGACCGCGCCCGCCGTCACCGCGCCGAGCGCCGAGACGATCCAGTCCAGGGTGTTGGGGGCCCAGACGGCCACCCGGTCACCGGAGTTGACGCCGTTGGCCATGCACGCGGCGGCGGCCCGCTCCACGCGCCGGCCGAGCTCCCCGTACGAGATACGGGTGCGGCCGTCGACGACCGCCTCCCGGTCGCCGTACCGCTCGGCCGCCGCCCGGACCAGTCCCGGGATGCTGCCCCACTCCAGGTCGCCGCGCATCGCAAGCCCCTCCGCCGCAGTAGCTGACACTCCGTCAGATTAGCTGTAACCTGACGCGCTGTCAGCAGTCGGGACGACGTATGGCGAAGCCCTGGAGCCTCGCCACTCGCGGAGGTGTCGTTGCCCATGGCTTCACTCAAAGACGCTACAGCGATAGTCGGGATCGGGCAGACCGCCTTCGCGAAACAACTGCCCGAGGACGAGAAGACGTTGGCCTGCCGGGCGATCGTCGCCGCGCTCGACGACGCGGGCATCGCCCCGTCCGAGGTCGACGCGTTCGCCTCGTACACGATGGAGGAGACGGACGAGGTCGAGATCGCCAAGGCGATCGGCGCGGGCGACGTGACCTTCTTCAGCAAAGTGGGCTACGGGGGCGGCGGTTCCTGCGCGACCATCGCGCACCTCGCCGCCGCCGTCGCCACCGGCCAGGCGAGCGTCGGCATCGCCTGGCGCTCACGCAAGCGGGGCAGCGGGCCGCGCCCCTGGAAGAACACGGCCGTCCAACTCCCCACCCCCGCCCAGTGGACGCGCCCCTTCGGGCTGCTGCGCCCGGCGGACGAGATCGGGATGCTGGCGCGCCGCTACATGCACGAGTACGGGGCGACCCGCGACCACCTGTTCAACGTGGCCCTCGCGTGCAGGAACCGGGCCAACCAGAACCCGGCCGCGATGATGTACGAACGCCCGCTGACCCGCGAGATGTACATGTCCTCGCGCTGGATCAGCGAGCCGCTCTGCCTCTTCGACAACTGCCTGGAGACGGACGGCGCGTTGGCGTGCGTGATCGTCTCCGCCGAGCGGGCCCGGGACTGCCGCCGGAAGCCGGTGTACGTCCACTCCGTCGCCCAGGGCCTGCCCGCGCAGCACCACGGGATGGTCAACTACTGGAACGACGACCCGCTGACGGGCCCGGCGTGGACGGCGGCCCGCCAGCTCTGGAAGCAGGCGGACTTCGCCCCCGAGGACGTGGACGTGGCGCAGATCTACGACGCGTTCACCCCGCTGATCCCGCTGTCCCTGGAGGGCTACGGCTTCTGCGGCCGGGGCGAGGGCGGCGCGTTCACGGAGGGCGGCGCGCTGGAGAGCGGGGGCCGGCTGCCGATCAACACCGGGGGCGGCGGCCTGAGCGAGGCGTATGTGCACGGCTTCAACCTCATCAACGAGGGCGTGAAGCAGCTGAGGGGGACGAGCACGGCTCAAGTCCCCGATGCGGCCACGTGTTTGGTGACGGCGGGCGAGGGTGTCCCGACATCCGCGGTACTCCTGCGGGCCCCGTAAGGGGCGCGGGGCTGTGACATTTGCGGCTCCGCCGCGTGAGCGCGAGCAACCACGACGGCCCGTACCCGGAAGAGGCGAGAACATGGCAGACGCGAGCACCGAGCCCCTGCTGTCCCCCACCATTGATACAGACGGCGCCCCCTTCTGGGAGTACGCGGCCCAGGGCGAACTCCGCATACAAGCCTGCACCGCCTGCGACGAGCTGAGGTTCCCGCCCAGACCCTGCTGCCCCCACTGCCAGTCCTTCGACAGCGAGTGGCGCCGCATGAGCGGAAGGGGCCGCATCTGGTCCTACGTCCGCCCGCACCCGCCCCTGCTCCCCGCCTACGCGGCTCACGCCCCGTACAACGCGATCATCGTCGAGCTGGCCGACGCCCCCCGCATCCGCCTGGTCGGCAACCTCGTCGCCGCCCCGGACGCCCCGCTGGACTCCGTCGACCCCGACCGCCTCCGCATCGGCGCGAAGGTGCAGGTCGCGTTCACCGAGGTGGGCGGGATCGCGATGCCCCGCTGGCTCCTGGAGCGGCCATGAGCCTGCGGACGGCCTTCGACAAGGAGGCGGGCGTCGCGGTCGTCACCCTCGACCGCCCCGCCCGCCACAACGCCATCGACCTCGATACGGCTGCTCAACTCGCCGCCACGTGGCGCGAGTTCCGGTTCGACGACACCGTGCGGGCGATCGTCCTCACCGGAGCCGGGGAGAAAGCGTTCTGCACGGGGATCGACCGCGACACGGACGTGCCGCAGCCCGGCTCCCCCTACTCGATGGACGATCCGCTCCTCTCCGTCGGCCCCAAGGCCAACGACCTGTGGAAACCGGTGATCGCGGCGGTCAACGGGATGGCGTGCGGCGGCGCCTTCTACCTCCTGGGCGAGGCGGAGTTCGTGATCGCCGCCGAGCACGCCACGTTCTTCGACCCGCACACCACCTACGGGATGGTCAGCGCGTACGAGGCGATCCTCATGGCGCAGCGCATGCCGCTGGGCGAGGTCGCGAGGATGTCGCTGATGGGGACGGCCGAGCGGGTCTCCGCGCGCCGGGCGTACGAGACGGGCCTGGTCTCGGAACTCACGTCGGCCGGGGATCTGCTGACGGCGGCCACCCGCGCGGCCGAGGTCATCGCCTCCTGCCCGACCGAGCCGGTCCAGGGCACGGTACGCGCGCTCTGGTCGGCGAAGGAGGCGGCCCGCACCCAGGCCCTGGCCCAGGCGCCCCATCTCATCGCCCTCGGCAACCTGCCGCCGGAGCGCCAGGCGGGACTGTTCACGGGGCGCGGGACCGGCTTCCGGACCAGGTAGGAGGCTTCCGTACCAGGTGAGCGGCTCAGGCCGTCGCCTGGCAGGGTTCACGCACTCGGCGTAACGTCACGAGTGGACGGCCGCCGTCCGGAGCCCCTTCCAACGCTGGTGCGACGGCCGTCACGACGCGCGGCCCTCGCCCCGGCGGCACCTAGGAGCGAGCGGTGCCGGTCCCCCGCTCCGCGTCCAGCGCGTACACGCAGCGGTCCTTGCTGCACGCGTACACCACGCCGTCCCGCACCACCGGCGCCCCGGTGATCTCGCCGCCCGTGGCCAGCTTCCAGCGCAGCCGGCCGTCGTCCGCCTTCAGCGTGTACAGCAGGTGGTCCGTCGATCCGAAGTGGATGCGCCGGTCGGCGACGACGGGCGTGCCGACGACCTCGCCGCCGGCCTGGAAGCGCCACTTCGGCGTCCCCGTCACCGCGTCCAGCGTGTAGAGCCCCTTGCCGCTGCCCACGTGGACGTGGCCGTCGGCGACCAGGACCGGCTCGATCGACGCCCGGGACTCCGTGGCGATGCGCCAGCGGTCACGGCCGTCCGTGGCGTCCAGGGCGTACACGGTGCCCAGGTAGTCCGCCAGGTACACGCCACCGCCGGTGACGGCGGGCCCCGGCGCGAACGCGGGCGGACACAGGAACGCGGCGGGGGCCTCGAAGTGCCACCTGACGTGGCCCGCGGCCACGTCGATGGCAAGGACCCGGCTGCCCGCGGACACGTACACGTACCCGTCCTGCGCGGGCGCGAGCCGCACCGGCACGCCGCCGCAGGAGGCCGCGTCGCCGATGGGGTACGACCAGCGCTCGTCGCCCGTGCGGGCCTCCAGGGCGCGCAGCCGTGCGTCCTTCCAGACGTAGACCGTGCCGTCGTGGACGACGGGGCCCGCCTCGGGGGTCTCGAAGTCGGTCTGGGCCCCGGTGATCTCCCAGAGCTTCGCGCCGTTCGCGGCCTCCCAGGCCTGTACGCCGCCGCCGCGCGTCCCGGTGACGACGGTGCCGCGGTCGGCCTGCAGGGAGTACACCCAGGCGTCGGTGTTCAGGCGCCACAGGTCGGTGCCGTCGGCGCCGTCCAGGGCGTAGAGCGTGGGGCCGTCCGACGCGTGGATACGTCCGTCGGCGACCGCCATGGACCAGGCGACGTCCCGCGTCTTGAAGCTGCGGCGGCCCGTGCCGACGTCCAGGGCGTGGACCTCGAAGGACGTGACGTACACGAGGTTCCCCGCGACGGCGGGTGTACCCCACACGTCGTTCGACATCCGGAACCGCCACGGCCGCCACGCGGCGCCCGCCTCCGGCGCGACGGTGGGCGCGGGCACCACGGGGTCCACGCCGTTCGCCGCGGCCTTGGCCCGCGACCACGAGGCGGCGAGCCCGCCGTCGGTGGGCGGCAGGCTCACGGCAGCGGCGCGCGCGTCGGCCACCCGCGGGCCGGGACCGATCGGCACCTTCGCCCCGGCGAGGTGCACGGGACCGGCGTCCGGCACGCCACCGAAGGGCGGCGGCTGCGTCGGCGGCACCGGCGGCGCGTGCTGCGGAGGCGGCGGGGCCACGGCGGGGGCGCCGCCGCGGCCGCCGCTCCTGCCCGACCCCGCGAGCGCGGCCCGCGCGGGCGGACGGCCGCCGCGGCGGGCCTCGATCAGCGCGACGGCGCGCTCCGGCAGCCACGCGGACGCCGTGCCGCTGTCGCCGTCCTCGCTCTCGGAGGCGAAGAGGTGCGGGGCGAGCTGCGCCTGGAGGTCGGCGGGGCTCGGCCGCAGCGGCGCCTCCATCTGCATGCAGGTCTCGATGAGCGGACGCAGCTCGTCCGGGAGTCCCTCCAGGTCAGGACCCTCGCGCAGGAGCATGAAGACGGTCTCGACGGGGTTCGCGCCGTGGAAGGGCGCGTGCCCGGTGGCGGCGAAGACGAGCATCGAGCCGAGCGAGAAGACGTCACTCGCGCCGGTGACGCTGCGCGAGTCCTTGGCCTGCTCGGGCGACATGTACGCGGGCGTGCCCACGGCGACGTTCGTCATGGTCAGCCGGGTGTTGGAGACGCCGGACGCGATGCCGAAGTCGATCACGCGGGGCCCGTCCTCCACCACGAGGACGTTCGACGGCTTGAGGTCACGGTGGACGAGGCCCGCGCCGTGGATGGACTCCAGGGCCTCGGCGACGCCGGCCGCCAGCCAGCGCACGGCCTGGGTGGGCAGCGGCCCGTGTTCATTCACTATTTCTTCGAGCGAGGGGGCCGGTACGTACGCGGTGGCCAGCCACGGCACCGCCGCGCGCGGGTCGGCGTCCACGACAGCGGCCGTATAGAAACCGGACACGGCCCGTGCCGCCTCGACCTCGCGCGTGAAGCGGACGCGGAACAGCTGGTCCTCGGCGAGCTCGGTCCGCACCGTCTTGATCGCCACGCGCCGCCCTGACGCGGAGCGCGCGAGGTAGACAAGGCCCATGCCACCGGCTCCGAGCCGGCCGAGCACCTCGAACGGGCCGATCCGCCTCGGATCGTGCTGCGTCAGCTGATCCACCACTTGCCCTGCCACCTCCCCGTACGCGGGCGCCGTATGAGCGGCCCCGAGCAGCGTCTCACCACCGAGCCGCTCCGGCGGCACGCACCCTGATTCTTCCTGTACGGGGCGGTCGTTGCGAACCCGGGGCGGGATCGGGGTGTTGTGGGACAAAGGAGACGCGAGAAGGGGGAGATATGTGAGCGAAAGTCGATTCGAACACATGAACCATTCGCCGGTGGCCCCGGAGCGAGGGGCGGAATCGAGCGGAATACGTCCTTCAAGGCGGCCCCAGGAGGGCGGCGAACCCCATTTGCACTCGGCCGAATCGCGCTCCGATCACCCCTCGGTAAGCTGACGGCATGACAGGACAGGTACGTACCGTCGACGGCCGCGTGGCCGGTCGGCGCGGTCAGGCGACGCGTCAGAAGCTGCTCGACTGCCTCAGCGAGATGCTCAGCTCCTCGCCCTACCGGGACGTCAAAGTCATCGACGTCGCCCGGAAGGCGGGGACTTCACCCGCGACCTTCTATCAGTACTTCCCGGACGTCGAGGGCGCCGTCCTGGAGATCGCCGAGCAAATGGCGGCCGAGGGAGCCGAGTTGACCCAGCTCCTCGACGGCCGCTCCTGGGTCGGCAAGGCGGGTTGGCAGACCGCACAGGAGCTGGTCGAGGGCTTTCTCGACTTCTGGCGCAAGAACGACGCGATCCTCCGGGTCGTCGATCTGGGCGCCGCGGAAGGTGACAAACGCTTCTACAAGATCCGCATGAAGATCCTGAACTCGGTCAACAACTCCCTTACGGACACGGTCAAGGAGCTCCAGGCCAAGGGCAAGGTCGACAAGGACGTGAGCCCGGCGGCGATGGCCGGCTCCCTGGTGGCGATGCTCGCCGCGGTCGCCTCGCACCAGCGCGGTTTCCAGACGTGGGGCGTCAAGCAGGCCGAACTCAAGCCAAATCTGGCACTGTTGGTGCATTTGGGCGTAACAGGTAAGAAGCCGACGAAGTAGGGCATCCCACACGTCTCTCGGACGTGTCTTCTGACGCTTTCTCAAGTCCTGTCACCGCAGCGGCGGATCACGGTGTTCCAGTGATCCGCCGCTGTTCTGCCCAGGTGGTCACTCGTGCAGTCACTTGTGCGGCCACCCGTGCGGTCACTCCGCCCGCCGCTCCAGGCGGAACAGGCGGATCTCCCGCTCCACGCGGGACTGGTACGTCGCGTACGGCGGCCAGAACTTGAGCGCCGCCTGCCACGCCTGCGCCCGCTCGTCCCCCGTCAACAGCCGCGCCCTGACCGGAATGTCCGCGCCCTGCCAGTTGACGTCGGCATCCGGATGGGCGATGAGGTTGCCGGTCCAGGCGGGGTGTCCCGGGCGCCCGAAGTTGGAGCCGACCAGAATCCAACTCCCCTTCACCTCCGGCATACAGGCCAAGGGAGTGCGCCGCGCGATGCCGCTCTTGGCGCCGCGCACCGTGAGGATCACCCCCGGCAGCATCGTCGCGCTGAGCAGCACCTTGCCGCGCGTGAGGCGGTGCACCGCGCGGTCCATCGCGGGGATGAAGTGCGGGGCGATCTTCGCGAAGGCCCGGGTGGACGACACCTTCTGCATCAGGCGCACACCGGGCGGCATCAGACGGCCACCGTCGGCTCGGCCCCGGTGGGGGTGAACAGCTCGGCCCGTTCCGCCGCGCGCGCCCGCAGCCGGTGCACGGGGCCGAACAGCAGCTCGTCGCTCGACGCCCGCTTGAAGTACAGGTGCGCCTCGTGCTCCCAGGTGAAGCCGATGCCGCCGTGCAGTTGCACGGCCTCCGACGCGGCGGTCCGCAGCGCGTCCAGGGCCTGCGCCAGGGCCAGCCCTCCCACCTGCTCGGATTCCGCCCCGGCCGCCCACGCCGCGTAGTACGCCGCGGAGCGCGCGGCCTGCACCTGTACGTACACGTCAGCGAGCCGGTGCTTCACCGCCTGGAAGGACCCGATCGCCCGCCCGAACTGCTCGCGCTGCTTCACGTACTCGACCGTCCGCTCAAGGGCCCGGTCCGCCGCGCCCACGGCTTCCGCGGCGAGCACGGCGGCGGCGGTGTCGCCGACCGCGGCGAGCGCGCCCGGCACATCGGCGTCGTCGGCGGCGCCGAGCAACTCCGCCTCCACGTCGCGCAGTTCGACGCGGGCCTGCGGACGCGTCTCGTCGAGGGAGGTCTGCCGGGTCCGCACGAGTCCCGCGACGCCCTCCCGGACGAGATAGAGGAGCGTACGGGAACGGGCGAAGCCCCCCGTGTGCGCGGCCACGACGAGCAGCCCCGCGCTGTGCCCGTCGAGGACCTGCTCGGCCTGGCCGTAGAGCCGCCAGACGCCGTCCGAGAGCTTGGCCTGCACGCCGCCCGCACGGCCGCCGCCCGACCAGTCGCCGAGGTTGTCGCCGACGAGGCCGAGCGCGGTGGCGAGCCCGGTGCCGGGCACGGCGAGCGCGGCGGTCAGGCCGCCCTCCGCGATGCGGGGCAGCAGCGCCGCCCGCTGCTCCTCGGTGCCCAGGCGCTCGACGAGCGGGGCGGCGAGCGCGGCGGTGGCGAAGAGGGGCGACGGGGCGAGGGCGCGGCCCAGCTCCTCGCCGCTGAGGGCGAGCTCCGCCGAGCCGCACCCCACGCCGCCGTACCTCTCGGGCAGGGCGATGCCGGGCAGGCCGAGCTGTTCGGCGAGGGCGGACCAGAGGGCGGCGTCGTATCCGGCGGGGGTGCGGACCGCGGTCTTCACCTCGTCCGGGCCGCAGCGTTTGGTGACGAGCTCACGAAGGGTGCGGCGGATTTCTTCCTGCTCCGCGGTGAAGGCGGCGTCCATCGGCGGGCTCCTCCCCCGGGTCGCGGCGGTGTCCGCCGACCCAGATCTGACGGGCCGTCATGCTAAATCGGCACCCGCCAGATGCACAGGGCCGCGACGAGAAGTAACACCTCTCTGGCCGGGCGTGATCTGATGTACCGTCAGATTCATGCCAACTCCCCTTCCCCTCAGCCCCCGTGAGGCGTCGGCCGGTGCGGGCGCGGCGTCGGCGTCCCGCCCCCGCAAGGTGGCCGTCGTCGGCATATCCCTCTCCGACTGCGGCCGCGTCGACGAGGCCACTCCCTACGCCCTGCACGCCCAGGCGGCCCGCCGCGCCCTGGCCGACTCGGGCCTCGGCCGCGAGGTCGTCGACGGGATCGCGTCCGCGGGCCTGGGCACGCTCGCCCCGGTCGAGGTCGCCGAGTACCTCGGCCTGAAGCCGCGCTGGGTCGACTCCACCTCCGTCGGCGGCGCCACGTGGGAGGTCATGGCGGCGCACGCGGCGGACGCGATCGCGACGGGCCGGGCCAACGCCGTACTCCTTGTCTACGGCTCGACGGCGAGGGCGGACATCAAGGCGAGACGCCGCACGTCGAACCTCTCCTTTGGCGCGCGCGGCCCCCTCCAGTTCGAGGTCCCCTACGGCCACTCCCTGATCTCCAAGTACGCGATGGCCGCGCGCCGCCACATGCACGAGTACGGCACGACGCTCGAACAGCTCGCCTCCGTGGCGGTACAGGCGCGGGCGAACGCGGCGACCAACCCCGACGCGATGTACCGCGACCCGATCACGGTCGACGAGGTCCTGGGCGGCCCGATGATCGCGGACCCGTTCACCAAACTGCACTGCTGCATTCGTTCCGACGGCGGATGCGCGGTGCTCCTCGCGGCGGAGGAGTACGTGGCCGACTGCGCGTCGACCCCGGTCTGGGTGCTCGGCACCGGCGAGCACGTCTCGCACACGACGATGTCGGAGTGGGAGGACTTCACGGTCTCCCCGGCGGCGGTGAGCGGTCGCCTCGCGTTCGAACGGGCGGGGGTACGCCCCGAGGACGTGGACGTGGCGCAGATCTACGACGCCTTCACCTACATGACCCTGGTGACACTCGAGGACCTCGGATTCTGCGCGAAGGGCGAGGGCGGCGCGTTCGTGGAGAAGGGCCGCCTGCTGCGGGACGGCGAACTCCCGACGAACACGGACGGCGGCGGCCTGTCGGCCCAACACCCGGGAATGCGCGGCCTGTTCCTGCTGGTGGAGGCGGTACGACAGCTGCGCGGCGAGGCAGGCGAAGGCCGCCAGGTCCGGAGACCGGGCAACCGCCTGCCGGAGGTGGCGGTGGCATCGGGAACGGGCGGCTGGTTCTGCTCGTCGGGGACGGTGGTGCTCGGCAGGGGGTGAGGGGCCTTCGCGGGGCGGACGGGCGGACGGGCGGTGGGGCGGGGTGAGCCGGCCTCGGTGGCCGCTCCCGTAGATTCGCCGGATGGACGACACCGACAGGCCCGATGACATCACCCACGGCCGCGCCCTCCTGCGCTCCCTGCGCGTCTGGGACACCGAGCTGCCCGTCTTCGACCCGGCGACGGCCCCCGCCGCCCCGCTGCCCCTCTTCTGGCAGTGGTTCGTGGACGTGGCCGAGGCGGGGCAGGTGGAGCCGCACACGATGACGCTGGCCACGGCGGACGCGTCGGGGCGCCCCGACGTACGGACGTTGATGCTGCACGACGCCGACGACGCCGGCTGGCACTTCGGCTCGCACGCGGGCAGCGCGAAGGGCCGCCAGCTCGCGGCGCGACCGGACGCCGCGCTCGGGTTCTACTGGCCCGTGCAGGGGCGTCAGGTCCGGGTGCGGGGCCGGGTCACGGCGGCGGGCGCCGCCGAGAGCCGCGCCGATCTCGCACGCCGTTCGCCCGGGGCGCTGGCTTCGGCGCTGGTCGGCAGGCAGAGCGAAGTACTGCCTGCGTACGGGGATCTGGTGGCAGCGAGCCAGGCCGCCTGGGAGCACGCGCAGGCGGAGCCGGACGCCCCGGCACCGAGCTGGACGCTGTACGTACTCGAACCGGCGGAGGTCGAGTTCTTCCAGGGCGACGCCCGGCGCCGTCACGTGCGGCTGCGCTACCGCAGGGAGACGGACGGCGACTGGGTCAAGGAGCTGCTGTGGCCGTGAGGACCAGGGCCTGAAAATCATCGCGTGAACGTCACCGGGTGAAGCCGTACTGCGCGAAGTCCCGCACCGGGCGGAAGCCGAGCCGCTGGTAGAGCCCGGTGCTCGTGGCGTTGCCGAGGTCGGCCAAGAGCAGCACGTCGTCCGCGCCGTCGGCGAGCGCGGCGCGGCTGACCTCGGCGGTCGCGGCTCCCGCGTAGCCACGGCCGCGCAGTGCCTCGGGGGTGTACACGGGGGCCACCCGGGCCTGGCCCGCGACGCGGCGCGTGCGGCCCGCCATGGCGGCGGGGGTGCCGTCGGGGGTCTCCCAGAGAGTGATGCCTCCGTAGGCGATGCGGGTGTCGGCCCACGTGCCGGACTCCATCGCCCGGCTCTCCCCCAGGGCCTCACCGAACTCCCGGTGCCAGCGCATCAGCAGCTCCCTGTCGCCCTCGGCGGCGACGCGCGCGCCGCCCTCCGGGAGGGACGCGGGCGGGGTGAGCGTGCCCAGGCGGTAGAGCCGGTCGCGGTAGGCGACGTCGGCGGTGGCTCCCGTGTGCCGCTGCCAGGCCCGCGCGAACGCCTCGGCGGTGTCCCGCGGACCGCCGACGCCGGACAGCTTCTCGCCCGCGTCGGAGAGCAGCGCGGCGAGATCGTCGGTGGCCGCCTCGTCCACGAGCGGGCTCAGCGCGAGCCGGTGCGGCGGGGTCCACATGAAGACGCCCTCCACGGCGCCGCCGACTCCGGCGCGGATGCCGAAGCGGGGTGCGTCGTCCCCGTACACATGCGGCCCGCGCCTGCGCAACGTGTCGCATGTGGTGAGGAAAATGGTGTGCGTGGCCGGGTCGGAGTGCAGGAAATGCTCGGCCCCGGCGAGGAAATGGTCGAGGTCGGAGGTCAACTGCCAGGAGCCGTGGGGGTTCGAGGAGTCCATGGGCCATGATCCCTCGCGGCCCACCACGAACAGAAGCGGATTACGGCCCCGCTCGTCGCCCGGCTCGTCACCGCTCCGGCCGGAACACCGGCACCGTCACGCTTCCCCCCTCGCCCGCCGCACGGAACGCCACTTCCAGCGCCATCCCGATCCGCAGCTCGCCCTCCTCGCAGTCGACGATCTCCGTCATCATGCGCGGGCCCTCGGCGAGGTCGACGACCGCGGCGACGTACGGGACGCGGGAGCCGAACGGCGGCAGGTCGTTCCGGTGCACCACGGACCAGGTGTAGAGCGTGGCCCGGCCGCTCGCCCGTTCCCAGCCGGCCTCCTCGCTCCAGCAGTGCGGGCAGAACTCGCGGGGGTAATGGTGCGCCTTGCCGCAGGCGCCGCAGCGGCGGATCAGGAGACCGCCGTCGGCCGCCGCGTCCCAGTAGGGGCGGGTGAAGGCGTCGGGCTCGGGGAGGTCGTAGCGCGGGCTCGCGGTGCTCACGTCCATGCGGCAGTCTCTCCAGACCCGGATACGTTTCTGATGGTACGTCAGTTCAACGCATCCCCGACGCGCGCGCAAGAGGCGTACGCAAGAGGGCGTACGAGGCGTGGCCCGTCGGCCGGTCGCGGAACCCCACCGGCGGAGGACCTCTCGCACACACCCGTGATCAATTCGCAACCGGTTTGGGGCTTGACCGTCCCCCATCAAGTGACCACGTGATTACTCTCAGATTCATGGCCGACACCACTCCCCCACAAACGCCACACCAAGACCGCCCCGTATACGTCGTCGGCGGCGGACCCGGCGGGCTCTCCGTGGCGGCCGCCCTGCGTGCGCGCGGCGTCCGCGCGGTCGTGCTCGAGAAGTCCGACCGGGTCGGCGCCTCCTGGCGCACGCACTACGACCGCCTGCGCCTGCACACGACGCGACGCCTCTCCGCACTGCCGGGGCTCGCGATACCCCGCGGCTTCGGACGGTGGGTGTCACGTGACAACGTCCTGCGCTACCTGGAGAAGTACGCCGAGTTCCACCAGCTGGAGATCGTCACCGGCGTCGAGGTCTCCCGCCTTCAGCGCACGGCCGACGGCACCGGCTGGCTGCTGCACGCCACCGGCGGCCGCGAGCTGACCGGCAGCGCGGTGGTGATCGCCACCGGGTACAACCACACCCCCCACCTGCCGGACTGGCCGGGCCGCGACACGTACACGGGTGAGCTCCTGCACGCGAGCGCCTACCGCGAGCCCCGCCCCTACGCGGGCAAGGACGTCCTGGTCGTCGGCGTCGGCAACACCGGCGCCGAGATCGCCGTGGACCTCGCCGCCGGGGGCGCCGCCCGCGTCCGCATCGCGGTGCGCACCGCGCCGCACATCGTCCGCCGTTCCACGGCGGGGTGGCCCGCGCAGCGCACGGGCATCCTCTGCCGCCGACTGCCGGTCTCGCTCGTGGACCGGCTCGCGGGCCCGATCGCCAAGGTGAGCGTCCCCGACCTGTCCGCGAAGGGACTGCCCCGCCCCACAACCGGCCTGTACTCCCGGGTCAAGGAGGGTGCGATCCCGGTGCAGGACGTGGGCCTGATCGACGCGGTGCGCAAGGGCCGGGTCGAACCGGTCGCGGCCGTCGAGTCCTTCGAGGACGGCAAGGTCGTCCTGGCCGACGGCAGCGTGATCGCCCCCGACACGGTCGTCGCCGCCACGGGCTACCGCCGCGCCCTGGAGCCGATCCTCGGCGAACTCGGCGTACTCGACGAGAAGGGCACCCCGCTCGTCCGCGGCGCCCGCACCCCGAAGTCGGCCCCCGGCCTCTACTTCACCGGCTTCACGAACCCCATCAGCGGAATGCTGCGCGAGATGGCGATGGACGCGGAGAAGATCGCGAAGGCGGTGGCGAGAACGCGGGGCGGGGGCCGCTGACAGGGCCCGGAGGGGGCGCCCCAAAGGGGCGCGGGGAACTGCGCGACCAGCCACAACGACGCCGCAGTCGACCGACGACCCCCTCACGGCACCCCCCGATGGCCGGTACTACCCCCTCCCGGCGGCGCAGCCACCGAGAGGGGAGTAGCCCCCCAGGGCACCTGGGTACTGCTAGAAGGGCCGCCCCAATCCGCCGGTGCAGCACTGTTCCTGACACAGCGTCAGTTCAGTAATCTGACTATGCGTCAGTTGAGTTGCTGTCACACAGGAGCGGGGCGGACCGATGCTTGGATCGACATACGGCACCTTCACCACCGACCCCCGCCGCGCGCGTGTTGTGGCCTGCGGCGAGACCCCGGCACCGGCCGTCCACGGCCATGCCCCCACGGCGGACGATCTGGACGTCAGCGGCCGCCCGCTGCACGCCGACGTACCGGACCTGGACCGGTTCTTCCGCCCCGAGGCCGTCGCCGTCATCGGCGCGTCGGACGCCGAGGGGCGGCCGAACACCGGCATCACGCGTCAGCTCATGGACTGGGCCGAGCGGTGCGGCGCCCGGCTGCACCCCGTGCACCCCACCCGGCAAACCGTCTTCGGCACACCCTGCTTCCCCTCCGTCGCCGACCTGCCGGAACCGGTCGATCTGGCCGTACTCCTCGTCAGTGACCCCCTTCCCGTGATCGAGGAACTCGCCGAGTCCAAGGTGAAGTTCGCCGTCGCCTTCGCCTCCGGGTTCGCCGAGACCGGCGAGGAGGGCGCGCTCGCGCAGGCCCGCCTCACCGCCGCCGTCGAGCGCTCGGGGCTGCGGCTGCTCGGGCCCAACACCAACCTCAACGCCTTCGAGAAGTTCCGCGACGACCTCGAAGGACCGGCGATCGCCCTGATCACCCAGTCCGGCCACCAGGGGCGCCCCGTCTTCACGATGCAGGAGATCGGCGTACGCCTCTCGCACTGGGCGCCCACCGGCAACGAAGCCGACCTGGAGACCTCCGACTTCATCTCCTACTTCGCCGAGCGCCCCGAGGTCGGCGCCATCGCCTGCTACGTCGAGGGCCTCAAGGACGGCCGCGCCTTCCTGCTCGCCGCCGACCGCGCCGCCCAGCGCGGCGTGCCCGTCGTCGCGGTCAAGGTCGGCCGCACCGAGACCGGCGCCCGCACGGCCGCCTCACACACCGGCAAACTCACCGGCGCCGACACGGTCGTCGACGCGGCGATGCGGCAGTTCGGCGTGATCCGCGTGGACGGGCTCGACGAACTCCAGGACACCTCCGCCCTGTTGGCGCGGGCGCGGCCCCCGAAGGCCGAGGGCGTCGTCGTGTATTCGATCTCGGGCGGCACGGGCGCGCACTTCTCGGACCTGGCGACCGAGGCGGGGCTGCGGCTTCCCGCCCTCTCCGACGCCAAGCAGGCGGAGCTGCACCAGTGGATACCGGACTATCTCAACGTCGCCAACCCCGTCGACAACGGCGGGCACCCGGTGGGCGACTGGCGCGGCCGGAAGATCATCGACGCGATCCTGGACGATCCGGAGGTGGGGGTACTGATCTGTCCCATCACCGGCCCCTTTCCGCCCATGAGCGACAAGCTGGCCCAGGACCTGGCGGACGCGGCGGAGCAGACGGACAAGCTGGTGTGCGTGGTGTGGGGCTCGCCCGTCGGCACCGAGGAGGCCTACCGCACGACGCTGCTCGGCTCGTCGCGCGTCGCCACCTTCCGCACCTTCGCCAACTGCATCACGGCGGTGCGCTCCTATCTGGACCACCACCGGTTCACCACCCGCTACCGCTCCCCCTTCGCCGACGCGCCGCGCACGGCATCGCCCTCCTTCCGCAAGGCCCAGGCCCTGATGCGGTCCGGTCAGCAGCTGAGCGAGCACGCGGCGAAGCAGCTGCTGCGCGCGTACGGGATTCGCGTACCGCGCGAGCAGTTGGTGACCAGTGCGGCGGCGGCCGTGCGGGCGGCGGGGCTCGTCGGCTACCCGGTGGTGATGAAGGCGTCCGGTGCGCGGCTCGCCCACAAGAGCGACCTTGGCCTGGTGAAGGTCGGCCTGACCTCGGCCAGCCAGGTGCGCGACGCCTATCGGGAGCTGACCGACATCGCCCGGTACGAAGGGATCGCGCTGGACGGCGTGCTGGTCTGCCAGATGGTGGAGCGGGGCGTCGAGATGGTCGTGGGCGTGACCCAGGACGAGCTGTTCGGGCCGACGGTGACGGTCGGGCTCGGGGGCGTCCTTGTCGAGGTCCTGCGGGACGTGGCCGTCCGGGTGCCGCCCTTCGGTGAGGACCAGGCGCTCGCGATGCTCTCGGAGCTGCGGGGTCGTCCCCTGCTGGACGGGGTGCGCGGGGCGCCGCCCGCCGACATCGACGCGCTCGTCGAAGTCGTGCTGCGGGTGCAGAGGATGGCGCTCGAACTGGGCGACGAGCTGGCCGAGCTGGACATCAACCCCCTGATGGTGCTGCCCCGGGGGCAGGGGGCTGTCGCGCTCGATGCTCTTGCCGTCTGTCGGTGAGCGGGTTTCCAGGCCGCCGCTGCGCGGCGAGTGTCTCCCGCCCACCCACCCGAATACCCCGCAGCGAAATGGAGCACGCAACCCCATGACACCCTCCCCCGAAGCCGGAACTGATCCCCTCGACTCATTGGTACTCCACGCCACTGACAACGCCGTCTCGTGGATCACCCTCAACCGGCCCGAAGCCATGAACGCCGTCACCTGGGACCAGCGCGAACGCGTCATCTCACTGCTCGCCGACGCCTCCGCCGACCCCGCCGTCCGCGCCGTCGTGATCACCGCGACCGGCAAGGGATTCTGCGCGGGCGCCGATCTGCGCGGTGCGCCCGGTGGGGGTGCGCCTGGCGGCAGTGCGCCCGGCGGCGGTGCCGAGAGCGTGCCCGGCGACGTGGCCCGCACCATCAAGCAGGGCGCCCAGCGCCTCATCGCCGCCGTCCTGGACTGCGAGAAGCCGGTGATCGCCGCGGTGAACGGGACCGCGGCCGGGATCGGCGCGCACCTCGCGTTCGCCTGCGACCTGGTCATCGCCGCCGAACAGGCCAAGTTCATCGAGGTGTTCGTGCGCCGCGGCCTGGTGCCGGACGGCGGCGGCGCCTATCTGCTGCCCCGCCTCATCGGGCCGCAGCGGGCCAAGGAGCTGATGTTCTTCGGGGACTCCGTGCCGGCCGCGGACGCCGAACGGCTGGGGCTCGTCAACCGCGTCGTACCGGCCGACGAACTGGAGAAGACGGCCCGCGCCTGGGCGGAGCGGCTGGCGACGGGCCCGACCCGCGCCATCGCCCTGACCAAGCAACTGGTCAACGCGGCCCTGGAATCGGACCGCGCGACGGCCTTCGCGGCGGAGGCGGCGGCGCAGGAGATCAACATGACGACGGCGGACGCGAACGAGGGCGTGGCCAGCTTCGTGGAGCGCCGTTCGCCTTCGTACGAAGGCCGTTGACGACCGCCGGAGGGCGCGTACGGCACCTGGTGCCTCCCCGCCCTTCCCATCTGACGACCCGTCAGCTTCAATGGTTCACGTGATGGGACATGCAGGGATGGCGGCCACTGCCGTCCGATACCTCAGGTCGGTCGGCGCACCGACCACCACCGGCCCGGTCGAAGCCCTTCCGCGCCCGCAGCTGCGGGCGGTCGGCGACGACGAGCGGGCGCCGCTCGACGCGGGCGAGTTCCGGCGCGTGCTGGGGAACTTCGCGACCGGCGTGACCGTTGTCACGGCACCGGCATCCGAAGGCGATCCGGGCCCCGCCGGGTTCGCCTGTCAGTCCTTCTCCTCGCTCTCCCTCGACCCGCCCCTGGTCTCGTTCATGGTCGCGCGTACGTCGACGACGTGGCCGCGCATCGCCCGCGCGGGCGTCTTCTGCGTGAACGTCCTGGGCGCCGACCAGGGCGCCCTCTGCCGCGGCTTCGCGGTGAGCGGCGCCGACAAGTTCGCCGGCGTCGTGTACGACTCCGCGCCCGTCACCGGCTCGCCCCGCCTGACCGGCGTACCGGCCTGGATCGACTGCACGATCCAGGCGGTGCACACCGGCGGCGACCACCTGATCGTGATCGGCCGGGTGGAGGCGCTCGGCGCCACCGACGACGGCGAACCGCTCCTGTTCCACCGGGGCAAGTTCGGCAAGTTCGGCAGATTCGACGCGCCCGCTACGTGAGCGCGCCCTCCACCACCTTCTCGTCGCCCGGCTTCTCCGCACCGACGCGCCGGATGACCAGCGCCATCAGTGCCGCCGCCGCGCACAGCGCCCCGGAGGCGATCCACATCACGTCGTACGACCCGAAGGTGTCCCGCACGACTCCGCCGATGACGGCCACGAGCGCGGCTCCCACCTGGTGCGACGCGAGCACCCAGCCGAAGACGATGGCACTGTCCTCGCCGTACTGCTCGCGGCAGAGGGCCAGGGTCGGCGGCACGGTCGCCACCCAGTCGAGGCCGTAGAAGACGATGAAGAAGATCATCGGCGGGTTCACGGTCGCGTCGAGGAGCAGCGGCAGGAAGAGCAGCGAGATGCCGCGCAGCGCGTAGTAGACGGCGAGCAGCCGCCGGGCGTCGAAGCGGTCCGTGAACCAGCCGGACGCGATCGTGCCCACGACGTCGAAGATCCCGATGACGGCGAGGAGCGAGGCGGCCGCCGTGATCGGCATGCCGTGGTCGTGCGCGGCGGGCACGAAGTGCGTCTGGATCAGGCCGTTCGTCGAGGCACCGCAGATGGCGAAGGTGCCGGCGAGCAGCCAGAACGGCCCGGTGCGGGCCGCCTTGAAGAGGACCGTGACCGCACGCCGCGCGGCCCCCGTGGCGGGCGGGGGCTTCTCCACGAACTCCTCGGAGCCGTACGGCTTCAGGCCCACGTCCGCCGGATGGTCGCGCAGCAGCAGCCACACGAACGGGACGACGACGAGCGCCGCCAGAGCAACAGTCACCGCGGCGGGCCGCCACTTGTACGTCTCCACCATCCAGGAGAGCACCGGCAGGAAGATCAACTGTCCCGAGGCGGAGGCGGCGGTCAGGATGCCGGTGACGAGGCCGCGCCGCGTGGTGAACCACCGGTTGGTGACGGTGGCGGCGAAGGCCAGCGCCATGGACCCCGAGCCGAGCCCGACGAGCAGCCCCCAGCACAGCAGGAGCTGCCAGGCGGACTCCATCCACACGGTCAGCCCGGAGCCGAGCGCGATCACGACGAGCGCGACCGCGACCACCCTCCGGATGCCGAAGCGGTCCATCAGCGCGGCGGCGAAGGGTGCGGTGAGCCCGTACAGCGCGAGATTGATCGAGACCGCGAGGCCGATCGTGCCGCGCGACCAGTCGAACTCCTCGTGCAGCGGATCGATGAGCAGGCCCGGCAGGGACCGGAACGCCGCGGCACCGATGATCGTCACGAAGGTCACGGCGGCGACGAACCACGCGCGGTGGATGCGGGGCCGCCGCCCCGGCGCCCGCGGGAGCGCCTCGACCGGCTGATTCACGTCTGTCTGGGTCACGACAACAGCATCTGGGCCCTTAGCTGCCCGAACGAGTGGCCCAAAGGACAGCATTAGCTAGAATCGGGCCATGGCTTCAGCGAGCGGACATCCGACCGGCGCACGTCACCGAGTGGTGGTCCTGGCCATGGACGGCGTCATCCCGTTCGAGTTCGGCATCCCGCAGCGGATCTTCGGCCGCGCGAGGAACGCCGACGGCGAGCATCTGTACGAGGTCGTGACCGCCTCCGTCCGCCCGCCGGGCCCGGTGCGCACGGACGCCGACTTCTCGATCCTCGTGGAGAACGGGCCGGAGTGCCTGGCCGGCGCGGACACCGTGGTGATCCCGGCTTCGTACGAGCTGGGTCCGGTCTACGAGGAGGGCCGCCTGACCGAGGAACTGTCCGCGGCCCTCGCCCACATCGAGCCGGGCACGCGCCTGATCTCCATCTGCACGGGCGGCTACGTCCTCGCCGCCGCGGGCTACCTCGACGGCCGCACCGCCACGACGCACTGGTCGTCGGCGGAGCACTTCCAGCGGCTCTTCCCCCGGATCACGGTGGACGCGGAGGTGCTGTTCATCGACGACGGGGACGTCCTCACGTCGGCGGGTGTGGCGGCGGGGCTCGACCTCTGCCTCCATGTCGTACGCAGCGACCACGGATCGGCGGTCGCCAACGACGTCGCGCGCCGTACGGTGGTGCCTCCGCACCGGGACGGCGGGCAGGCCCAGTACATCCAACGCCCCGTTCCGGAGCCGCAGTTCGCGACGACGACTTCCGCTCGGGCGTGGGCGCTCGCCCGCCTCCACGAGCCGATCCAGCTCCGCGACATGGCGGATCAGGAGTCCATGTCCGTACGCACCTTCACGCGCCGTTTCCGCGAGGAGGTGGGGATCAGCCCCGGCCAGTGGCTTGCGCAGCAGCGGGTCGAGCGGGCCCGCCACCTCCTGGAGTCCAGCGACCTCTCCGTCGACCAGGTCGCCCGGGACGCGGGCTTCGGCACGCCCCAGTCCATGCGGCAGCACCTGCAGGCTGCGCTGGGCGTCACGCCGACGGCCTACCGCCGCACGTTCCGCGAAGGCGTACCCGCCGGGCCCCCGCGGTAACCCCGGCCCCCCGCACCCGCCTCCCACCGAACAAGCCTCTCCCACCCACCCGCCCGATCACCCCGCACCCAACCCCTGAACGAACAAGCCTTCCCGCACGATTGCCCCGCGGCGCCAAGGGGTGAATGGGCGGGTGGGTGGGCGGTCCGCGTGACGGGGGTGGGCGGGGAACGTACGGGCCGGGGCGGGTAGTGGGATTGGCCGCGGCATCCGCAGGCGGCAGCGCGCGGGAGGGGACGTGCCGGTATGTCCGCCCGGAGCACGGCTCGCGGCGCTCCGGTGCCGAAGCACCCTCGCGGCCACCGGACGATAGCGAGGACGGACATACCGGCGCGGCACCGCACCCACAGCCGGACCAGACCCGCAACACCACCCGCAGACGCCCCACCCACGGACCAGACCCGCAACACCCACCCACAGACACCCCACCCACGAACCAGACCCGCAACACCCACCCACAGACACCCCACCCACGAACCAGACCCGCAACACCCACCCACAGACACACCCGCAAATGCCCCCTAGAAAGTCAGCACCCCCCGCGCCACCCTCCCCGCCTCCGCGTCCCCCACCGCTTTGGCGAAGTCCTCCACCGGGTACGTCTCCGTCACCAACTCGTCCAGCAGCAGTCGGCCCTCCCGGTACAGCTCCGCGTACAGCGCGAAGTCCCGTTGCGGGCGTGCCGAGCCGTAGCGGCAGCCCAGGATCGACTTGTCCAGGAACAGGGACGACACCACGAACGACGCCTCGGCCGTGGCCGGCGGCACCCCCAGCAGGATCGCCTGACCGTGCCGGTCCAGGAGATCGATCGCCTGCCGGATCAGCTCGACCCGCCCCACGCACTCGAAGACGTGGTCGGCCCCCGTCGGCAGCAGCTCCCTCACCCCCTCCGCCTCCGCCGACCCGAAGAAGTGCGTCGCGCCGAACTGCCGCGCCACCCCCTCCTTCTCGGGGTTCGCGTCCACCGCCACGATCCGCGTCGCCCCGGCGATCCTCGCCCCCTGGAGCACGTTGAGACCGATGCCCCCGGTCCCGATCACCACCACGCTGTCCCCGCGGTCCACCTTCGCGCGGTTCAGGACGGCGCCGACCCCCGTCACCACCCCGCATCCGATCAACGCCGCCGACGTCAGCGGAATGTCCTCCGGGATCTTCACGGCCTGCACGGCCTTCACCACCGTGCGTTCCGCGAACGCGGAGTTCGCCGCGAACTGATGGATCGGCTTCCCGCCACGCGAGAACGGCTGCTCCGGCATCCCGATGGCCCGCCGGCACATCGTCGGCCGCCCCCGGTTGCACTCCCCGCAGGCCCCGCAGCTGGCGATGGTCGAGAGGGCAACGTGATCGCCCGCCCCGACATGCGTCACCCCCGCACCGACGGCCTCCACCACCCCCGCCCCTTCATGCCCGAGCACCACCGGCGAAGGAAAGGGAATGGTCCCGTCGATCACCGACAGGTCGCTGTGGCACAGCCCCGCGGCCTTGATCGCGACCAGCACCTCCCCCGGCCCCGGCTCCCGTATCTCCAGGTCGTCGACGACCTCGACCCTGCTCCCCTCGGCCCTGCTCCTGTCGAAAACGACACCCCTCATCGCGCCTTCGCCTCCCTCGGCAGGCCGAGCACGCGCTCGGCGATGATGTTCCGCTGAATCTCGTCCGAGCCGCCGTAGATGGTGTCGGCCCGCGTGAAGAGGAAGAGCCGCTGCAGGGCGTCGAGTTCGTACGGAGCGCTCTCGCTCCAGTCCCCGGGGCCGACGGCAGCCCCGGCCCCCCGCACCTCCATGGCCAGCTCCCCCAGCCGCTGATGCCACCCGCCCCACAGCAGCTTGGCCACACTGGGCGCCCCCGCGTCCCCACCCGAGCCACCAACCCTGCCCACACTCCCCGAACTCCCCGAACTCCCCAACGTACGCAGCGCGTTCCACCGCATGACCCGCAGCTCCGCCCACTGCCGCACAAGCCGGTCCCGCAGCACGGGATCATCGACGGCCCCGCTGTCGACCGCCTCCCTGACCACGCCCCCGAGCTCCTCCGCGAACCCGATCTGCTGCACGAGCGTGGACACCCCCCGCTCGAACCCGAGCAGGCCCATGGCGACGCGCCACCCGTCACCCGCACCGCCCACCACGTGCGAGGCACGCGCCACCGCCCCGTCGAAGAAGACCTCGTTGAACTCGCTCGTCCCCGTCAGCTGCCGGATGGGCCGCACCTCGATACGCCCTGGCTGGTCCATCGGCACCAGCAGGAACGAGATCCCCCGGTGCCCACGGGACCCCGCCTCCGTCCGTGCGAGGACGAAGCACCAGTCCGCCTCGTGCGCGAGTGACGTCCAGATCTTCTGCCCGGTGATGCGGTACGCGTCACCGTCCCGCACCGCCACCGTCCGCAGCCCCGCCAGGTCCGATCCGGCCCCGGGTTCGCTGTACCCCTGGCACCACAGCGCCTCGCCGCGCGCGATGGGCGGCAGGAACTCGTCCCGCTGCTCCTGGCTGCCGTAGGCCAGGAGCGTCGGCGCCAGCAGGTTCTCGCCGATGTGCCCGTGGCGTCCGGGCGCCCGTGCCCGCGCGTACTCCTCGGCCCACACGACCTGCTGGGTCAGCGTGGCCTGCCGGTTCCCGTACGCTCCCGAGCCCCACCCGAGACCGATCCAGCCGCCCCGGCCCAACTCCCGCTCCCAGGCCCGGCGTTCCTCCGTCCCCTCGTGCTCGCTGCCGGGACCGCCCCGGCCCACCGCCCCGGCGAACACCCCTGTCAGATGCTCGCCGAGCCACGCCCGCGCCTGTGCGCGGAACTCCTCGTCCGCCGCGTCGAACCCGAACTCCACCGCCCCGCCTACGCGTTCGGCCGGTCTTTGGCGGCGGCGGCCTTCGCCATCGCCTCCAGCTGCGCCAGCATCGGCATCGGGTCGACCCCCACCGTCCCCGGCAGGAAGTCGGCGATCTTCTCGGGCGTCCAGCCGCCCTCCACGTATCCCGCCCGCAGCTCACGCGGCTGCGCCCATACGGCGATCTTCGGCCCCGCGACCGTGTAGACCTGCCCGGTGATCTTCTCCTCCCGGGCGCGGTCGCTCAGCAGATACGTGACGAGCGCGGCCACGTCCTCCGGCTCCCCGATCTCCTTCAGCTCCATGGGCACGTTGGCCGACATCCGCGTCCGCGCGACGGGCGCCACCGCGTTCGCCGTCACCCCGTACTTGTTCAGGCCCAGCGCCGCGCTCCGCACCAGCGAGATGATCCCGCCCTTGGCCGCGCTGTAGTTGGCCTGCGCGACCGACCCCTGGTGGTTGCCGCTGGTGAAGCCGATCAGCGTGCCCGTGCCCTGCTTGCGCATGACCGCCGACGCGGCCCTGAAGACGGTGAACGTGCCCTTCAGGTGGGTGGCGACCACCGGGTCCCACTCCTGCTCGGACATGTTGAAGAGCATCCGCTCGCGCAGGATGCCGGCGACGCACACCACTCCGTCGATGCGCCCGAACTCGGCGAGCGCGACGTCCACGATCCGCTGCCCGCCCGCCATGGTCGAGATGTCGTCGGCGACGGCGACGGCCTCACCGCCCGCCGCCTGGATCTCCTTGACCACGCCGTCGGCTATCTCACTGGTCGGCTCGGCACCCTCCATGGAGACGCCGTAGTCGTTCACGACGACCTTCGCGCCCTCGGCTGCGGCGGCGAGCGCGACGGCCTTGCCGATGCCGCGCCCGGCACCGGTCACGGCCACCACCTTGCCTGCCAAGAAGTTCCCCACGTCCGGCCCCTTCCCGCGGTTTCTGACGGTCCGTTAGATTCTATGACCCGTCAGATACCCGAAGACAAGCCCCAGGGAGGACTCATGTCGCTGCCACCCGAGTTCCACGACATCGCCAAACGTGTGAACAACTGGGGCCGTTGGGGCTCCGACGACGAGATCGGCACACTCAACCTGATCACCGACGAGGTCGTCCGCGAGGCCGCCGCCACCGTCCGCACCGGCCGTCGCATCCCGCTCGCACTGGCCCTCAAGGAGGACGGCGTCCAGACCGGCCTGATACCCGGCCGGATCAATCCCCTCCACACGATGGTGCAGATCAACCAGGAGCTCTTCGGCCCCGGCACCATCGCCACCAGCGACGACGCCGTCACGATGGGCCTGCAGGCGGCCACCCACTGGGACGCCCTGACCCACGCCTCACACTCGGGAAAGATCTACAACGGCCGCCCCGCGGACACCATCACCGCCCACACCGGCGCCCGGTTCAGCGGCATCGACAAGGTGGCGCACGTGGTCTCGCGCGGGGTCCTGCTCGACGTGGCCCGCGCCAAGGGCGTCGACCGGCTGCCCGGCGACCACGCGGTGACGCCCGAAGACCTCGCGGAGGCGGAGGAGTTCGCGGGGCTCACCGTCCGCGCCGGCGACATCGTCCTCGTGCGCACCGGACAGATCCAGACCTACCTGGCGGGCGACAAGCACGCGTACGGCTATCCGTCCCCCGGCCTGTCGGTCCGCACCCCGGAGTGGTTCCACGCGCGCGATGTCGCGGCTGTCGCCAACGACACCCTGACCTTCGAGATCTTCCCGCCCGAGATCGAGAACCTCTGGCTGCCCGTACACGCGCTCGACCTGGTGGAGATGGGGATGCTGCAGGGCCAGAACTGGAATCTCGAAAAGTTGTCCACAGCCTGTGCAGAACTTTCCCGCTACGGCTTCCTGCTCTCCGCGATGCCCGAGCCGTTCACCGGCGGCACGGGAACGCCGGTGGCCCCGGTCGCGGTGCTGTGAGTTCGGATGGCGGCGCCCCGGCTCCCGCCCCGAGCGCGCTGCCGCACGCGCCGCCATCCGGCTCCGGCGCACAAGTCCTGCCCTTTCGGCCACGAAGGGACCGACGCCGTCGGCGACCCACATCTCGCCGAGGACCGGACCCACAGGCCACCGTCCCTCGACGTCCCCTCGCGGCGAATCGCTGCACACAAGCGTGATCAATCGGACACGGTACGTCAACACCCGTCCGGTGATTAATGAATTATGCCGCTTTTGTTCGGACCGCGCACGGCCGCGCACCGTGGCACGTGACGGCGCATACGGGCGCCCGGTGCCGGCGTGCGGGGTTCAGACCGCCTCGTACGCGACGTCTTCGTACGTCGTCCCGTCGAACGCGACCGCCTCGACCCCCGGCTCGCACCGGTCCACCTCGCACCAGATGCTCTTGCCCGTACCTTCGGCCTGCCAGCCCCAGCGGTCGGCGAGGCCGTCGACGAGTTCGAGGCCGCGGCCGTTGGTGTCGTCGCCCTCCGCGTGCCGCGGCCTCGGCGGCCGCGCACTGGTGTCGGCGACTTCGACGCGGACCGTGCCGGGACCCGCTCCCGCGGCACCGGCCTCCTCCTCGGCGGCGTCCAGGACGTCCGGCAGCCGCATGCGCAGCACGGCCGGACAGCCGGTGTGCACCACCGCGTTGGTGACCAGTTCCGAGATCAGCAGGATCAGCGTCTCGGCCAGTGGCTCATCGACCTCTATGCCGGAGCAGGCGAGCCGTGAACGCGCCCACCTCCGGGCCCGCCCCACCTCTGCGGGGTCGGGCCTGACCTCCAGCTGAACTTGAAGCACCTGCACCGCTCACACCATCCGAACCGGCGGACACATCGCCTCGCGACTCCACAGGGTCACGGAACGTGATCCCCTTGAGAGACAGCATGGTTGACGTTCAGTCACCCCAACAAGCGCTTCAGGCATATTCCAGCGCGAAGGAGTACGCGTGCGGCATACTGTGCGACGCGCGCTGCGGGGGGTCGAACAGGCGGGCATACAGCCCCTTCCTGCACTGCGAACGGTACGCATCGCCGGGCCCGGCGCCGCCTCAGGGGCAACACCGGCATGGCTCGACCTCAGAACCACTCGCATCTCACACAAGGTACCGGAGCGGAAGCCCGACTCCGTGCCGTGACGAGTCACGCCTAGGACACAACCCGGTATCGACGCTCAGTAGCCTCCCCCCACTTCGGGAACCCGGCAAGTCGATCACTCTCCGCACATCCGCCCCAGGGCGGTTCCGCCGCACCAAGGACCCCACGGGCCTCACAGGGCCGCCGCCAGCTCCTCCTCCGCACGCGGCGCCGACTGCCCGAGCACCGCCCGCACCCAGGCCCGCTTCAGGTGCAGGTGCACGTCGGCCTCCCAGGTGAACCCCATCCCGCCGTGCACCTGAAGGCAGTCCCGCGCGCCCCGCACCGCCGCGTCGTCGGCGAGCAGCTTGGCCCCCGCGATCTCCTGTGCGTCACCGGTGACGGACGCGGCGTACACGGCGGCGCGGGCGACCTCGGTGCGGACGAGCATCTGCGCGCAGAGGTGCTTGACGGCCTGGAAGGCTCCGATGGCCTGCCCGAATTGCGTACGTTCACGGGCATACCGGACGGCCATGTCGCAGGTCCTGCCGGCGCTGCCGAGCTGCTCGGCGGCGTACAGCAGGTCCGCCTCCGCTGCCGCCCCGCCGCCCTCGCCACCCTCACCGCCGTCGCCGGACACCCGGTGCAGTGGCGTCAGCGGGTCGACGGACCGCAGGGCAACGGCCCCGGAGACATCCCCCCGGACCACGTCCGCCTCCTCCAGCCAGGGGACGAGCCCTCCGGAGACGGCCGTCACCACGGTCGCCCCCTGGGCCGCGCCCTCGACGTCGCGCGCCGCGAGGAACGTGGCCACCAGCGGCCCGGGAAGCAGCGCCCGCCCCGCCTCCTCGAAGACCAACACGGCCTCCTCAAGCCCGAGTCCGACCCCGCCCTCCGCCTCCGGCACCCCCAGCGAGAAGAACCCGACGTCCCCCAGCTCCCGCCACAGGGCCCGGTCGAGGGCGGGGGCCTTGGAGTCCGCCGCCCCCCGCAGCGCGGCCGCGTCGAACCGCCCCTCCAGGAGCTCCCGCACCCCGCCCCTCAACGCCCGCTGATCCTCCGTGAGTTGGAAGTCCATTGCGACCCCTCACCGCCCCTTCGGGAGGCCGAGTATCCGCTCGGCCACGATGTTCTGCTGGATCTGCGAGGTCCCGGCGGCGATCGTGTACGAGAGGGAGGAGAGCCGGTCCAGGGTCCACTCGTGGCCCAGGTCGAGGGCGCCCGCGCCGAGAACCTCGCCCGCCGCCTCGTAGAGCTCCTGGCGGGCGTGCGAGTACCGCAGCTTGAAGACGGACCCGCCGACCCCCGGCACCCCGCCCCCCGCCCGCTGCGACTCGCTCACGTTCCACTGCGTGAGGCGCCACAGCGCCCCGAACTCCGCGCTCAGCCTGCCGAGCCTGCGCCGCAGCACCGCGTCGTCCCAGCGCCCGTTCTTGCGGGCCTCGCGGGCCAGCTCGCCCAGGACCCGGCGGCAGGCGACGACCTCCCCCACGAAGGCCGTCCCGCGCTCGTAGGACAGCGTCACCATCGTCACGCGCCAGCCGTCGTCCTCCGCGCCCACGCGGTTGGCGACCGGCACCCGCACCTCGTCGAGGAACACCTCGGCGAACTCGGTCGATCCGGCGAGCGTGCGCAGCGGGCGGACGGTGACCCCGGGGGCGTCCATGGGCATCGCGAGCCAGGTGATGCCGCGGTGCTTGGGCACGTCCTGGCTCACGGGCGTCGTCCGCACGAGGAGTTCGCACCAGTCGGCGACCTCCGCGTGCGAGGTCCAGATCTTGGACCCGCTCACCACGTAGTCGTCGCCGTCCCGCCACGCGCGCGTGCGCAGCGACGCGAGGTCGGAGCCCGCGTCCGGCTCACTGAACCCCTGGCACCACACCTCGTCGCCGCGCAGCACCGGCGGCAGCCACCGGGCGCGCTGCCCGGCCGTCCCCTCGGAGGCGATGGTGGGGCCCGCGTGCAGCAGCCCGACGAAGTTCGCCCCCACGTAGGGCGCGCCCGCCTTCTCCGTCTCCTCCAGGAAGATGAGGTGCTGGGTGGGGGTCGCCCCCCGTCCGCCCGCGTCGACGGGCCAGTGCAGGCCCGCGTACCCGGCGTCGTACAGCCTGCGCTGCCACCCCATGTCGTAGGCGCGGCGCCCCGGCCAGTCCAACGGGTCGGGGCGGGGCGGGAGTTGGGGCAGTGTCCGGGCCAGCCACGTGCGCAGCCCGGCCCGGAAGGACTCCTCCTCCTCCGTGTACGTGAGGTCCACGTCAGGCCCTTCCCTCCGGTCGTCTCTCCAACTCCTCCGGGTCAGCTGATGGTCCGTCAGATGGCCCGCCGGTTGGCAGGCTAGCCCCGCACCCCTGGACCGACAAGCCGGTGAGCCTTACGCTCTCGGCACGATCTGACTGCCCGTCAGTTCAGGGCCGGCCATGAGGGGATCGCATGAGGACCTCGGAGCACGAGACCGCCTACGACCTGGGAGCGTCCCGCACCCTCTGGGAGCTCGTCGAGCGCCGCGCCGCGCTCACGCCCGACGCCCCCGTCCTCCTCCAGGCCGCGGCCGATCCGGCCGACGACCGGGCGCTGACCTTCGGTGAACTGCGCGACCGCTGCGAGCGCGTGGCCGCCGGGCTGTACGAGATGGGCGTGCGCCCCGGCACCGTCGTGGCCTGGCAGCTGCCGACCCGCGTCGAGACCGCCCTGCTCTCCTTCGCGCTCGCCCGCATCGGCGCGGTCCAGTCGCCGGTCATCCCCTTCTACCGCGACCGCGAAGTCGGCTTCGCCCTGCGGGAGTCGAAGGCCGAGTACTTCTTCGTGCCGGGGGTGTGGCGCGGCTTCGACCACACCGAGATGGCGCGACGGCTCGGCGCACGGGGCGTCTTCCAGGCGTACGCGTACGAGGACCTGCCGGACGCCGATCCGTCCGTGCTGCCCGCGCCGCCCTCCGACGGCACGTCCGTGCGCTGGATCTACTGGACCTCGGGCACGACGTCCGATCCCAAGGGCGTGCTCCACACGGACCGTTCACTGATCGCGGGCGGCTCGTGCCTCGCGCACGCGCTGCACCTCTCGGCGGACGACGTCGGCTCGATGGCGTTCCCCTTCGCGCACATCGCGGGCCCCGACTACACGGTGATGCTGCTCCTGTACGGCTTCCCCGCGGTCATGTTCGAGCACTTCGCGCTGCCGGACGCGCTGGCGGGCTACCGGCGGCACGGCGTGACGGTGGCGGGCGGGTCGACCGCGTTCTACTCGATGTTCCTGGCCGAGCAGCGCAAGCTGCCGCCGGGCGAGAAGCTCATCCCGACCCTGCGTCTCCTGGCGGGCGGCGGGGCGCCGAAGCCGCCGGAGATCTATCACGCGGTCGTACGCGAGATGGGCTGCCGTCTCACCCACGGGTACGGCATGACCGAGGTGCCGATGATCACCATGGGCGCGCCGGACGACACCGCCGAGAACCTGGCGACGACGGAAGGGATGCCGCCGCCGGGGATGGAGATCCGGATCACGGACGCCGAGGGCAAGGAGGTGCCCGCCGGGGTCGACGGCGAGGTGCGGCTGCGCGGGGAGGCCGTCTGCCAGGGGTACTTGGACCCCGTGCAGAGCGCCGGGGTCTTCGACGCGGACGGCTTCCTGATCACGGGCGACCTGGGGCACGTGCGCGCGTCCGGCCACCTGGTCCTGACCGGCCGGGCCAAGGACATCATCATCCGCAAGGGCGAGAACATCTCCGCCAAGGAGATCGAGGACCTGCTCCACCGGCACCCGGCCGTGGGGGACGCGGCGGTGATCGGCCTCCCGGACCCCGAACGGGGCGAGCGGGTCTGCGCGGTGATCGAGCAGCGGCCCGGGGCGGGGCACCTGACGCTGGAGTCGGTGACCGCGTATCTGCGCGGGGAAGGACTCTCCACGTACAAGCTGCCGGAGCAACTGGAGGTGGTGGAGGCCCTTCCCCGCAACGAGACACTGCGCAAGGTGCTCAAGTACAAGCTGCGGGAGCGGTTCACGCGGGGCTAGTTCACCCGGCCGCTCCCGCGAGTCGTCACTCGGGAACGGTGAAGTACGCCGCGAACGCCGCGACGATCTCCGCCTCCGTCACCCGCCCGTCCCCGTCGGTGTCGAGCGAACCGCCCGCGGCGCTCGCGATGTCCTCGGGGACACCGAGGGCCTTCAGGACGCGCCCGACCTCCTCGGGGCTGACCGAACCGTCGCCGTCGCCGTCCGCCACGGCGATCACGGCGTCCAGGAACGGCCGCGCGATCTCGGCGAACCGGTCCGTGTTGTCCCGCAGGCGCTTCACCGCGCCGCCCACGAACTCCGGCTTGGTGATCCGCTGGTCGCCGTCACGGTCGGCGATCCCCGCCATGCCCTGCCAGAAGGCCTCGGCCCCGATGTAGAGGGCCTGTCCCTTCTCGGAGCGTGCCGTGGCGCCGAACTCGGTGAGCAGGGCGGCGGCCGCCGTGCTGAAGTCCTCACGGGAGATGTAGCCGTTGCCGTCCTGGTCGAAGGTGGCGAAACGGGCCGCGATCTTACGCTCGTACTCGGCACTGTCCATGGTGTTCGGGCCGCCTCACTTCTGCGGTTGGGTGCGTGTGCACAGGGGGTTCCCTGGTGTCTCTGCCAGCGAGCGTACGTGTTCGGCGACCGCCCGGAGGCGGGAAGCCGACGCTTGTGCCAAGACCGGAACAAGAGAGGTTGTACCAGGAGTCCGCCCTTGGTGATCTTCCGGGTCTCCAGAGTGCCGGGCGTCATGCGTCACGCTTCGTGCCTCACGCCGAGAGCGGCACGGCTTCGTCGTCCACCGCCGCCGCCACGTCCGGGAAGACCTCGAAGAGCCTGCGTACGCCGAGGGCCGCGAGGACGCGGTTCACGTGGGAGCCGTCCTCGGCGCCCTTGGCGGGCAGTATCAGGCGCAACCGGCCCTGACAGGAACGGAACAGACGGCGTGTGGCGATCAGCACGCCGACGCCGCTGGAGTCGCAGAAGAGGACGTCGGAGAGGTCGAGGACGAGGCTGTGGCGGCCGTCGGCCACCGCGTCGTGCACGCGCTGGCGCACGACGGGCGAGGTCACGAGGTCCATTTCGCCGGACACCCGCAGCACGGCCCAGCCGTCCTGCTCGTCCACGGCCACCTGCAGCGTCACTCGCACGCCTCTCGCTCGCTGAAACCGCTCGCTCGTAGCTCGCCCCGCCTATGCGGAAGCCTTCCTTACGCTTCCTGCGTACATCGCGGCTGCCCCACCTCCTGTCCATGAAACACCAGGAACGCAGTTCCCTATCACCCGAGGCCGGACGGAGGCGCACTTTGCCTCAAAGGCAATGCATTGTCGGTGGTGGCGACTACATTCGATGGAGGGTTCCGATCGGGGGCGGGCTTCGCCCGGCGATCGGGACGGGCAAGGAACGGCACGCGCAGAGGGGGCCGCATGGCGAAGGAAGCGCCGCGCCGCTGGGACCGCCGCATGCAGCAGCGACTGGCGCACGGGGAGGCGGCCGCGCTCGGGGAGCTGTACGACCGCTTCGCCTCGCTCGTGCACGGCCTCGCCCACCGCGTGCTCGGCGACGAGGACGCCGCCGACCGGATCACCCGCGAGGTCTTCGCCCACATCTGGGAGAACCCCGACGCGTACGACCCCAAGCAGGGCCCCCTGCGCTCCTGGGTCGCCACGCTCACCCACCAGCGGGCCGTCCGGCGCCTTCGCCAGACCGAGTCCGCCGCCCTGGCCCGCGGCGGCGAGGGCACCACGGAGGACCTGGAGCGCAAGGTGCGCCGCGCGTCGGCCGCCGCCCGCGCGGACTACATCGTCACGGCCATGCCCGCTCCCCTGCGCGCCGCCCTCGAACTCGCCTACTTCCAGCGGCGTGACTACCGCCAGACGGCCGCCGACCTCGGCGTGACGGAGGACGAGGCGCGCCGCCGCCTCCGCCTGGGCCTCCAGCTGCTCTCCACCGCGAACGACGCGGCGGGCCCCGTCGAGCCGCACCCCTCGTCGGGCCCGCCCCGTGGTTACGGGAGAGTGCTGTGACGGGGCCCGACCGGCACGAACCGTTCGAGGAACCGGACCGCCCGGAGAACGGCGACGGTCCGGGGCCCGGCGACGGCGCCCAGGGCCGGGGCGAGCGGGATGCCCGGGACGGTCGAGACGACCGTGATGCCCGGGGCGAGCAGCAGCATGCCCGGCGGCCGCCTCGCATACCGCTGCCCCGCACCTCCATAGAGGACACCGGCAACCCCTTGCCCGACCCTCCCCTCGCCCTCGACCACCGCGTCCTGAAGTCCCTCCTAGGGGCCTGGGCGCTCGCCGCCTGCTCGGTCGAGGAGGCCATCGCCGTCGAGGAGCACCTGGGCCACTGCGGCCCCTGCGCGGAAGAGGCCCTGCGGCTGCGCGACGCGGTGGGCCTGCTGCACCAGGAGGAGAGCCTCGACCTCGACCCGGGCCTGCGCAACCGCGTCATCGAGAACTGCCTCGGGCGACGCCCGCCGCGTATCCCCGTGCCCGAGTGGGCCGTTCCGTACGACGCGGAGACCGCACGGCTCGACGCGCTCCTGCGGGACATCGGCGAATCGGAGTGGCACGCCCCGGTGCGCCTGCGGTGGTTCGACGAGGACAGCCCCGTCAGCCGCAAGACGACGGTGGCCGGCGTGATCGCCCATCTCCTCGCCGTGGACGGCCTGGTCGCGATCGCCCTCGGCCTCGACGACCCGCTGGGCAGGGAGGCACCGCCGCAGTCCGACCCGGGCCGCCGCACCGAGGCGTACTGGCGCGCTTCGTACTTCCCGCCCACGCGCGCGGTGCGCGGCCCCTGGCGCGAGCAGACCCACGAGCTGATCCGCACGGTGTCCTTCACCGCGGGCGGCGCGCACGGCTCCGGCTCCGGCGGCCTCACCGTCCCGTACGGCGCCCCGGACGAGCAGGGCCGCCGCGTCGAACTGCCGCTGCGGGACTCGATGCTCGACCGCGCCTTCGAGTGCTGGATCCACGCGGGCGACATCGCGGAGGCGGTGGACTATCCGTACGAGCCGCCGTCCCCGCGCCATCTGCACCGCATGATCGACCTCGCCGCCCGGCTGCTGCCCGGCACGCTCGCCGAGCGCCGCCGCTCGGGGCTCGCGGCGCCGTCGCGCGGCCTGGTGGCGGCGGGCGCTCCGGGCCGGAGCCTGCGCCTCGAGGTCGAGGGCATGGGCGGCGGCGAATGGTTCATCCCGCTCGACTCCCCCGGCGCCAGCGCGTCGGCGGACCGTGAGGTGGCCCATGTCGCGCTGGACGGCGTCGAGTTCTGCCGCCTGGCCGCTGGCCACGTTTCGCCGGAGGAGGCGGCGGCGGGGCAGAAGGGAGACCGCGAGGCGATCAGGGACGTGCTGTTCGCGGCGGCGTCACTGAGCCGGATGTAGCCCCGGCCCGGTCAGCGATCCGGGTCCGGGCCCTCGGTCAGGCGAAGACGACCGTCCGGCGCCCGTTCAGCAGAATCCTGCGCTCCGCGTGCCACTTCACGGCCCGTGCGAGCGCCTGGCATTCCACGTCGCGGCCGATCGCGACCAGTTGGTTCGGCGTGACGTCGTGGGCGACTCGCTCGACCTCCTGCTCGATGATCGGGCCCTCGTCGAGGTCCGCCGTCACATAGTGCGCGGTCGCGCCGATCAGCTTCACACCGCGCGCGTGCGCCTGGTGGTACGGCTTCGCGCCCTTGAAGCTCGGCAGGAAGGAGTGGTGGATGTTGATGATCCGGCCGCTGAGCTGCTTGCAGAGGTCGTCCGAGAGCACCTGCATGTAGCGGGCGAGGACGACGAGCTCCACGTTCTCCGCGCGCACGAGCTCCAGGAACTGCGCCTCGGCCTGCGCCTTGTTGTCCTTGGTCACCGGGATGTGGTGGAAGGGCACGTCGTACGAGGCGACCAGCTCGGCGAAGTCCGTGTGGTTGGAGACGACCGCCGCGATCTCGACCGGCAGCGCGCCGATCCGCGAGCGGAACAGCAGGTCGTTCAGGCAGTGCCCGAACTTCGACACGAGCAGGACGACCCGCATCTTGTCGTCGGCGCGGTTCAGCTGCCAGTCCATGTGGAAGGAGTCGCCGATCGCCGCGAAGCTCGCCCGCAGCTTCTCCACCGTCACCGGCGGCTCCGCCGAGAAGTGGACGCGCATGAAGAAGAGTCCGGTGTCGTGGTCGCCGAACTGCTGGCTGTCCTCGATGTTGCACCCGGTCATGAAGAGATAACTCGACACGGCGTGCACGATGCCCTGCTTGTCCGGGCACGAGAGGGTGAGGACGTACTGCTCAGCGGGGTCGGCGGACGCGGCGACGGACGGCTCGTTCATGCACACAAGGTTCCCACAACCGGCACCCGCCGCGGTCCGCCGTTCCGCAGGGCGGACCGGCCGGCGCGAGGGGCGCTAGGCCCGCGTCATGATCCGCAGCACCTCGAGCGTCCGCGGCTGCACGTCGGGCTCCTCGCCGTCGCTGACGGAGAGCCGCACATGCGCTTCCCGCGCCGCGAGGACCGCCTCCGGCCACCCGGGGTGGTCGAGATAGGCGGACACCAGAGCGTCCGGCCCCACCTCGTGCATGATCCGCAGGACCCGCAGCACGGCAGCGTCGACCAGGGCCGCCTCCTCCGCATCGCGGAAGATCGTCCCCACGTACTTCTCGGCGGACCAGTTGTCGAGCCACGTGTCCTCGACCAGTCGGTAGACGGCGTCGGTCACGTCCCCGTACTCGTCGCGCCCGGAGAGCCAGCACTCACGCTGGAACCCCGGGTCGGAGAGCATGTGCAGCGCCGAGCGCACATTGCTGCGCCAGCGCCACCACGGCATGTCGTTCGTCGGCATGCCGCCCATGGTGCTTGAGCGACGACCACGACGGGAAGAGTTCTCCGAACCTTGCACGGTCATCGATCGTACGTTCCCCCTTCAGGCGGCTGAATCGGCCCCTGCCATTCACCTTCTTGTCACCATGCGTTGAGAACGCGTCACTCCTTGGTTGGCACTGCGCCGGAATCGTGCATGACCATGCCCGTCTCGCGACGCACCTTGCTTCCCCGCCTCCCCCGCCCCTCCAAGACCGCAACGCTCGGCGCGGCCGCCCTGGTGGCGGTGTGTGCGTCCCTGGCCACCGCGTGCGGGGTCGTCCCTGGATCCACGGGGGGATCCAGGGAGGACCCCGTGACCGTCATGACCTGGGCCCCCGAGAAGACCAAGGCGACCAACAAGCCCGGCATCCCCGCGATGGCGCAGGCCTACGCGCGCTGGGTCAACGCGAACGGCGGGCTCGACGGCCGCAAGCTCAAGGTCGTCACCTGCAACGACCACAACGACCCGGTGGGCGCCGCCGACTGCGCCCGCAAGGCGGTCGACCTGGAGGTCGCGGCCGTCGTCGGCTCCTACAGCCAGCACGGCCAGTCCTTCCTCTCCCCGCTCCAGGTCGCCGGCATCCCCTACATAGGCGGCTACGGCGTCACCGACGAGGAGTTCAGCAGCCCCCTGTCGTACCCCGTCAACGGCGGCGAGCCCTCGCTGATGGCGGGCATCGGCCGCCAGCTCGCCGCCCGCTGCGAGCGCGTCTCCCTCGTACGCCCCGACACCATCGCCGGCGACGACCTCCCCAAGCTCCTGGACGCGGGCCTCGCCGAGGGCCACAGCAAGCCCTCCTCCGACATCCGGGCGCCCGAGGACGGCACCGACTTCACCAGGCAGGCCGAGCAGGCGCTGGAACGCGCGGGCACCGGCGGCTGTGTGACGGCGGCGCTCGGCGAGCGCACGGACACGTTCTACGACTCCTACCGGCGGACCGAGGACGCGTACCCGACCGCGAAGATCTCCTCGGTGCTCGGCAGCGTCGACCAGTCCCTCATCGACCGCACGGGCGGCGGCAACGGACCGTACGAAGGCGCCTACGTCACCGGCTGGTACCCGGCGGCCAGCGACGCCCGCTGGCGCGAGATGCGCGAGGCCATCCGCCAGCAGGCCTTCGGCGACAACCGGGTCGACCCCACGGACGCGGGCGTGCAGACGACGTGGATCGCCTACACCGTCCTGAAGCAGGCCGTCGAGTCGCTCGACGGCGGCGAGGTCTCCGCGCGGACGCTGCGGCGGGCCCTCGACGACGGGCTCGAGGTCGAGACGGGCGGGCTCACGCCCACCCTGAGCTGGCGCTTCAAGGACATGCTCGCGGCGAGCGACTTCCCGCGCCTGGTCAACGCCGACGTCACGTTCCAGGAGGTGCGGGACGGCCGCCTGGTACCGGCGCGCAAGGGGTTCGTGAACGTCTCCAGGACCCTGGAGCGGGTGAGATGACCCCGCTCCAGGCGCGCTCCCGTCCTACAGCTGCGACTTGTCGCGGGTGGTGAGCCCGTACCGGGTGGCGATGGTGTTCCACAGCCCGGCCGCTTCCTGCTTGGCCGTGGTCGCCTCGCCGCTCGCCTTGTTCGCGGCGACCGCGTGCGACGTCGTGCGGGCGTGGCCCTTCTTGCAGCCCTTCTTGCCCGCTACCTGGCCGGCCCACGCGGCGTAGTGGTTGTCGGCCGATGCCGACGCCTTCCAGGCCTTGGTGAGCGACGCGGTCAGCTCGGCGTTGGCCGGGAGCTTGTCCACGGAGAGGGTCGAGAGGCGCGTGACCAGGCCGTTGCGCTGCTTGGCCGCGTTGCGCAGATCGGTGGCCGACTTACCGAGGTCGGCGCACTTTCCTACGTTGCGTACGGCGACGATCACCGAGGCACGGCTGTTGTTGCTGTCCGCGAGGAGCTTGTCCAGGGCGACGGCCTGCTCCTTGGCGGGGTCGACGGAGGGCGAGGGTTTCTCGTCGGACGGCGCGGAGTCGGAGACGGTCTTGGGACTGTCCTTCTCCTCGTCACCGCCGCCGCCGAGCAGGGCACCCGCGCCGACGCCGATCAGCGCGATGGCGACACCGACGGCCGCGAAGAGCGGCACCTTCGACCCGGTGCGGCCGCCCCCGCCACGCTGCGGAGCGGCGGCCGCGGCGCGGCGCGCGGCCCGGCCCCCGCCGTCGCCCTGGCCGTGCCCCGCGGGCTGCGGCGGCTCGAAGCGGGGCATCTGCTGCGTCGATGCGGGGCCTTCGGGCTCCGACTGCTCGGTACGGAAGAGGCTGTCGAACTCGGCGGGCGGCTGCCGGTCGCCGGGGGCGCCGGGCCGAATCCCGAAGGGTGCCTTGCCGGGCTCGGCGGGCACGGGGGCGATGAACTGCGTGGGCTCGTTGTCGGAACCGGCCTCGGGGGGCATGGGCGCGCCCGGCATGGGCGTGCGCCCCAGGAACTGCGTGGACTCCCCCGCGGGCGCCTCGGGCGGCAGGGCGCCGGGGGCCACGGGAGGTATGTACTGCGTGGCGCCTTCGTCGACGCCTGCTCCGGCGCCGGGCGTCGCGGGTATGTACTGCGTCGCGTCCGCGTCACCCGCGGCGGCGGGCGGCAGCGGCGCCAGACCCCCCGCGACGGGCGGCAGCGGCGCGGCGGCACCGGAGCCGCCGGGGGGAAGCTGGCCGGCCTGGGCGGCGGGCGGAAGCTGCCCGGCACCCCCGGCCTGACCGGCCTGACCGGTCTGCGGGAGCGGCTGCCCCTGCTGAGCCGGATACCCGGAGTCGGCGGGCTGCCCCGCGTGGGCGCCGCCCGCCTGCTGTCTCGCGTGCGCGCCACCAGAGGGCTGGCCCGCATGGGCGCCGCCCGGTCCCGCGTAGGGCCCGTCGGCGGCGGGCTGCCCCGCGTGCTGGCCGCCCTGCGCGTGGCCCGCGTACGGCCCGCCCTGGGGCTGTCCCGCGTACGGCGCACCCGCGCCCTGCGTGCCGTAGAAGGGGTCCTGCGCCGCCTGGCCGCCGTACGCGGCGCCGGGAGCCTGCTGGCCGTACGGGGCGCCCGATGGCTGCCCGCCGTACGAGGCGTCCGAAGGCTGTGCCCCATAGGAGGCGCCGTACGAAGCACCGTACGAGGGGTCCTGCGCATAGCCCTGCTGCGGTGCGCCCTCGGCGGGCAGCGGGGTGCCAGCGCCGTGCGCCTGCTGCTGTCCCGCCGCGGGGTCCCACGGCTGGCCGGAGCCGGGCGGCGGCTCCGTCGGGGCCGGGCCCCACGGCTGGCCCCAGGGGCTGCCGCCCGCGGGGGCCACCTGGTCGCCGGTGGTGCCGGGCATCAAGGGCTCGCTTCCGTCGGCAGGCAGCACGATGCCTTCGTGCGCGTGCCGGTCCGCGGGATGCGGATCGGAGGAAGCGGGGCCCTGCCCGCTCTGCTGCGTCACCGGGACTCCTACGAATGGGGGACCTACGGAACCGTCGGCTCACGCTACCGGGTCGCCACAGTCGTCTGCCACGCAGCTCAAACCTCCGACACCGCTTCAATCGCGGAAGTAACAAAAGCTCTCCGCGAAACGCTGTTTACGTCACCGGGAAGGACCGGACGCGTACGGGAGTTGGCCGTTCACGGTGCGGACAGGGCCGGGACGGGCCACGTTCACCGGTGCGCGACACACATCACAAACCCTTCACGCACCCGATCCCGCGCCCCTTCACGCCGCCTGGACGTCCATCCGCGCCCCGAACTCCCTTACCACCGGCTCCTCGCGGTACGGCTCGAGGCGCTGCTGGAAGTCCTCCAGATACTCGGCTCCGCGGTTCGAGCGCAGCGTTCCGAGCAGTTCGACCGCCTTCAGACCCGTGTGGCACGCCTGCTCGACGTCCCGCCGCTGCACCTGCGCCGTGGCGAGCAGGACCAGGCCGATCGCCCGGCGCCGCGCCCGCGTCTCCGGGTGCCCCGCGAGGGACTCCTGCGCGCTGCGCGCCGCCGCGTCGGCCTGCCCCAAGTCACGGTGACAATGAGCCAGTTCATCGGCCAGATACGCATGGTCGAAGTGCCGGATCCACACCGGATCGTCGCCGGAACCCGCTTCCCCGGACGCCCGGTCCATCGCCTCGACCGCACGGCCCGCCACGACCTGCGTCGAACGGCCGTCCCCGAGCAGCGCGTGCCCCCTCGCCTCGGCGGCGTAGAACATGGCCTCCGCGCGCGGGGTGACCCGCCCGCGCGTCCCCTCCTGGGCCGCCCGCGCCAACTGCGCGATCTCCCGCGGATTTCCCAGCTGGGCCGCGAGGTGGCTCATGGACGCGGCCAGGACATAGCCGCCGTACCCCCGGTCGCCCGCCGCCTGCGCGAGCCGCAGCGCCTGGATGTAGTAGCGCTGGGCCAGGCCCGGCTGGCCCGTGTCCACCGCCATGTACCCGGCGAGCTCCGTCAACCGCGCGACGGCGGCGAACAGTTCGCGCCCCACCGCCTCGCGGTACGACCCGGCGAGCAGCCCCGACACCACGCTGTTCAGGTAGTGCACGACGACCGGCCGCACGTGCCCGCTGCCGTACTGGTGGTCCAGCTGCGTCAGCGCCTCCGTCATGGCCCGCACCGCCGCCACGTCGGAGAGCCCCACCCGCGGCCCGGCCATCCGGCCGACCTGCGCGTCCGGGGACGAGATCAGCCAGTCGCGGCTCGGCTCGACGAGCGCCGACGAGGCGACGGACGAGCCGGAGAGGAAGTCCCGCCGCCCCACGTCGCTGCGCCACAGCTCGCAGACCTGCTCGATGGCGCCCAGCACGGTGGGCGAGAACTGAAGTCCGACACCGGAGGCGAGGTTCTTGCCGTTCGCCATGCCGATCTCGTCGATCGTGACGGTCCGGCCCAGCTTGCGGCCGAGGGCCTCGGCGATGATGCCGGGCGCCCTGCCGCGCGGCTGCTGACCGCGCAGCCACCGGGCGACCGATGTCTTGTCGTAGCGCAGATCGAGACCGTGCTCCGCGCCGCACATGTTGACCCGGCGGGCCAGGCCCGCGTTCGAGCAACCCGCTTCCTGAATGAGTGCCTGCAGCCTTTCATTGGGCTGCCGCGCGACGAGCGGCCTTGCGGCCATGGCGTACCCCCTGATGTGCACCGTGGTTCATCTGGACGGAGGGGCCGGAATCAGCCACCCCAGATGATCAATGCCCTTGGAACAAACGGAAGATGCACCACAAACGGACGATAAGTCAGTAACTGGGCTTCTTCGGAGTGCCTCACACTTGGCTACCCGCACATGGAACCCATTCCCCATGCGCGCCCCCGCCCGTGCACCCATGCGCCCCACATGCAGGATCGATGCTCCGCCCCCGCGCACGCGACAGCCGTAACCGTAGGTGTCGGGCGGAGTTGAGAAGTCCGTGGAAGAGACCATGGGAGTCACGTCAGCCGCGCACATCCCGAAGCAGCGCGGAGAATCCTTGCTGGACACGGCCGTGCGATACGCGGAAGAGCGCCACTGGGACGTGTTCCCGGGGACGTGGCTCGAGTCCGTCGAGGGGGCCGAAATCTGCTCGTGCGGTGACACCGCGTGCACGACGCCCGGTTCGCACCCGGCGCGCGAGGACTGGGCGACACAGGCGACGGGGAGCGCGACCGTCGCACGGCGGCTGTGGAACAAGCAGCCGAAGTCGTCGATCCTGCTGCCCACGGGCCGCACGTTCGACGCCATCGACGTGCCCGAGACGGCCGGGTTCCTCGCCCTCGCCCGCATGGAACGGATGGAGCTGACGCTCGGTCCCGTCACCTGCACGCCCGACCGCCGCATGCAGTTCTTCGTCCTGCCCGGCGCCACCGCGAAGGTCCCCGACCTCGTCCGCAAGCTGGGCTGGCCGCCGGCCGCGATCGACCTCCTGACCCTGGGCGAGGGGGCGTACGTGGCGGCCCCGCCGACCCGCTTCGGCGCGTCCGGCGCGGTGCAGTGGGCGTGCCGCCCCACCGCGGCCAACCGGTGGCTCCCGGACGCCGAGGAGATCATCTCGCCGCTGGCGTACGCCTGCGGTCGCGAGGCGCGGAGGTAGACATCACGGGGGCGCAGACACCGGACGGGCTGGAAATCCAGCCCGTCCGACTTCTGTCCCCCTCGCCGACGTATCGTGCGGAAACGGCGACGAAAGGCGGGCACCGTGACCGAGGCAGCACCGGCGGAAGCACCCGCCGCGGTACGGGTGCAGGGGCTGTGGAAGGCCTTCGGCCAGCAGATCGCCGTCGCCGGGATCGATCTCACCCTCCCCGCGGGCAAGTTCATCGGCCTCGTCGGCCCGAACGGCGCCGGGAAGACCACCACCCTCTCCATGGTCACCGGCCTCCTCCGCCCCGACCGGGGCACGGTCGAGGTCGTCGGCCACGACGTCTGGTCCGACCCCGTCCAGGTCAAGGCCCGCATCGGCGTCCTGCCCGAAGGACTGCGCCTCTTCGAGCGCCTCTCCGGGCGCGAACTCCTCGCCTACACCGGGCGGCTGCGCGGCCTGCCCGGCGACGAGGTCGACAAGAGGGCCACCCAGCTCATGGACGTACTCGACCTCGCGGGCTCCCAGCACAAACTGGTCGTCGACTACTCGACCGGCATGCGCAAGAAGATCGGCCTCGCCGCGGCCCTGCTCCACAACCCCGAAGTCCTCTTCCTCGACGAGCCCTTCGAAGGCGTCGACCCGGTCTCCGCGCAGACCATCCGCGGCGTCCTGGAGCGCTACACCGCCTCCGGCGCGACCGTCGTCTTCTCCTCCCACGTCATGGAACTCGTCGAATCGCTCTGCGACTGGGTCGCCGTGATGGCCGCGGGACGCATCCGCGCCCAGGGCACCCTCGCCGAAGTGCGCGGCGACGCGCCCTCGCTCCAGCAGGCGTTCCTCGAACTGGTCGGCGCGGGCGGCCGCGACACCGGATCGCACCTCGACTGGCTGGGCGGCGGCACCCGATGAGCACGGCACCCACGGCCGTGCCCGCACCCGCCCCCTCCATCACCCCCGTCTTCGTACGCCTGAAGCTCTCCCTCCTGCGCAACGGCCTGCACCAGTCGACCGGCCGCCGCGCCGCCTACATCGCCTCCGTCGTCGCCGCGCTCCTCGTCGCCGCCCTCCAGCTCCTCGGTCTGATCGCGCTGCGCGGCAACGAACACGCCGCCACCGTCTCCGTCCTGCTCACTGCGGTGCTCGCGCTCGGCTGGGCGGTGATGCCGCTGTTCTTCCCCAGCGGCGACGAGACCCTCGACCCCACCCGCCTGGTGATGCTGCCACTGCGACCACGCCCCCTGGTGCGCGCCCTGCTCGTGGCGTCCCTGGTCGGCATCGGGCCGCTCTTCACCCTCTGCCTCGCCCTCGGCTCGGTCATCTCCCTCGCCCACGGCGCGGCGGCGGCCGTCACCGGAGTCCTGGCCATCGCCCTGACCCTGCTCGTCTGCGTGGCCCTGGCGCGCACCGTCGCCGCCGCCAATATCCGGCTGCTGACCAGCCGCAAGGGGCGCGATCTGGCCGTTCTGAGCGGCCTGGTCATCGCGGTCGGCGCGCAGGTCGTCAACTTCGGTGCGCAGCGGCTCGGTTCGTCGGGCCTCTCCCGGCTCGACCCGGCGGCGGACGTCGTCGGCTGGCTCCCGCCCGCCTCCGCCATCGCCGCCGTCGACGCGGTGAGCGAGGGCTCGTACGCCACCGGGATCGCCCGACTCGCCCTGAGCGCCGCCGCCCTCTTCGCCCTGCTCGCCCTCTGGCAGCGCAGCCTCACCCACCTGATGACGACCCCCGACGGCTCGACGCTCGCGGCGGCGGAACCCACCAGGGCCCGCTCCACGCGCGGCCTGGGCGCGCTGCTGCCCGGCGGACGCACCGGCACGGTCATGGAGCGCAGCCTGCGCTACGTGTGGCGCGACCCGAAGACGAAGGCCGCCTGGGTCACGTCCCTGGCCATCGGCCTCATCGTGCCGCTCTTCAACGCCCTGCAGGGCACCGGGTCGATCTACTTCGCGTGCTTCGCGGCGGGGATGCTCGGCGTCCTGATGTACAACCAGTTCGGCCAGGACACGTCGGCGTTCTGGATGGTCGCGATGACCATCTCCTCGACGTACGACGCCTACATCGAACTCCGCGCCCGCGCCCTGGCACTCCTGGTGATCACCCTCCCGTACGCGACGCTGGTGACGGTCGTCACGGCGGCGGTGCTCGGCGACTGGACCGGCCTGCCGGAGGGGCTCGGCCTCTCCTTCGCCCTGCTCGGCGCGATGCTGGCGACGGGCGCCTGGTCGTCGGCGCGCTTCCCCTACTCGATCCCGCAGGAGGGCTACAAGAACGTGGCCCCCGGGCAGGCGGGCCTGGCCTGGATCTCGATCTTCGGCGGAATGGTCGCCGCGGCCCTGCTCTGCGCCCCGGTGCTCGCCTTCACCATCTGGCTGCACGTCTCGGGGTCGAGCTCATGGTCCTGGGTGCTGCTGCCGCTCGGCGGGGCGTACGGAGCGGTGATCACCTACGGCGGCCTGCGGCTCGCGGCGCCGAGGGTGGCGAGGCGGCTGCCGGAGATCCTGACGGCGGTCAGCAAGGGCTGACGGATACGGATACGGGCCCGGCGGGTCTGGTCCCGGGGGAACGCAGACGACCCGCGAGCCGTGGTTCCCGCCGTACGAGACGGCGGGAAGCCGGCCGGACTCACCGGCGGCTCGCGGGTCGGGTGACTGCTTGGGATTGGGCCGGTCGCACGCACATCACACGTGCTGGTCCGGCGCCGAAATCGAGTTGCGACGACGGGCCACTAGCCCGCAGTCACCTCACGCGTCCGGTTTCCATACATCTGCCGAACCACCTCCTCTCCGTGATGCCTCACAGCCTAGGAACCGGATCGGTTCGGCTCAACCGGTTTTTCGAGAAGCCGGCGATACGGGCTCCGGCCGTGTCTCGTAGGCGTATCCGTCGCCACGCTGAATCAGCCGCAGATTCCGGTGAGAGACGTTGATCCGCCCCATCGGCGTGGTGAGACTGTGCTGCCCCCTGGCCCGTACGGAGATGCGTCCGTGCCAGGTGCCCGCCCATTTTCCCGTGGTCACGGAAGCCCGTACGAGATCCCCGGTGACGTATCCGAAATGCCGCTTGGCCCGCGGCCGTCGAAGCCTGGGAAAGCCGAATCGGTCGGGAGTGGTCCGGGCGTAGGAGCCTCGCCCGGTGGCCTTCACGACCAGAACGCGAGCAGGCACCCGGACGATCCTGCCGCCGTGCTCGCGATCCAGGTCACCGACGGCGAGGGCATCGATGGTGTGGGTCTTGCCGAGCCCCGTCGCCATGCGGTTCCGATGCGTGCGGCCGCCCGGCCAGGCATGCACGGGCGGGCCGATGACGCCCAGTGCCGCGATGAGCTGTCGACGGGTCGAGTTCATGACGGCGGCGTCATGCAGAGGCGTCCGGGCCTGCGCGAGGATCTCCGCCAGACGGTCCGGCCTGTGGGCAAGGAAGACGTCGACGGGTGTGCTGCCCTGGCCTGGTTGCAGGGGGCGCATGCCGGCACCAGGTGGGAGATCCTGCTGGAGCCGCCGCGGCTGATGGGGTGGACGTGGTCGATGTTCAGGGGCACGCCGGTTGCTCCGCAGTAGGCACAGGCTCTGCCCCAGGTGGCGAGCAAGTGTGCGCGAGCGTCGGTTCCGGCGAGTGTGCCGTGTTGATACTCGGCCCCTCTGAGCTGCTTGCCCGTGCTCATGGAGTGGGAGGCGAAGGGCGCCTTCCTTTGACCTGGTGGTCTTGATGACTCGGGCTGATCACTCGGCCTGCTCGTACGACGAGACAGGTTCGGGCCGTGGCCGAGGAGCGAGTGCTCTCCCTCGTGTGTAGCGTCGCCGACGCCAGCGATCACTCGTCTCCCGGGCAGCTGGATCTCTTGCCGCCATCCATTTGTGCGAATCTTTGGACGTGCGTCTGATTCTGGGCACCGTGCCCCGCTCCTCGCATTTGGGGGCAACGATTTCGTCCAACTTCCGGGAAGTACCTGTGGGCTGCGTCACGTTCGAGTTCAATGATCTGACGTGCGGTACACGCGGAACTCGCAGAAGTTGCAGCTCATGAGGACACGGCCTGCAGGGGGTGCCAGGTGAGTGCTTCCCGGCGTAGCGGAACCACCGATGAGCTCGGGCCTGAAGAGCCCGAGCCCGGTGGGGCCGAATTGCTCGCGGCATTGCTGGACGGGATGGACGCCGCCCTGTGCGCGTTCGACGCCGATGGGGTGGTGACGCACTGGAATCGTGAGGCCGAGCGGATTCTCGGGTGGTCGGCGGCGGAGGCCGTCGGGCGGCGGGGGTTCGCGGGGTGGGCGGTGCGGACGGCCGACGCCGAGGAGGTCGAGGCGCGGCTCCTGTCGGCCATGGAGGCGCACGGGCGGCAGGTGCACGAGTTCGCGCTCCTGACGAAGGACGGCGGGCGGGTGCTCGTGCGGACCCAGTCCGCGGCCGTGCGGGGCGGGGACGGGAAGCCTTCCGGGGTGTACTGCGCGTTCAGCGAGGTGCACGCCCAGATCGACCTGGAGCGGTCCATCGCGCTGAGCGAGGCCCTGTTCGAGAACGCGTCGTGGGGTGTGGTGCTCGTCGACGCCGATCTCCGTCCCGCCGTGGCGAACGAACATGCGGCGCGGGCCCTGGGGATGGGGCGTACGGCCTTGCTGGGGCGCCCTCTCGGGGAGTTGCTCGGGCAGGGCGTGGAGGAGCTGGAGAGCGCGCTGAGCCATGTGCTCGCCGAGGGTGCGCCGCCCGCGCCCGCCGAGATGTGGGTGTCCGTGCGGGCCACGGAGAGCGGTGAGCCGGAGCGGCGTTGCTGGCGCAGCGGCTTTCTGCGGCTCGCGTCGCCGCTGGCGGAGGAGCCGGTGCCGCTGGGGGTCGGCTGGCTCTTCCTGGACGTCACGGAGGCCAAGCAGACCGAGCAGGACGCGGCGCAACTGCGCTTCCGCTCGCAGCAGTTGCACCGGGCGGCGCGGGCCGCGGGCGAGTGCGAGGACCCGACGGAGGCGGCCACGGTCCAGCTGGACTTCGCGCTCGCCGGGTTCGCCGACCATGCGCTGATCGACTTGGTGGCGGGTGACGAGGACCCGGTGCGGCTCGTACGCGCCGCCGCCACGCCCGCGGGGGCGCCGGGGCCGTGCCTGCCGGTGGCCAAGGCGGGGCTTCCCGTTCGCTATCTGGAGGGCCACCCGGCCCCGCAGTGCGTGGAGCGGGTGGGTTCCGTACGGGCCAGCGCGGGGACGGCGCCGCCCGAGCGCGCCCGGGAGTGGGCGGCGGCCCGGCAGTGGCCGGAGGACTCCGTGCACGCGTTGTGCGCGGTGCTGCGGAGCAGGGGGCGGACGTTGGGGGTGGTGACGTTCCTGCGGGGGGCGAGCCGTACGCAGTTCGAGCGGGCGGATGCGACGTACGCGGAGAGCGTCGCAGCGAGGGTTGCGGCCTCGCTTGACCTGGCGAAAGCCCTGGACGCCGGCTGACGCCCCTGCGGGGGGCGGGGTGACGCCCCCCCTGCCGGGGGGGGTGCGGGGTGACGCCCCTGCCGGGGGGTGCGGGCTACGCCGTTGCCGGGGGTGGGTGCGGGCTGGCGCCCCTGCGGGGGCGCCTTTGCGGGGGCGCCTTGCGGGGGTGCCGTTGCGGGGGCGCCATTGCGGGGGTGCCATTGCGGGGGTGCTTTCAAGGCCGCCGCTTCGCGGCGGATCTTTCCCGCCCACCCACCCGATTGCCCCGCGGCGCATCGGGTGGGCAACGATCTGCCGCCGGGTGAACGGGTGGGCGGGCGGGGAGAATCCGCCGCGAAGCGGCGGGCCAGGACCCGCCGGCCGAACCGGCCAGGCCACACAGAGACCCCAGGACCATCCGCCCACCAGCCAGGCCACGCAGAGGCCCAAGGACCGTCCGCCCACCCGGCAAGGAGGCCGCGCAGAGGCCCAGGGATCGTTCGCCCACCCGTCAGGGGCCACGCAGCGGCCAAGGCACCGTCCGCCCACCCGGCAAGGGCCACGCAGCGGCCAAGGCACCGTCCGCCCACCCGGCAAGGAGGCCGCGCAGAGGCCCAGGGATCGTTCGCCCACCCGGCAGGGGCCACGCAGCGGCCAAGGCACCGTCCGCCCACCCGGCAAGGGCCACGCAGCGGCCAAGGCACCGTCCGCCCACCCGGCAAGGGGGCCACGCAGGGCCCCAAACACCGCCAGCCCGGCCGGCTAGGCCGCGTGCAGTGCCAGTGTTGGGGAGAGCCTCGCCGCCCGTACCGCCGGGTACAGGCCCGCCACCGTACCGATCACCAGCGTCGCGCCGAAGCCCCCGCTCACCGCCCACAGCGGGACGACCCAGGGGAGCCCGCCCGAGACCGCGTACGCGCCCGTCGCCGCCGCGCCGAGCGCGATCCCGGCCAGGCCGCCGAGCCCGGACAGCATCAGGGACTCCGTCACGAACTGGATCCGGATCTGCCCCTTCGTCGCGCCCATCGAGCGCCGCAGGCCTATCTCGTACCGCCTCTCCAGGACCGAGATGATCATGGTGTTGGCTACTCCGACCCCTCCCACCAGCAGCGCGATCCCGCCGAGGCCGAGCAGCAGCGTGGAGAACGCCCCCTCCGTCGCCGCCTTCGCCTTGAGCGCCGACGACGGGTCCGTCACCTGGACGTTGCGCGGGTTCTCCGGGTCGATCGAGGCCGCGAGCAGGTCCCGGACCTCGTGCACCGAGGCGTCGGTCGACCGCTCGTACACCGACGTCGGACGGCCGTCGAAGCCCAGCTCGCTCTGCGCCGCCTCCCAGCCCACCAGGGCCGAGCGCTCCACGTCGGGCGAGAGCGGCAGCGGGTCGAGGATGCCGACGACCGTGAAGTACCGGTCGTCCACCCAGACCTGCTGGCCCGGCTCCGTGATGCCGAGGCGGTCGGCGGCGACATGGCCGAGGACGATCGACGGGTAGCGGCTGTTGGCCGCGTTGAACCACGTGCCGTGCCCCATCTCGCCGCGCAGCACCTTCAGGAGGCCCTCGGTCGTGGCCTTGACGGAGATGCCGCCGGTCTCGTCCTCGGGGATCTTCTCGCTGCGCCGCACGCTGCGTTCGAGGTCGCCGGTCGCGCCGACGTCCTGGACGCCCTTCACCCGGGAGACCCGGCCCGCCGCGTCGCGCGGGAGCACCACCTTCTCGCCGGAGAACATGGGCTCCCCCGGCGATGCCACCAGCATGTTCGTGCCCAGTTCATCCAACTCCCGCATGAGTTGGGCCTTGCTCGACGACGAGATGCCTACCACCGCGATCATCGTGGCGATGCCTATCGCGATCCCGAGCGCGGACAGCACGACCCGCACGGGACGGCTGCGCAGCCCCGCCGAGCCGACGTGCAGGACGTCCCGCGGCCCGAGCCGCGCCGCCTTCAGCCGCGTACTCCTGATCTTCTTCGTACGGATCATCCGGCGAGCACCCCCGAACCGGCACCGGTTCCGGCGCCGGAGCCGGAGCCGGCCGCGGCGCGGACGTCCGCCACCACCCGCCCGTCCCGGATCCGCACCTGCCGCGGCAGCCGCTCCGCGATCTCCGCGTCGTGCGTGATGACGGCGATGGTCGCGCCCTCCGCGTTGAGATCGTGGAGCAGCTCCATCACCGCCTCGCCGGACGCCGAGTCCAACGCCCCGGTCGGTTCGTCCGCCAGGAGCAGGTCCGGCGCCCCGACCACCGCGCGCGCGATGGCCACGCGCTGCTTCTGGCCGCCGGAGAGTTCGTGCGGGCGGTGCCTCATGCGGTCCGCGAGGCCGACCCGGTCGAGGGCTTCGGCGGCCCGCGCGCGACGCTCGCCCCGCGAGAGGCCCGAGTACAGGAGCCCCTCCGCCACGTTGTCCCGCGCGCTGATCCCCGGCACCAGGTGGAACGCCTGGAAGACGAAGCCGATGTGCCGTGCGCGCAGCGCGGAGAGGCTGCGGTCGGCGAGCGTGGCGACATCGTGTCCGGCGATCGCCACCGAGCCCTCCGATGGGCGGTCCAGGGTGCCGATGATGTGCAGCAGCGTCGACTTGCCGGACCCGGACGGGCCGACGATGGCGAGGAGTTCGCCCTCCTCCACCCTCAGGTCCACGCCGCGCAGGGCGGCGACCCCGCCCGGGTACTCCTTGGTGACCCCGCCCAACTCCACGACGGCGCTCATATCTTGGGCACCCCGACCTTCATGCCGTCCCGCAAGCCGCCCCCGGTGACCTCGACGCGCCCCTGCCCGAACATGCCGAGCTGGACCTTCACCTGGCGGGCGCGGCCGTTCTCCACGACCTGGACGCCGTAGCCGCCGCCGGGCAGCGCGAGCAGCGCGTTGACGGGGACGGAGAGGACGTCCTCGCGGGTCTCTCCGGTGAGGTTGACCGTGACCGGGGACTGGTCGAAGCCGTCGACCTTGCCGGGGTCGTCGAAGGACACCGTCACCGGGATCTTGGGGGTCTTGTCGGCCGGGTCGTCGCCCGGCTTGGCGGTCCTGCCGACGGAGGCGACCTCGCCCTTGGCCGTCGTGCCGTCCGGCAGGTCCACGGTGACCTTGGTGCCCACCTTGGCGAGCTTCCCCTCGGCGACGTCGAGCCGGAAACGTACGACGCGTTCGGAACCGGTCGTGCCGAGCACCGGTCTGCCCGGTGCCACCTGGTCGCCGACGGCCGAGTCGGTGGACTTCACGCGGACGCCGCCCGGCGAGAAGGCGATCTGGCCGGGCCCGACGCGGCCCGTCTGCTTCTCGTCGTGCGCCTTCTGCCACTGCTTGACGGCGGCGGCCGTACCCGCCGTGTACGCCTCGTCGACGGCGAGCCCGGCCCCGTACCCGAGCGCCTGGAGGTTCTCTTCCAGCTGCCGTACGTCGTTGCCCTCGTCGCCCGTCTTGAGCGTGCGGTACATGGGTTCGGTGCCGTACATGAGACGCACCGGGACGCCGTTGACCTCGTACAGGCGTCCGTCGCGTGTGACGGTCGAACCACTGCCCGTGGACCACGTCAGGGTTCCGGTGGTGCCCGCGTTGATCTTGCGTTCCTTGGCGTAGCCGAGGGTGCCGTCGGTCTGGGTGCCGCTGCTGAGGTCGCCGCGTTCGACGGGGGCGGTGGCGGGCGGGAGTCCCGTGTCCTGGCTCACCGACGTGTCCTTGCCGTTGTCGGCGAGCGCGGTGACGGCGACGCCGCCGCCGGTGACGGCGAGCAGGGCCACGACGGTGGCGACGACGGCGGTGCGGCGCCTCACGCGACGATGTCCTTGCACGCCTCGGCGGCCTTCTCCATCTTCTTCGCCTCGGCGCCCTTGGGAATCTTCTGTGCCTCCATCGCGCCGCCGTCGAACTTCGGGTCGGGCATGTCGAAGCCGTTCTCGCGCATGCAGCGGGCGTACTTGAGCATCTTGTCCTTGTCGGCCTGCGAGACCGATCCGCCGCCCGACCTGCCGTTCTTGCCGGTGCACTCCTTCATGGCGGCCTCCATCTTCTCCTTGCTCAGGTCGCCGCCGATGGTGATCCCTCGGGTGTCCTCGCCCGCCTTGGGCTCGGGCACCTTGAGGCCGTGCTTGCGCAGGCACTCGCGCTCCTTGAAGGCGGCGTCGGCCTGCTTGCCCTTGCCTCCGTCGGCCTTGTCCTGGCTGCTGTCGCCGCCGCCGGACGAGCAGGCCCCGGCGAACAGGGCGAGTGCGGCGAACCCCGATGCGATGGCTCCTGAGCGCGTACGAGTCCTCATGACGTCCCCTTCACTGGTCGCGTGGTCGCGTGGTCGCGTTGTCACGTCGTCGCGCACAGGCTCGCGGGAAGGGGGGTTTCGTTTCTCTCAACGGAGACGCTTACACCGACGAAAGGTGCACTTCAGGTACACAGGGCCGCATGCGCGTACTGCTGGTGGAGGACGAGGAATTCCTGGCCGAGATGATCGCCGACGGGCTGCGCCGCGACGCGCTCGCGGTCGACGTCGCGGCCGACGGTCTGACGGCGCTGCGCAAGCTCCAGCTCGGCGAGTACGACGTCGTGGTCCTGGACCGGGACCTGCCGGGCCTGCACGGCGACGAGGTGTGCCGCAGGGTGGTGGGCCAACGCCTGCTCACCCGCGTCCTGATGCTGACGGCGTCGGCCACGGTCCGCGACCGGGTGGCGGGCCTGGGTCTGGGCGCCGACGACTACCTGACCAAGCCCTTCGCGTACGACGAACTCCTCGCCCGCGTCCTGGCCCTCGGCCGCCGCACGCGCCCCGCGCTGCCGCCGGTGATCGAACGCGCGGGTCTGGTCCTGGACACGGCCCGCCGCCAGGCCAGCCGCGACGGCCGCCATCTGGCGCTCTCCCGCAAGGAGTTCGCGGTCCTGGAGGCGCTGCTGCGGGCGGAGGGCGCGGTGGTCAGCGGCGACGACCTGATCGAACAGGTCTGGGAGGAGGACACCAGCTACCGCACGAACGCGGTCCGCGTCACCCTCTCCAAACTCCGCACCAAGCTGGGCGACCCGCCGGTGGTGGAGACGGTCCCGGGCGCGGGCTACCGGATCACGGGCTGGTCGGCGTGAGGCGCCTCGGAAAGGGGCGCCTCGGAAAGGGGCGCTCCGGAAAGGGGCGCTTCGACGAGGAGCACTCCGGCACGGGGCGCGCCGGTAAGGGGCACTCCGGCAAGGGGCGCTCCGGAGGCCGTGGCTTCCGCTTCGGCGGCCTCGGCAGCGAGCGGGCCCGTCTCACCGCCCTCTACGGCGGCATGCTCGTCCTCGCGGGCGGGCTGCTCACCGGGCTCGTCTACTTCCTCGTACGGCAGGGTCTGTACTCCTCGATCAGCACCGCCGTCACCACCGCCGTCCCCGCCCGGCGGCTGAGCCCGCCCTGGCGGATGCCCACCCCGGCCCCGTCGGCTTCGGTCGCCAGGGCGTTGCCCGCCGACGGCGTCACGGCCACCGACATCACGCAGGGGCTCGCCGTCACGAAGATCAGCGATGTCGCCGAGCAGGCGGCCCTGAGCCGGCTGCTCACCGTCTCCGTCATCGTGCTGTTCGCGTACGCGGCGCTCTCCATCCTGCTGGCCTGGTGGATGGCGGGCCGCGTCCTGCACCCGGTGTCCGTGATCACCGGCACCGCGCGGCGCCTGTCCGGCGAGAACCTGCACGAGCGGATCGCGCTCGACGCCCCGCCCGGCGAGCTGAAGCAGCTGGCCGACACCTTCGACGAGATGCTCGGGCGGATAGAACAACTGGTCAGCGCGCAGCAGCGGTTCGCCGCCAACGCCGCGCACGAGCTGCGCACCCCGCTCGCGGTCCAGCGGGCCGCCGCCGAGATCGGTCTCGCCGGTGAGCCCGACGCGCGGCAGGTGGCCCGCATCCGTACGAAACTGATCTCCGTGGCCGACGACAGCGAGCGGCTGATCGAGGGGCTGCTGCTCCTGGCCACGTCGGAGCGGGGGCTGGAGCGGCGTGAGCCCATCGCCGTGGACGTCGTCGCCGACGCGGTGGCGGAAGGGCTCGCGGGCCTGGCCGCCGAGCGGGACGTCACGCTCCACCTGCGCGCCGAGCCGCTCACCGTGCACGGCGACGGGGTGCTCCTGGACCGCCTGGTGCACAACCTGGTGGCGAACGCCGTGCACTACAACGTCAAGGGCGGCCGGGTGGAGGTGCGCACGGGGCCGGACGGCATCGAGGTCACCAACACCGGGCCCGTCGTCCCGCCGGACACCGTCCCGCACCTCTTCGAGCCCTTCCGGCGCCTTCGGGAACGTACCCACGCGCGCGGGGAGGGCGCGGGCCTCGGCCTGTCCATCGTCGACGCGATCGCCCGCGCACACGGGGCGCAGACGACCGCGGAGGCGAACGGGGAGGGGGGAGGGCTCAGCGTGCGGGTGCGCTTCCCCACGGGGCCACAGGGACCTCAGGGGCGGTAGAGCTCAGGGCGGTAGAACTCAGGAGCGGCAGAGCTCAGCGGCGGCAGAGCTCATCGGCGGTAGAAGATCCGGTCTCCGTACTCCTCGAACACCTTGCCGTTCCAGTCGTGCCCGCCGTCCACGTTCCCCGACCGCAGCAGCGGGGGCTGGATCCCCCGCCCCGCCAGAGCCTCGACGGCCGTCGCCATCATCGCCTGCATGATCGCGTTCGTGACGACGCTGGAGGCGGGCCCGAAGGGCGCGTCCACCGAGTCGAGGCTGAGCTCCGCGTCACCGAGGGCGATCTTGGAGTCGATCACGACGTCGCAGTGGTCCTTCAGGAAGGTGCCGGACACGTGCCGCGACTTCGTCTCCGTCGCGTACGCCACCGACGTCACGCCGATGACCTTCAGGCCGAGCGCGCGGGCGTTCATCGCCATCTCCACGGGCAGCGAGTTGCGCCCGGAGAGCGAGATGATCACCAGTACGTCACCGGGGCGGGCCGGCGAGGAGTCCAGGACGGCGCCCGCGAGGCCGTCGACGCGCTCCAGGGCCGAGCCGAGCGTGGCGGGCATGACGTCGATGCCGACGACCCCGGGGACGGCGAGGAGGTTCATCAGGGCGAGGCCGCCCGCGCGGTAGACGACGTCCTGGGCGGCGAGCGAGGAGTGCCCGGCGCCGAATGCGAAGAGCCTGCCGCCCGCCTCGACCGCGTCGGCGAGCAGCGTGCCCGCCGCGTCGACGTTCCCGCCCTCCTCGTCGCGCACCCGCCCGAGCAGGCCGATCGCGGCGTCGATGTACTGACCGGCCAGCTTGCTCTCGCTCTTCGAGCCCATGCGCCGAGGAACCTTTCCGGGTACGTATGTCGTGTACGTATTTCCTGCACGTATTTCCCGTGTGCCGCGGATCACGGTGCGGTCTGGACCAGTGCCCTGTCAATACGGCCCGAGCACCCCGTCGAGGCCGCCATGGCCGGGATTTTCCACGGCGCGATCCGGTTGTCAGTGGTATGCGTCAGAATTGACGTCAGGGCCGGCCGCACGAGAGAAATCTGAGGGGCACCCATGTCGGGGCTTATTGACACCACTGAGATGTATTTGCGCACCATCCTCGAGCTGGAGGAGGAAGGTGTGGTCCCCATGCGCGCCCGGATCGCCGAGCGTCTCGACCAGAGCGGGCCGACGGTGAGCCAGACGGTCGCGCGCATGGAGCGCGACGGCCTGGTGGCGGTCGCGAGCGACCGGCACCTGGAGCTGACCGAGGAGGGCCGCAGGCTCGCCACCCGCGTGATGCGCAAGCACCGCCTCGCGGAGTGTCTCCTGGTCGACGTGATCGGCCTGGAGTGGGAGCAGGTCCACGCGGAGGCGTGTCGCTGGGAGCACGTGATGAGCGAGGCGGTGGAGCGCCGCGTCCTGGAGCTCCTGCGCCACCCCACCGAGTCTCCGTACGGCAACCCGATCCCGGGCCTGGAGGAGCTGGGCGAGAAGGACGGGGCCGACCCGTTCCTGGACGAGGGCATGGTCTCCCTCGCCGATCTCGACCCCGGCGCGGAGGGCAAGACCGTCGTGGTGCGCCGCATCGGCGAGCCGATCCAGACGGACGCCCAGCTGATGTACACGCTGCGGCGCGCGGGCGTGCAGCCCGGCTCCGTGGTGAGCGTGACGGAGTCCGCGGGCGGCGTGCTCGTGGGCAGCAGCGGTGAGGCCGCGGAGCTGGACACGGACGTCGCTTCGCACGTCTTCGTCGCCAAGCGCTGAGGTCGCAGGACCGGGCGCCGGCGCCCGCACCCCCGGGCAACGGCGGAATCCGGCTCCCGTTACCGGGAGTTCGCGTCAACTAGCGGTGCCTGCTGGACAGTTGTGAAGACTCCGGGATCGAATGGGGTCCAAGATTCAGTGTGCGGAATCGCAGCGCCCGGACGTTTTGCGTGCCAGGCTGTCGCGAGAGGCATATGACCTGAGGGCTCTTGACCATGTCGGCGCCGGGTCTGGCCGCCACGGCCGTGGGAGGGGGCAGGAGGATGTGCCCATCTGGTGAGCGGGAGCGTGTGCGCGAGCGGTGCGCGTCGGCATGTCCGGTGCGTGCGGAGGGCCCCGGCGCCCTTGAGCGCCGGGGCCTGTCCTCCCCTGTTCTGACCCGGAGCCCCGAGCTCCCAGGGTCATCCCCCTCGGACCGTCATCCCCGAGCGGCCCGCCTCCCGATGAAGATCTCCCCTCGGCAGCGACGGCCAATCCTTGAGCGTGGTCACTCGAACGAGGGGTGTTGCCGGCGATCTGGCCGCTTTCGAAAAAGAGTTCGATAGCGTGCGGGGGTGCGTGACAGAACCAGGCGTTCAGCCCGAGCGGATTCAAGGGGGGTGCCAGGAATCATGGTGCGGCGCATTGACGTGACGGGCGCGGGCGGCGTACGCCTCGCGGCCTGGGAGTTCGCCGATCCTCCCAAGTCCAGGGAGACCGACGGCCCGCCGGGAGGCGTGCTCTTACTGCACGGCTTGATGGGCCGGGCATCGCACTGGGCGGGCACCGCCCGCTGGCTCGCCGAGCGACATCGCGCGGTCGCACTCGACCAGCGCGCGCACGGGCAGAGCGACAAGCCCCCCGAGGGCCCCTTCACCCGCGATGCCTACGTGGACGACGCCGAGGCCGCGCTCGTCCAGCTCGGCCTCGCCCCCGCCGTCCTCATCGGCCACTCCATGGGAGCGCTCACCGCCTGGCAGCTCGCCGCGAAGCGCCCCGACCTCGTCCGCGCCCTGATCATCTGCGACATGCGGGCCTCCGCACTCGGCGCGGCCTCGCAGCGCGAGTGGGAGGACTGGTTCAAGGCCTGGCCCGTGCCCTTCGCCACGCTCGCCGACGTACGGAAGTGGTTCGGCGAGGACGATCCCTGGGTCGAGCGGCCCAATCCGTCGCGCGGCGAGTTCTTCGCCGAGGTGATGACCGAGGGCCCCGACGGCTGGCGCCCCGTCTTCGACCGCGACCAGATGCTGAAGTCCCGCGAGACGTGGGTGTACGACGCCCACTGGGAGGACCTGACCCAGGTCCAGTGCCCCGCCCTGGTCGTCCGCGGCCTGGACGGCGAGCTGGGCCGTGCCGAGTCCCAGGAAATGGTCCGGGTGCTGCCCCGCGGGGCGTACGCGGAGGTGGCCGACGCGGGCCACCTGGTGCACTACGACCAGCCGGAGGCCTGGCGCGAGGCGATCCAGCCGTTTCTGGACGGAGTCCTGACGGGCTAGGGCCGCCCGGCAGCGGTCACGGGCTGAGGCGCTCCACGGTCCAGCTCTCCCGCTCGCCGTGTGCGTAGCGCAGCCGGTCGTGCAGGCGGTTCGCCCTGCCCTGCCAGAACTCCACGCTCCGCGGCTCGACCCGGAAGCCGCCCCAGTGCGGCGGCGCGGGCACCTGCTCACCCTCCGGATAGCGCGCCGCCAAGTCGGCGTACGCGCGGTCCAGTTCGTCGCGCGTGGCGATGACCGACGACTGGGCGCTGGCCCAGGCGCCGAGCTGGGAGCCGTGCGGGCGGGTGCGGAAGTACGCCACGGTCTCCTCGCGGGCCACGCGCCGCGCCGTGCCCGTGACGATGACCTGGCGGGCCATCGGGTGCCAGGGGAAGAGCAGCGCGATGTTCGGGTTCCCGGCCAGTTCACGGGCCTTGCGGGACTCGTAGTTGGTGAAGAAGACGAAGCCGCGTTCGTCGTAGCCCTTGAGCAGGACCGTGCGCGAGCTGGGGCGGCCCTCGGCGTCCACCGTCGAGACGACCATGGCGTTCGGCTCGTGGAGCACGCCCGCGTCGGCCGCGGCCAGCGCCTGCGTGAACCAGAGCGAGAAGAGCTCGACGGGCGTGGCGGGCAGCTCCGACTCGACGAGCCCGTCCACGCCGTACTGCGCGCGTATGGCGGCAGGGTCGGACACGGGAGCGGCGGATGAGGAGGCTGGTGCGGAGGCTGATGCAGAGGCGGCGGCTCGATCGGTCACGCGGTCATCTTGCCGTATACGAAGGGGCGTCCGGCGGGCCGTCCCGCACCACGGAGAGGTGACGTGTGGCACTGAGTGCCGCATACCATCGCCAAGGGTGGCACCAAGGGATATCGTTCCGCTGCCGTATCGGTTGGGTGACCACCAGCCGCACGGGGCATCACCGGGATGACCGATCCGGACCGCGAGTCGAAGACCGGCAGCCGTCAGCGCACCGGCAGACCGCGGAACCGGACCGGACATGCCCACTTCTGACACATGGTCACGAGCTGTCTGTCACCACCATCTGTCGTACACATCACGAGGAGCCGCCTGATGTCCGACTTCGTACCCGGACTTGAGGGAGTCATCGCGTTCGAGACGGAGATCGCCGAACCGGATAAGGAAGGCGGCGCGCTTCGCTATCGCGGCGTCGACATCGAGGATCTGGTCGGCCACGTCTCCTTCGGCAACGTCTGGGGCCTGCTGGTCGACGGCGCCTTCAACCCCGGCCTGCCGCCCGCCGAGCCGTTCCCGATCCCGGTGCACTCCGGTGACATCCGCGTCGACGTGCAGTCCGCGCTCGCGATGCTCGCCCCCGTGTGGGGCCTGAAGCCGCTCCTGGACATCAGCGAGCAGGAAGCCCGCGACGACCTCGCACGGGCCGCCGTCATGGCCCTCTCGTACGTCGCCCAGTCCGCCCGCGGCCAGGGCCTGCCGATGGTGCCGCAGCGCGAGATCGACAAGGCCGACACGGTCGTCGAGCGCTTCATGAAGCGCTGGCGCGGCGAGCCCGACCCCAAGCACGTCCAGGCCGTCGACGCGTACTGGACGTCGGCCGCCGAGCACGGCATGAACGCGTCCACGTTCACGGCGCGGGTCATCGCGTCCACGGGCGCGGACGTCGCGGCGGCGCTTTCGGGCGCGGTCGGCGCGATGTCCGGCCCGCTGCACGGCGGCGCCCCCTCCCGGGTCCTCGGCATGATCGAGGAGATCGAGCGGACGGGGGACGCGGTCGCGTACGTGAAGCAGGCGCTGGACAAGGGCGAGCGGCTGATGGGCTTCGGTCACCGGGTCTACCGGGCCGAGGACCCGCGCGCGCGGGTCCTGCGCCGTACGGCGCGTGAGCTGGGCGCCCCTCGCTTCGAGGTGGCCGAGGCGCTGGAGAAGGCGGCCCTCGACGAGCTGCACGCCCGCCGGCCCGACCGCGTCCTGGCCACCAACGTGGAGTTCTGGGCGGCGATCGTCCTCGACTTCGCCGAGGTGCCGGCGCACATGTTCACGTCGATGTTCACCTGCGCGCGGACGGCGGGCTGGTCGGCGCACATCCTCGAGCAGAAGCGGACGGGCCGCCTGGTCCGCCCCTCGGCCCGCTACGTGGGCCCCGGCACGCGGGACCCCCGGGATGTCGAGGGGTACGGGGACATCGCGCGCTGAGGGATTTCCCCACCCCGTACAAGATGGCCTCAAACGCCGGCCGGGCTAACATAGCCCGGCCGGCGTTTGAGGACGAACTCGGCGAAGCCGGTGATGACGGCCACCAAGGCCCCCGCGCCGAGCGGCCCGCGGCGGAGCCGCACATGTCACAGCCGGGAAGCGGCGGGGTTGGGGAAATTCAGCGCAGCGCGCCCTCCACCAGCACCGTCCACTGCGCCACCACCCGCTCCCTGCGCCCTCCGTCGTCCGTCAGGAGATTGGCCAGGCCCAGGCCGCGGGCCATGTCCAGGAGGCCCTGGATGGTCTCCCGGACACCGGGGACGGACTCGTCGGCGTCCAGGAGTTCCACCGCTATCCGGTGCGTCTCACGCCCCACCCGCGCCTCGAGCTCCGTCACCCGCGTCCCCAGCTGGGGCTCGTTGGACGCCGCCACCCACAGGTGCAGCGCCGCCCGGAAGAGCGGACCCGTGTAGAGGTCGACCAGGGCGGCGACCACCGAGGCGCGGTCCTGCGCCGGGAGTTCCCGCAGGGCCGTGGACCGCTGCTCGGCCACGTACTCCACCGCCGCCGTGAAGAGGTCCTCCCGGGTGGGGAAGTGGTGCTGGGCCGCGCCCCGCGAGACACCGGCCCGCTCGGCGACCACGGACACCGTGGACCCCGCCCAGCCGCTCTCGGCGAGACACGCCACCGCGGCCTCCAGGAGCCGCTGCCGCGTCGCACGGCTGCGGTCCTGCTTGGGCGAGCGATCGGCGCGGTCGGCGCGATCAGCCGAGGTCACAGCACCCATGGGCACTCCCGTCGGTCGAGGAACGCCCCCATCCCCTCCCGCGCCTCCGCCGAGGCGAAGAGCCGCGCGGACAGGGCGATGAGGGAGTCCGTGTGGTGGTCGAATGCGTCGAGCACCCTAGCCGTGAGCAGCTTCTTCGTCTCGGCCAGGGCCTGCGGCGCCCCCTTCCGCAGCCCTTCGAGGAGAGGCGCGAGCTCCGCGTCCACGTCGTCCCCCGCCGCCGTCACCAGTCCGATCCGCGCCGCCTCCGCCCCGCCGAACCGCTCCCCGGTGAGGAAGTAGCGGGATGCCGCGCTCGGATCGAGGCGGGCAAGCAACGGCATGGAGATCACCGCGGGCGCCACCCCGATCCGTACCTCCGTCAGCGCGAACGACGCCCCCGGCCCCGCGACCGCCAGGTCGCACACGCCGAGCAGGCCGAGCCCGCCCGCCCGCACATGCCCGTCCACCCGCGCCACCACCGGCTTCGGCAGCTCCACGATCTGCCGGAGCAGCCCCACGAAGACGGCCGGGTCCGGCGGCTCCCGCAGATCGGCGCCCGAGCAGAACGTCGAGCCGGCGTGCGTGAGGACGACCGCGCGCACGTCGGGGTCCTTGCCGCAGTCCTCCAGCGCCTCCGCCACCCCTCGCAGCAGCCCCGCCGAGAGGGCGTTGCGGTTGGCGGGGTTGTCCAGGGTGAGCGTCACGATGCCGCGCTCCGGGGGCGCGTACACAAGTCCCATGCGAACTCCGTAGGTCGACGGCGTGGGTCAGTACGACTTGGGCAGGCCCAGCGTCTGGTGCGACACGTAGTTGAGGATCATCTCCCGGCTCACGGGCGCGATCCGCGCCACCCGTGACGCCACGATCAGCGACGCGAGACCGAACTCCTTCGTCAGGCCGTTGCCGCCCAGCGTGTGCACCGACTGGTCGACGGCCTTCACGCACGCGTCGGCCGCCGCGAGCTTGGCCATGTTGGCGGCCTCGCCCGCGCCCATGTCGTCGCCCTCGTCGTAGAGCCGGGCGGCCTTCTGCATCATCAGGCGGGCCAGTTCGATGTCGATGTGGGACTGCGCGAGAGGGTGCGCGATGGCCTGGTGGGCGCCGATCGGGCTCTTCCACACGCTGCGTTCCTTGGCGTAGCCGACGGCCCGGGAGAGGGCGTAACGCGCCATGCCGAGCGAGAACGCCGCCGTCATGATCCGCTCGGGGTTGAGCCCGGCGAAGAGCTGGAGCAGTCCGGCGTCCTCGTCGCCCACCAGGGCTTCGGGGGGCAGCCGTACGTCGTCCAGGGTCAGCTCGAACTGCTTCTCCGCCGACTGGAGTTCCATCTCGATCCGCCGCCGCTGGAAGCCCTCGGTCTCGCGCGGGACGATGAAGAGGCAGGGCTTGAGGTTGCCGGTCCGTGCGTCCTCCGTACGGCCCACGATGAGGGTCGCGTCGGCGATGTCGACGCCCGAGATGAACACCTTGCGACCGGTCAGGAGCCAGTCGCCGCTCGCACTGTCCTTGCGTGCGGTCGTGGTGATCCGGTGGGAGTTGGAGCCCGCGTCGGGCTCGGTGATGCCGAACGCCATGGTGCGGGTGCCGTCGGCGAGGCCGGGCAGCCAGGCCCGCTTCTGCTCCTCGGTGCCGAAGCGGGCGATGACGGTGCCGCAGATCGCGGGGGAAACCACCATCATCAGGAGCGGGCAGCCCGCCGCACCCAACTCCTCCAGGACGATGGACAGTTCGGCTATGCCGCCGCCTCCGCCGCCGTACTCCTCGGGCAGGTTCACGCCCAGGTAGCCGAGCTTGGCCGCGTCGGCCCACAGTTCGTCGGGGTGGCCCTCCTCCTGGACGACGCGGGTGAGGTAGTCGCGGCCATAGCGCTTGCCGAGTGCGGCGACGGCCGCGCGCAGGGCCTGGTGCTCTTCGGTTTCGAGGACGGTGCTCATACGGATTGCTCCTCCTGTACGGCGTCTACGACGTCTACGACTGCGAGCAGCGCGCCGACCTCGACCTGGCGGCCGGGAGCGGCGTGCAGGGCGGTGAGCGTGCCGGAGGCGGGAGCGGAGATGCGGTGCTCCATCTTCATGGCCTCCAGCCAGATGAGGGGCTGCCCGGCGGTGACCCGCGCCCCCTCGGCGAGCCCTTCGGCCAGGCGCACGACGGTGCCGGGCATCGGGGCGAGCAGGGAGCCCGGCGACTGCCTGGTGACGGGCTCGGGGAGCAGCGGGAGCGGGGTGAGGGCGGTGTTGCCGACGTACACGCGATCGTCGCCGTAGCGCCGCACGGCGAACTGCCGCCGCACGCCGTCGACTTCGAGCACGACCAGCTCGCCGGACACGGAGAGCACCCGCACCCCTTCGGCGGTCAGTCCCTCGCGCGTGTGCCGGTAGCGCACCTCGTGCTCGACGCCGTCCGGCTCGCTCCGCAAGAGCTTGACCTGCGGCTGCGAGGCGAGGTTGCGGAAGCCGCCGAACCGCGAGCGCCCGTGCGCGTCGGCGAGCGCGGCGGCCAGCGGGGCGTGCGGGTCGGGCGCGGGGGCGGCGAGTCCGGTGAGGTACCGGCCGTAGAAGCCCGTGTCCATGCGGGCCTCGACGAACTCCGGGTGCCGCAGGGACCGTACGAGCAACTCCCGGTTGGTGACGGGCCCGTGGACCACCGCACGCTCAAGCGCGCCCGCGAGGCCGCGCAGGGCCTGCGTGCGCGTGGGTGCGTACGCGATGGCCTTGGCCAGCATCGGGTCGTAGTGCACGCCGATCGTGTCGCCGTCCCCGTACCCCGTGTCGAGCCGCACGCCCGGCACGGAGAGCCGGTGCAGGGTGCCGGTCTGCGGGGCCCACTGTGCTGCCGGGTCCTCGGCGTAGAGACGGGCCTCGACGGCGTGGCCGCTCGCGGCGGGCGGCTCCTCCGGGAGCCGTGCGCCCTCCGCGACCTGGATCTGCAGCGCCACGAGGTCGATCCCGAACACGGCCTCCGTGACGGGGTGTTCGACCTGTAGCCGGGTGTTCATCTCCAGGAAGTGCGCCCGGTCGCCCGCGACCAGGAACTCCACCGTGCCCGCCCCGCGATAGGCGGTCACGCGCGCCGCCCGCACGGCCTGCGTGTGCAGTTCCTCGACAAGATCCGGGGCGAGGCCCGGCGCCGGGGACTCCTCGATGACCTTCTGGTGCCTGCGCTGGAGCGTGCAGTCCCGCGTGCCGAGCGCCCAGACGGTGCCGTAGGCGTCGGCCATGATCTGCACCTCGACGTGCCGCCCGCCCTCCAGATAGGGCTCGACGAAGACTTCGCCGTCCCCGAAGGCACTGGCGGCCTCCGCGCGCGCGGCGGCCAACTCACCGTTCAGGGCGTCCAGTTCACGTACGACACGCATGCCGCGCCCGCCGCCACCGGCCGCCGCCTTCACCAGGACCGGCAGATCGCCTTCGGTGACGTCGTCCAGGCCCATCGGCGCGATGCCCATGAGCTCCTTGGCGCGCGTCTTGGAGGCCATGGACTCGATCGCCTCGGGCGGCGGCCCGATCCACACGAGCCCCGCGTCCAGGACGGCGCGCGCGAAGTCGGCGTTCTCGGAGAGGAAGCCGTAGCCGGGGTGGACGGCGTCCGCGCCGGCCGCCTGCGCGGCCTTCACGATGAGCTCGCCGCGCAGGTAGGTGTCGGCGGGGGCGGACCCGGGAAGCCGCACGGCGGAGTCCGCCTCGCGGACGTGCAGGGCGTCCGCGTCGGCGTCGGAGTACACCGCCACGGTGGCGATGCCGAGGTCGCGGCAGGTGCGGAAGACGCGGCAGGCGATCTCGCCGCGGTTGGCGACGAGGAGCGTACTGATGGTCACGGGACCGGCCGTGGGCCCGGCCGCGGGGTTCGCCGGGGAACTCGTCAGGGAGCTGGTCAGGGGATTGGTCATGGGGGTCGTCAGGGGATTCGTCATGGGGTCCTCACATCCGAAAGACGCCGAAGCCACCGCGCGCGCCCTCGTAGGGGGCGGTGTGGATCGCGGACAGGCACAGGCCGAGGACCGTGCGGGTGTCGCGGGGGTCGATGACCCCGTCGTCGTAGAGCCGGCCCGAGAGGAACATCGGCAGCGACTCCGACTCGATCTGCTGCTCCACCATGGCGCGCAGACCGGCGTCGGCATCGTCGTCGTAGGGCTGCCCCTTGGCGGCGGCCGAGGCGCGGGCCACGATCGACAGGACCCCCGCAAGCTGCTGCGGGCCCATGACGGCGGACTTGGAGCTGGGCCAGGCGAAGAGGAAGCGCGGATCGAAGGCGCGCCCGCACATGCCGTAGTGCCCCGCTCCGTACGAGGCGCCCATCAGGACGCTCAGATGCGGAACCCGCGAGTTCGACACGGCGTTGATCATCATCGCGCCGTGCTTGATGATGCCGCCCTGCTCGTACTCCTTGCCGACCATGTAGCCGGTGGTGTTGTGCAGGAAGAGCAGCGGGATGTCGCGCTGATTGGCCAACTGGATGAACTGGGCGGCCTTCTGGGACTCCTCGCTGAAGAGCACACCCTGCGCGTTGGCGAGGATGCCGATGGGATAGCCGTGCAGCGAGGCCCACCCGGTCGTCAGGCTCGACCCGTACAGCGGCTTGAACTCGTCGAAGTCCGAGCCGTCGACGATGCGGGCGATGACCTCGCGCGGGTCGAAGGGCACCTTCAGGTCGCCCGGCACGATGCCGAGCAGCTCGTCCTCGTCGTACTTCGGCGGCTCGACGACCACGGCCGGATCGGCGTACGCCTTGCGCCAGTTGAGCCGCTTGACGACCCGCCGGGCCTGGCGCAGCGCGTCGCGCTCGTCCTCGGCGAGGTAGTCCGCGAGGCCGGAGGTGCGGGCGTGCATCTCGGCGCCGCCGAGCGACTCGTCGTCGCTCTCCTCGCCGGTGGCCATCTTCACCAGCGGCGGACCGCCGAGGAAGACCTTGGCGCGCTCCTTGACCATGATCACGTGGTCGCTCATGCCGGGTACGTAGGCGCCACCCGCAGTCGAATTGCCGAAGACGACGGCGACGGTCGGAATCCCGGCGGCCGACGACTGGGTGAGGTGCTTGAAGAGCGCACCGCCCGGAATGAAGATCTCCTTCTGGGACGGGAGATCGGCGCCCCCGGACTCCACGAGGTGGAGGGACGGCAGCCGGTTCGCGTGCCCGATCTCGTGGGCGCGGAAGGCCTTCTTCAGGGTCCACGGGTTGCTGGCCCCGCCGCGCACGGTCGGGTCGTTGGCGGTGATCAGGCACTCGACGCCCTCGACGACACCGATGCCGGTGACCATCGATCCGCCGACGGGGTAGTCGCTCCCCCAGGCGGCGAGCGGCGACAGCTCCAGGAACGGCGTATCGGGGTCGAGGAGCAGCTCGATCCGCTCCCGGGCGAGCAGCTTGCCGCGCCCCCGGTGCCGGGCGACGTACTTCTCGCCGCCGCCCTCCAGGGCCTTGGCCTGCTCGGTGTCCAGCTCGGCGAGCTTGCCGAGCATGGCCTCGCGGTGCTCGGCGTACTCGGCGCTCGCGGGGTCGAGCGCGGACGCGAGGACGGTCACGGGTGTACCTCCGTCGTCGGATCGGTCACTTCGGCTCCAGTCGGTGCGACCGCTTCAGCCGCTTCGAGGAGCGCGGCGGGCATGTCGAGGTGGCGGGCGCGCAGCCACTCGCCGAGCCCTTTGGCCTGCGGGTCGAAGCGGGCCTGGGACGCGACGCCGGCGCCAAGAATCCCCACGACGACGAAGTTCAGGGCCCGCAGGTTCGGCAGGACATGGCGTACGACGGTCAACTCCGCCGCCTCCGGGATGAGTTCGCGGAACCGCTCGACGGTCAGCTCATGGGCGAGCCACCGCCAGGCGTCGTCCGTGCACACCCAGACGCCGACGTTCGCGTCCCCGCCCTTGTCGCCGCTGCGGGCCCCGGCGACGAGGCCGAGGGGCGCGCGGCGGGTGGGGCCTGGCGGGAGGGGCGCGGGCAGGGCCTCTCCGGGTGCTTCGAGCGCTTCGAGAGGTTCGAGTGCGCGGGTGTCGCGGGGCTCCTGGACCGTGAGCCGCTCGCCGCCGGGCAGTACGGCGATGTGCTCGACGGTGCCGCGATCGACGTACGCGGCTTCGAAGACTCCGTAGGGCGCGCCCTTGCCCGGGGGCGCCGTCACGTGGAAGCCCGGGTAGCTGCCGAGGGCCAGCTCGATCGCGGCGCCGCTCAGGGCGCGGCCGACGGGTTCCTGCTGCGGGTCGCGCACGACGAGCCGCAGCAGGGCGGAGGCGCCTTCCTCGCTCGCGGCATCGGCCCGGTCGGCGCGAACAAGCTCCCACCGCACCTCCTGCGGCCGCGACTTCGACCGCCCCAGCGCGTCCTCGACCTGGTCCCGCACCAGCTCGGCCTTGGCCTCCACGTCGAGCCCGGTGAGGACGAAGACGACTTCGTTGCGGAAGCCGCCGAGCCGGTTCAGCCCCACCTTGAGGGTCGGCGGCGGGGCCTCGCCCCGCACCCCGGACACGCGGACCCGGTCGGGCCCCTCCTGCGTGAGGGTGACGGTGTCGAGCCGGGCGGTGACGTCGGGCCCGGCGTACCGGGCGCCGGAGGTCTCGTACAGCAGCTGCGCGGTGACCGTGCCGACGTCGACGAAGCCGCCGGTGCCGTCGTGCTTGGTGATGACGCTGGACCCGTCCGCGTGGATCTCGGCGAGCGGAAAGCCGGGCCGCCGCAGCTCACGCCGCTCGTGCCGGGCGAAGAAGGCGTAGTTGCCGCCGGTGGCCTGCGTCCCGCATTCGAGGATGTGCCCGGCGACGACGGCACCGGCGAGCCGGTCGTGGTCACCGTCCCCCCACCCGAAGTGCGCGGCGGCGGGCCCGCCGACGAGGGCGGCGTCGGTCACGCGCCCGGTGACGACGACGTCGGCACCGGCGCGCAGACAGGCGGCGATCCCGGAGCCGCCGAGATAGGCGTTGGCGGTGAGCGCATCAGGAAAACGCCCCCCGAGGTCATCACCCTCCACATGGGCGACCCGCACCCCGAGCCCCAACCGGTCGGCCAACTCCCGCACGACATCGGCGAGTCCACCGGGATTGAGCCCACCGGCGTTGGCGACGAGCTTGACGCCCCGCTCCAGGGCGAGCCCCAGGCACTCCTCCAGCTGTCGCAGGTAGGTCTTCGCATAGCCGCGCGCGGGGTCCTTGAGCCGGTCGCGCCCGAGGATCAGCATGGTCAGCTCGGCGAGGTAGTCGCCGGTGAGGACGTCGAGCGGGCCGCCGGTGAGCATGTCGCGCATGGCGTCGAAGCGGTCGCCGTAGAACCCGGAGGCATTGCCGATCCGCAGCGGCGGAACCCCCGCCGCCCCTCCCCGGCCGGTCATCGGCCGCTCCCCTTGGCGGGCCGCCCCGCCCCCGGCGGCCCCGCGAAGGCCTGCGCGATGCCCAGCCACCGCTCGGCGTCGGGGCCTTCCGCGCGCAGGGCGAGGTCGTCGCGGTGGGCGCGCTGCGTGACGAGAAGACAGAAGTCGAGCGCGTCCCCGGTGACGCGCTGCTCGGCATCGTCGGGCCCGCTGACCCACGACTCCCCCGAGGGCAACACCAGCTCAACCCGAAATACCCCTGCCGGCGCACTCAATCCCCGTACACCGAACGAGAAGTCCCGGGCCCGCACCCCGATATGGGCGACGTGCCGCAACCGATCCGTGGGCACCCGCACGACACCCAGGGCATCGGCGACGTCCTGGCCGTGGGCCCAGGTCTCCATCAGCCGGGCGGTGGCCATGGAGGTGGCGGACATGGGCGGCCCGTACCAGGGGAAGCGGGTGCCGCGCGGGGCGGCGGTCAGGGCTTTCAACAAGCCCTCGCGGCCTTCGCGCCACCGGGTGAGCAGCTCACCGGGCGGCAGCGCGGCCCCCTCATCGGCCCCGTCGTCGACGAACGACTCGGGAGCCGCGAGAGCCTCTTCGACCAGCCGCCCGAAGGCGTCGGCGTCGGTGACGGCGATCAGGGCGGCCCGGTCGGTCCAGGCGAGATGGGCGATCTGATGGGCGATGGTCCACCCGGCGGCGGGGGTGGGCCACGCCCACTCCTGATCACCCAACCCCTCTACCAGCTGGTCGAGTTCCTCGCTCTCACGGCGCAGATCGTCGAGTACGGGCACAGCTTCGGACACGGAGCGCTCCCCTCGGGGCACGGCGGTGTGCCCCGGAGCATGGCAGCGCTCGAGGAAACAAGCAAGCGTGCTTGCATTACTTTCCGGACGTCTCCGGGACGGGCCGCTCGGCGCCCTCGGCGCCCTCGGCGTCCTCGGCGTCCTCGGCGTCCTCGGCCGGGGCCAGCACGGCATCCGGGGTGGCCCCCGAGACGACATCCCCGGACTTACGGGCCCGACCGCGCCCGACCTGGGTCCGCACGGCGCCCATGCTGGCGGCGATGACCAGCGAGATGGCCAGGGCCTCGTTCACGGAAAGGGCTTGATTCAGTACGAGGAACCCGGCGACGGCCGCGATGGCGGGCTCCAGGCTCATCATGATCGCGAAGGTGGAGGCGGGCAGGCGCCGCAGGGCGAGCAGTTCGAGGGTGTACGGCAGCACGGAGGACATCACGGCGACGGCCGCGCCGAGCGCGAGCACCTCGGGCCGGACGAGCTTCTCGCCGGACTCGATGAGCCCGAGCGGCAGGAAGAGGACGGCGGCGACGACCATCGCGAGGGCGAGCCCGTCGGCCTGCGGGAAGCGGCGTCCCGTGCGGGCGCTGAAGAGGATGTACGTGGCCCACATGACACCGGCGCCGAGGGCGTAGGCGACACCGACGGGATCGAGCCCGCTGAACCCGCCCCCGCCGCCCAGCAGGAAGACGCCGCAGAGGGCGAGCCCGGCCCAGACGAGATTCACGGCACGCCGCGAGGCGAAAACGGACAGGGCAAGCGGCCCGAGCACCTCAAGGGTGACGGCGGGCCCCATGGGAATCCGAGCGACGGACTGATAAAAAAGCCCATTCATCCCAGCCATGGCCACCCCAAAAGCGACCACGGTCCCCCAGTCGGCCCGCGAGTACCCCCGCACCTTCGGCCGGCACACGATCATCAACACCAGCGCGGCGAAGGCGAGCCGCAGGGTCACGATGCCGAGGGCTCCGGCCTTGGGCATCACGCTCACGGCGATGGCCCCGCCGAACTGGACGGAGACCCCGCCCGCGAGCACCAGCCCGACGGGCCCGAGGGCACCCCAGCGCCCGCCGGGTGCCGCCTCCTGAGCACTCTTCGACGCGTCCACAGCCAACCCTTCCACTACTCCAGCCTCGACTAGTCCACTCACCTGAACTACCCCGTCCAAGGTAGTAGACCACGTCAGGATTGTGGAGCCATTTCACTGCTGTACGCAAACGGCGTCCGCATGCCGGGGCCGTCAAGGCCGCCTCCGGTCCGACCCGGATCCGACACCCACCGCCTGACCTGCCCGAACGCCACTCCTCAGGACGGCCACCCGATTACCCCCAGCCACACTGCACGAACAAGCTTTCCCGCCCACCCAGCCGATTGCCCTGCTACGTCGAACCTGGACCGGACCATGCCGCGACGAGGGAAGCCAGCCGCCGGGGCCCGGCACCTAATTCCGAGAAGGCGCATCCAGCAACACGTGCGCCCCCTCCCTGCCAGAACACAACTTTCCAAAGTAGGTGCGCCACACCACGCGGACTGCACGACCGGCCGCATGCATGCCCGGCGGTGAAGGACCCGTCCGGTGACCGAGCAGGTCCGGTGGTCAGCCGCTTGACGAGACCGGCACCGATCCCCGGGGCGACCGCGCACCACACACCCTTGCGGCCACCCCAGAAGATCCGGTCCGCACCCGGCAGTGAGACCCCACGGCCCTGCGGGAGTGGTCGAGAGTCCCGCCCCTCGGGCCGTCCGGTCGTCTTCCCTCGCGCGGTGGAGGGACGGGTGTCAAGGGTGGAGCGCAGCGGAATCGGCGCAGCCGACGCGACGCAGGAGCGCCCTTGACTCCCGTCCCGGAACCGCCAACCTAGGGACAACCGGGCGGCCCCGGCACCCAACGCACCAAAGCAAAGGTCCGGGGCGCCATCACACCCCAGGGACACCAACCTGCCGCTACCGAACCCCAACTGCCCCAGCCACAGCCCCAACCGGCTGCCCTACCGGGCGGGTGGAGCCGGGGTCCAGGCACCCGGCCAGGAGGGGGCGGGTGGGTGGAGGCGAGGCGCCGCCGCAGGATGCCGGGACACCGCTGCCACGGGTCAGCACCCCGAGTCCGGGCCCGGCACGCCGGACGCCTGACAGCAGGGCGCACCAGTGCCACGTCCGGCCCCACGGCCGGGGAGACACCCAGCTAGGAGGGGGCGGGTGGGTGGGGACCAGGCAGCACCGCAGGCTGCCGGGGCACCGCTGCCGCAGGCCCGGGAGGCGCAAACCATGGCCGGAGCCGATGACCGGGCGCGGGTGCCCAGCTCGGTGAGGGCAGGTGGGTGGGCCGAGGCGGCACGGCACCGGGGCACTGCTGCCACAGCAACGCCCCGAGCCCCGATCGACCACACCACTCCCCCGGAAGGCTCGACACCCGGCTAGGAGGGGGCGGGCGGGCGGGGACCAGGCGGCGCCGCAGGCTGCCGGGGCACCGCTGCCGTGGGCCGGGGGCGTGAGCCGTGGCCGGAGCCGGTATCCCGGGCTTGGTGCCCAGCGGGGTGAGGGCAAGCGGTTGGCACGAGGCGGCGCCGCAGGCTGCCGTGGGCCGGGGGCGTGAGCCGTGGCCGGAGCCGGTATCCCGGGCTTGGTGCCCAGCGGGGGAGGGCAAGTGGTTGGGACGAGGCGGCGTCGCAGGCTGCCGAGCCGCCGAAGCCGCGGGGCAGGGAAGTCACCACCGCCCCAGCCCAGCGCAGCTCAGCGCTCTCCCAACCCCTCCGCCAACACCTCCGCCAAATGCCGCCCCCGAACCCCCTCCCCCAACTGCTCCAGCTGCGTCCGGCAGGAGAAGCCGTCCGCAAGGACCACGGCGTCGGACGGCGCCGACCTGACCGCCGGCAGCAACTGCTCCTCCGCGCACGCCACCGACACCTCGTAATGCCCCGCCTCGAAGCCGAAGTTCCCCGCGAGCCCGCAGCAGCCCCCGCTCAACTCGCCCACCAGGCCCGCCTTCTCCCGAAGGCGGCGCTCGGCCCCGTCGCCGAGGACCGCGTGCTGGTGGCAGTGGGTCTGGCCCACCACCGCCCGCCCGATCCGCGGCGGCGACCACTCCGGGGCCAGTTCCTCCAGCGCCTGCGCGAACGTCCGTACGCGACCGGCAAGTTCAGCCGCACGCCCGTCACCCCCGTCGCCCCCGCCGCCCTCCCCCATCAGCTCCACCAGATCCGTCTTCAACGCCGCCGCACAGCTCGGTTCGAGCACCACGAGCAGCGCCCCCGAATCCAGCAGCGGCCCCATCCGCTCCAGCGTGCGCCGCATCACCGCGCGGGCCCGGTCCAACTGCCCCGTGGACACGTACGTCAGACCGCAGCACACGTCCCCCGGCGGTACGACCGGCCGCAGCCCCGCGTCCTCAAGCACCCGCACCGCCGCCCGCCCCACCCCCGGCGACAGATGATCCGTGAAGGTATCGGGCCACAGCACCACCGCCGGACCCCCCGAAGCAGCCCCCGCAGCCCCCCTCCCCCCGAACCACCGCCGGAACGACTCCCCCGCCAGCCGCGGAATCTCCCTCTCCCGCGCGATCCCGCCCCACCGCTTCGCCAGCGACGCCAGCACCCCCACCCTCGCCAGCGCATTGGCGATGCCCGCCGTCCGCGTCCGGTCCGCCAGCCGCAGCCACAGCGGCAGCCAGCCCATCGCGTAGTGCGCCGCGGGACGCCTGCGGCCCTCGTAGTGGTGGTGCAGGAACTCCGCCTTGTACGTGGCCATGTCCACGCCCACCGGACAGTCCGACCGGCACCCCTTGCAGGACAGGCACAGGTCGAGCGCGTCCCGTACCTCCTCCGAGCGCCACCCGTCCGTCACCACCTCCCCCGCGAGCATCTCGTGCAGCATCCGCGCCCGCCCCCGCGTGGAGTGCTCCTCCTCGCCCGTCGCCCGGAAGGAGGGACACATGACGCCCCCGCCCGAACCGGGCGACGTCGTACGGCACTTCGCCACGCCCACGCACCTGCGCACCGCCGCCGAGAAGTCCCCGCCGTCATGGGGGTAGCCGAAGGCCACGTCCACCGGCTTGCGCGGCAGCGGGTCGAACCGCAGGTTCGCGTCCAGCGGCGCGGGCCGCACCAGCATCCCCGGGTTCAGCAGGTCCGCCGGGTCCCACACCCCCTTCACCCGCTCGAACAGCCGGACGAGTTCAGCCCCGTACATCTTCGGCAGCAGCTCGGCCCGCGCCTGGCCGTCCCCGTGCTCGCCCGAGAGCGAACCCCCGTGCGCGACCACGACCTCCGCCAGATCCTCCGAGAAGCGCCGGAAGCGCCGCACTCCCACGTCGCTCATCAGGTCGAAGTCGATGCGTACGTGGATGCAGCCGTCCCCGAAGTGGCCGTACGGCGTGCCGCGCAGGCCGTGGTCGGCCAGCAGCCCCCTGAAGTCCCGCAGATACGCGCCGAGCCGGGCCGGCGGCACCGCGCAGTCCTCCCAGCCCGGCCACGCCTCACTGCCGTCCGGCATCCGCGTCGCCGTCCCGCTGGCGTCCTCGCGCACCCGCCACAGCGCGCGCTGCCCCGCCGGGTCCGTCACGACCACCGAGTCCACCGTGTCCCCGGAGACCGCCCGCGCGATCGCCTCCGCACGCGCGCGTGCCTCGCCCTCGCTCGCGCCGCCCGTCTCCACGAACAGCCAGGCGCCGCCCTTGGGCAGCCCGCGCGCTCCCTTGACGAGATCGGCCGCCATCCCCTCCACCGTCAGCGGGCCGTGCGGCAGCAGTCCGGCCGCGGCCTCCGCCGCCGCGCTCTCGTCGGCGTACCCGAGGACCGCGAGCGCACGCGCGCGCGGCGCGTCGACGAGGCGTACGACCGCCTCCGTCACCACGCCCAGCGTGCCTTCCGACCCGCAGAACGCGCGGGCCAGGTCCACGTCGCGCTCGGGGAGCAGGGCGTCCAGGGCATAGCCGGAGATGCGGCGCGGAAGGTCCGGGAAGCCGGTGCGCAAGAGCTCCAACTCGCCGTCGACCACAGCACGCAGGCCCTCCGGCGCGCCGGACCAGCCCCGCCCCAGGGCGAGCCGCGCGCCCGCGCCGCTGACGACCGAAAGGGACGAGACGTTGTCGGCGGTGGTCCCCCAGGCGACCGAGTGCGATCCGCAGGAGTTGTTGCCGATCATTCCGCCGAGGGTGCAGCGGTTGTGGGTGGACGGGTCGGGGCCGAAGGTCAGGCCGTGCGCGGACGCCGCGCCCCGCAAGTCGTCGCAGATCACCCCCGGCTGGACGACGGCGGTCCGCGATTCCGCGTCGAGGGACACGATCCGGTTCATGTGCCGGGTGAAGTCGAGGACGAGCCCCGTGCCGGTCGCCTGCCCGGCGATGGACGTACCGGCGCCGCGCGCGACGACGGGCACCCCCCGTTCTCGGCACACCGCGAGCGCCGCCGCCACGTCGTCCGCGTCGCGCGGGGCGAGGACGCCGAGCGGCACGCGCCGGTAGTTGGACGCGTCCATGGTGTTCAGGGCCCGCGCGGTGACGGAGAAGTCGACCTCCCCCCGCACAGCGTCTCGCAGGGTGCGCTCCAGGTCTCCGTGATCGCTCATGCCGTTCCTTTCCCCGGTCCCACCCCTACCCGAATCCCCCTGGCCACCTGCATCCCCTCCGGCTTCGCCGGAAATCCGGCCGCTCCGGCTATCGAGGAGCGGGGTCCGGGGCGGGGCCCTGGGCGGGGCCCCGCGCCGTCCACGGCGGGTGACGTGGCGGTCTCACCGGACGGACACCCCGAAGACGGCCCGCCCCGAGCCGCTAGGCTCACCTCGTGGCTGAGATCCAGATTCCCGCTGACATCAAGCCCGCCGACGGACGTTTCGGCGCGGGCCCCTCCAAGGTGCGCACGGAGGCGCTGGACGCGCTCGCCGCCACCGGTACCTCTCTGCTCGGCACCTCCCACCGCCAGGCCCCGGTCAAGAACCTGGTCGGCAAGGTGCGCGAGGGTGTGCGCGACCTCTTCTCCCTTCCCGAGGGGTACGAGGTGATCCTGGGCAACGGCGGCTCCACCGCCTTCTGGGACGTCGCGACGCACGGCCTCATCGAGAACAAGTCGCAGCACCTCAGCTTCGGCGAGTTCTCCTCCAAGTTCGCCAAGGCCTCGAAGCTGGCCCCGTGGCTGGCCGAGCCCACCGTGATCCAGAGCGAGCCGGGCACGCACCCGGAGCCGCGGGCCGAGGCGGGTGTGGACGTCTACGCGTTCACGCACAACGAGACCTCGACCGGCGTCGCGGCCCCCATCAAGCGGGTGGCCGGCGCGGACGCGGGTTCCCTCGTCCTGGTGGACGCCACCTCCGGCGCGGGCGGCCTGCCGGTCGACATCGCCGAGACGGACGTCTACTACTTCGCCCCGCAGAAGTCCTTCGCGTCGGACGGCGGCCTCTGGCTCGCCGCGTTCTCCCCGGCGGCGATCGAGCGTGCCGAGCGCGTCCACGCGAGCGGCCGGCATGTCCCGGAGTTCTTCAGCCTGCCCACGGCGATCGACAACTCCCGCAAGAACCAGACGTACAACACCCCGGCGCTCGCCACGCTCTTCCTGCTCGCCGAGCAGCTGGAGTGGATGAACAGCCAGGGCGGCCTGGAGTTCACGACCGGCCGCACGGCCGCGTCGTCGCAGGCGCTGTACGGGTGGGCCGACGAGTCCAAGTACGCGACGCCGTTCGTCACGGACCCGGCCAAGCGGTCGCAGGTCATCGGCACGATCGACTTCGCGGACGAGATCGACGCTGCGGCGGTGGCGAAGGCGCTGCGGGCCAACGGCATCGTGGACACCGAGCCGTACCGCAAGCTGGGCCGCAATCAGCTGCGGGTGGCGATGTTCCCGGCGATCGATCCGGCTGACGTCGAGGCGCTCACCCAGTGCATCGACTACGTGATCGAGAAGCTCTGACACTCGGCGGTTCTTCCGCAGTGGGGGGCGCCCGGCATCTGCCGGGCGCCCCCCACTGCGTAGACGAAGCTCAGCACCTCACCTGCTCAGCTGCTTGAACTTCCGTACCGCCAGCGGCAGGAACAGCAGCGAGATCGCCAGGGGCCACACCACCGCCATCAGCACCGCGTTCTGCTCGACCCAGCTCGCGCCGCCCGCACCGGGGTTGCCGAACAGTTCGCGCGCCGCCGTGCCCGTGGAGGACACCGGGTTCCAGGCGGCGATCGGTGCGAGCCAGTCCGGCATCAGGGACGGCGCGACGAAGACGCTGGAGATCATGGTGAGCGGGAAGGCGACCGCGTAGAGGCCGCCCGCCGCCTCGGGAGTGGGCACCACCAGGCCCAGGAACACCCCGACCCAGATCAGGCTGAACCGCAGCAACAGCAGCAGTCCGAAGGCGGCAAGCGTCTCCGGAAGGCCCTCGCTGGAGCGCCAGCCGATCGCCAGCGCGGTGAGCGCGAGGATCGTCAGCTCGGCGCACGCCACGATCAGGTCGGCCAGGCCGCGCCCGGCAGCCACCGCCGAAGGCGCCATCGGCATCGAGCGGAAGCGGTCGATGACGCCCTTGGTGGAGTCCGTGACGACCGCCATCGCGGTGTTCATGAAGCCGAAGGCCATGGTCATCACGAACATGCCGGGCATCAGGAACTGCTTGTAGTCGCCGTCATCGCCGCCGCCCGGCACCTTCATCGCCTCGCCGAAGACGAAGCCGTACAGGAGCACGGAGATGATCGGGAAGCCCAGCTGCCAGGCGATGTTGACGGGCTGGCGCTGGAACTGGGTGAGGTAGCGGCGGGTGACGTTCCAGGTGTCGGCGAGCGCCCAGTAGAAGCGTCCGTGCGAGGTGTCGGCGGTCAACGCGACCGACAGCTTCTCCGAGTTTCCCGAGTTTCCCGAGTTCTGCGAGTCCCCCGACTTCTGCGAGTTCTGCGAGTTCAGTACGGCGCTCATGCCGCGGCTCCCGTCTTAGTGTCGATCCCGGATACGTCGACGGGGGCGGCAACGCCCTCCTCGCACTCCGTCCGATGCCCCGTGAGCCGCAGGAACACGTCGTCCAGGCTCGGCCTGCGCAGTCCGATGTCCTCCACCGCGACCCCCTGGTCCTGAAGGGTGCGGGCCACGTCCGTCAGCGCGCCCACGCGGTCGGTCACCGCCGCCTGGACGCGCCGCTCCAGGTCGACGGCCTCGGGCACGCCCTGCGCGACCCGGGCGACGGCCTTCATGGCCGCCGGCAGATCGGCGGCCTCGCGCACCACGACCTCCAGGTAGCTGCCGCCCACCGTGTTCTTCAGGCCGTCGGGGGTGTCGTCGGCGATGGCGCGCCCCTGGTCGATGACGGTGATCCGGGAGGCCAGCTTGTCGGCCTCCTCCAGATACTGGGTGGTGAGCAGGACGGTCGTGCCCTCCGCGACCAGCTTCCGTACGGTGTCCCAGACTTCGAGGCGCCCGCGCGGGTCGAGCCCGGTGGTCGGCTCGTCCAGGAAGAGGACGGCGGGCGCGAGGATCATCGACGCGGCGAGGTCGAGCCTGCGCCGCATGCCGCCGCTGTACTGGCCCGCGCCCTTGCCCGCCGCGTCCACCAGGTCGAACTGCTCCAGGAGTTCCTGGGCGCGCCGCGCGGCCCGCTTGCCGCCCAGGTGGAAGAGGCGGCCGAACATCTCCAGGTTCTGCCGACCGGTGAGGACCTCGTCGACGGCCGCGTACTGGCCGGTGAGGCCGATGCGGCCGCGGACGACATGGGGCTGACGCACCACGTCGGCGCCCGCGACCTCGGCCCGGCCGCCGTCGAGGCGCACCAGCGTCGAGAGGATGCGTACGGCGGTGGTCTTGCCCGCGCCGTTCGGGCCGAGCAGGCCGTGCACCGTGCCGCGCTCGACGTGCAGGTCGAAGGCGTCCAGGGCCCGCTTCTCCCCGTATCGCTTGTCGAGCCCATCGGCCCGCACCGCGTAATCGTTCTCGCTCACTGCCCCTCCAGATCTTGCTCTGAGTACGCCGTACCCAATAGAGAGTACACCGTACTCAGTTCCTTGGGTACGGTGTACCCAATTAACGGTCCGGCGATTAGGCTGAGCGCCATGACGAGCACGAACGGCGGCGACACCCAGCGCACCGGCAGCGACATCTCCCGCAGCCTGGAACTGCTCTGGGGCGAGGGCGAGCGCCCCACGCGGGGCCCCAAACCCGGACTCACCCTGGACCGGATCATCACCGAGGCCGTGCGCCTGGCGGACACCGAAGGGCTCACGGCGGTCTCGATGCGCCGCCTGTCCACCGAGCTCGGCACCGGCACGATGTCCCTGTACCGGTACGTCCCCGGCAAGGGCGAACTGCTCGACCTGATGCTGGACCGCGTGTACACCCCGTCCGGCGACGCCGAGCCCCCGCCCGGCACCTGGCGCGAGGCCGTCGAGGCGTACGCCCGCGAGACGCTCGTCCTCTACCGCGAACACCCCTGGCTGCTCCAGGTCAACCAGGCCCGCCCGGTGCTCGGCCCCGGCTCGGTCGGCGGGCTCGAACGGACCCTGTCCGGCATCAAGTCGATGGGCCTGACCGACCCCGAGCTGATCGGCGTGATCGTCATGGTCGAGGGGTACGTCACCGGGGTCGCCCGCACCCAGGTGCACGAGATGGAGGCCGTGAAGAAGAGCGGCCTGACGGACGAGGCGTTCTGGGAGGCGCAGTCCCCGACCCTCGAACGGATCATGAAGAGCGGCCGCTACCCCCATCTCGCGGGCCTCTCCTCCGACGCGTTCGGCTCGCAGTTCGACCATTTCGAGTTCGGACTGCAGCGCGTGCTCGACGGCCTGGACGTTCTGGTGGCCGGGCGCGAGGCGGCGGGAAGCAGCGCACGGAAGGCATGACGCCGACTCCTGCGAGCCCCGCGGAACCCGGGGCGAGCGCCGCGGTCGCCCGTTCGGCCTGGAAGCCCAAGCGCATGCGGCGCAAACACCCGTCCCTGCACGGGGTGTTCGTCCCTCTCGCGCACAAGGTGAAGCGGGACAGGACGCTGCACTACGAGGTGCGGGTCCTGGGCGAGCAGCGCCGCCGGACCCGGCTACCAGCGCCGCCGGACCCTGGCTACCAGCGCTGCCGATCCCCGGCTACCAGCGCCCCCGGTCCCCGGCTACCTCCGCCGGAACAGCCGCCTCAGCCCGAAGAAGGCGGCGAGCACGACGGCGATGGTCAGCGCCCCCACCTTGAGGTCGCCGTCGATCCCGGAGCCCCCGCCGTCACCCGCGTCGCCGGAACTCCCGCCGCCGGACCCCGCGTTGTCGCCGCCCGCCCCCTCCGCCTCGACGGGTTCGACCTGGCTCTGCTCGCCCTCGCTGCCGTACATGAGGGTCGTCCCGTCCAGGGTGTACGTCACGGACTCGCCCTGCCGCTGGAGCGGCACGCTCAGCCGCCCCTGGCGCTCGGGCTTCTTCCCCTCGCCCTTCCAGGTGTACGAGACTCCGCCGAGGTAGCCGCGCAGCGCGAGCTGCTTGCCGTCGGGCGAGAAGGCGCCGTCCGTGGTCCAGAGGTCGGTGTCGCCGAGCCGCTTGAAGACGTTGACGCCGGAGGCGGACATCTGCGCGGGCCCTTCGTAGAGGCTGCCGCCCTCCTCCTTCTTGTCGGCGATATAGATCCGGCCGGTCTTGGGGTGCACCATCAGCGCTTCGGCGTCGCGCGCCCCGTCCGCGTACTTCACCGTGTACTGGGTGGCGCGGACGGTCCGGTCGCCCAGCTTCTTCGGCTCGGGCAGCTTGTAGATCCACACGTGGGACCAGGTGCCGCCGAGGTTGTCGCCGATGTCGCCGACATAGATGTTGCCGTCGGCGCCGACCGAGACGGCCTCGACGTCGCGGGGCTTGCCCACCCCGGTCATGGTGATCGTGGCGACGGTCTCGCCGGTCTTGCCGTCCACGGCGTAGAGCAGCGCGCCGTTCTTGTCCTGGTCGTTGTGCGTCCAGTAGACGCCGGGGTGGGCGCGGGACGCGGCGAGGCCGCTGGACTCGATGATGCGGGGGTCCTTGATGGTGAACCCGTCGTGGCCGTCGTCGGCGGCGGCGGGGCCGGTGGCGCCGGCGAGGACGAGCAGGGCTCCGGCACCGACGACACTCAGGGCACCCATCGAAGAACGCAGTGAACGCATGGGCCAAGCCTGCCACCCCGGCGCCGGAGGGCGGACGTCCGGCGGGTGTTCAGCCTCACATCGCAGGCCGGGTCCTTGATCCGGGATGATGAGCGGATGCTCAGGTTCATGTTCGTCGGTGACTCGATGACGATCGGCAGCGCGGGTGAACACACCTGGCGCTACCGCATGTGGCAGCACCTGCTGGCCTCGCTCGGTGACACGGACTTCGCCGTGGTCGGCCCGCGCACGGCGCTGCACGACAAGGTCTCCGGCGAGCCGGTCTCGTACGCCTACGCCGGCAGCGACCCGGACTTCCCGCGCCACCACTTCGCGGGCTGGGGCGAGGGCTGGCTGCACATGGCGCCGCGGATGGCGGACGCGGTGCGGCAGGACTCCCCCGACGTCCTGCTGATCTCGCTCGGCCTGATCGACCTGGGCTTCTACACGAACGCGGAACAGACCGCGGAGAACGCGCGCCGCTTCGTGGCCGAGGCGCGCTCGGCGAACCCCCACATCCGCCTGGTCCTGCTCCCCGTGATCCCGAACGTCCGGGCCAGGACCGACGCCCCGTTCGCGGCGGAGGTCGCGCGCTTCAACACGCTGCTCGCGAAGGCGGTGGCGGACCTGGACACGGGCGCGTCCCCGCTGATCCTGGCCTCGACGCCGACGTCGTACGACATCGACCTGGACACGTACGACGGGACGCACCCGAACGAGAGCGGCGAGCACAAGCTGGCGGCGGCGTTCGCGGACGCGATGCACCAGGCGTGGGGCCTGGGCGCGCCGTACGAGAGGGCGCCCCTGCCCCTGAGCGAGTTGTCGCCCACCGGCTGAAGTCGGCCACCGGCTGAAGTCGCCCACCGGCTGAAGTCGCCCACCGGCTGAGGTCGGCCCGGGCCCCATCCCTTCGGCCCTTCTCGCTAGACCGAAGGCGCCTTCTCGCTAGACCGATGGCGGATGTCCGTCCGTGGGTGGCTTCCTAGCGTTCAGGCATGACGGTTGAGAGCACTGACGAGGCCATACCCAGGACCACGAAGACCGCGCCCCGCCGCGCGGGCGTGCTCCCCGGCGAGCGGGCCCTCGCGCCCGATCTCGCGCGTGGGCTCATGCTGTTGTTCATCGTGCTGTCCAACACCGCGTTCCATCTGACGGCGGCCCGGCGCGGGGCATCGGGGTGGCAGCCCGTGGACGGCGGGTGGGTCGACCATGCCGTGCAGTTCGCCATGATCACCACGCTCGACCTGCGCATCTACCCGCTCTTCGCGTTCCTCTTCGGGTACGGGATGATGCAGCTGTTCCTGCGGCAGACGGCCGCGGGGACCCCGGAGCGCGACGCCGTGCGGCTGCTGCGCCGGCGCAGTCTCTGCCTGCTCGTCATCGGGCTGCTGCACTCCACCCTCCTGATGGCCGGGGACATCGTCGGCTACTACGGACTCATCAGCCTCGTCCTCGGCTGGCTCTTCCTGCGGCGCGGCGACCGCGCGCTGAAGTGGTGGATCTGGATCGCCACCGCCCAGTTCGTGCTGCTCGCCGCCGAGCCCGTCGTATCGGCCGCGCTGGCGGGCGAGTTGGGCTCGATGGGCGAAGTGGGCGCGGCACCGGGGGCCCAGGCGTACGCCGCGGGCGAGGGGAGCTGGCCGACGGCGGCGGGGACCCGCTTCATGACCGGCCTGTTCGTCACCTACGCGGCGGCCCCGCTGTCGCTGGTGGGCGGCGCGTACGTCGTCTTCCTGCTCGGCTTCTGGGCGGCGCGCAAGGGCGTGCTGGAAGAGCCGGGGCGCCACCTGCCCCTGCTGCGGTGGACCGCCGTGATCGGCATCGCGGTGGGATGGCTGGGCGCGCTGCCCGCCGCGCTGGCCCACGTCGGCGCGATCACCGTCCCGGACGACGCGCAGAGCGAGAGCGGGGTGCTGACCCTGCTGCGGGACGCCACGGGGAACGCGGCCGGTCTCGGGTACGTGGCGGCCGTGGCGCTGTTCGTCCACTGGTGGACGCGGCGCCCAGGCCGCCGGGGAGCCACGGCCGTGACCGCCGTCTCCGCCGTCGGCAAGCGCTCCCTCTCCAGCTACCTCGCCCACTCCCTGATCTTCGCCCCGATCCTCGCCGCCTGGGGCCTCGGCCTCGGCGAGCATCTGACGAGCGCGACCATGGCGCTCTTCGCGCTGGGGGTGTGGCTGGTGACGGTCGCCGGGGCGTACGCCATGGAGCGGGCCGGGCGGCGGGGGCCGGTGGAGGTGGTGCTGCGCCGGGTCATGTACCGGAGGTGAGGGTGGCGCGACCGTCACCACGGCCCGAACTCGCGTCTGTGGGCCGCGTCTTGGCGGGCCACGTCGATGCCACGTCGTCGAGGAAGATGCCGCAGGCCAGCAGCGCGGCACTTCCCCGCGGGCGCAGATCCCCGCCGCGCAACTCGGCGTCGAACGACACGAGCGCGGCGGCGCCTTCGGGGGTCGTGGTGCCGCCCGCGTCGAGGATCTCGCGGGCGCCTGCCTGGACCGCCCGGAGGCCGCGTGGTCCCGCCGCGTACAGGATTCCGGTGTCCTGAAGCGTGCTCATGGTGGAGAGCAGGACATCGGGCCGCCCCGTACCCGCCCGCAGCGCCGCCAACGCCCGCCGCACGTGCGGGAATCCGGCCCGCGCCTCACCCCGCGCCCCCGCCGCCCCGTACCGCGCGGAGACCGTCGAACCCGGCGAGGGAAGGCGCGGCGCCGAGCGGTCCCGCAGGGCGGCCAGGGCCTTGGCCGTGTCCGTCAACTCACCTATGGATGCACCGAGTATGGATGCACCGTGTATGGACGCACCGTGTTGGAGCGGCGACCCGGGCTGCGGGGACGCCCCGGCCTTGAGTGCCGTCGCGGCCACCAGCAGGCCCATGGACCAGATGCAGCCCCGGTGCGTGTTCACCCCTCCCGTGGCCCGCAGCATCGACCGCTCCGTCGCGCGGCCGATGAAGCCGAGCTCCTCGCGCAACGCCCGCGTGGGCCCCGCGTTCCTGCGGGCGGCGGCCGCCATCGCGGCGAAACCGGGCTTCAGCGCCCGCGCCGCCCACCGCACCGCGGTGACGTCCTCCCGGACCGCTCCGGCCCTCGGCGCCAACTCGGCTTCGGCGACGAGCGCCCGGACGGCCGCACTCGCCAGCCGTTCGTCGTCGTACGCTCCGACAAGACCCACGACGTCACGCCCCCTACGACTCCGACGGAGCGCCGCTGGGAGCGCCACTGGGCGGAGCCCCGGTGGGTGCGGCCGCGGACCCGGAGTCCGTGCCCGATGAGCTGCCGCAGCCGGCCGGCGCGAGCCCGGCCGTCCCGGCGGCGGCGCCGCCGAGCGCCAGGACCTTGCGCCTGTTGAGATCGCTTTCCGTTGCCATGGGCCCGACGCTAGGCCTGCTTCCGGTGCGTTCCCTCAGGACTCGCTGTGAACGGCCTGTGCGTCAGCCCCGCCCCCCGGGGCCCCTCAGGTGGCGCGCGTCAGCCGGTTCGCCAGCGTCGACATCGTGTACGTACCGATGCCCATGACGACCTCCAGGGCATTGCGCTCGGTGTGGCCCGCCGCGAGGAACCGCTTCAGCTCCTCGTCCCCGACGCCACCGGCGGTCGCGAGGACCTCCAGCGTGAACTGCCGTACCGCCTCCAGGCGTTCGTCGGCCGGCGCCCGGCCATCGCGCAGCGCGGCGATCACCTCCGTGCCCGCGCCCAGTTTCCGCAGCTTGGCGGTGTGCATGGTCACGCAGATGTGGCAGTCGTTGCGTACGGCCACGGTCATGATGACGACTTCACGGGCCACGGGCTCCAGCGTCGTGCGCTCGAAGGAGGCGCTCAACTCCAGGAAGCCGTTGAGCAGTTCGGGCGACTCGGCGAGCCGCGCCACCGCGCTCGGCGTCTTCCCGAAGGCGGCGGCGGTGCGCTCCATCGCGGCGCGGGAATCGGCGGGTGCGGTTTCCACGGTGTGCTCGGCGAACAAGAGGTACCCCCTACGATGGACAACGTGGTTGACGATAAGAAGGTAAACCAGGTTGTCGATACCCGCAAGGGCCAGGCGCGCAGTGAACCGTCCGGGGAGGAGGAGAGCGACGGGCGCGGCTTCGAGCTGCCGCTGCTCCTCTTCGCCGGGTTCCGCACGCTGATCGACCGGCTGCACGCCGAGCTGTCCCGCCAGGGCCACCCCGACGCGCGCCCGGCCCACGGCTTCGCGATGCAGGCGATCGGCGTGCGGGGCGCGAGCGCCAGCGACGTGGGCCGCCGTCTCGGCGTCTCCAAGCAGGCCGCGGGCAAGACGATCGACCGCCTCATCGCCCTCGGCTACGCGGAACGCACCGACGACCCGGCCGACGCCCGCCGCAAGCTGGTCCGCCTCACCCCGCACGGCATCGACGCGCTGCGCCGCTCGGCGGCGATCTTCGAGGAGCTGCACGCGGAGTGGGCGAAGCAGCTGGGAGGGCAGCGGCTGCGCGCGATGGAGGACGACCTGCGCTCGGTCGTGCCGCCGGACGCGTTCCGCCTGGACGCGGCGGGCTGGCTCGGCGGCCCGTGACCTCGCCCGCTCGCCGCCCCCTTGCCGCCCGCCCCGCCGCCCCTCCCCTCGCCGCCCTCTTGCATAGAGCGCACTCCAAGTCGTTGGCTGAGTACCCATGAAGTACACGCAGCTGGGACGCACAGGACTCAAGGTCAGCCGACTCGCGCTCGGAACCATGAACTTCGGGCCGCTGACCAACGAGCCGGACAGTCACACGATCATGGACGCCGCGCTCGACGCGGGCATCAACTACTTCGACACGGCCAATGTCTACGGGTGGGACGAGAACAAGGGCCGCACCGAGGAGATCATCGGCACCTGGTTCACGCAGGGCGGCGAGCGGCGCGACAAGGTCGTGCTCGCCACCAAGATGTACGGGAACATGGCCCTCGACGGGAAGCCGGCCTGGCCCAACCACGATCTGCTCTCGGCGGTCAACATCCGCCGCTCCGTGGAGGCTTCGCTCAAGCGGCTGCAGACCGACTACATAGACATCTACCAGTTCCACCACATCGACCGCCGCACTCCCTTCGAGGAGATCTGGCAGGCCATCGACACCCTCATCACCCAGGGCAAAATCCTTTACGCGGGTTCATCGAACTTCCCCGGATACAAGATCGCCCAGGCGAACGAGATCGCCTCGCGGCGCGGCAGCTACGGCCTCGTCAGCGAGCAGTGCCTCTACAACCTCGCCGAACGCAGCGCCGAGATGGAGGTGATCCCGGCCGCCCAGGACTACGGCCTGGGCGTCATCCCGTGGTCGCCGCTGCACAGCGGCCTGCTCGGCGGCGTGCTCAAGAAGGAGGGCGAGGGCTCGCGGCGCACCAGCGGGCGGGCCGCGTCGGAGCTCGCGAAGCCGGAGGTCCGCGCGCAGGTCCAGGCGTACGAGGACCTGCTCGACAAGCACGGGCTCGCGCCGGGTGAGGTGGCGCTCGCCTGGCTGCTCACCCGTCCCGGCGTGACCGGGCCGATCGTCGGGCCGCGCACGGCGGAGCAGCTCACCAGCGCTCTGCGCGCGGTCGAGCTCGAGCTGTCGGACGAGCTGCTCGACGCCCTGGACGAGATCTTCCCGGGGCCGGGGCCCTCGCCGGAGTCCTTCGCCTGGTAGCAGGTGCCGTCAGGCCGCGGTCATCGCCTCTGAGCCTTGCCGAGTCTCACTGAGCCCTGCCGAGTCTCACTGGCCGACCGCGGCCGCCACCGCTACGACGACGAACATCAGCACGAGCACACCGGCCATGATCCGGTTCCTGGTTTTCGGGTCCACGTAGTCGAGGTTAACCGGCTCCGCCCAGTGGCCATCGACCGACCACCTCATAGCGGGGCCGCTCCCCCGCTACGCCGCTCTTGGGCAGATTGCTTCGTACGAGGGTCAGCTCGCCCACGGTCCACTCCCCGCCCCCGAAGTCCGCGAGGCCCTCGACGTACGGCCGCAGGGGCGGCTCCCCCTGGCCGCGGGCCAGCGTCAGGTGCGGGCGGTAGTGGCGGTGCTCCTCCATGGTGATGCCGGACTTGCGGGCCGCGGCGTCCGCCCGCCGGGCGAGGAGGCGCAGGGTGTCCAGGTCCCCCTTGGCGCCGGCCCAGAGCGCGCGCTCGCCGAAGTGGCCTCCCCCGTGCAGGGCCAGCGGGAAAGGGGCCGTGCGGTGCGCCGCTCGGGACAGCCGCTCGGACAGCTCCGGGACGGTGTCGTCCTCGACCTCGGCCATGAAGGCGAGCGTGAAGTGCCAGCTCTCGCGGAGCGTCCAGCGGAGGGCTTCGGCACCCGGCAGGGTCTTCAACCTGTCCACCGCGTGGGCCAGTTCGTCCGCCGCCGCGGGGGGCGGCAGCACGGCCGCGAAGAGTCTCATGGGGGTGAGTCTCGCCTCCGGCGGTTCTTTTCCCCAACCCCGCCCCTTCCCGGCCGTGACATGTGCGGCTCCGCCGCGGGCCGCTCTGGCGCGGGGGCCTTGGTGGCCGTCCTCACCGGCTCCGCCGAGTTCGTCCTCAAGGGCCGGACGGGCTGAAACCCCGGCCCACGCCACCGGAAGTGGGATAGGAAGATCGCATGGACCACATAACCATCCGCCCCGCAGGCCCCGACGACACCGCCACCGTCCTCGCCCTCTTCGACGGCGCCGTCGCCTGGCTCGTCTCGCAGGGCCGCACCGGGCAGTGGGGCGACAAGCCCTGGTCGGCCAATCCGAAGACCATCGCCCTGGTCGAGAAGTATCTGACCACCGGCTCCGCCTGGATCGCGGAGATCGGCGGGGAGGCGGTCGGCACGGTCACGCTGACCGACGGGCCGGGGGACTACATCGCTGCGGTGGACGAACCGGAGCAGTACGTCCACCTGCTGGCCTCCCGGCACGGCTCGGGCGCGGGCGCCGCCCTCCTCGCGCACGCGGCGCAAGAAACCCGGAGACAGGGAGTCTCCCTGCTCCGGGTCGACTGCTACGCGGGCGACGACGGCAAGCTCGTCGCGTTCTACGAACGCAACGGCTTCACGCGCACCGATGCCTTCCTCGCCCAGGACGGCACCTGGCCGGGCCAGGTCCTGGCCCGGCGCGTCTAGTCACGACAGCGGCCTACGCCGCCGTCGCCAGCTGCTCGCGCGGCACGAACTGCACGTGCTGCTGCCCGCGCCGCAGATCCACCTTCAGCCGCAGATTCGCGGCGCGGGCCAGCATCAGGCCGACGCCGACCGCGGCCACGGCGCAGATGAGGCCGCCCGCGGCCATGCTGAGGCGCACGCCGTACGCGTCGGCGAGCCAGCCGAAGAGCGGGCCGCCCAGCGGCGTGCCGCCGGTGAAGACCATCATGAACAGCGACATGACCCGGCCCCGCATCTCGGGGTCCGTGGCCATCTGGACCGAGGAGTTGGCGGTGACGTTCACCGTCAGGCCCAGGATGCCGATCGGGACGATCAGGGCGACGAACATCCACAGCTCGGGCGCGAACGCGGCCACGATCTGCAGCACGCCGAAGGCGATCGCGGCCCCGGCGAGCAGCCGCAGGCGTGAGGTGCCGCGCCGGGCCGCGAGCAGTGCTCCCGCCAGGGAGCCGATCGCCATCAGGGTGTTGAAGAGCCCGTACATCCCCACGCCGCCGTGGAAGATGTCGTCCGCGAACGCGCTCAGCCAGATCGGGAAGTTGAACCCGAAGGTGCCGATGAAGCCGACGAGGACGATCGGCCAGATCAGCTCGGGGTGCTTGGAGACGTAGTTCAGGCCTTCCTTCAGCTGCCCCTTGCCGCGCGGCTTGCGCGGGGTGTGGTGCAGCTCGCTCGTACGCATCAGCATCAGGCCGGTGAGCGGCGCGAGGAAGGACAGGCCGTTGGCGAGGAACGCCCAGCCGGGGCCGACGGCCGCGGTGAGACCACTGGCCACGGCCGGGCCGATGAGGCGCGCGGACTGGAAGTTCGCCGAGTTCAGCGAGACGGCGTTGCGGACCTGGTCGGGTCCGACCATCTCGGAGACGAAGGACTGCCGGGTCGGGTTGTCGACGACCGTGACGAGGCCGGTGAAGAAGGCCGCGAGGTAGACGTGCCAGACCTGGACGTTGCCGCTCAGGGTGAGGGTGGCGAGGAACAGGCCGCTGATGCTCATCGCGCCCTGGGTGCAGAAGAGCAGCTTGCGCTTGGCGAAGCGGTCGGCGATGACGCCGCCGTACAGGCCGAACAGGAGCATCGGCAGGAACTGCATCGCGGTGGTGATGCCGACCGCGGCCGAGGAGCCGGTGAGGCTCAGGACCAGCCAGTCCTGGGTGATGCGCGCCATCCAGGTGCCGGTGTTGGAGACAACGGCGCCGGAGGCGAAGAGCCGGTAGTTGCGGATCTTCAGCGAGCTGAACATCGACGACTTGGCGGCAGGGGTTTTGTCGAGGGCGGTTGGTGCGGGGGCGGAGTCTGCTCCGGATCCCGTACTCAAAGGCGGTTCGCCTCCTTGGCGTCGTGCGGTCGTACGGCACACGGCGGGTGGCCCGCCGGGTGCGCTGCTTACAGGTGCGCGAGCTTCTCCAGGACGGGAGCGGCGGCGCGCAGCCGCGCCCACTCGTCCTCGTCGAGGTGCTCGGCCAGACCGGCCAGCCAGGCGTTCCGCTTGCGGCGGCTCTCCTCGAGCATGGCCTCGGCCGTCTCCGTCTGGGTCACCACCTTCTGGCGGCGGTCCTCGGGATGCGGCTCGAGCCGGACGAGACCCTTGGCTTCGAGCAGCGCGACGATGCGGGTCATCGACGGCGGCTGCACGTGTTCCTTGCGGGCCAGCTCACCGGGGGTGGCGTGGCCGCAGCGGGCGAGGGTGCCGAGCACCGACATCTCGGTGGGGCTCAGCGACTCGTCGACCCGCTGGTGCTTGAGTCGACGGGACAGGCGCATCACGGCGGAGCGCAGGGAGTTCACGGCGGCGGCGTCGTCACCATGGGAGAGGTCCGGCATGTTCGTTAGAGTAACTCATTACTCTAGCTAAAGACCACTCGATTCCCTCTTCCCACGCCACGGAACCTTTTCGTCACCCATATGAGTGAGGCGGCTTCGGAAAGTGAGACACGGCGCGTGGGACGGCGGCGACCCTGTCACGCATGGGATCGACAGTGCTCAGCCTGCGAATAGACGGTGAGCTGCTCGACCGGCTCAAGCAGCACGCCGCCAAGAGGGGAATGAGCGTCCAGGACTATGTGGTCGGGACGCTCATCAGAAACGACTTCGACGAACGCTTCCAGAGCGCCGTCGAGGAGACGGAAAAGTTCTACGGGGCGGCCTGAAGGCCGCCCCGCATGTACTGACACCAGTCCTGCCGCCTACGTCAGGCCCAGCGCCGGCATCAGGTAGTAGAAGCCGAAGACGGCCGCCACGACGTACATCGCGACCGGCACCTCGCGGCCGCGGCCCGAGGCGAGGCGCAGCACGGTGAAGCTGATGAAGCCGATGCCGATGCCGTTCGTGATCGAGTATGTGAACGGCATCATCAGCATCGTCAGGAACGCCGGGATCGCGATGGTGAAGTCGGCCCAGTCGATCTGGGTGATCGACCCGGACAGGATCAGGAAGCCCACCGCGAGCAGCGCGGGCGTGGCCGCCTGGGACGGGACCATCGTCGCGATGGGCGTGAGGAACAGCGCCACGGCGAAGAGACCGCCGGTGACGATGTTGGCGAAGCCCGTACGCGCGCCTTCGCCGACGCCCGCCGTGGACTCCACGAAGCAGGTGGTGGCCGACGAAGACGAGGCGCCGCCCGCCGCGACCGCGATGCCGTCGACGAACAGGACCTTGTTCATGCCCGGCATGTTGCCGCTCGCGTCGGTCAGCTTGGCCTCGTCGCCGATGCCCATGATCGTGCCCATGGCGTCGAAGAAACAGGACAGCAGCACGGTGAAGACGAAGAGGATGCCGGTGAGCAGGCCGACCTTGTCGAAACCGCCGAACAGGCTGACCTGTCCGACGAGGCCGAAGTCCGGCGTCGCGACGGGGTTGCCGGGCCACTCGGGCGTCGTCAGACCCCAGGACGGCACGGTCGCGACCGCGTTGATGATCATCGCGACGATCGTCATGACGACGATGCTGATCAGGATCGCGCCGGGCACCTTGCGCACGAGCAGGCAGAGCGTGAGCAGCGCGCCGAGCACGAAGACGAGGACCGGCCAGCCGTTGAGGTGCCCGTCGCCGCCCAGCTGGAGCGGGACCGTGGTGTGCGCGGCGTCCGGGATGCGCGAGACGAAGCCGGCGTCCACGAGGCCGATCAGCATGATGAAGAGGCCGATGCCGATCGCGATGCCCTTGCGCAGGCCGAGCGGCACGGCGTTCATCACGCGCTCCCGTAGGCCGGTGGCCACGAGCAGCATCACGACGAAGCCCGCGAGGACGACCATGCCCATCGCGTCGGGCCACGACATGCGCGGCGCGAGCTGGAGGGCGACCACGGTGTTCACGCCGAGTCCGGCGGCGAGCGCGATCGGGACGTTGCCGATGACGCCCATGAGCAGCGTGGTGAAGGCGGCGACCAGGGCGGTCGCGGTCACCAGCTGGCCGTTGTCGAGCTGGTTGCCGTACATGTCCTTCGCGCTGCCCAGGATGATCGGGTTCAGCACGATGATGTAGGCCATCGCGAAGAAGGTGGCGAAGCCGCCGCGGACCTCACGAGCGAGGGTCGAGCCCCGCTCGCTGATCTTGAAGAAGCCGTCGATGCCGCCCTGCGGGGGCGTCGGCGGCTTGGCGTCGACCGGGGCTGTGGCCGAGGAAGGCATGCGGGACCTCGTGGACTCAGGGAAACGCAGAGAAAGGGGGAAGATCGTTAAGTGGTGGGCCAGTGATCGATTTGTTTGTTCTTACGAAAACAACCAGCCATTAACGAGCGGTTTCAGTATGAATACATGAAGGAGAATTCGCTATCTCCGCGCGTAGACCCTTGTGGCGTCAGGGCCCAGCGACCCCCGCGGGGCCCCGCCCCGGCTGCTCGTAAACTGTGCGCATGGAGAAGTGGACACCCAAGCACGACGCGCCGGAGCCCCTGGAGGGCCCCGTCGTCGCCACCATCACGGGCGGCACGATCCTCTGGTTCGTCCTCTTCCTGGTGCAGCTGCCGTTCTACGGCTGGTTCGACGACCGCGACGCCACCTGGTGGGTGTGGACCTGCCTGGCCGGCGCGGGCCTCGGCCTGATCGGCATCTGGTACGTGCGGGGCCGCGACGCCGCGCTCAAGCGGGAAGCGGAGCGCAAGGCGGCCGCCTCCGCCGAGTGAGGCCCGGCCCGCCCCGCGGTAGTCCCTCCCTCGGGGTAGCGCCCGTACAACCACGGGAGTGTCCGTGTCCTACCGTGGTCGGATCTTTGGGCCACTCAAGGGGTGAAGGCCCCGCACCGCCCGTACCGTCGATGCCATGACGCATATCGACGCGGGCGCCGAGCTCGACCCGGTCCACCCGGTGGCGCCGCCGACCGGACGCGCGACGGGTCTGACCGCCGCCGAGGTGGCCGAGCGGGTCGCACGCGGCGAGGTCAACGACGTACCCATCCGCAGTTCGCGCTCGACCACCGAGATCGTCCGGGCGAACGTCTTCACGCGGTTCAACGCGATCATCGGCGTGCTCTGGGTGATCATGCTCTTCGTCGCGCCGATCCAGGACAGCCTCTTCGGCTTCGTGATCATCGCCAACACGGGCATCGGCATCATCCAGGAGCTGCGCGCCAAGAAGACGCTGGACGGACTCGCGGTCATCGGCGAGGCCAAACCGACCGTGCGGCGCGACGGCAGCGCGGCCGAGATCTCCACCTCCGAGATCGTCCTCGGCGACCTGGTGGAGCTGGGCCCCGGCGACAAGATCGTCGTGGACGGCGAGGCGGTCGAGACCGACAGCCTGGAGGTCGACGAGTCGCTCCTGACCGGTGAGGCCGACCCGGTCATCAAGAAGCCCGGCGACAGGATGATGTCGGGCTCCTTCGTGGTCGCGGGCGGCGGCGCGTTCACCGCCACGAAGGTCGGCCGCGAGGCGTACGCGGCGCAGCTCGCCGAGGAGGCGAGCCGCTTCACGCTCGTCCACTCCGAGCTGCGCACCGGCATCTCCACGATCCTCAAGTACGTGACGTGGCTGATGGTCCCGACCTCGATCGGCCTCATCATCAGCCAGCTCGTCGTCAAGGACGACAACTTCAAGGAGTCCATCGCCTACACCGTGGGCGGCATCGTCCCGATGATCCCCGAGGGTCTCGTCCTCCTGACCTCGGTCGCCTTCGCGATCGGCGTGATCCGCCTGGGCCGCCAGCAGTGCCTCGTCCAGGAGCTCCCCGCGATCGAGGGCCTGGCCCGCGTCGACACGGTCTGCCTGGACAAGACCGGCACCCTCACCGAGGGCGGCATGGACGTCACCGAGCTGCGTCCGCTGAACGGCTCCGACAAGACGTACGTACGCAAGGTCCTGGGCGCCCTCGGCGAGTCCGACCCGCGGCCGAACGCGTCGCTCCAGGCGATCATCGACTCCTACCCCGACAGCGAGGAGTGGCGCTGCACGGAGTCGCTGCCCTTCTCCTCGGCCCGCAAGTACAGCGGCGCCTCCTTCAGCGAGGGCGACGGCAACAACTCGACGTGGCTGCTGGGCGCCCCCGATGTGCTGCTGCCCGACGGCGACCCGTCCCTGGCCGAGATCGAGGACCTCAACCAGCAGGGCCTGCGCGTGCTGCTCCTGGCCCGCGCCGCCGGTGAACTGGACGCCCCGGACGTCGCGTCGGGGGCCCGCGCCACCGCCCTGGTCGTCCTGGAGCAGCGGCTGCGCCCGGACGCCGCCGACACCCTGCGGTACTTCGAGGAGCAGGACGTCAGCGCCAAGGTCATCTCCGGCGACAACGCGGTCTCGGTGAGCGCGGTCGCCGGAAAGCTGGGTCTTCCGGGCGCGGAGAACACCGTGGACGCCCGCAGGCTGCCCACGGAACAGGGCGAGATGGCCGAGGCCCTGGACGCCAACTCCGTCTTCGGCCGGGTCACCCCGCAGCAGAAGCGCGACATGGTGGGCGCCCTCCAGTCACGCGGCCACACGGTCGCGATGACGGGCGACGGCGTGAACGACGTACTGGCCCTGAAGGACGCCGACATCGGCGTCTCGATGGGCTCGGGCTCGGAGGCGACGCGGGCCGTGGCCCAGATCGTGCTCCTGAACAACAGCTTCGCGACGCTGCCCTCGGTGGTCGCCGAGGGCCGCCGGGTCATCGGCAACATCACGCGGGTGGCGACGCTGTTCCTGGTGAAGACCGTCTACTCGGTCGTCATCGCGCTGCTGGTGGTCTGCTCGCAGGTCGAGTACTTGTTCCTGCCACGCCACCTGACACTGCTCTCGACCCTGACGATCGGCGTCCCGGCCTTCTTCCTCGCCCTCGCGCCCAACAAGGAGCGGGCCAAGCCCCACTTCGTACGAAGGGTCATGCGGTACGCGATCCCGGGCGGCGTCGTCGCGGGCGTCGCCACCTTCTGTACGTACCTCCTGGCGCGCCACCACTACGCGGGGGCGGGCGCACGGGAAGCCGAGACCAGCGCGGCCACGCTGGCGCTGTTCCTGATCGCCATGTGGGTCCTCGCGATCATCGCCCGCCCCTACACGTGGTGGCGGCTCGGCCTGATCGGCGCGATGGGTCTCGGCTTCCTGCTGGTGCTGACCGTGCCGTGGCTCCAGGACTTCTTCCAGCTGAAGCTGGTCGGCACGACGATGCCGTGGGCGGCGGTCGCGATCGCGGCGGTGGCCTCACTGATCATCGAGGTCATCTTCCGCTGGGTCGGCCGCCGCTTTCCGGCCTAGTCGCTACTAGTTGACGTCCACGAAGTCGGCGGTCGAGGTGACCGCGGGGGTCGTGGACGTACCCGCGAAGACGTAACGGTAGTAGCCGTCCGCGGAGGCCGTCACGGTCGTCTTCAGGTTGCCCTTGGTGTCGGACGTGACCGTCTTCAGGGTGGAGTAGGAGGTCGCACCCTTCTTCTTGTACTGGAGCTTCACGGACTGCTTGGTGTAGCCCGCGTACTTCGAGGTGTCCCAGTTGGCGCGGGTGAGGGCGCCGGTGACCGTGAGGGTCTTGCCCTTCTTGATGGGCTCCGGGGAGGCGTTGGTGGTGAGGCGGGCGTTGCGCTGGATGTTGGCGTCGGACTTGTACGTCTCGCCCTCGGCCGAGTCGCCGTCGTTCGCGCCCGCGGCCGCGTAGACCTTCCAGCCCGAGCCGGCCAGGTTGTTGTAGAGGTCGATCGTCGGGTCGGCGACGACCGTGACGGAGCAGGTCGACGTGGTGGCGTTGACGACCTTGCACGTGCCGTCGAAGTCGTCCGGGGTCAGGACGCCGTCGGCCGTGTCTATGCTGCCGCCGTGGTACAGGAACGCGCTGCCGCCCGCGATGCCCTCGGGGTCGGTGGCGGTGACGGCGACGGTGAACTTCACCTTGTTGGTGGTGCCGACGACGACGTTCTTGCCGCCGTTGACGGAGACCTTCGTGATCTTGGTGTCGCCGACGTTCGCACCCTGCGCGGCGAGGCGCGGGGCGGACGTCGGGCCGTCGGCGGCCTGGGCGGCCGGAACGACGAGTGCGGAAAGGGCCAGGGTGCCGGTCAGTGCGGCCACGGTGGCACGAATGCGCATGTGTTTCCCCAAGTGGGAAGGGGGCTCCACGGTGCGCTGGCTGCTGTCACGCGGAGCCCAGTGATCTAGGAGTCTGTTGACTCGGAAGATCAGACTCGCGACATGGGCCACTGGTTGTACGGGAAGTGAAGATTTAGTGACCGAGAAAGTTGACCGCTAAAGGGAACGCGGGCTTCCGGCGGGATGCGCCGGAAGCCGGTCACGGGAAGCCGGTCACAGGAAGCCCGTCACAGGAAGCCCGTCACAGGAGCGGCCCTCAGTCGAACCAGCGGTCCCGCTCCAGCTCGTCGGTGCGGGAGGGGTCCTCCAGCAGGGCGGCGACCTCGAAGCGGCGCGGCCACTGGCCCGCCGCCCAGGCGAGACCGGCGGCGACGCCCTCCAGCGTGGCGGCGTGGATGGTGCCGTCCGGCGTCCGGCGCCAGTCCAGCTCCACTCCCCCGGCGACCAGTTCCTCGTGCTCGACGTACGTCTCCGGGGTGGCCGGACCGAGCAGCGTACGGACCGGCTCCGGCACCGGATGCTCTTCGCCCTCCCCCGCGGGCTCCACGGCCGCCGTCTCGCTCAGCCTGCGCACCTGGAACAGCTCGGCCAGATCGCCCGCCTTGCGCGGCTGCACGGGCAGCAGCGCCACGCCCCCGGTCAGCGGCAGCAGGTCAGGGGCGTCGGCGACGACCGCGTCCGCCACGTCGACCACCACGACCTCGCCGTCCACGACGGCCCGCACCTCGTCCGGCAGCGTCACCTGCTCCGGGTCCAGATCGGCCAGGGCGCCGTACAGCGCGTGCAGTTGGGCCGCCGAAACGGTCCTCTCCGGGTCCGCGAGCCGGTCGAGCAGCTCGGCGGCGCCGCCGGGCTCCTCCAGGAGAGCGGCGACCGACGTGCGGACGCCGAGCGCGCGCAGCACCTGCTCGTCGTCGAACCCGGAGGCGTCGGCAGCGTCGTAGAGCCCTTCGAGCAGTGGGTCGCCGCCCGAGGCACGCAGACCGGCGGGCCGCCGGCCGCCGAGCACCGGATTCCCGCGCAGCCACCACGCGGTGTACGACCGGACGGTCTCCGTCGTGCCGTCCGGGAGCAGAATCCGCAGCGGCTGCGTCAGCGCGTCCCGCAGCGGCGGGCGCGAGAGCATCGCCAGGGCCTGCGGCCAGCAGTCGTCGTCGACCAGGTCCAGATCCCGTACGGCGATGATCTCGGTCGCGACGGGCGGCACCGGAGTGTCGGGCAGCCGGTCGAGGACGTCCTCGCACCACACGTCGACCGCGTCGAGCAGACCGGGGTCGTCGGGCTCGGCGAAGTCGCTCTCGCGCGGCTCCATCTCGTCGGGGTCGAGTACGACGTCCGTGGCGCGGACCAGCGCGAAGTTGGCGAGGACACCGCACCCGGCGAGGGGCTGCTCGCCCCAGCGCTCGGCGAGCTCGGCGTCCACGGTGGCGAGTTCGTCCTCGCGCATGATCTGGGCGAAGGGGCTGCCGGGAAAGACCAGTTCACCGGCGGGAGCGAGTTCGCCGTCCTCGTCGTCGGGCAGGGCGAGCGCGCCGAGCCAGGGCTCGTCGCCGGGCGAGAGGTTCGCGTCGCGGACGAGCGAGAGCACGATGTCCGCGAGCTCCTCGGCGTCCACGGCGTCCTCGTCCCACGTGTCGTCGTCGAGCGACGCGGCGACGGCGGCGCGGACCTGCGGGGTCGTCAGGACGGCGCGGGGCGTGGCGGGCAGGGCGCCGAGCTTCTCCAGGAGAGGGTGCACGGCGTCGGGGTGCGCGACCTTCAGGCCGAGCCGGACGAGGGCCGCGGGGTCGCTGTCGTCGCCGATGACGGGAAGGAGGACCTGGCGGGGCCCGATGGTGGTGCGCCCGTCGGCCAGCGGCACGGGCAGCCCGGTCAGCCGGTCGGGATCGACACCGGCGAGGGCGTCGTACAGCCGCCGCCACCAGTCCGGCTCCCGCTCGAGACCCGTGAGGCGGTCGATGGCCTCGGTCAGCGGTACGCGGGCGACACCGAGGGTGCGCAGCTCGGCACGGCGCTCAAGTCCCGCGGGCAGCAGGCTCGGCAGGACGTCGGCGAGCACGCGTACGGTCTCGGCGCCCGCGCCCTCCACGACCTCCGCGTCACGGGGCCGCAGCGCGACGGGAACCTGCCACTCGGGTACGTCGGGGTCGTCCTGGGGAACGGCCTCCACCGCGGGCGGCAGGAAGGCGGTGCGCGGCAGCCGGTCGAGGATGGCCTGGCGCAGGGCGCCGTCGAGCTCGCTCTTGCCGAGGGGGCCGGGGACGAGGCCGATGATGCCTTCGCCGACGGGCCGCCAGTCGGCGAGGAGTTCGGCGTACGCGTCGGCCGCGCGCTGCACGAGGAAGTCGGTGAGGGGCCCGGGGGCCGCGTGCCGCCGGGTGGTGTCCAGCGGGAACGAGGCGATCAGCAGGGCGGGCACGCCGAGCGGCTCGTCGCTGGGGGTCGGCGCGTGCAGGACGGGGGCGCTGCGGGGGGCTTGCGGGGCGCCTTCGCGGTCGGTGGGTACGGCCCAGGTGACGGACCAGTGGGGCCTCAGCCGCTCCTCGACGGGCCGGTCGGCGAGGAGGCCGGGCTCCAGGGGGCCCTGGTGGCTGACGGTGCGCCAGCGGGTGTTGCCGTCACGGGTGTCGGAGACGTCGACGTAGCCGGGCTCGGCGGTGCGACGGAGGGTACGGACGGGGGAATCCCCGACCTGGACGACAACTTCCTCAAGCCCCGGAAGGGCAAGAAGAAGAGCGTCGTCGATCCCGTCCAGGAGCCGTACGACAAGGTCCTCGGCGGCGGCGTCGCGCAGCGGCAGGATGACGACGGTGTCGTACCCCTGCGGGGCGGTCCCTTCGGCGGCGAAGGGCAGCCGCAGGAGGGGTACGTGGCCGTCGCGGCGGCGGACTTCGTCCCCGAGCCCGGGGCTGAACCGGGCGGTGTCGGCGGCGAGTTCGCGGGCCTCGCTCAGGGACCAGCGGACTCCGCCGGTACGCCCGACGAGCGCGGGCTCGTCCGAGACGGCGAGCACGGCGGCGAAGCCGACGCCGAACCGGCCGACGGCGCCGTTGGTCTGCTCCTCGCGCTTGGCGGAGGCGCGGAGGGTGGAGAGGGATTCGACGCCGGTGGCGTCGAGGGGTGCGCCGTTGTTGGCGGCGGCGAGTACGCCGTCCCGGAGGGTGAGGGCGAGCCGTCCCGGAGCACCGGCCCTCGCCGCCGCGTCGGCGGCGTTCTGGGCGAGCTCGACGATCAGCCGGTCGCGGTAGCCGCCGAGGGCGAGGTCCTCCTCGGCGTTGGCGTCCTCCCGGAACCGGGCCGGGCTCGCCGCCCAGGCGTCGAGGACTCCCCGCCGGAGCCGTGCCGTGCCGAACGGGTCAGTACCCTCGGCCGCCGGCCGCACGGTCTTGCTCACGGTGTCGTCTCCCTCGCTTGGTTCGCGGGCCGAACGGTACCGCGTCCCGCCCTCCCCCCGACGAGCGGTCCACCCCCACGTGGCCGGGTGTCTCCTACGGCCCCGGCCACTCCTGGCCGGGGGCCGCCTGGACGCACGTGGCCTGGGGCCACCTGCGGGCCCACCCGTACCCGGGTGCCACCTGCGGGCCCGCCCGTGCCCGGTTGCCACCTGCGGGGCCCGCCCGCTTCCGGCCGGGGCCGTCCGTGCCCGGGTGCCACCTGCGGGCCCGGCTACTTCCGGCCGGGGGCCGCCTGGACCGCGCTCCGCGCGGGTCTCTCCCACCCACCCGCCCGTTTACCCGCATCACGCCGCGCGCGTAAAGGCGGACCGCAGTACGCCACCCGCGGCCCGGCGACCACCTACCCGCGCTCCGCGCGGAGCGTCTCCCACCCACCCACCCGATTACCCCGCAGCACGCCGCGCGCGTAAAGGCGGACCGCAGTACGCCACCTGCGGCCCGGCGACCACCTACCTGCGCTCCGCGCGGAGTGCCTCCCACCCACCCGCCCGATTGCCCCGCAGCACGCCGCGCGCGTAAAGGCTGTGCGCGTCGTGGTGGACGGATGTACGTCGTCTGCGGCCCGGCGTTCGCCTACCCGCGCTCCGCGCGGAGTCCCCCACCCACCCGCCCGTTTACCCCGCAGGGCAATCGGGTGGGCGGGCGGGAGAGACCCGCGCAAAGCGCGGAAGGCCGACCCACGACGCTCAGCCGAAACGACAAGCCCCCGCCCCCACAACACCCCGGGGCAAACGGGCGGGTGGGCGGGAAAGATCCGCACGGAGCGCGGGAAGCCGACACACGGCGCATAGCCGAAGAGACGAGCCCGCGCCCCCCCCACAGCACCCGCACCGCGGGGCAATCGGGTGGGCGGGTGGGAAAGATCCGCGCGAAGCGCGGGAAGCCGACACACGGCGCTTAGCCGAAGAGACGAGCCCCCACCCCCCACAGCACCCGCACCCCGGGGCAAACGGGTGGGCGGGTGGGAAAGATCCGCGCGAAGCGCGGGAAGCCGACACACGGCGCTTAGCCGAAGAGACGAGCCCCCACCCCCCACAGCACCCGC
>NZ_JBVJKV010000012.1:0-192378 GCF_055585065.1 Streptomyces sp. NPDC054047 | reverse complement strand
CACCCCGGGGCAAACGGGCGGGTGGGTGGGAGAGATCCCGCGCGGAGCGCGGGGCAAGGGAACACCGGGCCGCAGGCGGGGAGCCGCCGGAAGCCCACCCGGCAGGGAGAGCCCAGCCGGCAAGGAGAGCCCACCCGGCAGGGAGAGGCCGCCCCGCCTGGGGGCAACCCCCATCCGCCACCCCCAGCGGGAGCTCAGGAGTGGCCGAGTTCCTCCGCCGCCCCCTCCACCGGCACCGACCCCGAGTCGGGAGCGGGGCGCAGCGGGAGGACGTCCACCCGGGTCTCGTCGAGGACGGGCGCGGCAGGCCGCGACGGCTTCGGCATCACGGCAGCCTCCGAGTGGCCCCCACAGCCGTACGAGAGGGACACGACGTGGCCGTCCGCCGGACCGAACTCGTTCGCGCACACACCGAACGCCTGGCCGAGCGATCCGCCGATCGGGGCGAGGAAGCCACAGCTGACGCAGGACGCGGGCGCCGCCTGCGCCATCGCCGTCTTCGTGCCGTGCGACTCCTCCCAGCGGTCGGCCGCGGCATGCAGGCCGTACCGGGACAGGACACGCGCCCTGCGCATGCCCAGCTCGTCGGCGATCGCGGCGATCGAGCCACGCGCCGGCACGGCGGGCACCGCGGGCAGCTCGGCGGGCGACCCCGCCGTCACTTCCACGTCCTCCGCCTCGACCAGCTCCGCCATCTCCTCGGAGAACACGGAGTTCGGCGGCGGCTCCTCCTCGCCCGAGTAACCGGGCTCCAGGCGCAGATCCTCCGCGTCCGTGGGGAGCAGGTCCCCCGGGCCCATGTCACCGGGGCGCAGCCGCTCGCTCCACGGCACCCACTCGGGGGCCAGCAGGGCGTCGGGGCCGGGCAGCAGCACCGTCTCGTCGAGCGTGACGACCTTGGCGCGCGATGCGCGCGCCACCGTCACGGCCCAGCGCCAGCCCCGGTAGCCGAAGTCCTTGCACTCGAACAGGTGCGTGACCACGCGGTCGCCCTCGACCACGGCCTCGACGTGCTCACCGACCACACCGGGTGCGGCGGCCTCCTCGGCCGCGTCCCGGGCCAGTCCCACCGCCTCGACGCACAGGCGGTCGGGAGTACGCGGGGTACGCGGGGTACGGCTTCGCGTTGTCGCTGCGCTCACAGGTATCGCTTCTCCATTACGCCGTCTCACGAGTGCGCCACCCATACGCGGGAGTGCGGACGGAGCGGACCGGAGGGCCGCGTCGACGTCCGCGCCCGAACGTCCTCGGGCGCACCTACGTCATCCATTCTGCGGGATGACCGAGAGGCGCGCGGCCAAGAACAACCGCCGCAGGCGCGCTACGCACGCTACCTTCTCCCGGCCCGTGGGCCTACACCGGCGTGCCCGCCCCCTGCGTCGAGACCCGGGTCCGCCGCCCCTTCACGGCAGTTTTCCCACCCGCCCACCCGATTACCCCGCAGCAGATGCGCACTAGTGCCCCCGATAAGGGGGCACTATGACGAGGTGGCTGCCGCAAGGTCGTCGTCCCAGAAAGTCGGCGGACGCGGTCCGGTGCTGAACCGGGCCGCCCGCTGGGTCGGTCGCGCCCTGCACCTGCCCTTCACCGGCACGGCCCGCGGCATCCGCAAGGCCACGCACGCGCACGGCGCGGGCGAGTCGGGGCTCGGCAAGCTCATCGAACTGCACGCCGTGAACGGCGCGGGCGACGTCATGATCACCATCGCGCTCGCCTCGACCGTCTTCTTCTCCGTGCCGACGGACGAGGCGCGCGGCCGTGTCGCCCTCTATCTCGCCATCACGATGGCGCCCTTCACACTGCTCGCCCCCGTCATCGGCCCTCTCCTGGACCGCCTCCCGCACGGCCGGCGGTACGCGATGTCCGCCGCGATGCTGGCGCGCGCCCTGCTCGCCCTGCTGCTGTCCGAGGCGGTGATCACGGGGAGCCTGGAGCTCTATCCGGCGGCGCTCGGCGTCCTGGTCGCGTCCAAGGCGTACGGAGTCGTACGGAGCGCCGTGGTGCCCCGGCTGCTGCCCAAGGGCTTCTCCCTGGTCAAGGCCAACTCCAGAGTCACGCTGGGCGGGCTTCTCGCGACCGGTGTCGCCGCTCCCGTCGGCGCGGGGCTCCAGGCGCTGGGGCCGCGCTGGCCGCTCTACGGCGCCTTCGTGATCTTCATCGTCGGGATGTTCCTCTCCCTCTCGCTGCCGCCCAAGGTGGACTCGGCCAAGGGCGAGCACAAGGCGCTGCTCGCGGCCGACGAGGAGCATCTGCATCTGCACGCGCGCGCCGAAGCCGCGGCGGACACGTCCAAGAAGCGGCGCCTGGGGCTGCGTACGGTCGGACCCGCCGTCACGCACGCCCTCACCGCCAACGCCGCGCTGCGCTGTCTCTCCGGGTTCCTCATCTTCTTCCTCGCCTTCCTGCTGCGCGAGGAACCGCTCGGCGGCCAGAGCGCCGCGGTGTCCCTGGGGATAGTGGGAGTCGCGGCCGGGGTCGGCAACGCGCTGGGCACGGCCGTCGGCGCCGGTCTGAGATCGCGGGCGCCGGAGGTCATCATCGTGACCGTCGTCGCCGTCGTCCTGGGCGTGGCGATCACCGCCGCGGTGTTCTTCGGGGCGGTGGGCGTCGCCTGCCTCGGCGCGGTGGCGGGCTTCGCGCAGGCCATGTCGAAGCTCTCCCTGGACGCGCTGATCCAGCGGGACGTCCCCGAGGAGGTGCGGACCTCCGCCTTCGCCCGCTCGGAGACCATCCTGCAGATGGCGTGGGTGGTGGGCGGCGGAATCGGCATGGCCCTGCCGCTGAACGGGTCACTGGGGCTCTCGGTGGCCGCCGCGATCGTCGCCGTCGGCTGGCTTTCGACCGCGCGGGGCCTGCTCTCGGCGGCCCGGCACGGCGGGAGGCGCCGCCCCCGGGTGGCGTGAGCCCGACAAACCGACATGTACGGCGCGCCGGACAATGGCCGCGGCACGCCGCGACCCCCACGTGGCGAGACGGCACGGGGTGCCCGATAGCCTTCGCCCATGACCTCCCTGCTCCGCGGCGGAGCCGCACTCGTTCGCAGCTCGGCGCGCCGTCGCCGTTCCGTGGCCGCCCTTGGCGCTGTCTCCGCCGGACTCCTCGTCCTGTCGGCCTGCGACAAGCCGACGCCGCTCGCCACCGTCACGGTCGGCAGCGACTCGGTGAACTCCGAGGCCTCCTGCTACAACGACGGCAAGGAGCTCAAGCAGTCCCAGCTCCAGGGCTGCCTCAAGGAGACGGACGTCAAGTCCATCAAGGTCGACCCCGACGAGAAGGTCCGCTTCGGCGTCGACCCCGAGGTCGCCGAGAAGGGCTGGACGCTCCTGATGAACGGTCAGCCGCTCACCGAGGCCAGCAAGAAGACGTACGTCGTCATCCCCGGCAGCGTCTTCTTCAACCAGCAGTACGGCGGCGGCACGAACGCCACCACCGTCAGCCTGCTCGAGGGCGGCAAGGGCTCGGAGGCCAAGGCGACCGGCCTGTGGTCGTTCAAGCTCAAGAAGGACGCCTGACCCGCGGCTCGATGTCCCCTCTCCGCGTGCTGGTAGCCACCGCCGTCCCCGCCGAACGGGACGCGGTGGCCGACCGGCTGCCCCCGCACACCGACGCCGTAGCCGTCGGTGTCGGGCCCGCGGCCGCCGCGGCGCACACGGCGGCCGCCCTCGCACGCACCCCGTACGACCTGGTGATCTCCGCCGGGATCGGCGGCGGCTTCCGGCCCGACGCGCCCATCGGCTCCCTCGTCCTCGCCGACGAGATCACCGCGGCCGATCTGGGCGCCGAGACCCCCGACGGCTTCCTGCCCGTCACCGAGCTCGGGTTCGGCGCCGTCACCCACCGGCCGCCCCTGTCCCTCGTACGGGAATGGGCCGCCGCCTGTGGCGCCCGCACCGGCACCGTCCTGACCGTCTCCACCGTGACCGGCTCCGCCGAGCGCGCCGCCGAGCTGCGGCGCCGCCATCCGCGCGCGCTCGCCGAGGCGATGGAGGGATTCGGCGTCGCCGAGGCCGCCGCCGCGTTCGCACTGCCCGTCCTGGAGATCCGCGCGGTCTCCAACGCCGTCGGGCCGCGGGACCGCGGAGCCTGGCGGATCGGCGAGGCGCTCGGCGCGCTGGGAGAGGCGTTCGGGAAATTCGCGCCCGCACTGGAGAGTTGGAATCGGCATGACTGAATCGCCCGCGCAGGACGCCAAGCCCCTGCGGATCGCTTACTCCCCCTGCCCGAACGACACGTTCGTCTTCGACGCCTGGGCCCATGGCCGGGTGCCCGGCGCGCCCGCGCTCGACGTGACGTTCGCGGACATCGACATCACCAACGGCATGGCCGAGCGCGGCGAGTTCGACGTCCTGAAGGTGTCGTACGCCGTCCTGCCCTACGTCCTCGACGAGTACGCGCTGCTGCCCTGCGGCGGCGCGCTCGGGCGTGGCTGCGGCCCGCTGGTCCTGACCCGGGAGCCGGGGGTCGACCTCACCGGCAAGACGGTGGCGGTGCCGAGCGAGAGGTCGACGGCGTATCTCCTCTTCCGGCTCTGGGCCGCGGACACCCTGGCCGGTGGCGTGGGCGAGATCGTGGTGCTGCCCTTCGACCAGATCATGCCCGCGGTGCGGGACGGCAAGGTCGACGCGGGGCTCGTGATCCACGAGGCGCGCTTCACCTATCAGAACTACGGGCTCAACTGCCTCGCCGACATGGGCGAGCACTGGGAGCGGACGACGGGCCTGCCCATCCCGCTCGGCGCGATCATCGCCAAGCGGTCGCTGGGTGCGGACGGCCTGCGGCGGCTCGCGGACAGCGTCCGCACCTCGGTGCGGATGGCCTGGGACGACCCCGAGGCCTCGCGGCCCTACGTGCAGGAGCACGCGCAGGAGATGGATCCGGCCGTCGCCGATCAGCACATTGGCTTGTACGTGAACGAGTTCACGGCCGATCTGGGCGAGAACGGCTATGCGGCGATCCGCGGGCTGCTCACGCGAGCGGCGGCGGAGGGGCTCGTTCCGCCCCTCGCGCCGGATGCGCTCACCTTCGGCTAGCGACCCCTGGGCCCTACACGTCCAGCTGGTCCGCGACCGCCCTCAGCAGGCCCGCGATCTTCGCGCCCGACGCCTTGTCGGGGTAGCGCCCCTTCTCCAGCATCGGCGTGATGTTCTCCAGGAGCGTCGTCAAGTCCTGGACGATGGACGCCAGTTCATCGGGCTTGCGGCGCTGGGCGGCCGCCACCGACGGCGTCGGGTCGAGGATCGTCACCGAAAGGGCCTGGTCACCGCGCTGGCCCGCGACGACGCCGAATTCGACGCGCTGGCCGGGCTTGAGTGTGTCGACACCTGCGGGCAGTACGGAGGAGTGCACGAAGACGTCGCCGCCGTCATCGCGGGAGAGAAAGCCGAAGCCCTTCTCGCTGTTGAACCACTTGACCTTGCCGGTAGGCACCTGAAGTCCTCGTCCTCGTACTTGTCGTCGTACGCGTCTATGCCGCGGAAAACGGCTCTGGATAGCACTACAGCGGGTCGCCCGACCCGCCAGCACCAAGACTATTGGTCCGTGGGCCGGTGACAAGACGTCCCCGGATTCTTCCTTCGCGCTGGGAACTACCCTGGTCGGGTGCGTGACAAAACCCAAGCGAATTCCGCCGGACCGGGCGATGGCCTGGTCCGGACCGGAGCAATCGTTTTCTTCGTCGGAGCCGTGGCCACTCTGGTCACGGTGGCCCCACTGTTCCTCGGGACCGACCCCTTCCCTTCCATCGCCTACGCGGTGTGCATGCTGATGGGCGTCGGATTCCTCATCGCCGTGGCGGGAGTGCTGCGCGGTATCGCCGTCCAGCGGCGCCAGGCCAGATCGGCGGCCACCTAGCCGCTACTCGGGGCCGCCGCCCGCGACGTACGCGTCGAGCCAGGCGGGGAACTCGGTCAGGTCGGTGAGCACGACGTCCGCGCCCGCCGCGCGCAGTTCCGCTGCGTCGCACGGCCCGGTCGCCACCGCGACGGAGAGCGCGTCCGCCGTACGCGCGCCGCGTACATCACCGGTGTGGTCACCGACGTACACCGCCGCGTCGTGCTCGCGCAGTGCCTCCGCCTTCGCCTCGGCCCACAGCCAGCCGATGACCGCGTCCGCCTCGATGCCCAAATGCGCCAGGTGGAGCTTCGCGTTCGGCTCGTGCTTGGCGGTCACCACGATCGCCCGGCCGCCGTGCGAGCGCACGGCCGCGACCGCCTCGGGGGCGCCGGTCATCGCGAGCGAGGGGGCGATGGCGTATGTGGGATAGATCTCACGGTAGCGATCACCCATCTCCTGGATCCGCTCCTCGGGGAACCAGTGGCGCAGCTCCTGCTCGAGGGGCGGGCCGAGGCGGGAGATCGCGAGGTCGGCGTCTATGTGCGTCCCGGTCTCGGCGGACAGGGCCAGGAAGGCCTGCTTGATGCCGGGCCGGGAGTCGATCAGGGTCATGTCGAGGTCGAAGCCGACCGTCAGAGCGCGTGAGGTCATGAGGCCATTGTGCCGAGACTGCCGACCCGGTCCGGAGCCCGGAGCACCCCCTTAGACTTAGCCGAGCCTTACTTCAGACGCTTCCGAAGTACCCCCGCCCTCCCGATCGATCCCCCGAAACGAGCTCAGCCGATGCGTGTGCCAGCCAGACGCGCTGTCGCGATGACGGCGGCCGTCCTGGCCCTGCTGCTCGCGGTCCTGCTCAGCCTCTCCGTCGGCGCCCGCGCGATCGCGCCGTCCGCCGTCATCGACGCCCTGCTGCACGGCGGGCACAGCGACGCAGCCGAGGTCGTCCGCGAGATGCGGGTGCCGCGCACGCTCATCGGCCTGATGGTCGGCGCCGCGCTCGCCCTGGCCGGCACGGTCCTGCAGGGCATCACCCGCAACCCCATCGCCGACCCCGGCATCCTCGGCGTCAGCCAGGGCGCCTCGGTGGGCGTGGTCATGGCGATCGCGTTCGCCGGCGTGCACACCCTCACCGGCTACGTCTGGTACGCCTTCGTCGGCGCCGGAATCGCGTCCGTCGCGGTGTACGCGATCGCCGCGAGCGGCAGAGGCGGCGCGACCCCCGTGAAGCTCGCGCTCGGCGGCGCCGCGATCAACGCGCTCCTGGTCTCCCTGACCACCGCGGTCCTCACCACCAGGGCATCGGCCCTGGACGAGTTCCGCTTCTGGCAGGTGGGCTCGCTCTCCGGGCGCGACGCGGAGATCGTCGGCCAGATCTGGCCGTTCCTGCTGGTGGGGCTGGTTCTCGTGCTGTCCGTGGCCCGCGGCCTCGACGCGCTCGCGCTCGGCGAGGACGTGGCGAAGGGACTCGGGCAGAAGGTCGCGACCGTGCGGATCGTCGGCGGCCTCGGGGCGACCGTGCTCACCGGCGCGGGCGTCGCCGCGGCCGGGCCGATCGCGTTCATCGGGCTCGCGGTCCCGCACATCGCCCGCGCGATCGTGGGCAGCGGGCATCGCTGGGTGCTGCCGATGGCGGCCGTCCTGGGGCCGGTGATGCTCCTCGTCTCCGACACGGTGGGCCGCGTGATCTTTCCTCCGAGCGAGGTGCCTGCGGGTGTGATGACCGCGCTCATCGGGGTGCCGTTCCTTGTGACGCTGGTGCGCCGGAAGGCGGTTGCTGCCTGATGTCCGTCGCTTCTGAACCGCCGCTGCGCGGCGGATCTCTCCCGCCCACCCACCCGAATCCCCGCATCCGGCCCGCAGGGTACGCCGTGGTCCGGTTCGGGAAGGCAGCCTTCCTGCTCCACCGGCGTGCAGCCGTGGCCGCCGTCGCCCTCGCCCTGCTCCTCGCGGCGAGCTGCCTCGCCTACCTCTGCATAGGCGAGTCCTTCGTCCAGCCCGCCGAAGCCCTGAAGGTCGTCCTCGGGCAGCCGTCCCCCGACGAACTGGTCGTGGGAACGCTGCGCGAACCCCGCCTGGCCGTAGGCCTCCTCGTCGGCGCCGCCTTCGGCGTCGCGGGCGGGCTCATCCAGACCGTCGCCCGCAACCCCCTGGCCAGCCCCGACATCATCGGCATCAGCCAGGGCGCGAGCGCCCTGACGGTGGGCGCGATGACCCTCGGGGTCACCTCCGCCACCGTCCTGCCCTACCTCTCGGTGCTCGGCGGCATCGCGGCCGCCGCGCTCGTGTACGTCTTCGCCTGGCGCGGCGGCCTGCACGCCACCCGCTTCGTGCTCATCGGCATCGGCTTCGCGATCGCCCTGCGCTCCATCACCACGCTCTTCATGACCAAGGGCGACTATCTCGTCGCCCAGCAGGCGCAGATCTGGATGACGGGCTCGCTCAACGGCCGCGGCTGGGCGGAGGCGACGCCGCTCGCCTGGACCCTGCTCGCCCTCCTCCCCTTCGTCTTCTGGGCCGCCCGCGCCCAGCGCTCGGTGACCATGGACGACGACACGGCGACCGCACTCGGGGTACGCCTGGGACACGTACGCCTCGGTCTCGTGCTGCTCGGCGTCGTGCTCGCCTCCGTGGCGACCGGCGCCGCGGGGCCCGTCGACTTCGTGGCGCTGCTCGCCCCGCAGATCGCCCGCCGGATGACCCGCACCGCGCAGATCCCGCTGCTCTGCTCGGCGTTGCTCGGCGCGCTGATCATGGTCCTCGCCGACCTGCTGGCCCGGCGGCTCTTCTCGCCCACCGAGCTGCCGGTGGGCGTGCTCACGGCGGCCGTCGGAGCCCCGTACCTGATCTGGCTCATCATCCGAAGCCGTTCCGTCCGCAATGGAGGCACCTCGTGACCGCCGCCCGCCTCAGCGCCCGCGAGCTGACCCTCGCCTACGAGGACCGCGAGGTCGTGCACGAGCTCGAACTCACGGTCCCCGACGGCAAGGTCACGGTCATCGTCGGCCCCAACGCCTGCGGGAAGTCGACCACCCTGCGCGCGCTCGGCCGCCTCCTCAAGCCCAGGAGCGGCGCGGTCCTGCTGGACGGCGAGGCGCTCACCAAGCTGCCCACCAAGAAGATCGCCCAGCAGATCGGACTGCTGCCGCAGACACCGGTCGCACCCGAGGCCATCACCGTCGCCGACCTCGTCGCGCGCGGGCGCCAGCCGCATCAGCACTGGTGGCAGCAGTGGTCCGACGAGGACGAGCGGGCCGTGACGGAGGCGATGGAACGTACCGACGTCGCCGCGCTCGCCGAACGGTCCGTGGACGAGCTGTCGGGCGGTCAGCGCCAGCGGGTGTGGATCGCGATGGCCATCGCCCAGGAGACGGACATCCTGCTCCTGGACGAGCCGACGACGTATCTCGACATCTCGCACCAGGTGGAAGTGCTCGACCTGGTGCGGCAGCTGGCCGCGCGGACGGCCGATGGAGAGCGCGGCCGGACGGTGGTGGTCGTGCTGCACGACCTCAACCAGGCCGCCCGGTACGCCGACCACCTCGTCGCCATGAAGTCGGGCCGGATCGTCGCCGAGGGCGCGCCCGCCGATGTCGTCACCGAGGATCTCGTGCGCGAGGTGTTCGGTCTGGAGTGTGTGGTGGTACCGGACCCGGTGACGGGGTCGCCGTTGGTGGTCCCCGGTGCCCCATGGGCCGCAGAGCCGCACCCGCACGCCACGTCCGACCGAAAGGTGGCCCAGAAGCCATGACCACCAAGCCCAGCTCCTCCACGAACCGCCGCCGCGCGCTCACCGCAGGGGCCCTCGCTCTCAGCGGCGCGCTGGCGCTGTCCGCGTGCGGCTCATCGGACTCTTCCGACGACTCCGGTTCCGGCTCCGGCTCCGGGAAGACGCACATCGTCAAGACCGCCATGGGGGACGTGAAGGTCCCGGTCGCGCCCAAGCGGGTCGTCGTCCTCGACACGGCCGAGCTGGACTCCGCGATCACGCTGGGCGTGAAGCCGGTCGGTTCCACGCACGTCGAGGCGTCGTCGGGCTTCCCCAGCTACCTGCCCAAGGAGAAGGTCAGCGGCATCAAGGACGTGGGCGAGATGCTGAACCCGAACATGGAGGCCATCGCGGCCCTCGATCCGGACGTCATCCTCACCAGCAAGATCCGGCACGCGGCGAAGTACGAGCAGCTCAAGCAGATCGCGCCGACCGTGATGACGGAGAACACCGGATACCCCTGGAAGGAGAACTTCCAGGTGCACGCCGACGCGCTCGGCAAGAAGCCCGAGGCGAAGAAGATCGTCTCCGCCTACGACGCACACGCCGAGCAGGTCACGTCAGCCGTCGGCGGCCCGGCGAAGGCCAAGGCGACGGAGGTCAACGTCGTCCGCTTCGTGGAGGGCGCGGACATCCGCATCTACGGCGAGCGGACGTACATCGCCACGCTCCTCAAGGACGTGGGTCTGGGCCGCCCCGCCGTCGCGGCCAAGGCCAAGGACGGCTTCTCGTACGACGTGTCGCCCGAGAAGATCGACCTCGCCGACGCGGACGTCATCTTCCGTTCCACGTACGGCGATCCGAAGAAGTCCAAGCAGACGCAGACCGTCGGCAGCAGCCTGTGGAAGAACATGGACGCGGTGAAGAAGGGCAACGTCCACACGGTCGACGACGAGCTGTGGATCCAGGGCATCGGCTACACGGCGGCGAACAAGATCCTGGACGAGATGCAGAGTTCCCTGACGACCAACTGACCGCCGTTCCCCGCTGGCTCACGGCTGCCGCCGCTGGGACCTCCACAGGAGGTAGAGCGCGGAGGCGATGGCCGCGCCGCGCACCACCCAGGGCCAGGTCTCGGCCATGGCGTCGCTCATGTGGCCGTCGACGACGGGATCGCCCCAGCGGCCTTCGTTCCGCCCCCACAGCCAGGTGATCCCGGCCGCCACGGAAAGCCCGGGCAGCCCGATGACGGCCCACTTCGCCTCGGCACGGCTCAGCCTGCGCGAGGCATAGGCGAGGAGCCAGCCACCGCCCAGGGCAAGCCAGTTGCCGAGGATGGCGCCGACGGTGAGGAGGGCTGCGGCGAGCAGGAGGAGGGGGTTGGTGAAGCGGGGCGCGGCGGCTGCGGCGGTGGGGCGGAGGCGGAGGCGACGCCGGGCGGGAGCGGGCGCGAGGACCTCTCCTTCGCCTTCTTCTCCCTCGCCCTCTCCATCCTCTTCCCTCTCGTCTTCCTCTTCCTCGTCGAGACGCTTCTTCGGCGGGGGCTTGAGGATTTCGGGGATTTCTACGCCGCCGGTGAAGCCGGGAACACTGTCGGCGAGGCCGAAGGGGCTGCTGTCCACGCGCCACCAGTCGGGCTCGGAGCCGCTGGGACCGAGCTCGTCCGTGCCGGCGAGGTGCGGCGGGGAGGGCTTCAGGTCTTCCTGGGGCTCCGGTTCCTCCGCCGCGGGGCGGGGCCGGGGAACCACGCGACGCAGCCGCTTGGCCCGCTCTTTCGGCTCCGAAGCGCGCTGGGCAGGAACGGCGGGACGAGATACGTCGGCCCCCGCCGCATCACCAGAGCCGGCGGCTTCGACCAGCTCCTCGGGGGTGCCGAGGCGGTCGAGGATGCGTCGCATGGAGGCGGGGTTGTCGGCCGTGGTCTTCGCCCGGCTGCGGTCGATCTGGTTCCGCAGTTCTGAGACCAGGCGCATACGGGTGCCTGACGGCAGCTGGCGCTGCTGGGCCAGGTCGCCGACGCGGCTCAGATAGTCGAAGACGAGCTGATCGCTCTCGATCCCCACGAAGTCCCCTCCGAGGCGGCCCCGTTGACGTCCGCCCTCCTATACCCGATACGCCGACGGTACCGCGTCCCCAAGGCCGGGGGCGCCCCCTCATTTCCCCCCGCATCCACAACCAACGAACAAGCTTTCCCACCCACCCGCCCGATTGCCCTGCGGTGCCAGGGATGTGGGTGGGGTGGGCATGGGAGGTGCAGCCGGGGTGGTGAGCGATCCGGGTGGACGGGGTGAGCGGGGGGGGCGACTCGGGCGGGTGGGATGTTCTGCCGGGGTGGGAGGGGGACGCGTACAGCTGGAGTATCGGTGCGGGTGGGTCTTGTGGGCGGCGGCCCAGCTCAGTCACCGGAGATCAGCCCTCGTGCACCCGCAGTCGGGAGCGCTCGGGAGGGGACGTGCCGGTATGTCCGCCCGGAGCACGGTTCGCGGCGCTCCGGAGCCGCAGCAACCCCACGGCCACCGGACGATAGCGAGGACGGACATACCGGCACGGCACCGCACCCACCCACAGACCAGACCCGCAGACGGCAGCGCAACGCAAGGGGACGCGGCGGTATGTCCGCCCGGAGCACGGCTCCCGGCGCTCCGGAGCCGCAGCAGCCCCGCGGCCACAGGACGATAGCGAGGACGGACATACCGGCGCGGCACCGCACCCACCCACAGGCCGAAACCGCAGCACGCCCCACGACCCGACGTGAGGGACAGGACCGCACCCCCCCAGGAACGCACGGTGCCGCACCCCAACCCGCTACCGTGAGCCTGATGAGCACCGACGAGCAGCCCCAGCGCCCAGCGGACACACCCCGGTCCCTCGCCGAGGCACTCCGCTCCCGTGACGACGCGTCCCTGGGCGCGCTGCTCCACGCCCGCCCCGACCTCCTCACCCCGGTCCCGAACGACCTCACCCAGCTCGCCACCCGCGCCGCCACCCGCGCCTCCGTGGTCCGCGCACTGGAGCGGCTCGACCGGTTCTCCCAGCAGGTCGCCGAGGCACTCGCCGTGGCTCCCGAACCGGCGACGTACGAGGAACTGCACGCCCTCGTCGCCGGAGACGAGGGAGGCGACGCCACAGGCAACGCCCCAGGCACCGTCGACACCGCCCTCCGCCACGCCCTCGCCACCCTCCGCGAACAAGCCCTCATCTGGGGCGCCGACGACCGCCTCCGCCTCGTCCGCACCGCACGCGAACTCCTCGCCCCCGCCCCCCAGTACCCCTCCCCCACCGGCCTCGGCCCCACCGTCGCCGAAGCCACCGCGGGCATGTCGCCGAACCGTATGCAGGACATCGTGGCGGCGGCGGGCCTCCCCTCCACCCACGACGCCGTCTCTGCCGTCCGCTCGCTCACCGACCTCTTCACGGACCGCACCCGCATGTCCGCCCTGCTCGACGAAGCCCCCGCCGAGTCCGTCGAAGTGCTCTCGCGGCTCGTCTGGGGCCCGCCCTACGGCCAGGTGACCGCCGACCCGGCCCGCCACCTGCGCTGGCTCCTCGACCGGGGGCTCCTGCTCCCCACGTCCCCCGGCACGGTCGTACTCCCCCGCGAAGCAGCCCTGCACCTGCGCGCAGGCCGCGCCCACCGCGTCCTGGAACCGGCACCGCCCGCCGTCGAGCCGCTGCGCGAACACCGTCCACAGGCTGTGGACGCCGCGGCGGCGAGCCAGGCGTACATGGCGCTCGACACGGTCGAGGAGCTCCTGAAGGACTGGGACGAGGGCGGCCCCACCGTGCTGCGCGCGGGCGGCCTCAGCGTGCGCGACCTGAAGCGGACCGCGGTGGCCCTGGACGTCCCGGAGCCGGTCGCGGCCTTCTGGGTCGAACTGGCCTACGCGGCGGGCCTCGTGGCGGCGGACGGCGAGGCGGACGAGCGGTACGCGGCGACGCCCGCCTACGACGACTGGCAGGAACTGCCCGCCCCCGAGCGCTGGTCGGTCCTCGCCACGGCGTGGCTGACGGCGACCCGCACGGCGGGCCTGATCGGCGGCCGTGACGGCAAGGACCGCACACTGTCGGCGCTCGGCCCGCACCTGGACCGCTCCTCGGCGCCCGAGATCCGGCACCGCGTACTCACGCTCCTCACCACCCTGCCGGACGGCGCGAGCCCCACGCCCGAGTCGATGCTGGCGCGCCTGCGCTGGGAGCGACCGCCACGCGGCTCGGCCGGGGGCGGCGCCTCCGCCGGCGGCGTGTCCTCCGGCGGAGGCGCCGCCTCCGGCAACGCGCCCATGGAGCTGCGGGCCCGCATCGCGCAATGGACCCTGAACGAGGCCGAGTTGCTGGGCGTCACCGGACGCGGCGCCCTGTCCGCGCACGGCCGCGCCCTGCTCGGCTCCGAGAGCGAGAGGGAGAGAGCCGGCGCAGGCAGCGCAGGCGCACCCCCCGTACCCCCCGCACCCCCCTCCCCTCCCTCCCGCGCCGAACTCGCCGTATCCGGCGCGAGAGCCGCCAGACTCCTCGCACCGCTGCTCCCCGAACCGCTCGACCACGTACTGCTTCAGGCCGACCTCACCGCCGTGGCCCCCGGCCCGCTGGAGCGGCCGCTGGCCGAGACGCTCGCCGTGCTCGCCGACGTCGAGTCGAAGGGCGGGGCGACGGTGTACCGGTTCACGCCCGGCTCCGTGCGGCGCGCGCTCGACGCGGGCAAGGCCGCGTCCGACCTGCACGCCTTCCTGGCCGCGCACTCCCGTACGCCGGTGCCGCAGCCACTGGCGTACCTCATCGACGACGTGGCCCGTAAACACGGCCACCTGCGGATCGGCGCCGCGTCCGCGTACGTCCGCTGCGACGACGAGGCCCTCCTGAACGAGATCCTGGCCGACAAGCGCTCCCAGACCCTGCGCCTGCGCAGCCTCGCCCCGACCGTGCTCGCCGCGCAGGCGGACCCCGGGGCGCTCCTCGAAGGCCTGCGCGGGATGGGCTTCGCACCCGCCGCGGAAAGCGCCGAGGGCGACGTACTGATCACGCGGGCCCACGCCCACCGTTCACCGCCCCGCACCGCGCCCGAGCCGGTCCACGACGGCCCCCAGCTGGCCGACAACACGCTGATCGGCGCGGCGGTACGCGCCATCCGCGCCGGCGACCTGGCCTCGACGGCCCCCCGCAAGGCGACCCCGGAGGCAGGCGACTCCCTGCCCCGCACCACGGCGGCGGAGACCCTCGCCACCATGCAGGCGGCGGTCCTGACGGGCGAGGCGGTCTGGATCGGCTACGTCAACGCGGAGGGCTCGGCGAGCCAGCGCGTGATCGCCCCGATCCGCGTGGAGGGCGGCTTCGTCACGGCGTACGACCACACGGCGGACGAGGTCAAGACGTACCCCTTGCACCGGGTCACGGGCGTCGCGGAACTGGCGGACGACTAGGCCACCGGGGCTCGGCGAGTCCGGCAGGCGGCTCATCCGGAACAGATCCGGAACAGCCTCAGGCTTCGGCCGACGCCTGAGGCCGGAACTTATTCACGCGCCATGCGGCACACTGGACGTTTGGCTTACCGAAAGGGTGCGCGCGTGAATGGTCCCCTGATCGTCCAGTCGGACAAGACTCTCCTGCTCGAGGTCGACCACGAGCAGGCCGACGCCTGCCGCCGAGTCATCGCGCCCTTCGCGGAGCTGGAGCGTGCTCCCGAGCACATCCACACCTACCGCGTGACGCCGCTCGGCCTGTGGAACGCCCGTGCGGCGGGACACGACGCGGAGCAGGTCGTGGACGCGCTGGTGGAGTACTCCCGCTATCCCGTGCCGCACGCGCTGCTCGTGGACATCGCCGAGACGATGGCGCGCTACGGACGGCTCACGCTGTCGAAGCACCCCACGCACGGTCTCGTCCTGACCTCCACCGACCGGCCGGTCCTGGAGGAGATCCTGCGGTCCAAGAAGGTGCAGCCGCTCGTCGGGGACCGGGTGGACGCGGACACCGTCGTCGTCCACCCGTCCGAGCGCGGGCAGATCAAGCAGACGCTCCTGAAGCTGGGCTGGCCCGCCGAGGACCTCGCCGGGTACGTCGACGGCGAGGCGCACCGGATCGAGCTCGCGGAGGACGGCTGGGCGCTGCGGCCGTATCAGAAGCAGGCGGTCGAGGGGTTCTGGCACGGCGGCAGCGGTGTGGTCGTGCTGCCCTGTGGTGCGGGAAAGACGCTGGTCGGGGCCGGTGCCATGGCCGAGGCCAAGGCGACGACGCTGATCCTGGTGACCAACACGGTCTCCGCGCGGCAGTGGAAGAGCGAGCTGATCAAACGGACCTCGCTGACCGAGGAGGAGATCGGTGAGTACAGCGGGACCCGGAAGGAGATCCGGCCCGTCACGATCGCCACGTACCAGGTCCTGACGACGAAGCGGAAGGGTGTCTACCCGCACCTGGAGCTGTTCGACTCCCGGGACTGGGGGCTCATCGTCTACGACGAGGTGCACCTGCTGCCCGCCCCCGTCTTCAAGTTCACCGCCGACCTCCAGGCCCGGCGGCGCCTCGGCCTGACGGCCACGCTGGTCCGGGAGGACGGCCGCGAGTCGGACGTCTTCTCCCTCATCGGCCCCAAGCGGTTCGACGCTCCGTGGAAGGAGATCGAGGCGCAGGGGTACATCGCGCCCGCCGACTGTGTCGAGGTGCGGGTCAATCTGACGGACTCGGAGCGGCTCGCGTACGCGACGGCCGAGGCCGAGGAGAAGTACCGCTTCTGCGCCACGACGGCGACGAAGCGGAAGGTGACGGAAGCGCTGGTGAAGAAGCACGCGGGCGAGCAGACCCTCGTCATCGGCCAGTACATCGACCAGCTCGACGAGCTGGGTGAGCATCTGGACGCGCCCGTCATCAAGGGCGAGACGACGAACGCGCAGCGCGAGAAGCTGTTCGGGGCCTTCCGGGAGGGCGAGATCTCGGTCCTCGTCGTCTCGAAGGTCGCGAACTTCTCGATCGACCTGCCCGAGGCTACGGTCGCGATCCAGGTGTCGGGGACGTTCGGCTCCCGGCAGGAGGAGGCACAGCGGCTGGGCCGCGTGCTGCGTCCGAAGGCGGACGGGCATGAGGCCCGCTTCTACTCCGTCGTGGCCCGGGACACCATCGACCAGGACTTCGCGGCGCATCGGCAGCGGTTCCTCGCGGAGCAGGGGTACGCGTACCGGATCGTGGACGCGGACGAGTTGCTGGCCGACAACTGAGCGCTCCCATGACGGCCAGCGCCAGGGCCAGCAGGGGATAGGGCGACGCGAGTGGCTGTTGCCAGTGGGGCAGGCGTAGGTCCAGGTCGCCCTGGTGCGGGACCAGCCACAGGGTGCGGGCCGTGAAGAGGGTCGCCACCGCCGCGGTCAGGCGGGGGCGGCCCTCTGCCATGAGCAGGGTCAGGAGCGGTACGCACCAGATCCAGTGGTGGGACCAGCTGATGGGCGAGACCAGGAGCGCGGTGGCCGCGGTCAGGAGGACGCCGCGGGGTTCCGTCCCGGCCCTGCGGGCCAGCCACAGGCCGGTGACGGCGACGAGGGCGGTGGGCAGGGCCCACAGGAGCCCCGGGTGCGGGTCGTGGGCCGCGCGGGCGACGAGCCCCTGGAGCGACTGGTTGTCGACGATCCACGCCTTGCCGACGCGGCCCGTCTCGAAGATCCGGTGGGTCCAGAAGTCGAGGCTGGCGGCGGGGAGTGCGAGCGCGCCGAGCGCGAGGGTGCCGGTGAGGGCGGCGGTGGCGGTGAGCCCTTCGCGTACGCGCTTCGTGAGGAAGAGGTACGCGATGAAGACCGCCGGGGTGAGCTTGATCCCGGCGGCGACGCCGATCGCGAAGCCCTTGCCGACGGCGCCGGGGGGCCGGGTGAGGTCCCAGAGGATCAGACAGGCGAGGGCGAGGTTGATCTGCCCGAAGAGGACGGTCTGGAAGACGGGCTCCAGCCAGAGGGCGAGGGCGGTGCCCGCGAGAAGGGGGGCGAGGCGGGTGGGGAGCCCGGCGAGGCGGCAGGAGAGGTGGATGAGGACCGCCAGGAGGGCGATGTTCCCCACGAGGAAGGCGAGCTTGAGGGCGGGGAGGGGGAGCCAGGTGGTGGGTACGAAGAGGATGGCGGCGAAGGGCGGGTACGTGGCCGGGAGCTCCCACTCCGTGACGGTGAACCCGTAGAGATCGCTGCCGCTGGCGACGGCGGCGCCTTCGGCTCGGTAGACGAGGGTGTCGGCCATGGGGATGCGTTGGGCCACGCAGAGGGTGGCGAGGACGAGAAGGGAAACGACGAGGAAGACGGCAGCTGTCGGCACGGGCCCCTTGACGCGACGTGACGCCGCCCTCACGCTCAGTTCCTTCACGGCGGTGACCTTAGTAGATCCCGGAGGCGGCGCCACGGGACCGCTCCGCGGGCGGGTACGGTGCCGCGCCGGTATGCCCGTCCTCGCTGTCGTCCGGTGACCGCAGGGCACTTCGCCACCGGCACTGCCGCCTGCAGGCCGTGGGGCGAACTGCGGTCCCGCTCCGTCGGTGGGTACGGTGCCGCGCCGGTATGTCCGTCCTCGCTATCGTCCGGTGGCTGTGGGGTTGCTTCGGCACCGGAGCGCCGCGAACCGTGCTCCGGGCGGACATACCGCCACGTCCCCTCCCGAGCGCTCCCGACTGCGGGTAGTCGCTGGCCGCTGCGGGGCAATCGGGCGGGTGGGCGGGAAAGGCTCGTTCGTCCAGGGTCGGATGCGGAGTTCCGGGCGGGTGGGCGGGAGAGGTCCGTTCGGCCCGGGTAGGTGCGGGGCACCCCCCGCCCCGCCCCCCCCGGGGGGAAATCGGTGGTCCCGCCATGCAGCGGGGCCTAAACTGCTCCGTCTGCCCGCGTGGAACGCGGCGCCACCGACCGGTCGGCAACCGGCGGCACACACCCCGCACCCCCCGCCGGAGGCACCCCGTGCAGGCCCACCCCGACCCCCTCTCCCGCGAACGCACCCACCTCGCCGCATCCCGCTCGGCCCTCCGAGCCATGCGCGAGGACGCCGAAGCGCTCGACATCCGCGACGTCACCGCGAACTGGGTGAACGCCGCCGTCCTGCAGAGCCAGATCGACGACCGGATCAAGTCCCTCGCCGATCTCTCCCACACGCCCCTCTTCTTCGGGCGGCTCGACTATCTCCACGCCCCCGGCGCCGATCAGGCGGAAGGCGCCGAGGGCGAGCAGTTCTACATCGGGCGGCGGCACGTCCACGACGCCGACGGCGACCCGATGGTCATCGACTGGCGCGCCCCCGTCTCGCAGCCCTTCTACCGCGCCTCCAAGAAGGCCCCGATGGACATCGGCCTGCGGCGGCGGTTCGGCTACACCGGCGGTGAACTCACCGCGTACGAGGACGAGCACCTCAGCGACGCCGACGAGAAGGAGCAGACCAGCAGGCTGCTCCAGCAGGAGATCGAGCGGCCCCGCGTCGGCCCCATGCGCGACATCGTCGCCACCATCCAGCCCGAGCAGGACGAGATCGTCAGGAGTGGGCTCGGGGGGTCCGTCTGCGTGCAGGGCGGGCCGGGGACCGGGAAGACCGCCGTCGGGCTGCACCGTGTCGCCTATCTGCTCTACGCCCACCGGGACCGGCTCGCCCGCACCGGCACCCTCGTCATCGGGCCCAACAAGTCCTTCCTGCATTACATCGAGCAAGTACTTCCCGCTCTGGGCGAGTTGGAGGTCAAGCAGGCCACCGTCGACGATCTCGTCGCCCACGTCGACGTTCGGGGCGTCGATGACGCCGCCGCTGCCGTCGTCAAAGGCGATGCCCGCATGGCCGACGTACTGCGGAGAGCCCTGCGGTCCCACGTGAGCATGCCCGAGGAGCCCGTTGTCGTGGTGCGGGGGTCACGGCGTTGGCGTGTGGCCGCTTATGAACTTGAGGAGATCGTCAGGGAGTTGCTCGACCGCGATATTCGGTACGGCGCCGCCCGCGACGCCCTGCCTCAGCGCATCGCCCACGCCGTACTCGTCAGGATGGAGCAGGCCGGCGAGGCCCCTGACGACCGCGTGCAGGACGCCGTCGCCCGCAACCCTGCCGTGAAGGCCGCCGTCAAGGCCGTGTGGCCGCCCGTCGATCCCGCCAAGCTCGTGCTCCGGCTGCTCTCCGACGGCGAGTTCCTCGCCCGGCACGCGGACGGCATCCTCGACGCCGACGAGCAGAAGCTCATCCTGTGGGCCAAGGCCCCGCGCAGCCTCAAGGCCGTCAAGTGGTCCGCCGCCGATGCCGTGCTGGTCGACGAGGCCAGTGATCTGGTCGCCCGGACCCACTCCTTGGGCCATGTCGTCCTCGATGAGGCGCAGGACCTCTCCCCCATGCAGTACCGCGCCGTCGGGCGCCGCTGCACCACCGGGTCCGCCACCGTCCTCGGCGACCTCGCGCAGGGCACCACCCCGTGGGCCACCCGGAGCTGGGAGCAGGCCCTGGAGCATCTGGGGAAGGGCGACGCCGTGGTGGAGGAGCTCACCGCGGGGTTCCGTGTGCCTCGGGAGGTCATCGCGTACGCCTCCCGGCTGCTTCCCTCCATCGCGCCCGGACTCGCCGAGGTGAAGTCCGTGCGTGAGTCGGCCGGTTCGCTCGTGGTGCGGCGCGTGGCGGACCTCGACGCCGCTTCCCTCGCCGCCTGCGTGGAGTCGCTGCGGCAGGAAGGGTCCATCGGGCTCATCGCCGCCGACGCCCGCGTTCCCGCGCTCGCCGAAGCACTCGACGCCGCCGGGATGACGTACCTCTCGCCCGGTGAGGAGACCACCCCCGACACCCGGCTCACGCTCGTGCCCGCCTCCCTCGCCAAGGGACTTGAGTACGACTACGTCGTCCTCGACGAGCCCGCCGCGGTCGTCGACGGCGAGCCCGACGAGCGGACCGGACTGCGGCGGCTGTACGTCGCCCTGACCCGCGCCGTCTCGGGGCTCACCGTCGTGCATGCCGCCGAGCTGCCGGAGCAGCTCGGCGGCTGAGGCTCACGCGTCCAGGGCCGCGCGCCAGGCCGCTACCGCCTGCGCCGACACCGGGGCGTCCCAGCCGTCGGGGCGCGACGCCCCGCCGATGTGGAACGCGTCGACCCCCGCGGCCTTGAGCTGCGGGAGGTGGTCGAGGCGGAGGCCGCCGCCCACCAGGATCTGCTGCTCGTAGCCCTGTTCGCCGGACCGCGCCGCCTCGGCGAGCAGCGTGGGCAGGCCCTCGTCCACGCCCGTCGCCGCGCCCGCGGTGAGGTAGGTGTCGAGGCCGGGCAGGTCCGCGAGCTGCTTGCGCAGGGCGTCGCGGTCGGGGGTCCGGTCGATGGCCCGGTGGAACGTCCAGCGGCAGCCGTCGAGCGCGTCCACCACCGCTTCCACCGCCGCCAGGTCGGGGCCGCCCGTCTCGTCGAGGAAGCCCAGGACGAACTCGTCGGCGCCCGCGCTCCTGAGCTCGCGCGCGTGGCGTACGAGAGCGGACACGTCGCCCGCGTCGAAGCCGTCCGCGAGGCGCAGCATCACGCGCAGGGAGATGTCCACGGCGGCGCGGATCTCGGCAAAGGTCGCGCGGGACGGGGTCAGGCCGTCCGCGGCCATGTCGGTGACCAGCTCGAGGCGGTCCGCGCCTCCGGCCTGGGCGGCGACGGCGTCCTCGGCGTCGAGGGCGATCACCTCCAGGACTGCACGCTTGCTCATGGATGTCTTCCTTCGGGTCCGGGGCCGCGGGGGCGGGCATCGCGGAACACGTCCGAGAACGCGTCCTTGAAACCGCCGCACATAGGTCTAGTCCAATTACCCAGCCTACGCGCAGATCACCCCGGCGCGACCCAACCGCACCGGGGTGACCGTAAAGACATGTACACGTCGAGCTTGCCGAAGGTTGGGACCCGCGGCCCCTCGCCGTTCAGCTGAGCGGCTTGAACCCCCGCAGGCGCAGGCTGTTGCCGACCACGAAGACCGAGGAGAACGCCATCGCGGCGCCCGCGATCATCGGGTTCAGGAGACCGGCCGCGGCCAGCGGCAGCGCGCCCACGTTGTAGGCGAAGGCCCAGAACAGGTTCGACTTGATCGTGCCGAGCGTGCGGCGGGAGAGGCGGATCGCGTCCGCCGCCGCCCGCAGGTCTCCTCGTACGAGCGTGAGGTCGCCCGCCTCGATCGCGGCGTCCGTGCCCGTACCCATCGCGAGACCCAGGTCGGCCTGGGCCAGCGCCGCCGCGTCGTTCACGCCGTCGCCGACCATAGCCACGCTCCGGCCCTCCGCCTGGAGGCGCTTGACGACGTCCACCTTGTCCTGCGGCATGACCTCGGCGATCACGTCGTCGGGCGCGATGCCCACCTCGGCGGCCACCGATGCCGCGACCGCCTTGTTGTCGCCGGTCAGGAGGATGGGGGTGAGGCCGAGGGCGCGCAGGCGGCGGATCGCCTCCGGGCTCGTCTCCTTCACCGCGTCGGCCACCTCGAGGACCGCGCGCGCCTCGCCGTCCCACGCGACCGCGATCGCCGTACGACCGGCGGCCTCGGCCTCGGCCTTCGCCCGCTCCAGCTCCACGGGGAGCCCGATCGCCCTTCCCCAAGCTCTCGACTTCGCTCGACCAGGGGAGACCCCAATCTTCAGCAGCGCCTCGCGCCCGACCAGGACCGCGTGACCCTCGACGACGCCCTGGACGCCCAGGCCCGCCACGTTCGCGAAGTCCTCGGGAGTGGGGAGCGTGCCGACCCGCTCGGCCGCTCCGGTGGCCACGGCTTGCGCGATGGGGTGCTCCGAGGAGTGCTCCAACGCCCCCGCGAGCCGCAGGACTTCCTCCTCGCTCACACCGTCCGCCGTGTGCGTGGCGAGCAGGGTCATCTTGCCGGTGGTGACGGTGCCGGTCTTGTCCAGGACGATCGTGTCGACCTTGCGGGTCGACTCCAGGACCTCCGGGCCCTTGATCAGGATGCCGAGCTGGGCGCCGCGACCGGTGCCGACCATGAGGGCGGTCGGTGTCGCGAGCCCCAGGGCGCAGGGGCAGGCGATGATCAGTACGGCGACCGCGGCGGTGAAGGCCGCCGTCAGGCCGGAGCCGTTGCCGAGCCAGAAGCCGAGGGTGGCGACGGCCAGCGCGATGACGACCGGCACGAAGACCGCCGAGATCCGGTCGGCGAGGCGCTGGGCCGCCGCCTTGCCGTTCTGCGCGTCCTCGACGAGCTTGGCCATGCGGGCCAGTTGGGTGTCGGAGCCGACGCGGGTGGCCTCGACGACCAGGCGTCCGCCGACGTTCAGCGTGGCGCCGGTGACCGCGTCGCCCTTGGCGACCTCGACCGGCACGGACTCGCCGGTGAGCATGGAGGCGTCGACGGCGGAGGCGCCCTCGACGACCCTGCCGTCGGTGGCGATCTTCTCGCCGGGACGTACGAGGAATCGGTCGCCGGTCTTCAAGTCGCTGACGGGGATGGTCTCTTCGCGGCCGCCGTCCCGCAGGACCGTGACGTCCTTGGCGCCCAGCTGGAGCAGCGCCTTCAGGGCGGCGCCCGCCTTGCGCTTGGAGCGGGCCTCGAAGTAGCGGCCGGCCAGGATGAAGGCGGTGACTCCCGCCGCGGCCTCCAGGTAGATGTTCCCCGCGCCGTCCGTGCGGGAGATGGTCAGCTCGAACGGGTGCGTCATGCCGGGCGTGCCGGCCGTACCGAAGAACAGCGCCCACAGCGACCAGACGAAGGCCGCCGACGTGCCGACCGAGATCAGCGTGTCCATCGTCGCGGCGCCGTGCCGTGCGTTCGTGAACGCGGCCTTGTGGAAGGGCCAGGCCGCGTACGTCACGACCGGCGCCGCCAGGGTCAGGGACAGCCACTGCCAGTACTCGAACTGCAGGGCCGGGATCATCGCCATCGCGACGACGGGCAGGGAGAGCAGCACGGCGGTGATCAACCGCTCGCGCAGGGGCCGCAGTTCGTCGTCGGCCCGCTGCTCGTCGTCGGCCGCATCCGGCTCCGCGCGGGCCGGGGCGGGCTCCTGCGCGGTGTAGCCGGTGGCCTCGACGGTGGCGATCAGGTCCTGGACGGCGACGTCCTGGCCGCGGTAGCTGACCTTGGCCTTCTCGGTGGCGTAGTTCACCGTGGCCTCGACGCCGTCCATGCGGTTGAGCTTCTTCTCGATGCGGGCGGCGCACGAGGCGCAGGTCATGCCACCGATGGCGAGCTCTACTTCTGCCACCTCGGTGCTGCCGGGTGTGGTGGACATGTCTGCGGGCTCCTCGTGATGCGTCGTGGGCGGGCTTCGGGTCGGGGTACCCGGGGCGGGTACCGCTGTCTAGATCCATATATACCCCTGGGGGGTACTGAGCGCAAGAGAAATCCGGACTTGACTTCATACCCCTAGGGGGTATCTTCGGATGCATGAGGAGCCGCCCGCAAGGCGCACTCGGCCCGCTTCATTCATCTCTTGGGAGCCGTCATGAACACCGGAATGAAGATCACCGCCTTCGCCGCCGCCGTCGCCGCGACCTTCGGCACCGCGTACGGGGTCGGCCAGGGCGTCGACCCCGTGACCGCGCAGAAGAAGCCCGCGAGCGAGCACGGCGGGCACACGGGCGAGAAGGAGGAGCCAGGCGGTACGGGGGCCGGCGCGGGGCACGCGGACACCGTCCCCGGCGGCCTTCAGATCTCCGAGCGCGGCTACACGCTCGACCTGCGGACCTCGCGCATCGACGCCGAGAAGCGGGAGGAGCTGCGGTTCGCGGTGGTCGAGCAGACCAAGGGCGGCAAGGGCGGCAAGGGCAAGAACGTCACGGCGTACGAGAGGGAGCACGGCAAGGAGCTGCACCTCATCGTCGCCTCACAGGACCTGAGGACCTACCGCCACCTGCACCCGACCCGCGCGGCGGACGGCACCTGGTCGACGCCGGTCGAGCTCCCGGAGGCGGGCGGCTACCGCGTCTTCGCCGACTTCAGGCCCGAGGGCGCGAAGGAGGGCCTGACGCTGGGGGCGGACCTCGCGGTGGCAGGGAAGTACGAGCCGAGGAAGTTGCCCGAGGCCGACACGAAGGCTTCCGTGGCCGGTGGGTACGAGGTCAGCCTCAAGGGCGAGTTGAAGCCCGGGAAGTCCAGTGACGTGACCCTGGACGTGGAGAAGAACGGCAGGCCGGTCACCGACCTGCAGCCCTATCTCGGCTCGTACGGCCACCTGGTCGCCCTGCGGTCCGGGGACCTGGCGTACCTCCACGTGCACCCGACCGGTTCGCCGGGCGACGGCAGGACGAAGCCGGGCCCCGGCGTCTCCTTCGCGGCGACGGCGCCGAGTGCGGGGGCGTACCGCCTGTTCCTCGACTTCAAGCATGAGGGGAAGGTGCGGACGGCGGAGTTCACGGTGTGGGCCGGGGCTTCCCAGCAGGGGGGTGAGGATGAGGGTGCCCCGGAGCCGGGCGGGCACCAGCACTAGGCTCCGCCGGGTGCCGTTCGCGGTGTCTCTGCGGGTCCGCTGTGGCTGGGCGCGCCGTTCCCCGCGCCCCTTACGGGGCCCGACCGGGTCAGGTGAGGAGTCCCGACAGGTCGGTTTCCTTTGCTCCTGCCAGTTCGTAGCGGGTGCCCGTCAGGGGGCGGTCCATGTAGAGGCGGATCAAGGTTGGGGCGTCGCCTATGTAGCGGGCGGGTGGGGTGGTGCCGTCCGGCGTGCCCAGGAGCAGTGGCTCGTCGCGGCCGTCGATGTCCGCGTGCAGCGGCACCGCGCCCGCCGCCTTGCTGCGCGCCGCGAGGAGGACCAGGGCGTCCGGGAGGCCATCGCCCCCGTACGCGCCCGGCGTCCCCCATGCCTCGCGGACATCGCCCGCGTGCACCCACTCGCCGAGCGCGATCCCGTCCAGGAGCCCGTTGGACTTCGCGATGAGCGGGCCCGCCTCCGTCATCCCGCGCTCCAGCTCGTCCACCACGCGGGAGTTGGACCAGTCGGCGCGCTCGGCGATGTCGCGGTCGTTGCTCTCCGGCGAGAACACGCCCTCCTCGAAGCGGCTCTCGACCACGCGCATCAGCGCCGAGCCGCAGTGCGCGAGCACATGGCGCACGGTCCAGCCCGGACAACAGGTCCGGACCGCGTACGCGTCGTCGGGCGCGGCCCTCAACAGCGGGATCAGCGCATCACGTTCGGTCCGCAGGAGGCGGCCGGGGCGCTCGGGGTCGTACGTTCCGTCGGCACTCGTCGTGGTCGTCATGGACGAAGCCAACCGTGTCGCTCCCGCGCATGGCAACGGACGGACCGGAGTTTAGGGTGCCTCCATGGCCGACGACGAGAACCACGAGCTGCGCGAGCGCTGGCTCGGGACGCTGCTCCGGGCGCGGAACACGGACGAGTGCATCTACGACCCGTACAAGTACGCCGACAACCTGCTCGCGCGGTGGGCCGAGCCGCAGCGGCGGTACCACACCACCGCCCACCTGAAGGCGGTCCTCGACCACGTCGACGTACTGGAGGAGCACGCGGACGACGCCGATCTCGTGCGGCTCGCGGCCTGGTTCCACGACGCGGTGTACGCGCCGGACCGCTCCGAGAACGAGGAGCGCAGCGCCCGCCTCGCCGAACGCGCGCTGTCCGAGGCCGGGTTGACCGACGAGCAGACCGCCGAGGTGGCGCGCCTGGTCCGGCTCACCATCACCCACGATCCCGCCGACGGCGACCACAACGGCGAGGCGCTGTGCGACGCGGACCTGGCGATCCTGGCCGCCGCCCCGGACGCGTACGCGGCATACGCCGCCGCGGTCCGCGAGGAGTACGCCTTCGTGCCGGACGAGGACTTCCGCGCCGGCCGCGCGGAAGTCCTGCGCCAACTCCTCTCCCTGCCAAGGCTGTTCCGCACCCCGCACGGAGCGGCCGAGTGGGAGGGCCCGGCGCGCGCGAACCTGGCGACGGAAATGGAGCTGCTCGGCTCCTGAGGCTCCCGTACTCTCGGCGCATGCTTTTCATGGGTGGGGACCAGGTCGAGGAGGCCGTGGCGCATGCGGCGAAGGTGCTGCGTCCGGCGGTGGGGCGCGACTGGAGCGTCAAGGCGGGCGGTCTCGACTGGAGCTGCCTGAAGACGGCCGAGCACATCGCGGGCGATCTTGTCGCGTACGCGGGTCAGCTGACGGGCCGGGCGACCGACACGTGGGTCCCCTTCGAGATCGCCTTCGACGAGGGCTCGGGCCCCGAGGACGCGATCCACGTCATCGAGTCGACCGGCGGCCTGCTCGCCGCGGTGGTGCGGACCACGCCGCGAGGGGTCCGGGGCTACCACCCCTACCCGCACGGCAGCGCCGACAGGGTGGGCTTCGCGGCGATGGGCGTCGCGGAGGTGCTGCTCCACACGTACGACATCGCGCAGGCGCTCGGCGTGGACGCGGAGCCGCCGGCCGCGCTGTGCGAGGCGGTGCTCGCCTGGCTCTTCCCGCACGTGCCGCCCGCGGACGCGCCCGCGGACCAGTGGGCGACGCTGCTCTGGGCCACGGGCCGCGGGTCCCTGCCGGGGCGGCCGAAGCGGGAGCGCTGGCGCTGGCACAACGCCCTGGAGATTCCCGCCGGGCGGCTCGTTCTGCGGGAGGTGTCCCCCGCCGCGGCGGCGGATCTCGCAGCGGGCGGCACGGGGGGTCTGCTGTGGATCGAGGGCGGGCCCTTCGAGGGGACGCGCAAGGCCGCGGAGATGGTGACGAAGGCGTACGCGTCCGGGGTGCACCGGCCCGAGTGGGGCATGTTCGCCCTGGTCCGGGCGGAGGACGAGGTCGCTGTCGGCGGCATGGGGTTCCACGGGCCGCCGGACGAGGAGGGCGTCGCCGAGGTCGGCTACGACCTGGTGCCGGGGGCGCGGGGCCGAGGCTACGCCTCGGAGGCGCTCACCTCCCTCTCCACCTGGGCGCTGACCCGCCCCGAGGTCTCGACCCTGCTGGCCGTCATCGAACCGGAGAACACCGCCTCCCAGGCGGTGGTCTCCCGAGCGGGCTACACCCAAACGGCAAACCGCGAAAACCTCCACGCGTACGTCCGCCACGCCTCCGCCTGAACCTCAGCCACCCGACACCCCCCTCCCACCCACCCGCCCGATCCCCCGCATCCACCCCTGAACGAACAAGCTCTCCCACCCACCCACCCGATTACCCCGCAGCAACGAGCGATGGCCTGCAGTCGGGAGCGCTCGGGAGGGGACGTGCCGGTATGTCCGCCCGGAGCACGGTTCGCGGCGCTCCGGGGCCGGAGTAGCCCCGCGGCCACCGGACGATAGCGAGGACGGACATACCGGCGCGGCACCGCACCCACAAGCGGACCAGACCCGCAGCCCGCCCCACGACCCGCACGCGGCAGCGCGACGCGAGGGGACGTGGCGGTATGTCCGCCCGGAGCACGGCTCCCGGCGCTCCGGCGCGGCACCGCACCCCAGCCGGACCGGCCCCGCAGGCGGCCCCCCGCCGCAGGAATGCCAGCTCCCACCCCCAGCGTTCTTCACTGTTATGCCGACACCTGACCCGACGCCCGCCGAGCCAGGCGCCAGCCGTACCCGTATGCCCGTGGCCGTCTACATCCTCGGCCTGGCCGTCTTCGCGCTCGGGACGAGTGAGTTCATGCTCTCGGGGCTCCTGCCCCCCATCGCCGACGACATGAGCGTCTCCATCCCCCGCGCCGGCCTCCTCATCTCCGCCTTCGCCATCGGCATGGTCGTCGGCGCCCCCCTCCTCGCCGTAGCCACCCTGCGCCTCCCCCGCCGCACCACCCTCATCACGCTCATCACCGTCTTCGGCCTCGGCCAGGTCGCCGGCGCCCTCGCGCCCACCTACGAGATCCTCTTCGCGTCCCGCGTCGTCAGCGCCTTCGCCTGCGCCGGATTCTGGGCCGTCGGCGCCGCCGTCGCCATCGCGATGGTCCCGGTCAACCAGCGCGCCCGCGCCATGGCCGTGATGATCGGCGGCCTCTCCATCGCGAACGTGCTGGGCGTGCCCGCCGGAGCCTTCCTCGGCGACAACTTCGGCTGGCGGTCCGCCTTCTGGGCCGTGGGAGCCGCCTCCGCCATCGCCCTCGTCGGCGTACTCACCCTCATCCCCCGCATCCCCCTCCCCGCCGAGAAGCCCCGCCTGAAGCAAGAGCTCGCCATTTACCGCGACCGCCAGGTCTGGCTCTCCATCGCGATCACCGCGCTCGCGGCCGGCGGCGTCTTCTGCGCGTTCTCGTACCTCTCCCCGCTCCTGACGGACGTCGCGGGCCTCGACAAGGGCTGGGTCCCGACCGTCCTCGGCCTCTTCGGGGCGGGCGCGCTCCTCGGCACGGCGATCGGCGGGCGCATCGCGGACGCGCACCTCTTCGGCGTCCTGCTCAGCGGCATCGCGGCCTCGACGGTCTTCCTCGTCGTCCTCGCGCTCTTCTCCGGTACGGCGGCCGTGGCGATCACGCTCTCGTTCCTGCTCGGCGTCTCCGCCTTCTACACCGCCCCGGCCCTCAACGCCCGCATGTTCAACGTCGCGGGCGCCGCCCCCACCCTCGCGGGCGCGACCACGACGGCCGCGTTCAACCTCGGCAACACCGGCGGCCCCTGGCTCGGCGGCACGGTCATCGACCTCGACTTCGGCTACGCCTCGACGGCCTGGGCGGGCGCGGCGATGACGGCGGTGGCGATCGGCGCGGTCGCGGTGTCCCTGCGGCTGCACCGCAGGACCCCGAGCCGCGTGGTCACATCCGCCTCGGCCGCATCCGCCGAAGCCGGAGCCGGAGCCGCTCCCGGCCACAGCCCGGCGGCGACCTCACTCCAGAGGCCGTAGGAACCGCCGCTCGTAGCGCCGGATGCACCCCGTCCGGCGCGCGAGCTCCAGGGCCTCCTGGCACTCGGGGTCGGTCGCGCTGTCGGTGCGGTACTGCTCGTACGCGGCGAAGCTCGGGAAGGAGAAGAGGGCGTACGCGATGTCGCTGTCGCCCTCGCTGGGCAGGAAGTAGCCGTGGTGGTCGCCGCCGAAACGGTTGACCAGGACGACCCAGCGGCGGCCGTACTCCTCGAAGTCGTCGATGCGGTCGGGATCGATCTCGTACTTCAGATGAACCGTGATCATGCGTGCCACCCTAAGCACAACCCGACCTACGCAGGCCTCCCCTTGGGCCTGCGCAACCCCGCATCGGTAAGCCTGCGCACCAGCTCCTTGGAGCCGATCTCGACCGCCCCCGCACGCACCGCGTCCTCGTAGCGGTGCGAGGGCAGGTCGTAGTGGTCGCGCTCGAACGCGCGCCGCGGGGCGCCGATGGCCTCCGCGAACGCGTGCAGTTCCTCGTACGAGGCGTCGCTGACCAGGTGCGACCACAGGCGGCCGTGGCCGGGCCAGGTCGGCGGGTCGATGAAGACCGTCACGTCAGGCCGCCCACCGGGGCCACGACCACGCCCGCCTTGCCGCACACCCAGTGCGGATCGGGGCCCAACTCCGGTTCCACGTCCAGCGCATGAGGGTCGCCCGAGCCGCAGACGGGGCACAGCGGCCAGCGGCCGTACTGCTCCAGGAGCGCGTCCTGGACGTCCTGGGCGACCAGGCCCGCGACGTACTCGACGCCCTCGGGCCACTGCTCGACCCACCAGCGGCGGTGCGCCACCGACGCCTCGACCAGCGAGACGACCTCGGCCTGGGCGACCTCGCGCGCCACGAGGTCGGCGAGGACAAGTGCACGAGCGGCGTGCAGCGCCTGCTCCAGAGGGTCGATCGCGTCCATGCAGCCATTGTCCACCCCATGCGCAACCCGCCGAAGATCCAACCGGAACGGAGGTGAGGCAGGTAACCGGGATCGGGACCAAAGGGGTCTTGACCGACCCCCGCTCCGAAAATATCTTTCAAGCGTGACCAATGACGTGAAGGAAATTTTCGCGGGCGCGGCGCCCCCCGCCCCAGCCGCCCTCGCGGCCAAGGTGCGCACCCTCGCCCCGTCCATGACCCGCTCCATGCAGCTGGTCGCCGAAGCCGTCGCAGGCGACCCCGCAGGCTGCGCGGCCCTCACGGTCACCGGCCTCGCCGAGCTCACCGGCACCAGCGAGGCCACGGTGGTGCGCACCGCCCGCCTCCTCGGCTACCCCGGCTACCGCGACCTGCGGCTCGCCCTCGCCGGACTCGCCGCCCAGCAGCAGTCGGGCCGCGCGCCCGCCGTCACCGCCGACATCGCCGTCGACGACCCGATCGCGGACGTCGTGGCGAAGCTGGCGTACGACGAGCAGCAGACCCTCGCCGACACCGCGGGCGGCCTCGACACCGTGCAGCTCGGGGCGGCCGTCGCCGCGCTCGCCGTCGCCCCCCGCACCGAGATCTACGGAGTCGCCGCCTCCGGCCTCGTCGCCCAGGACCTCGCCCAGAAGCTGCTGCGCATCGGCCACATCGCCCACGCGCACTCCGACCCGCACCTGGCCGTCACGAACGCGGTCACCCTGCACTCCAAGGACGTCGCGATCGCGATCACGCACTCCGGGTCCACCGGTGACGTCATCGAGCCGCTGCGGGTCGCCTTCGAGCGCGGGGCGACGACCATCGCGATCACCGGGCGCCCCGGCAGCCCCGTGTCGCAGTACGCGGATCACATACTGACCACCTCCACCGCGCGCGAGAGCGAGCTGCGGCCCGCCGCGATGTCGTCGCGCACGAGCCAGCTGCTGGTCGTGGACTGCCTGTTCGTGGGCGTCGCCCAGCGGACCTACGAGACCGCGGCCCCCGCCCTGGCCGCCTCGTACGAAGCACTCGCACACCGCCACAGCCCCCGCACCCGCAACCGCTGAGCCCCCTCCCAGAGGGCCCCGCACGCCCCCAGAGCAACCCGCACGGGCCCCGCCCGACCCGCACGAGCCCAGACGAACCGCCACCAGCCCAGAGCAACTCGCCACGAGCACAGAACAACCCGGCACGAGCCCCGCCCGACCCGCACGGGCCCAGAACAACCCGCCACCAACCCCGACCGGCCCGCACGAGCCGCGACCGACCCGCACGAGCCCAGACGAACCGCCACCAGCCCAGAGCGACCCGGCACGAGCCCCGACCAACCCGCACAAGCCCACAACAACCCACCACCAGCCCAGAGCGACCAGCACAAGCCCAGGGGCAACCCGCAGCGAGCCCCGGGCACCCCGCCGCGACTCCAGAGCAACCCGCCACGAGCCCCAAGCGGCGACCGCCACGAGCCCAGGGCAACCCGCCACCAACCCCGACCGGCCCGCCACAAGCCCAGCGCAACCCGCCACCCCCCGCCGCACACGAAAGAGCCGCACCCCATGACCTCCACGACCGACGCCAACCCCAACCCCTCCCCCACCCCCGGAGACGGCGAGACGTACGGCGAGCTCCGTGCCCAGCTGGACACGCTCACCACCGAGGCGTTCCGGCCCGAGCTCTCCGAGATCGACCGGCAGCCCACGCTGGAGATCGCGAAGATCATGAACGGCGAGGACGCCACGGTCTCCGCGGCCGTCGCCGAGCAGCTCCCGGCGATCGCCGCCGCCATCGACGGCACCGCCGAGCGCATGGCCCGCGGCGGGCGGCTCATCTACGCGGGGGCGGGGACGGCCGGGCGCCTGGGGGTCCTGGACGCCTCCGAGTGCCCGCCCACCTTCAACACCGACCCGGCCGAGGTCGTCGGCCTCATCGCGGGCGGCCCGAGCGCCATGGTCACGGCGGTCGAGGGCGCGGAGGACAGCAAGGAGTTCGCGGCCGAGGACCTGGACGGGCTCCGGCTCACGGCCGACGACGTGGTGGTCGGGGTATCGGCGTCGGGCCGCACCCCGTACGCGATCGGCGCGGTCGAGCACGCGCGGGCAAAGGGCGCGCTCACCATCGGCCTCTCCTGCAACGCGGACAGCGGTCTCGCGGCAGCCGCCGACCACGGCATCGAGGTCGTCGTCGGCCCCGAACTGCTCACCGGCTCCACCCGGTTGAAGGCGGGCACCGCCCAGAAGCTCGTCCTCAACATGCTGTCGACGATCACGATGATCCGCCTCGGCAAGACCTACGGAAACCTGATGGTGGACGTACGCGCCTCGAACGAGAAGCTGCGCGCCCGCTCGCGGCGGATCGTCTCCCTCGCCACCGGCGCTTCGGACGAGGAGATCGAGGCCGCCCTCGCCGCCACCGACGGGGAGGTGAAGAACGCCATCCTCACCATCCTCGGCGGAGTCGACGGCCCCACGGCCGCCGACCTGCTCGCTTCCTCGGACGGCCACCTCAGGGCCGCCCTGGACACCGCGCGCACGACCCGCACGCCCGGCACGCCCCGCACCACCTGACTCACCTCCCCCGAGCCGCTGAAGAACAGCGCCACCCCGCACACAGCAAGGCACCCCGCACCATGGCAACTGACAAGAACCGCGCCACAGCCGCCGCGATCCTCCCCCTCGTCGGCGGCGCCTCGAACGTCACGTCCATCGCCCACTGCATGACGCGCCTGCGCCTGGGCCTCGCCGACCGCTCGCTGGTCGACGACGAGGCGCTGAAGGCGCTGCCCGCCGTGATGGGCGTGGTCGAGGACGACACGTACCAGATCGTCCTCGGCCCGGGCACCGTCGCCCGCGTCACCCCGGAGTTCGAGGCCCTGGTGGCGGAGGGCGCTTCGGCCGCTCCGACCGCCGCGCCCGAACACACCCTCACCGCCGACGAGTTGGCGGCGCAGGGAGCCGAGATCCGGGCGGCGAGGAAGGCGAAGAACTCGACCCCCTTCAAGCTCTTCCTGCGCCGCATCGCGAACATCTTCGTGCCGCTGATCCCGGCCCTCATCGGCTGCGGCATCATCGCGGGCATCAACGGCCTGTTGATCAACCTGGAGTGGCTGCCGGGCATCACCCCGGCGCTCGCCGCCATCGCCTCCGGCTTCATGGCGCTGATCGCGGTGTTCGTGGGCTACAACACGGCGAAGGAGTTCGGCGGTACGCCGATCCTGGGCGGCGCGGTCGCGGCGATCATCGTCTACGCGGGTGTCGCGAACATCGAGGCGTTCGGTCAGAAGCTTTCGCCCGGCCAGGGCGGCGTACTCGGCGCCCTGGGCGCGGCGGTCCTCGCCACCTACATCGAGAAGTGGTGCAGGCGCTGGGTGCCGGAGGCGCTGGACGTCCTGGTCACCCCGACCATCACGGTCCTGCTCTCCGGCCTGGTCACGATCTTCGGCCTGATGTTCCTCGCGGGCGAGGTCTCGACCGGCATCGGCACGGCGGCGAACTGGCTCCTGGACAACACGGGCGCGTTCGCGGGCCTGGTCCTGGGCGGCCTGTTCCTCCCCCTCGTCATGCTGGGCCTGCACCAGGCCCTGATCCCCATCCACACCACGCTCATCGAGCAGCAGGGCTTCACCGTCCTGCTCCCCATCCTGGCGATGGCGGGCGCGGGCCAGGTGGGCTGCGCGATCGCGGTGTTCAAGCGCCTGAAGAACAACACCTCGATCCGTACGACGATCAAGTCCGCGCTCCCGGCCGGCTTCCTGGGCGTGGGCGAGCCCCTCATCTACGGCGTCTCGCTCCCCCTGGGCCGCCCCTTCATCACGGCGTGCGTGGGCGGCGCGGCGGGCGGCGCGTTCATCGGCTTCTTCTCGATGATCGGCGAGAAGGTCGGCTCCACGGCGATCGGCCCGTCCGGCTGGGCGCTGTTCCCGCTCCTGGACGGCAACAAGGGCCTGGGCCTGACCGTCGCGATCTACGGCGGCGGCCTCCTGGTCGGCTACGTGGTGGGCTTCTTCGCGACGTACTTCTTCGGCTTCAGCAAGCAGATGCTGACCGAGCTGAACGTCGACACGACCGCCCACGAGCAGGTCGTCGCGGGTTCGCCCGCCCCGTCCGCGGACCCGGCCGACCCGGCCAAGTCGCCCGCGGCGGTCTGACCCACCGCTCGACCTCACGAGGACGGCACCCCGCGCCGCGGGTGCCGTCCTCGCCCGTTCTCGCCGCTTCCCCTCGGGGAGTTGTCCGCGAAGTTCCCCGGAATTGTCCTTGATCGGTAACGGACTCGGACCCGGTGCATCCTCCGGACCCCGAACCTCGTCCTGCCAGGTGGCCGCGAGTGACCGGGGTGCGGCAAGGGACGGGACGCAAAGGGGCGGACATGGCACGGCACAGTGGCGGGCGTGGCTGGTACGGCAAAGTCATCGGGGCTGCGCTCGGGGTGACGATGCTCGCCACCGGCGCAGGGGTGTGGAGCGCCCAGGCCGGCACCACGGACTCACCGGCGGCGAAGAAGCCCAGCGCCGTCAAACCGGTCTCGGCGACCATCGCGCACGCCTCGCAGGCCGGTGAGCGCGGCATCAACCTCACCATCGACGACGGCCCCGACCCCAAGTGGACGCCCGAAGTCCTCGCCGTGCTCAAGGAGTACGACGTGAAGGCCACGTTCTGCATGGTGGGGACGCAGGCCCAGGCCCACCCGGACATGGTGAAGAAGGTCGTCGCGGCCGGGCACCGGCTGTGCGACCACTCGGTGTCGCACAACACCGGCATGGACAAGGACTCCAAGGCCTACCAGTCGAAGCAGATCCTCGACGCCGAACGCATGATCACCAAGGCGTCCGGCGGCGTACGGCCGATGTACTACCGCGCGCCCGGCGGCGCGTTCACCCCCTACAGCCGCAAGCTCGCCGCCGACCGGGGCATGCGCCCGCTCGGCTGGAACGTGGACACCAAGGACTTCGAGCTCCCAGGCACGGCCGCCATCGTCGCCACCGTCGAGCGGGAGCTGCCCAACGGGCCGACACTCCTCTTCCACGACGCGGGCGGCGACCGCACCCAGACCGTCGAGGCCCTGCGCACGCTCCTTCCCAAGCTCAAGAGCCAGGGCTACACCTTCGGCTTCCCGGTCCGCTGACCCTCACGGCAGCCGACGCTCCCGGTTGAGCTGCCGCACCCTCTCCCGCAACACCTCGCCCGGCGGGGCCTGCCCGACCTTCTCCGGCGGGCAGTCCCACTCCCGGCCGCCGTTCAGGGGCCTCAGCTGTACGAGCCCGCCCTCGCACCCCATGACCTGCCCGACGCTGCCGTCCCGGAAGTCGACGGCGTACGTCCCCGCCTCCGGCACGCTCGGATCGTCGTCGTTCACCGCGCGCTCTCCAGTACGGCGGCGAGCCGCAGCGCGGTGTCGAGGTTGCAGCGCCCCAACTCCACCAACGGCAGCGCGCCTTCCGCCGCTGCCGTCAACGGGTCCATCCGCAGGGAAGGCAGCGTGACGCCGACCTCTTCGAGCCCCGCTCTCAACTGCCGGACGGCCTCCTCCGCCGCCCGCACCCGTTCCTCCGCCGTCAGCGCCATGCGCCCCGCCTCTCACACTGGGTGTTGCTGTTTCCTCACTAAGCGTGTCCGTCGCTGCGTAGCCTGAGAAGCAACGGCGTCCCAACAAACCGCCTTGTTGGATGAGGAGTTGCTGATGACACGCCCCAAGGACCTCGATCCCTCGTCGAACCCCCGCGCCCTCCTCGGCTGCGAACTCCGTCACGCACGGGAGCGGAAGCGGATGAGCCAGGAGGCGTTGGGTGCGCCGCTGTTCGTCAGCGGCTCCTTCATCGGCCAGCTGGAGGCCGGGACGCGGCGGATGCACATGGAGTACGCCCAGCACTTCGACGAGGTGCTGGATACGGGGGGCTTCTTCGCCCGGAATTGCAGGGCTGTGGCGAGGTCGAAGTACCCGGATCACTTCGCTGAGGCGGCTGAGGCGGAGGCGGTCGCTACGGGGATCAGGGAGTACGCCCCCCTTTTGATCCCGGGGTTGCTGCAGACGGAGGGGTACGCGCGAGCCATGTTCCGGAATGGGCGCCCGACAGCAACGCCGGATGCCATCGACGAGTTGGTCGAAGCCCGCCTGGAACGAGCACACATCCTGCGCGACCCAACAACACCGCTGTTGTGGGCGGTACTCGACGAGGCAGCAATCCGCCGGGTGGTCGGAGGTCCTGCAGTGATGGCCGACGCTCTGCACCACGTCGCCGCGCTCGGGCGGCGTCACCGGGCAATCGTGCAGGTCATGCCCTTCTCGGCTGGAGCCCACCCGATCACACAAGGCTCCCTAAAGCTCATGACCTTTGAGGACGCACCCCCGCTTGCCTACGCAGAGGGAGTGGAAATCGGGCGCCTTGAGGACGACCCAGCCACAGTCGCACGCCAAACTTTGGCCTACGATTTACTAGGAGCCAGCGCGCTGTCCCCACACGATTCCCTGGCTCTGATCGAATCAGTGGCAGAGGATTACACCCATGAGGACCAGCCCTGAGTACGACCTGAGCACAGCCACCTGGCACAAATCCACGTACAGCGGCCCTGACGGCGGCAACTGCCTGGAGGTCGCCACCTGGCGCAAAGCCACGTACAGCGGCGGTAGCGGCGGCGACTGCCTCGAAGTGGCCGACGGTCACCCAGAGATCGTCCCCGTCCGCGACTCCAAGAACCCCACCGGCCCGAAGCTCGTGTTCCGGGCCGCCAGCTGGTCCGCATTCGTCGCGGACCTCAAGAACAACTGACCCCGAGGCTCAAGCCACCAGCCCCGAGCACTCTTTTCAAGGAACGGGAGGCGGGCCTCAACCCGCCCTCCCTCCCTTGGAGTTGGCACAGCCGATCACTTTCGGGCTTCGACTTGCCACGCAGTGTGACGACGCTCTAGCGTGCCCGAATAACGAACAACCCCCGCCCGGTGTCGGCAAACACCTGCGGGGGTTTAACCATCACGATCGAAAGAGACGTTCGATCCATGGCTGACGCCAAGCTTAGTGCCGCCCCCCGCCCTGCGCACGCAGACCCGCACCCCATGGCCAGTCCGGGTTACGGAAAGCGTTCGGCGCCCGAACAACGGCCCCGTACGAACCACGACTTCGCCCACCTCCCGCCCCGCGAGGCAGCCATCGCAGCCGCCGTCGACCGGCTGCCGGAGGGCGCGGACATCTCCGTAAAGACCCTGGCCAAGCACCTCCCGTACGGGCAGTGCGCCCTCCGCACGGCCCTCAACAGGCTCCAGTCCGCTGGGCACTTGAGGCGCGGCAGGGAACACGTGCACGGAAGTGGCAGCGCGCGCTGGATCACTCGAACGTGGTTCTCGCGCACCGCGCGGGACGACGCCTGGTGGGCGGCCTTCACGCGCGGCGACGTGCCGGAGCCGGAGCCGGAAAGACGGCCCCGACACCCCACCCGCAGCCGCGCGTTCATCCTTCTCGCCGCCCTCGGCCGGACGGCCCCCGCGCTCTCCCTCTCGTACGCGGACTGCGTCGCCCTGGAGCCCCAGCTCACCGAGTGGTTCACGCGCGGCGCCACGGAGCCGGACGTCCTCCGCGCCCTGACCGCAGGGCTCCCCACCCCGGTCCACAGCCCGGCGGCCCTCATCCGCAGCCGCCTCACGACGAAACTCCCGCCGGAACCAGCCCTCCGCCCCGCCCTCCGCGTCCTGGAGTGCGGCAGATGCGGCACCCCCGGCCGCCCCGAGGCCCTGCCCGGCGGCGTCTGCGGCCCGTGCCGGGGCGAACCCGCACCACCCCGCACAGCGGCACTCCTGCCGCCTGCAGCGGTCCACTCCCACGCGGCAGCCGTACGCGCCGCCCGCAGCCCACGCGAAAGGACACACGCATGAGCGCTCCAACGGTCGAAGGCACACAGCCGGGGCACGATGGAAGGGAGGAGGCACCACCATGACCCCTGGCACCGATGAGCGCCCCCAGATGTCCGTCGAGGAATTCGAAGAGCTGGCCCGCCGGGCACCGGAGACCGTGTCTCTCGAATTCCTCGACGGCAGGGTGTACGTCAAGCACGGCCCGATCGACATCGAGGACTTCGAGGAGCTCGCCCGCGTGGCCCCCGAGACGGTCACGCTCGAACTCATCGACGGAAAACTTGAGGTCAAGCCCGTGCCGGACGGCGACCACGGCGAGATCATCATGTGGGTGCTCCGTCGGTGCATGATGCAGCGCCCCGAACTGGCCCTGTATCCCGAGCAAGGGCTGCGGATCGACACGTACAGGAAGGGCTGCATCAAACCGGATGGCGCCCTGGCTCCCGTCGGCTATTTCGCCGGGCAAGAGGAGTGGGCGTCCCCCGCCGGCGTCCTGATGGCCGTCGAGGTGACCTCCCGCGATCGGGACACCGAGCGCCGCGACCGCCAGGAGAAGCCGCGCGCCTACGCCTACGCCGGCATCCCCGTCCACCTGCTCATCGACCGTGACAACCACACCGTCGTCGTATACAGCTCTCCCGAGAACGGCGTCTATCAGAGCCGTCGCTCTTTCCACTACGGCTCCACCGTCCGCATCCCCGCCCCCGTCGCCATCACCCTGGAAACCGAAGCGCTCAAGGACTACGCCGACTGACCGCCCCACCCCAGCCCGCCCCCTCCCCGGGTCACCTTCGGGACATACTTCCCCGCCCCCACCCAGCAGAAGTTGACCGAGACGAAGCCCGCCACGCCACACCCGTGACCGCCGCGCGCACCCTCGCCCCGGCCAAGGGTCCGGCGCCCCGGTCCGGCACAGGTGAAAACAGCCACCCCTCCACTGTCCGAAATGACCCCGCTCACCCGGTGAATCCCCGCGACCGCCTTCCGGCGACTACGGCGCGTATCGAGGATGGCACCTGCCGTCATCGAAACGACCAACCGGAGGGGCCCTTCATGACCGAGTCCAACGAGCCCACGGAACAGCAGATTTCCGAGGCCCTGGGCGCCGCCGCCCACATCACGCTGGCCCCCGGCCCCAGGGAGATCTCCGAAGCCGCGCCCACCCCCGACCAGGAGTGGACCCTGCCGGAGGGCAGGGCCTGGGTGTACCTCGCCAACCCCAAGCACGGGCTCGCCAAGCCGGTGATCCTCGCGGACGGGTTCAACACCGGGCCGAGCGACCTGGACTTCTCGTGGGAGATCCTGGAGCGGGGCCCGTACCCGTTCATCAGCAAGCTGCGGGAGCGCGGCTACGACGTCATCCTGCTCGGCTTCGACGAGCGCAGCGCCTCGATCCTGGAGAACGCCAAGGCCGCCAGGTCGGCGATCCAGGAGGCGATCGCGCGGCGCGTCGGCGACCACCCGCTGACCGTCGGCGGCTTCAGCATGGGCGGCCTGGTCGCGCGGTACGCGCTCGCCAAGATGGAGCACGAGAGCGTCGACCACCAGACCGAGCTGTACTTCTCCTTCGACAGCCCGCACCGCGGCGCCTGGATTCCCATCGCGCTCCAGTCGTTCGCGCACTACATCCGGCGGCTCAACGCCGCCTTCTCGAACCAGATGAACAGCCCGGCAGCGCGCCAGCTCCTGTGGCAGCACATCTCCGAGTGGGACGACAGCCCCGAGACCGACAAGGAGCGCATCGAGTTCCTCGCCGAGCTGGAGCGGGTCGGCGGCTGGCCCAGGCGCCCGAAGAAGATCGGCGTCGCCAACGGCGTGCGCACCGGAGCCGGCAACACCATCGCCCCCGGCGTACGGGCCTTCCGCGGCAAGGGCCTGGCCATCACCGGCACCCACCTCTACACCCAGCCCACCGGGGAGGACCAACTCGTCGCGCAGTTGCGGGTGGTGACCCTGCGCAAGCCGCAGATCCGCGTCTCGGGCATGCCCGAGATCGACGGCGCACCCGGCGGCACCCTGGAGGGCTTCGGCATCCTGGCCGACGAGCTGAACAAGATCCCCGCCATCATCGGCCTCGGCTCCGAGGCCGAGATCCGCGAACACTGCTTCGTCCCCGCCGTCAGCGCGGTCGCCCTGCGCGACATCGACACCCGCGAGAAGCTCTACGAGCCCTTCCCGGAGACGTCCGAGGACAGCGAACTGGACGAGTACTTCTGCTCCACGCAGAACGAGGGCCACACCCTGGTCACCGAGGAGCTCTCCACCTGGATCATGGACCGGCTTCCGGGCTGACGCCCTCCCGGGGGCAGGCCGTCAGCGGAGCCTCGGTCACACCGGTCGCCCGGCACAGGACGAGAACGACGTCGTCCGTGAGCGGGCGGCCGGTGTGCTCGATCACCATGGCGTACAGGGCGTCGAGCGCATCGGAGTTCGAGGGCTCGGCCAGCGCCTCCGCCGCCCGTGGGAGGAGCGGGAAGTCGACGCCGTCGCCGTCCCGGGCCTCGCTCAGGCCGTCGGTGTAGAACAGGAGGCGCTCCCCCGGCTGCAGGTAGACCCGGTGCGGCAGCGGGGTCGTCCGCATCCCCAACGGGAGCGCGGGCTGCGGGGGTTCGAGGAGTCTGACCTGCTTGCCCACCCGCAGGGGCGGCGGGTGGCCGCAGTTGACGAGGCGGACCTCGCCGGGCGCGAACTCGGCGAGGACGGCGGTGACGAAGTCCTCGGGCCCCAGGTCCGCGGCGAGCCGGGCGTCCAGGGCCGTGGCCAGTTCGGCCAGGCCGGGGGTGAGATAGGCGAGGTCGCGGAAGGCCCGCATCGCCGCCGCGGTGGTCCGCAGCGCCTCCAGGCCGTGGCCTCGTACGTCACCGACGAACAGCCGCGGTCCGTACGGCGTGTGGACGACGTCGTACAGGTCCCCGCACACCGAGGCCTCCCGCACCGGACTGTGGTGCCGGGTGCACACCTCGATCCCGCCGACCTCGACCGTCAGGGGCTGTAGCAGCGCGCTCTGCGACGCGCACGCCACCTCCGTGACCCGGGCGAGCGCCGCCTCCCGTTCGGCATGCCGGGCGGCATTGTGGACGGCGAGCACCCCGCCCGCCAGGAGGACCACGAACTCCAGACAGAAACCCGGCGTCCCCACCAGACGCCGCAGGACGCCGGTACCCGTCGCGAGCAGCAGCGTCCATCCGGCCACCACGGCGGTCCGCCGCGCACTGGACCAGACACCGGCCAGCACCGGACCGATCAGCAGCACGGCGACCCCGGTCGGCCAGCCGCTGACGGACGTGCCGAGCACCGCGAACAGGAAGCTCACCCCCAGGGCGAGCGCCAGAAGGCCGCCCCTGCTGCGCCATCTCCTCATGTCTGCCTCCCGGCGCCACCTGCCGGCGGGCATGGCCCGACCCCACCCCTGTATTCACGCTGCGTGACGACTGACGGTCACTATGGCCCAACCGCGCTCCTTCCCAGGTGCGTTGACCGGAGTAGTCGGCAGATGATCGGGCCTGACACCGCAATGCGGTGAACAGAGCGTCTTGCCTGGAGAAATAGGCATCTCACGACATCCGCACGCCCGGGACCGTGACGGAGAGCAGACTCAGGCGGCGGGAAGCAGCGGCTGCGGGGCCGGAAGAGGCCCCCAGGGGTGAGCGGCCGGACGGGGAGGCCAGCATGTGGAAATCCGGGCAGGGCCGGCAGGTGGGCAACCTGCCGGACGAGACAACGAGTTTCGTCGGACGCGGGCCCGAACTGCGGGCCGTCGCCCTGGCTGTGGCCGACGCCCGCGTGGTGACGCTGACCGGCGTGGGCGGCGTGGGCAAGACCCGCCTCGCACAGCGCGCCGGAGCCGAACTGCGGGAGGACTTCCCCGACGGGGTGTGGCTGGTCGACCTCGCCCAGCTGAGCCGGCCTGCCCTGATGGCGCTCGCCCTGTACGAAGCCCTGCGGCTCGCCGATCAGAGCACCCGGCCCGCGATCGAGGTGGTGGCCGACTGGCTGGCCGACAAGGAACTGCTGCTGATCCTGGACTGCTGCGAACACCTGGCCGCCGACTGCGCCGACTTCGTACGAACCCTGCTGACCGCGGCCCCGGGGGTACGCGTCCTGGCCACCAGCCGCCGCCCCCTGACCCTCCGTGGCGAACAGGCGATCGTCGTGCCCCCGCTGCCCGTCGACGGCCACGGCACGCGACTGTCCGACGCGGCCCTGCTGTTCATGGAACGCGCGGGCGTCACCGAGGAGGACGGCACGGCGGTGGCGGAGATCTGCGCGCGTCTGGAGGGCATCCCCCTCGCCATCGAACTGGCCGCCGCCCGCCTGCCCGAGATGGACCTGGACGCACTCCGGCAGCGCCTGCACACCCGCTTCGAGACACTCGCCTCCCCCGCGTCCGGCGCCTGGCACGGCGAGAGCGACCCCCGGCACCGGACACTGCGCACGGCCATCGGCTGGAGCCACGAACTGTGCACCCCTCCGGAGCGGCTCGCCTGGGCCCGGCTCTCCGTCTTCGCCGGCGGCTTCGAGCAGGAGGCGGCCGAACTGGTCTGCGCCGGCGGCCCGCTCGGCAGCGGGCAGATCGGGGGGCTGCTGTCCGCGCTGGTGGACAAGTCGCTCCTGCAAGCGGTGAAGACCCCGCGCGGGCTTCGGTACTCGATGCTGGACACCGTCCGCGAGTACGGCGCGGAGTGGCTGCGAAATCTCGGCGAGGAACAGCGCCTCGCGCAGCGGCACCGGGACTACTACCGCTGGCTGGTCCGCACCGGCAGCCGGGACTGGGTCGGCCCCGACCAGGTGTCGTGGTACGAGCGGTGCACCGCCGAGCACGCCAACCTGCGTACGGCGCTGGAGAGTTGTCTCGCCGACCCGGACCCGCGCGACAGCCTGGAGATGACCGGCGGTCTGTGGTTCTTCTGGCTCTGCTGCGGCTTCCAGCGCGAAGGCCGCCACTACTTGGACCGGGCCCTCGCCAAGGCCCCCGACCCGGTCCCGGAACCGGAACGCTTCTGGGCCCTGTGGGCCTGCGGGGCGGTGGCCTTCATGCAGGGCGACCTCGAAGCCTCCGACCGGCTGGCGAACCTCTGCACGCCGCTGGCGGACCGGATCGACGATCCGGCGGCGGCCGACGCCGCTCTCTACCTCGAAGGGGTCCAGCTGGTGCTGACCGGGCAGCCGGCAGGGGTGCTCGGCCTTCTCGCACAGAGGCCCAGCGCCCCCGACTGCGGCGGCGGTTCTCCCGCCATCAAGCTCTTCGTGCTCTCTGTCGTGACGTACGCCCAACTCCATCTGGGCGAGTTCGAACGGGCCACCGAGAGCGCCGACACCTTGCGCGAGGAGTGCGAGCGGCACGGCGAGCAGTGGATGCGCAGTTTCGCCTTCTACATGCTCTCCAGGGTGGCACTGGGCAACGGCGACCCTGCCTCGGCCGCCCGGCACGCCCGTGACGCCCTGTCGATCAAATGGCGGCTCCACGACGTCTTCGGTGCCGCCATGAGCATCGACGCACTGACCTCGGCCATGGCCGACCCGGAGCAGACCGGGCGGCTGCTCGGCATCTCCGACGTCCTGTGGCGCTCCAGCGGCGTCGCCCGGATGGGAGATCCCGAGCTCATGGCCACCCGCCAGGCCTGCGAGCGGCGCATCCGCGACGCCATCGGCGACGCGGCGTACGAAGCCGCCTTCCGCGAGGGTCTGGAGACCGACATCGACGACGGCATCGCCTACGCCCTGGCAACGCCCGAGGGCGGCACCCCTTCGTGAGAAGGAGTGCCGCCCTCGGTTCGCGTGAAGCGATGAACCGCTGATCCGCAGGGGATCAGAAGTCCATGTCACCGCCCGGCATGCCGCCGCCGGCCGGGGCAGCGCCCGCCTTCTCCGGCTTGTCGGCGATGACGGCCTCGGTGGTGAGGAACAGCGCGGCGATGGACGCGGCGTTCTGCAGGGCAGAGCGCGTGACCTTCGCCGGGTCGAGGATGCCCTCGGCGATCATGTCGACGTACTCACCGGTCGCGGCGTTCAGGCCGTGGCCGACGGTCAGGTTGCGCACCTTCTCGACGACGACACCGCCCTCGAGGCCGGCGTTGACCGCGATCTGCTTCAGCGGGGCCTCGAGGGCCAGCTTCACAGCGGCGGCACCGGTGGCCTCGTCACCTTCGAGCTCAAGCTTCTCGAAGACGGCGGCGGCCTGGATGAGGGCCACGCCACCACCGGCGACGATGCCCTCTTCGACGGCCGCCTTCGCGTTGCGAACGGCGTCCTCGATGCGGTGCTTGCGCTCCTTGAGCTCGACCTCGGTCGCGGCACCGGCCTTGATGACCGCAACACCGCCGGCGAGCTTCGCCAGGCGCTCCTGCAGCTTCTCGCGGTCGTAGTCGCTGTCCGAGTTCTCGATCTCGGCGCGGATCTGGTTGACGCGACCCTGGACCTGGTCGCTCTCACCGGAGCCGTCGACGATCGTGGTCTCGTCCTTGGTGATGACGACCTTGCGGGCGCGGCCGAGCAGGTCGAGACCGGCGTTCTCCAGCTTGAGGCCGACCTCCTCGGAGATGACGGTGCCACCGGTGAGGATGGCGATGTCGCCGAGCATGGCCTTGCGGCGGTCACCGAAGCCCGGAGCCTTGACGGCGACGGACTTGAAGGTGCCACGGATCTTGTTGACGACCAGGGTCGACAGGGCCTCGCCCTCGACGTCCTCGGCGATGATCAGCAGCGGCTTGCCGGACTGCATGACCTTCTCGAGGAGCGGAAGGAGGTCCTTCACGTTCGAGATCTTCGAGTTGACGATCAGGATGTACGGGTCGTCGAGCGACGCCTCCATACGCTCCATGTCGGTGGCGAAGTACGCCGAGATGTAGCCCTTGTCGAAGCGCATGCCCTCGGTGAGCTCAAGCTCGAGCCCGAAGGTCTGCGACTCCTCGACGGTGATGACGCCTTCCTTGCCGACCTTGTCCATCGCCTCGGCGATGAGCTCGCCGATCTGGGTGTCGGCGGCGGAGATGGAGGCGGTCGAAGCGATCTGCTCCTTGGTCTCCACGTCCTTGGCCTGCTCGAGCAGGGCGCCCGAGACGGCCTCGACGGCCTTCTCGATGCCACGCTTGAGGGCCATGGGGTTGGCACCGGCGGCTACGTTGCGAAGGCCCTCGCGGACCAGCGCCTGGGCCAGGACGGTCGCGGTCGTCGTGCCGTCACCGGCGACGTCGTCCGTCTTCTTCGCGACCTCCTTGACCAGCTCGGCGCCGATCTTCTCGTACGGGTCCTCGAGCTCGATCTCCTTGGCGATGGAAACACCATCGTTGGTGATCGTGGGGGCACCCCACTTCTTCTCGAGGACGACGTTGCGACCCTTGGGGCCCAGGGTCACCTTGACGGCGTCGGCGAGCTGGTTCATGCCGCGCTCGAGGCCGCGCCGTGCCTCCTCGTCGAACGCGATGATCTTGGCCATGTGAAGTGGTCCTCCCGGACAGGGGTGGCATGCTTCCGGATCGCGCCAGCGCCCGCGACGGACGGCCTGCAAGCCTTGTGGTTCCTTGCCCCACCCGGCCTGCGAGCCTCACCGACCCGATCCAAGTTCTGTCACTCTCACTCAGAGAGTGCTAAGCCCAATGATTAGCACTCGACCCCTGCGAGTGCAAGCGCCTCTTACGGATCCCCGACGTACGAGGGGCGCGTGCCCCGGCGACGTTTGAGGGGCACGAGCCCCGGGACGCACGAGGGGCCCGCACCCCTGTCGGGATGCGGGCCCCTCGTCACTCGCTAAGTCGCTGGCCGATCGCGCCGAGATCAGACGGCGAGCTTGACCATGTCCGCCTGCGGACCCTTCTGGCCCTGCGAGATCTCGAACTCCACTCGCTGACCTTCTTCAAGGGTGCGGTAGCCGTCCATCTGAATCGCGCTGTAGTGGACGAAAACATCCGCACCACCGTCGACCGCGATGAAGCCGTACCCCTTCTCCGCGTTGAACCACTTGACGGTGCCCTGAGCCATGCCTAACTCCCCTATTACTGGCCCTTGCACGGACCCGCACTTCGCGGACCCGGGTCAGACCTCACCCCCCCAATGGGTTGTGGAGGCGTGCGCCGGAACGCGTCGACCGCGGCTGAATGTATCTGTCCAACTGCCCTCTGCAACAGGTCAATCGGACGAGAATTCTGGGCACGCCTGATCGGGAATATGCGGAGAATTCACCGGGATTCAGGGCAACTCGGGCCAGACAAATGCCACGGAAAGGGCAAATGGGCAGTGCACTTTGGCTACTTCTTGTCGCCCTCAGGGCGACTTCGTATATGCGCTGGGCACAAACGGGGAAGCTCGCTTCCCAACTGTACCGCGCTCAACCACATGGAATTGCCCCCTCCACTTCTCTCGCGGAGGGGGCAACAGCAATTACGCAGGGTATTTCCTTAAAGGATCAACCACCCGCGACGGCGGGAATGATCGAGACCCCGGCACCGTCCGGCGTGGCCGTCTCCAGGCCCTGCTCGAAGCGGACGTCGTCGTCGTTCACGTAGACGTTCACGAAGCGCCGCAGCTTGCCCTGGTCGTCCAGGACGCGGGCGGCGATGCCGGCGTGGTTCTTCTCCAGGTCGGCGATGACCTCGCTGAGGTTCGCGCCCTCGGCGACGACCTCGGACTGGCCGCCGGTGTAGGTGCGGAGAATGGTGGGGATGCGGACCTTGACGCTCATGGGGTTCACCTCTTGATGCGGGGAGGAAGCGCCCCTGCAAGGGGCGCGGGGAACTGCGCGAGGACGGACCACGACCGTCCGTCGGCGACGGCGGCCGGGCCCTGCGGCGGCTAGCCGGCGAGCCCGGCGCTGCGGAACGCCTCAAGGCTGGGCTTGATCGTCGCCGTCGCCTGAGACGTCTCGGCAACGGCGTCGAGGGTCTTGAGCCCATCACCGGTGTTCAACACGACCGTGGTCAGCGACGGGTCGATGAGCCCCGCATCGAGCAGCTTCTTCGTGACGCCCACGGTCACGCCGCCCGCGGTCTCCGCGAAGATCCCTTCCGTGCGAGCGAGAAGCTTGATCGCGTCCACGACCTGCTCGTCGTTCACGTCCTCCACCGCACCGCCCGTGCGACGCGCGATGTCCAGGACGTACGGCCCGTCGGCGGGGTTGCCGATGGCGAGCGACTTGGCGATCGTGTTCGGCTTCTGGGGGCGTACGACGTCGTGCCCGGCCTTGAAGGCGGTCGACACCGGGGAGCAGCCCTCGGCCTGCGCGCCGAAGATCTTGTACGGCTTGTCCTCGACCAGACCCAGCTGGATGAGTTCCTTCAGGCCCTTGTCGATCTTCGTGAGCTGCGAGCCCGAGGCGATCGGGATGACCAGCTGGTCGGGCAGCTGCCACCCCAGCTGCTCGCAGATCTCGTACGCGAGCGTCTTGGAGCCCTCGCCGTAGTACGGCCGCAGGTTCACGTTCACGAAGCCCCAGCCCTCGCCCAGCGGGTCGCCGATGAGCTCGGAGCAGAAGCGGTTCACGTCGTCGTAGTTGCCCTCGATGCCGACGAGCTCGCCGCCGTAGACCGCGGCCATGACGACCTTGCCCTGCTCCAGGTCGTGCGGGATGAACACGCAGGAGCGGAAGCCGGCGCGGGCCGCCGCGGCACCCACGGCACCGGCGAGGTTGCCGGTGGAGGAGCAGGACAGGGTGGTGAAGCCGAAGGCGCGCGCCGCCTCGATGGCCTGCGCGACAACACGGTCCTTGAAGGAGTGCGTCGGGTTGCCGGAGTCGTCCTTGACGAACAACTTGCCCTGCTCGACGCCGAGTTCGCGCGCGAGGTTGTCGGCCTTGACCAGCTTGGTCCAGCCGGGGTTGATGTTCGGCTTCTCGGCCACGTCCGCGGGGACGGGCAGCAGCGGCGCGTAGCGCCAGATGTTGTCGGGGCCGGACTCGATCTGCTTCCTCAGCGCCTCGGGGTCACCGGTCGGCAGGTCGTACGCCACTTCGAGCGGGCCGAAACAGGCCTGGCAGGCGAAGATCGGACCGAGGGCGTAGAGCTCGCCGCACTCGCGGCAAGAGAGGCCGGACGCGGGGCCGAGATCCACGGACCCACTGCTGGAGGGGGTCGAAGAGGTGGTTTCGTTCGTTGCGACAGTCTGCGCAGCCATGGAGGCGAGGCCCTTTCTCCTCATCTTCCCCGTGACGCATCTCGTCACGAGACGGAATTGGCACCTTCCCCACCGAGACCTCGCGTGCGCGGTCGGCGGGATGGTTGCCGGGGCTTCAACGGGCCGTATCCCTCTGCCCCTCTGGATGAGCGGTATGGCGCCGGGGCTTCAGGGGCTCCGGGCATTTGTCGCGCGATGACCCCGACATGCGATGGTCATCCGCGTTGTTCAAGACTGTAACCGACGGCCTGGACCCTTGAGATAGTCGTCCGAACCGCGAGATGGATCACATGTAGGCCACACACAGGAGGAGCCACCCGTGCTGGAAGAGGCCGAGCGCTGGCTGACCAGGCGTTCCTGGTCCGTTGCCGACCGTCCGCTCAGCGCACTCGTCGCCGCCAAACGGGCGTCGGGAGCCTCGGTGAGTGTCGTCCTGCCCGCGCTCGACGAGGAGGAGACGGTCGGCGAGATCGTCGCCGCGATCCGCCGTGAGCTGATCGAGGAGGCCCCCCTCGTCGACGAGCTCGTGGTGATCGACTCCGGCTCGAAGGACCGCACGGCCGAGGTCGCGCGGGAGGCGGGCGCGCGGGTCGTGCACCGGGACGCGATCCTGCCGCGCATCCCGGCCGTGCCCGGCAAGGGCGAGGTCCTGTGGCGCTCGCTCCTGGTGACCGGCGGTGACATCGTCGCGTTCGTCGACGCGGACCTGAAGGAGTTCTCGGCGGACTTCGTCTCCGGCATCGTGGGCCCGCTCCTGACCGAGCCCGACGTGGACTTCGTGAAGGCGATGTACGACCGCCCGCTGGCCTCAGCCGCAGGTCAGGGCGGCCGGGTCACCGAGCTGATGGCGCGCCCGCTGCTCAACATGCACTGGCCCCAACTGGCGGGGTTCGTCCAGCCGTTGGGCGGCGAGTACGCGGCACGCAGGTCCCTCCTAGAGCGGCTGCCGTTCCCCGTCGGTTACGGAGTGGAGCTGGGCCTGCTCGTCGACGCACTGCACACCGTGGGCCTGGACGCGCTCGCGCAGGTCGACGTCGGCGTGCGCAAGCACCGGCACCAGGACGGGCAGGCGCTCGGCCGGATGGCGGCGGCGATCTACCGGACAGCGCAGCTGCGGCTCGCGCGCGGCCATCTCGTACGCCCCGAGCTCATCCAGTTCGAACGGGGCGAGCGGGGGTTCGAGCCGCGCACCCATGCGGTGGACACGGAGGAGCGGCCACCGATGGCCGACATCGCGGAGTACGCGGCCCGCCGCGTGGCGTAACCACCCCAGACCGGGCATTTTGTCTACATTCCCCACTTATGTGGCTCAGACAGGTAATGGGAAGCGCGCGACGCGTCGGTGCCGTGGCCATGGCGACGGCCACCCTCACGGCAGGAGCGCTCGGCGCGGCCACCGCGCCCGCCGCGGCGGCGGACGTGGTGGCGCGCCGCGCCACCGCCGCGAACGGCGAGGGCATCCAGGACGGCGACAGCCGACCGCGGCGGGTGCAGGCCCGGACCGTCCCGCGGCAGGAGCAGCGCGAGCCCGTGGGACAGCAGGGCACCCGGGGTGAACTGGCCGACACCGGCAGCGACTCGGACACGATGCTGTACGCGGGGCTCGCGATCGCCCTGTGCACCCTGGGCGCGCTGGCGGTGGCAGCGGCCAGGAGCAGAAGGGACTACAGGCGGGACCGGTAGCCGGTGCGGCCGGGCCCTGATTCCTTGAACGTATACGGCCGGGCCCGCCGTGGGCCCGGCCGTACGTTTGAGTCCTCCCCCGAAGGGCTAGGTTCGGCACATGGTCTCCGAGCACGCCGCCGCACAGATCCTCGTCGCGTCCAACCGCGGCCCCGTCACGTACGCCCTGGAGGACAACGGGGAGCTGACGGCCAAGCGGGGCGGCGGCGGACTCGTCTCCGGGCTCAGCGCGATCGGCGAATCCGACGGTGAATCGGCCCTGTGGGTCTGCGCGGCGCTGGGGGACGGCGACCGGGAGGCCGTGCGGCGCGGGGTCGGTGAGCCCGGCGTACGGATGCTGGACATCGACGCGGGCTCGCACGAGGGCGTGCACGCCGACGCCTACAACGGAATCGCGAACTCGGTCCTGTGGTTCGTCCACCACATGCTCTACCAGACGCCGCTCGAACCGGCCTTCGGACCGGAGTTCCGGGCGCAGTGGGCGTCGTACGAGACCTACAACCGGGCCTTCGCCGAGGCGCTCGCACAGAGCGCGGCGGACGGCGCGGCGGTCCTGGTCCAGGACTACCACCTGGCGCTGGTGCCGGGGATGCTGCGCGAACTCCGCCCCGACCTGCGCATCGGCCACTTCTCGCACACGCCGTGGGCCCCGGTGGACTACTTCCGGATGCTGCCGGACGACGTGGCGGAGCAGCTCCTGCGCGGCATCCTGGGCGCCGACCGGGCGGCGTTCCTGACGGGGCGCTGGGCGGACGCGTTCACGGAGTGCTGCGTCGCGGTCGTCGGCGGTACGTCGGGCACGCGCATCGGCGTGCACGGGCTCGGGGCGGACGCGGACTTCCTGCGGGAGCGGTCGCGGCGGGCGGACGTGGAGGAGCGGCTCGTCGCGCTGCGGGAGCAGGTGGGCGGCGGGGGCGACCGGAAGGTGATCGTCCGGGTGGACCGGACGGAGCTCTCGAAGAACATCGTGCGGGGCCTGCTGGCCTACCGGGAGCTGCTGGCCTCGCGGCCGGAGTGGCGGGAGCGGGTGGTGCACGTGGCCTTCGCGTACCCCTCGCGGCAGGACCTGGCGGTGTACCGCGAGTACACGGCGTCGGTCCAGACCCTCGCGGACGAGATCAACGCCGAGTACGGCGTGGAGGGCTGGACCCCGGTCGTGCTCCACGTGAAGGACGACTTCGCGCGGTCGCTGGCCGCGTACCGCCTGGCGGACGTGGCGCTGGTGAACCCCATCCGGGACGGGATGAACCTGGTCGCCAAGGAGGTCCCGGTGGTCTCGGACGAGGGCTGCGCGCTGGTCCTGTCCCGGGAGGCGGGGGCGTACGAGGAGTTGGGCGAGGACGCGGTCGTGGTGAATCCGTACGACGTGACGGGGACGGCTTCCGCGCTGCACACGGCGCTGACGATGCCGCTGGAGGAGCGGGCGGAGCGCACGAAACGCCTCGCGGCGGCTGCGACGGCGCTCCCCCCGGCCCAGTGGTTCCTGGACCAACTGCGGGCCCTGCGGGCCTGATCGGCCCCGGCCCCGGCCCCCGCGCCGGTCAGTCCAGTTGGGCGGCGATCGAGGAAAGCAGCTCCACGACGCCCTGCGGTCCTTCCACCACCAGGTCGGCCCGCTCGGCCAGTTCCACGACCTCCGCGTTGCCGCTGCACACCAGCAGGCCGCGCACCTGGTCCGAGCGGAGCTTCTCCACGGCCGCGTAGGCGGGCAGGTCGCCCAGGTCGTCGCCCGCGTACAGGACGGTCTCCGCGCCCACTTCGCGTACGTAGTCGGCGAGGGCCACGCCCTTGTCCATGCCCGGGGGGCGCAACTCCAGGACCAGGCGGCCCGGTTCGACGATCAGGCCGTGGCGGGACGCCAGTTCGGCGAGGGGCTCGCGCAGGGCCTCGAAGGCGGCCTGCGGGTCCCGCGCGCGGCGGGTGTGCACCGCGACCGCGCGGCCCTTCTCCTCTATCCACGTGCCGCGCCAGGCGCCGATCGTGTCCAGGAATCCGGGCAGTTCGGCGCGCACGGACGCCACGCCCGGGTGCGGCTCGGCCGCGTGCACGGTGGAGGAGACGGCGTCCCAGCGCTCGGCTCCGTAGTGCCCGAGCACGACGAGGTGTTCGAGGCCGGTGACGCCCGCGAGGCCGCCGTAGCGCACCGCCACGCCCGCCGGGCGGCCGGTGACCACCGCGACGGACAGCACCTTCGGGGCGAGCGCGGCGAGGGCGGGGACGGCTCCGGGGTGGGCGCGGGCCTGCTCGGGGTCGGGCACGATCGGGGCGAGCGTGCCGTCGAAGTCGAGCGCGATCACGGCCTTCCCCGGCCGCGCGAGGAGCGCGGCGAGACCCTCGCGCCCAGCGGGGGTCACGGGCTCGGGCAGCTCGGGGGAGTTCACAAGGTCACCCATGGGCCCGACCCTACGCTCAACGCTCCCCGCGCCGGGACTCCCTAACCCGCCGAAGCCGGTTGACGGTCACCGGATCGTGGGCGAGGGCGCGGGGGTCGTCGAGCAGGGCGTTCAGGAGCTGGTAGTAGCGGACCGGAGCCAGGCCGAGCTGCTCGCGCACGGCCCGCTCCTTGGCGCCGGGTCCCGTCACCCAGTCCCGGCGCTCCAGGGCGAGGATCGCGCGGTCGCGCTCGGAAAGGCCGGAGTCGCCCCTGGGGCCGTCCCCGGCATCGGCATCCTTCGCATCGGTCATGCCCTCACGCTATTCCGCGTTCTCCTCCGTCGCCGCCTTGGTCTGGAGCTGACCGAGGATCGACGCCGGATTGCCGTTCGGGTCGACGGCCTTGCCGATGTACTTCTTGACGTCGACGGAGACCTGAGCCCAGGACGTCTTGCCCACCGGGTAGAGCTGCGAGGTGGGCAGCTCGTCGAGGAACTCGGCGAGCGCCTTGTCGTCCTTGTTGCCCGTCATCTGCTCGGCAGCGGAGTTCGTCACCGGCAGCAGGTCGTACTCGCGGGAGAAGTCCAGGACGTTCTTCGTGCTGTAGGCGAAGTCGAGGAACTTGCCGATCTCCTCGCGGTTGCCGCGCTGCTTGAAGGCCATCATCCAGTCGGCGACGCCCATCGTGGCCTGGGTGTGGCCGTTCACCCCGGGCATCGGCACCATGCCGTACTTCACGCCCTTCTTCGCGGCCATCTGCATCAGCGTGGGGTGGCCGTTGAGCATGCCCACGTCGCCGCGCGTGAAGGCGGCGAAGGCCTCGGCGCGGTCGAGCTTGGCGGGGGGCGTGGCGCCCGTCAGGCCCTTGCCGACGAGCTCGTCCTTCAGCCAGGTGAAGGTCTTCACGTTCTGCGTGGAGTCGATGTCGTACGTGCCGACGTTGTCGGTGTAGCCGCCGCCTCCGCTGAGCAGCCACTGCATGGTCTCCGCCTGCGCCTCTTCCTTGCCAAGCGGCAGGGCGTAGGGGATCTTCACGCCGCGCGCCTTGAGCGTCTTGGCGGCGGCCGCGAGGTCGGTCCAGCTCTGCGGCGGGGTGAGGTTGGCGTCCTTGAAGATCTTCTGGTTGTAGAAGAGCAGGCGCGTGGAGGAGGCGAACGGCATGCCGTACTGGACGCGCTTGACCTCGCCGGCCTCGGAGAGGGGGGCCATGAAGTCGGCCTGGGTGGAGATGGAGACCAGGTCCTCGGTGCGGTACAGCTTGTCCGCCGCGGCGTAGTCGGCGTACGCGCCGATCTGGGCCATGTCGGGGGCGTCGCCCGCCTTCACCATTTCCTTGACCTTGCGGTCCACGTCGGTCCAGGAGTAGACGCTGACGTCGACCTTGATGCCGGGGTTCTTGGCCTCGAACTTCTCGGCGAGCCCGTCCCAGTACTTCTGGGAGCTGTTGGCCTTGGAGTCGCCGTAGTCGGCGGCCACCAGCTTGAGGGTGACGTCGCCGGAGTCGCCCGGACCGCCGCAGCCGGCGAGCACCGCCGCCATGCCCAGTGCGGCTATCGCCGCGGTCAGTCCTGTCGCGCGCCGCTGCACAGCTGTTCCCACCCTCGATGATCTACGTGAACTGCGATTTTCCCTCGCGTATGGACACGAGGTCTACACCACCTCAGTATCGCTTGTGCAACGGCGTACCAATGACGTCCCACCGGCAAGGAGCCTTGACGCATGTCGCGTACCGCAGCAGAGATAGCAACTCAGCCCGCCTGCTGGCACCGGGCGGCCGAGGCCGCCGCCGCCTTCGACGGACTGCCGGAGCCGGGCGAGCGGGTGGCCGTCACCGGGTGCGGGACGTCGTGGTTCATGGCCATCGCGTACGCGGCGCTGCGCGAGGCCGCCGGGCAGGGCGAGACGGACGCGTTCGCGTCCTCGGAGTTCCCCTCGGGGCGGACGTACGACCGGGTGGTCGCCATCACCCGCTCCGGCACGACGACGGAGGTCCTCGAACTCCTCGGCGAGCTGAAGGGCACGGTCCCGACCACGGCGCTCACCGCCGACCCCAAGACGCCGATCATGGACGCGGCCGACTCCGTGGCGGTCCTGGACTGGGCGGACGAGGAGTCGGTGGTCCAGACCCGCTTCGCCACGACCGCGCTCGCCTTCCTGCGGGCCGGACTCGGCGACATCCCCGGCGTGAAGTCGGTCGCCGAGGCAGCGGTGGACGCGGAGCTCGCGGTGACGGAGCCGCTGCCGGCTTCGGTGGTCGCCGCCGAGCAGTGGACGTTCCTCGGCCGCGGCTGGACGTACGGTCTCGCCCTCGAGGCGGCGCTGAAGATGCGGGAGGCTGCCGGGGCCTGGACGGAGTCGTACCCCGCGATGGAGTACCGCCACGGTCCGATCTCCATCACCGGCCCCGGCCGGGTGACGTGGATGTTCGGCGCACTGCCGGAAGGGCTCGCGGGCGACGTGGCCCGCGTGGGCGGAGAACTGGTGGCCCACCAGGACGCGGACCCCCTGGCGGACCTGATCCGCGCGCAACGCCTGGCGGTGTCCCTGGCCGAATCCCGAGGCTTCGACCCGGACCGCCCGAGGAACCTGACGCGAAGCGTGATCCTGAGCTAGTCCGGTACTGCCGGGGAACGGGTGGGTGGGTGATATCCGCCGCGAAGCGGCGGTTCGGGGCCGCCCACCCGCCGTGGAAGAACGGCAATCACCCGAAGTGGACTAGACCTCTCGCGGGGGACGCGCGAGACTGTCCCCCGTGAGACATGTCATCGCCCTCGATGTGGGCGGCACCGGAATGAAGGCCGCCCTGGTCGGGGCGGACGGCGCGCTCCTGTACGAGGCGCGGCGGGCCACCGGCCGTGAGCGCGGGCCCGACGCCGTGGTCGAGTCCATCCTCGACTTCGCCGCCGACCTCCGCGCCCACGGCATCAAGGAGTTCGGGGAACCCGCCGCCGCGGCCGGCGTCGCGATCCCGGGGATCGTCGACACCGAGCGCGGCATCGCGGTCTACGCCTCGAACCTCGGCTGGCGCGACGTCCCCATGCGCGAACTCCTGAGCCGCAGGCTGGAAGGCGTACCCGTGGCCCTGGGCCACGACGTCCGCACCGGCGGCCTCGCCGAGGGGCGGATCGGCGCGGGCAAGGGCGCCGACCGGTTCCTCTTCGTCCCGCTCGGCACGGGTATCGCCGGGGCCATCGGCATCGGCGGCGGCATCGAGCCCGGCGCCCACGGCTCCGCGGGCGAGATCGGGCACATCATCGTGCGCCCCGGCGGCCCGCCCTGCGGCTGCGGCCAGCGCGGCTGCCTGGAGCGGCTCGCCTCCGCGTCCGCGGTGAGCGAGGCCTGGGCGGCGGCGAGCGGCGACCCGGAGGCGGACGCGGCGGACTGCGCGAAGGCCGTGGAGTCCGGCGACCCGCGGGCGCGGGAGGTCTGGCAGAACGCCGTCGACGCGCTCGCGGACGGCCTCATCACCGCCCTCACCCTCCTGGACCCGCACACTCTGATCATCGGTGGCGGCCTCGCCGAGGCCGGGGAAACCTTGTTCACACCCCTGCGGGCGGCCATGACGGAACGCATCGTCACGTTCCAGACCCAGCCCCTCATCGTCCCGGCAGCCCTGGGGGACACCGCGGGGTGCCTGGGCGCGGGCCTGCTCGCCTGGGATCTGCTCGGCGCACCCGATCACCCCATTGACCCCACCGATCCCACCGACTCCACGGAGGTAACCGCCTGATGGCCACTAGCAAGGTCCTCGCCGGTGCTCAGGTGGTCCTGCCCACCGGGACCATTTCCAACGGCCGTGTGATCGTCGACGGCACGCGCATTGCCGGGAGCGCTCCCGCGGATGCCGAGGTCGTCGATCTCGCGCCGGACCACTGGGTGGTCCCGGGGTTCGTCGACATCCACAACCACGGCGGCGGCGGTGCCTCCTTCACCTCCGGCACGGTCGAGGACGTACTCAAGGGCGTCCACACGCACCGCCTGCACGGCACCACGACCGTCGTCGCGTCGACCGTCACCGGCGAGATGGACTTCCTCGCCCAGCGCGCGGGCATGCTCAGCGAGCTCGCCGAGCAGGGCGAGATCGCGGGCATCCACTTCGAGGGCCCGTTCATCTCGCCGTGCCGCAAGGGCGCGCACAGCGAGGGGCTGCTGCGCGACCCGGACCCGGCCGAGGTCCGCAAGCTGATCGACGCGGCACGCGGCCGGGCCAAGATGCTCACGCTCGCCACCGAGCTGCCGGGCGGCATCGACTCCGTACGCCTGCTCGCCGAACACGGCGTGATCGCGGCCATCGGCCACACGGACGCGACGTACGAGCAGACGCAGGAGGCCATCGACGCGGGCGCCACCGTCGCCACGCACCTCTACAACGCGATGCCGACGCTGGGCCACCGCGCGCCGGGCCCGATCGCCGCGCTCCTGGAGGACGAGCGGATCACGGTCGAGCTGATCAACGACGGCACGCATCTGCACCCCGCCTCGTTCCAGCTGGCCTTCCACCACGCGGGCGCGTCCCGCACCGCGCTCATCACGGACGCGATGGACGCCGCGGGCTTCGGCGACGGGCGGTACATGCTCGGCCCGCTGGAGGTCGAGGTGAAGGACAGCGTCGCGCGGCTCGTCGAGGGCGGCTCGATCGCGGGCTCGACCCTCACCCTGGACCGCGCGTTCAAGCGCTCGGCGACGGTCGACGGCCTGCCCGTCGAGGACGTCGTGCGGGCCATCTCCGCCAACCCCGCCAGGCTCCTGGGGATGTACGACACGGTCGGCTCGCTGGAGCCGGGCAAGGACGCCGACCTGGTGGTCCTGGACGCGGCATTCGACCTGGTGGGCGTCATGCGCAAGGGTGACTGGGTGGTTGCGCCCAATTAGGCCCAACTCGGGTGATTTCACCACCCGTTGAAGAGACAACGAAGAGAAGGCGGTTGGCCCGGACCCCTGGGCCAACCGCCTTCTCTTTGGCATGATCAGCCCCGAAAGAGACCGGCAGCAAGCGCGTTCTCCACTGATCCCGGGGGTGAGTGACGAGTGATCCTCACAGTGACGCTGAACGCCGCCCTGGACATCACGTACAAGGTCCCCGCCCTCACCCCGCACGCCTCGCACCGCGTCACCGAGGTCATCGAACGCCCCGGCGGCAAGGGCCTGAACGTCGCCCGCGTCCTCGCGGCCCTCGGCCACGACGTGACCGTGACGGGCTTCGCGGGCGGCGACACGGGCCGCGTCCTGCACGAGCGCCTCACGCGCGAGCCCCGCGTCACGGACGCGCTCGTGCCCGTCGAGGGCGCGACGCGCCGCACGCTCGCCGTCGTCGACGCGGCGACCGGCGACACGACGCAGCTGAACGAGCCGGGCCCGGCGATCTCCCCCGCGGAGTGGTCCGCCTTCCAGGAGTCGTACGAGGAGGCGCTGCGCGGCGGCACGGACGCGGTCGCGCTGTGCGGGAGCCTGCCGCCGGGAGTCCCGGTGGGCGCGTACGCGACCCTGGTCCGGGCGGCGCGCGCCGCCAAGGTCCCCGTGCTCCTGGACACCAGCGGCGAGGCGCTGCGCCGTGGCGTCGCCGCCCGCCCCGACATCGTCAAGCCGAACGCCGACGAGCTGGCCGAGCTGACCGGCTCCCACGAGCCCGCCCAGGCGGCCCGTGACGCCCGCCGCAGGGGCGCGCACGCGGTGGTGGCGTCCCTGGGCGCGGCGGGCCTGCGCGCGGTCACTCCGGAGGGCACCTGGCAGGCCGCTCCGCCTGTCCGCGTGCACGGCAATCCGACGGGCGCCGGTGACTCGGCGGTCGCGGGCCTGCTCTCCGCCCTGGTGGAGGAACTCCCCTGGCCACAGCGCCTGGCACGGGCCGTCGCCCTCTCCGCGGCGACCGTGGCGGCCCCGGTGGCGGGCGAGTTCGTGCCCGCGACGTACGAAGACCTGCTCGCGCGGGTCGCGGTGACCGGGGAGGCCACCGCGGCGTGAGGACACGCGTCACCGCGTGGGCGACGCACAACGGGCCGTACGGGCCCAGGAATTGGGGACATTCATCGTGCCACTCGTATCCACCGGTGACCTGGTAGCCGACGCGCGCGCCGCGGGGCGCGGGGTCGCCGCGTTCAACGTGATCACGCTGGAGCACGCGGAGGCGATCGCCGCGGGCGCCGAACAGGCGGGCACCCCCGCGATCCTCCAGATCTCCGAGAACGCCGTGAAGTTCCACGGCGGCAACCTGTCCGCGATCGCGGCGGCGGCAGCGGCGGTGGCGAGGACGTCATCGGCCCCGCTCTCCCTGCACCTGGACCACGTCACGGACCCCGAACTGCTGCGGGCCGCGCACCCCGAGGGCTTCAGCTCGGTGATGTTCGACGCGTCGAAGCTGGCGTACGGCGAGAACGTCAAGGCGACGGCGGACGCGGTGCGTTGGGGCCACGAGCGGGGCATCTGGATCGAGGCGGAACTGGGAAAGGTGGGCGGCAAGGAGGGCGAGGCCCCCCTGGACGCGCACGCACCCGGGGTCCGCACGGACCCCGCGGAAGCGGCGGCCTACGTGTCGGACACCGGCGTCGACGCCCTCGCGGTGGCGGTCGGCTCCTCCCACGCGATGACGTCCCGCACGGCAACGCTGGACCACGAGTTGATAGCGGCCCTCACGGCCGCCGTCCCCGTGCCGCTGGTCCTGCACGGCTCAAGTGGCGTACCGGACAAGGAGATCCGGGCGGCGGTGGCGGCCGGCATGGTCAAGATCAATGTCGGCACGGCCCTGAACACGGCGTTCACGGGAGCGGTGCGCGCGTTTCTGAAGGCAGACCAGTCGGCGGTGGACCCGCGCAAGTACCTGACGCCGGGGCGGGAGGCGATGGCAGAAACCGTGGCTCAATTTCAGCGGATCTTCGCCTAGCAGATCGTCGGCCGGCTGGTGGCATGACAAGGTAGAACCCGAAAACCAGGTGCCCATTACATGAGAATGGATATAGCTCTGTGAAGAAGCGCTCGCTTCTGCTGGCTGGTGTGGCTTTGGTCGCAGCCGTCCCGTTCACTGCACAACCAGCTGCCGCTGCCGCACGATGCGACAACGGTTATGTCTGCGTGTGGTCAAAACCGAACTTCGGCGGGGGCGAACGTGACCGCAAGCTCAGGCCGGGCTGCTACGGCACCGTCACCGGAGGCGCGCGCTCGGTGTCGAACCAGTCCGGTAAGCGCATCACGCTCTATAGCGACACCGGATGCTATGGAAGCAAAGTCGACATCAAGACGGGCCACTATTCCAGCTCGCTTCCCTGGAAAGCCCGAAGCGTTGCCGTTTGGGGGTAACCCTGCACCAAGTAGGGCTGACACCTTCAGCTCACGCTAAGTAGCGGATGCAGGTAGCAGCCCAGCTGACGCGGCGGCGCATTGTGTGTGCGATACCACTCCGCGAAAGAACGGTCCGCCGACATCTGTCCGCGGACCGTTCGACATCGCACTCTCAAGATGTACGAAGAGAACAGTGATCAGTTGTTGACGTGCCCGGCCTTCAGCCAGACCTGATCCAAGTTGGCGTCACACTGATCCCCCTCCTGACAAGAGATGGCCAGCGTGTTGGTGCCCTTGTTCAGGTGGACGTACGCATACGTCTTGGTCCATCCCTTCGCCCAATCACCCTCCTCAGCATGGGCGAAGTTGTCCAGGTTGAGCTTGCGGTCAGACGGTGTTCCGTTGACCAGGAGGGTTGTTTCGGCCGCCTTGCCGGGGACGCCGTAGCCCACGAACAGGGTGTACTCGCCGCTCTTGGGGATGCTATTCACGGTCCACGTCACCTGGGCGCCGACCTTGTCGAAACCGGAGACGTAGACGCCGCCCTCGGACTCGGCGCCCTCGACGTCCGAAGCCGTCGTCGTGCCGCCGTCGAGCTTGAGCGCCTTCGCGTCCGTCCTCGGGAGCTCGGCAGGCTTCTGCGGGTCCTTCGTCGGCTTCTCGCTGGGCTTGACCGTCTCGGCCTGCGTCGGCCGACCGCCCGCTTCCTTGCCGTCCTCCTTGTCGTCGCCGCCGAACACGATCGCGGCGCCGATGCCGATGGCGACGACCGCGACGACCGCGATCGCGGCGATCAGGAGGCCCTTGGTGTTGGGGCCGCCGCCGCGGCCGCCGGAGCCACGGGAAGCAGGTGTGTACTGCGGTCCCGTGGGGGCTCCGCCGGGCTGCGTCTCCGGAGCGGCGTAATGCGCGTTCGGCTGGCCGTAGGCCTGCTGCTGCGGCGGCACCTGCTGGCCGTACGCGGGCGCTGCCGGCGCCCCGTAGGTGTTGGGCCTGCGGTCGCCCACCGCGCGCACGTGGTTGTACGACGAGGAGCGGGGACCCGGGTACCCGTAGCCGCCCCCGCCGCTGGGCGGGGTGGCGCCGGCCGCCTGTCCGTCTTCGTACAGATAGCCGAACGGATCGTCGTCGCCCTCTGGCGCGTTCGGCGTGTGGTCGCCGTTATTGCCGGGCGTCATTCCCTGGTCACTCCCTCATGTCGCTGACCGGGGGAGCCTACCCGCTCCGGGTGAGGTCAAGGGGTGGCGTTGACCTCATCCGGACCCTCAGCCCGCCCGCCTGTGCTGCTTGGCACGGGACCGTTTCTCCACGTACATCCGCTGGTCAGCGGAGTGCAACACTTCGTCGGCCGACATCCCGCAGTGCGCCCACCCGATGCCGAAACTGGCACCCACACGGACCGCACGCCCGTCGACCCGGATCGGCGGGATGATCGCGTTCCGCAGCCGCACCGCGAGGTCCTGCGCGTCGGCGCGGCCGAGGCCGTCGGCGAGGACGACGAACTCGTCGCCGCCGAGCCTGGCAACCGTGTCCCCGTCACGGACACCGCTGGTCAGCCGCCTGGCCACCTCTATGAGGACGGCGTCACCGGTGTGGTGCCCGAAGCGGTCGTTGATCGACTTGAAGCCGTCGAGGTCGCAGAAGAGCACGGCGAGGCCCTTGGTGCCGTCGTCCGTGTCCCCGTGCCCCTCGGGCGGCGCGACGGTGTGCACGTGGTGGTCGAAGCCGTCGCCGCCCTGCTGGAGGGTGTGCGCGTTGTTCGAGCCGTAGTCGAAGCTGTGCTGCCCGTCCGCGTCGTAGACGCCGTCGTACGCCGCGTCCAGCGAGTCCACCGCGCTCGGCTGGCCCGCGTGCGGCCTGCGACAGAGCCGGGAGCTGAGGCGGGAGCGCAGCTCGGCGGAGTTGGGCAGGCCGGTGAGGGAGTCGTGCGAGGCGCGGTGCGCGAGCTGCAGCTCGCGGCGCTTGCGCTCCTCTATGTCTTCGACGTGGGTGAGCAGGAAGCGCGGCCCGTCGGCGGCGTCCGCGACGACGGAGTTGCGCAGGGAGACCCAGACGTACGTCCCGTCGCGGCGGGCCAGGCGCAGCTCGGCCCGGCCGCCCTCGGCGGAGGTCCGCAGGAGGGTGCCGATGTCCTCGGGGTGGACCAGGTCGGAGAAGGAGTAGCGGCGCATCGCGGACGCGGGGCGGCCGAGCAGACGGCACAGCGCGTCGTTCGTGCGCAGGATACGGCCGTGCTGGTCACCGCCCATCTCGGCGATGGCCATACCGGATGGGGCGTACTCGAAGGCCTGCCGGAAGGATTCCTCGCTGGCCCGCAGCGCCTGCTGCTCGCGCTCCAGGCGGACCAGGGCGCGCTGCATGTTGGCGCGAAGGCGGGCGTTGCTGATCGCGATGGCGGCCTGGAAGGCGTACATCTGAAGGGCCTCGCGGCCCCAGGCGCCAGGCCTGCGGCCGTTGCGCGGGCGGTCCACGGAGATCACGCCGAGCAGTTCGCCGCCGGCCGCGCCCGTCGCGTACATCGGGGCGAAGAGGCGGTCGGCCGGGTGCCACTCGTCCTCGAAGCGGGGCTCGGGGCCGTCGGTGTACCACTGCGGGACGTCGTCCTCGTCCAGGACCCAGCCCTCGGTGTACGAGATGAACCTCAGGGCGCCCCAGGCCTCGCCCATGGAGAGCCGCTTCTCCCAGGCGTCGCGGGAGCCGACCCGGCCGGTGATGAGGGCCTCGGCCGCGGTGTTGCCCGCGAAGGCGGCGACGACGAGATCGCCGTCAGGGCGCACGAGATTGACGCACGCCAGCTCATAGCCAAGGCCGTTGACCACGCCGTCGGCGACGGTCTGCAGCGTGTCCGCCAGGCTCCGGGCCGTGTTGAGATCCGCCACCACCTGATGCAGCTGCCGCAGGGTCGCAAGACGGACGTACGGCTCCGACTCGGTCTCCATTGCTCGCTCTCCCCGAGACCTCGACAGCAACTCCAGGATTCGCAGCGCCCTTAGTGTTCTCGTCGTACCTGAGTTCTCTCAGTGTCTGATTGCCACCGTCACTGAATCACAGCGAGCAGCTCACTCGGTACACAGGGTCAACAAAATATGGGTCCTGTGACTCAAGTCACAGATGGGAAGCCTTCGTTGGTCCAGTCCACTCGCCGGGCACCCGCCCCGCGAGCTCCCGGCGGCGGCGCATCGGCCATCGGACCTAGGCCCGGTCTCGGCCCTCGGCCCGATGTGGCGACTGGGGTGGCGGGGCTAGCGTCACTCCCGTGGTTCCCGTACTGAAGACATCTCCGGAGAGCGCTTCCGCGACTCTCCCCGCCCCTCCCGCCCCCCGCACCCCGTCGCCGGACGGGCATCCTGTGGGGGTGAGCAACGAACAGTTCCGCGCCGCCATGTCCCGGCTCGCCGCGGGTGTGGTCCTGGTGACCGCCTGCGAGCCCTCCCTCGACGCGGACGATCCCCGGGCGCCGGTCGGCGAGGACGTCGGCATGACCGCGACGGCCTTCCTCTCCGTCTCCCTCGACCCGCCGCTCGTGCTGGTCAGCCTGCGTGAGGGGTCCCGGATGGACGACCTGCTCGACGAGCAGCCGATGTGGGGCGTCTCGGTGCTCTCCGAGAGCCAGCGCCACATCGCGGGCCGGTTCGCGATGAAGGGCAGGATCAGCGACCGGCTGCTCTTCGAGGACATCCCCTACGTACGGGGGGAGTCGTCCGGGGCGCCCTTGGTCGGCGGCGCGCTCGCGACGCTGGAGTGCAGGACCGAACAGACGGTGACAGCGGGTGATCACACCCTCGTCATCGGGCGAGTACTTTCGGCTGCTCTGCCGAGCGCCGACGGGGGGCCGCTGATGTACTTCAAGGGGAAGTACCGACAGCTGGGCTGATGGTTTCGGGTTGAACGACATTTGCTGTCGCACCTTTGCCCACGAGGGCTCGCGACGACGACCCGCGACGACGGCCCGCGACGACGCAGGAGCTCAGCCCCAGCCCTCGCCCGAGCGGCCGCGCTTGGTCTGACCGCGCTGCTTCTTCTCACGAAGGCGCCGTTCGTTGATCCCGCGGGGGATCTTCGTGGCCCGGCGGGGCCTGGGCGGCGGCGCGGTGGCCTCGGCGAGCAGCGAGGCCAGGCGGGTCGCCGCCATCTCGCGGTTGCGCCACTGGGAACGGTGCTCGGAGGCCCGGACGCTGACGACACCGCCGACGAGCCGGCTCGCGAGCCGCTCCAGGGCGCGCTCCTTCCACACCGGAGGCAGCGCTTCCGTGCCGGCCAGATCGAAGCGCAGCTCCACCTGCGAGTCGCTGGTGTTGACGTGCTGACCGCCCGGCCCTGAGGACCTGGAGAAGCGCCACATGAGCTCGGCCTCGGGCAGACAGACGGAGCCGCGGATGACATAGGGACCGGACATGGGTCCTATGGTCCCGCGTCTGTCCGGTCCACGTCACCCGTATTAACGGCGCGCCTCCCTTGTGTCGGGAGTGACGCGAGAGATGAGTAAAGAAAGTAAAAGGAGCTGGAACCTCTGGGACCCCGGTCGACGTTCATAGAGGTGACGGTAGCTTCGTCCCCAGTACGAAGCCCGTTCGTACGCAACGAGGGAAGGGACTCCCAACAATGGCAGTAAGCCTGTCCAAGGGTGGCAACGTCTCGCTCACCAAGGAGGCTCCGGGCCTGACCGCCGTCACCGTGGGCCTCGGCTGGGACGTCCGTACCACCACTGGCACCGACTTCGACCTGGACGCCTCGGCCATCGCGGTGAACCCGCAGGGCAAGGTCTTCTCGGACCAGCACTTCGTCTTCTTCAACAACAAGGTGACGCCGGACCAGACCATCGAGCACACCGGTGACAACGTCACGGGTGAGGGCGAGGGCGACGACGAGCAGATCAAGGTCAACCTGGCGGGCCTCCCGGCCGACATCGACAAGATCGTCTTCCCGGTCTCGATCTACGACGCCGAGAACCGCTCGCAGAACTTCGGCCAGGTGCGGAACGCCTTCATCCGCATCATCAACCAGGCCGGCGGCACGGAGATCGCCCGCTACGACCTGAGCGAGGACGCCGCCACCGAGACCGCCATGGTCTTCGGCGAGCTGTACCGCAGCGGCGCCGAGTGGAAGTTCCGCGCGGTCGGCCAGGGCTACGCGTCCGGCCTCGTCGGCATCGCGCAGGACTTCGGCGTCAACGTCTGAGGTTCATAAGGCAGTCAGCAGTTCCCGAGGGCCCCCGGCGGAATCTCCGCCGGGGGCCCTCGCCGTTGCCGTGACGGCTCCGGGGCCGCAGGATCGTGTGCACCACCCACCACTTGAGGGAGTGTGAGGGCCATGGCGACCGTGGTGCTGGTCGGGACGCTCGACACCAAAGGCGCGGAGTACGCCTGGCTGCGCGAACGGCTCAGGGAGTACGGCAGCGACACCCTGCTCGTCGACACCGGCATACTGCCCCCGCCCGCCCAGGCCCCCGCCCCCGACGTCACGGCCGACGCCGTGGCCCGCGCGGCCGGCCACGACCTGGCGAAGCTGCGCACCGCGGGCGAACGGGGCGCGGCCGTGGCCGCGATGGCGGACGGCGTGACCGAGGTGGTCCTCGACCTGCACCGGCAGGGCAGGCTGCACGCGGTGCTCGCCGCCGGGGGCAGCGGCGGCTCGTCGATCGCCGCGCAGGCCATGCGCGCACTGCCGATCGGAGTGCCGAAGGTCCTGGTCAGCACGATGGCGGGCGGTGACGTGGCGCCGTACGTCGGCAGCAGCGACATCACCCTGATGTACAGCGTCGTGGACATCTCCGGCATCAACGCGGTCTCCCGGCAGGTCCTCGGCAACGCGGCGGCGGCAGCCGCGGGCATGGCACGCCGCTTCGAGCGCAACCACGACGAACTGGCGGGCCGGGGCCGCAAGGTGGTCGCCGCGACGATGTTCGGCGTGACGACACCCGCGATCGACGCGGCCCGCGCCCGCCTCGACGAGCTCGGCTACGAGGTGCTGGTCTTCCACGCCACGGGCTCGGGCGGCCGTGCGGTGGAGAAGCTGGCGTCCGACGGCCTGCTGGACGGCGTACTGGACCTGACGACCACCGAACTCGCCGACGAGCTGGTCGGCGGCGTCCTCTCCGCGGGCCCCGAGCGCCTCACCGCCGCGGGCCGCGCGGGCATCCCACAGGTGGTCGCCCCCGGCGCCCTCGACATGGTCAACTTCGGCCCCGCGTCGACCGTCCCGCCCCGCTTCGCCGACCGCACCCTGCTCGTCCACAACCCCACGGTCACCCTGATGCGTACGACGGCCGAGGAGATGGCCGCGCTCGGCGCCACCCTCGGCCACCGGCTCGCCGCCGCGCGCGGCCCCGTCGACTTCTTCTGGCCGCTGCGCGGGGTCTCGGCGGTGGACGCCGAGGGCGGCCCGTTCCAGGACACGGCGGCGGACGAGGCCGGGCTGAACGCGCTGCGGACGACGCTGCGGGGCAGCACCGTACGGCTCCACGAGCTGGACGCGCACATCAACGACGCGGAGTTCGCGGTGGCGATGGCCGACCGCCTGGACGAGCTGATCGGCGCACGCGCGCTGAAGCGCTGAACCAGACGCCATGACGTGACACCGCATCCGTCGCACGACTCGCTGTCGCACAACTCGCTGAGGAGCACCCCATGACACACATCACCCGCACGGAAGCCCTGGAGCGCCTCAACTCCCAGGTGGCGAAGGGCAATCCGGTGATCGGCGCCGGAGCGGGCACGGGCCTCTCCGCCAAGTGCGCGGAGGAGGGCGGCGTGGACCTCCTGATCATCTACAACTCGGGCCGCTACCGGATGGCGGGCCGCGGCTCGCTGGCGGGCCTGCTCCCGTACGGCGACGCGAACGCGATCGTGGTGGACATGGCCAGGGAGGTGCTCCCGGTGGTGAAGGACACCCCGGTCCTGGCCGGGGTCTGCGGCACCGACCCGTTCCGCGACATGCGCCGCTTCCTGGACGAGCTGAAGGGGATGGGCTTCAGCGGCGTACAGAACTTCCCGACGGTCGGCCTGTACGACGGCACGTTCCGCACCAACCTGGAGGAGACGGGCATGGGGTACGGCCTGGAGGTGGACATGATCCGCGAGGCCCATGCCCGCGACCTCCTGACCACCCCCTACGTCTTCGACCCCGACCAGGCGGCGGACATGGCCCGCGCGGGCGCGGACGTCCTGGTCCCGCACGTGGGCCTGACGACGAAGGGCTCGATCGGCGCGGGCACGGCCCTGACCCTGGATCAGGCGGCCACCGCGGTCCAGGAGATGCACGACGCGGCCAAACGCGTGAACCCCGACATCCTGGTCCTGTGCCACGGCGGCCCCATCGCGGAGCCGCGGGACGCGGCCCACGTCCTGTCCCGCACCACGGGAGTCGTCGGCTTCTTCGGCGCCTCGTCGATCGAACGCCTCCCCACGGAGCGGGCGATCGTGGACCAGACCCGCGCCTTCAAATCCCTGCGGACTCAGGTCAACTAACCTGCGCCGCATGATCCTCGAACCGCTCGCCTCCGCCGAGGACGGCGCGCTCCCCGGTGAGCTGCTCACCGAGCTCACCGCCCTGTACGCGTCGAACCACGTCTTCCACGCCCTCTCCGGGGACTTCCCCGACCCGGACGACATCCGCCCCGAACAGGTCGCCGCCGCGCTCGCGGACGAGCTGGCGGTGCCGGGGGCCCAGGTGCTCGTCGCGCGGTCCGAGGGGCGGGTCGTCGGGATCGGCATCACGCTGGACCGGCATCCCGACCCCGCCGACCCCGACCCGTGGATCGGCCTGCTCATGGTCGACGCCGGGCGGCAACGCCAGGGGTTCGGCCGCGAGCTGGCAGAGCGGATCGAGGAGCGCTTCCGGGAGGACGGGCGCACCGGCGTGCGGCTCGCGGTGCTCGCGGGGAACGACGCCGGGCTCGCCTTCTGGAGCGGGCTCGGGTACGAGATCATCGACCACCGGGACGATCTCGAAGCGGGCCGCCCCTGCGCCGTGCTGCGCAAGCCGCTGCTGTGAGTCCCTACGGGCGGTCCGGCTTTCCGTCCCCGTACAGCCACGGGCCCCAGATCGCGCGGACCTTCTCGCGCGCGGCCTCGCTGCCTGCGTGCTTCTCCACGTAGCGCGTGAAGTCCTCGGTGTCCGCGTTGCCGTGGCGGTGGGCCTTCGTCCAGCCCTGCACGATGTCGTAGAAGGTGTCGTCGCCCACCGCCTGGCGGATCTTGTGGATGACCATGCCGCCCCGCTCGTACACCGGGCTGTCCGAGATGGTCGCGGCGGACGGCGGCTTCGCGGGCGGGAAGGCCCAGATGGCGTCGTTGTCCTCCTGGTCCTCGTAGTAGTCGTCCGCGTAGATCTGGTCGAAGGTCTCCTGCACGCTGTCGCCGTCGTGGTCCTCCTCCCAGAGCCACTCGGCGTACGTCGCGAAGCCTTCGTTGAGCCACATGTCCCGCCAGGACTTGGGCGTCACGGAGTTCCCGAACCACTGGTGCGCCAGCTCGTGGACGATGAGCCCGGTGTCGGGGGCGCCGGGGAAGGTGGGGCGCGTCTGGGTCTCCAGGGCGTACCCCGCGTCGCCCTCCTGGGCGACGATCGCGCCGGTCGACGAGAAGGGGTAGGGGCCGAAGTTCAGCTCCTGCCACTCCATGATCTCGGGGATGCGGGCGAGCGCCTTCGCACCGGCCTTGGCCTCGGAGGGATCGACCGCCGTGAGCACCGGGATGCCGGACTTCGTCGTCGACCTCTTCACCTCGTACGGCCCGATCGCCACCGTCGCGAGATAGCTCGCCATCGGCTCGGCGCTGTGCCAGGCGAAGGTGGTGCGGCCGTTCTTGGTGGACTCGCGGGTCAACTCGCCGTTGGAGACGGCCTTCAGGCCCTGCGGGACGGTGACGCGTATGTCGTACGAGGCCTTGTCCGAGGGGTGGTTGGCGGAGGGGAACCACGCCATGGAGCCCGTCGGCTCGCCGAGCGCCAGGGCCCCCTCCTCCGTCCGCAGCCAGCCCTCCTCGGAGTCGTCCGGGTCGGTGATCGTCTCCGGGCTGCCGGAGTAGCGGACGGTCGTGCGGAACGTCTCGCCCTTGTCGAGGTCGTCCGCGGGCCGGATCGTCAGCTCCTGCCCGTCGCGGTGGAAGGAGGCGTCCTTCCCCTCGACGGCCACGCCCCGCACGTCCAGGCCCTTGAGGTCGAGGTTGAAGGCGCTGAGGTCCTGGGTGGCGCGCGCCGTGACCTCGGCCGTGCCGGTGAGGTGGCGCGCGTCGGGGTCGTACCCGAGGGTCAGGTCGTAGTGCGCGACGTCGTAGCCGCCGTTGCCCAGCTTCGGGAAGTACGGGTCACGCACGCCGTCGGCCCCGGGCGTGCCGTGCACTCCGGAGCCGCTGCAGGCGGTGAGGGCGAGGGCGGTGAGGGCGACGGCCGAGGTGCCGCGCAGCGCGGTGGATCGTAGGTGCACGCCTGTGATCTTATGCGGCATATGTTCGGGCCGGGCACCTTGCCCGCACCCTGTCCATGCCATGTCCATGCCATGGACATGCCTCTGCGCGCCCCCTCTCCGCGCCTTCTCCGCGCCCCGGGGCCCCGCCCTAGAGCACCGCGACGCCCAACGGGCGCTCCCCTGCCGGGAGGCGGCGGGTGTCTCCGCTCTCCAGGTCGACGACGGTGATCCCGTTCCAGAATCCGTCGCGGGTGAAGCCGCCGGTGACGTAGGCGGTGCCGCCGTCCTCGGAGACGGCGACGTCCTCGTGCGGCCCGTCGAGCGGGAAGACCTTCTCCTTGCCGTCCTTCGTACGCATGGTCAGCGAGGGGCCCTCGTCCGACGAGGGGTCGATGGGTCCCGTGCCGACCGCGAACAGCGTGCCGTCGCCGGTGATCCGCGCGCCGTGCTGATGGGTGTTGGCCGTCATCTGCTCGATGTCGGACTCGCCGGTGCGCGGGTCGAGCACCACGAGCTTCTCGCCCTCGAAGGGCAACAGGAGCTTGCCGTCCGAGGGGCGTACGGCGGCGTAGTGCGGCTTGAGCCAGGAACCGAGGCCGCCTTCGGTACCGTAGGGGGCGACTTCGATGCGGCGGGGCTTGAGGGAGTCGGCGCGTACGACCGTCACGTCGAAGGAGTCGTGGTTGGTCGCGTAGACCTCGCGACCGTCCTTGGACACGTCCACGTCGAAGGGCCGTCGGCCCACCGGGACGGTGTCGGTGACCTCGCGCCTGCCGGTGTCGATGACCTCCAACGTCCCGTCGCCGCCGGGCACGTTGACGCCGACGTAGGCGTGCTCGCCGTCCGGGGCGAGGGCGATGCCCATGCCGCCGCCGCGGTACTCGCCGGTCGTCGCGGGGCCGCTGTCGGTCTCGTACGGGATGGTGTCGACGCGCTCGCGGGTGCGGGTGTCCACGACCGCGACGGCGTCCGCGGTGGCGACCCAGGCACGGCCGTCCTCCCCCACGGTCAGCCCGTAGGGGGCGGTGCCGACCTTCACGGACTCGACGGGGCCGCGCTCGGGGTCGACGAACGTGACGGTGTCCGAGCCGAAGTCGGCGACCAAGAGGGTGCCTTCGGGGGTGCGCTGCTCTGCGGGGAGGGTGGCCGTGGCGGTCGCGCGGGCGGGCCCGGAGCCGGCTGCCGCGGGGCCGTCGCCGCCGGTCCCGCCGGCGCCGCAGCCCGCGAGGACGGCGGCGCTCAGGAGGGCGGCCCCGGCGGCGACTCCCGCTCGGGGCGCCCTCACGAGGAGGCGTCCCTCAGCAGCGCGGCGATCTCCGCGAATCCGTGCCGCTCCGCGTGCGCGAGGGGCGTGACGCCGTCCCGGTCGGCGAGGCCGGGCGTGGCGCCCGCGGCGAGCAGCAGCTCCACGATCTCCTGGTGGGCCCGGCCGCCGTCGCCGAGGATCACGGCCTCCAACAGGGCGGTCCAGCCGAGGTCGTTGACGTGGTCGACGTCGATGTCGGTGACGCGCAGGACTTCCCGTACGTACGCGACATGGCCGCGCTCCGAGGCCGGGATCACGGAGATCCCGCCGAAACGGTTGCGGAGCTTCAGGTCGGGCCCCGCGGGAAGCAGCACGTGCAGCATGGCGACGCTGCCCGTCACGCCGGTGGCCAGCCAGGGGCTGTCGGCGCGATGGTCCTGCGCGTCGACGTCCGCTCCCGCGGCCACCAGGACTTGAGCGGCCTCGACGTGATCGCCGAGGGCGGCGAGCAGCAGGGGCGTGCGCAGCTCGGTGTCGCGGGTCTCGACGCGGGCGCCCGCGTCGATGGCGGCTCTCACCTCGGCGGCGTTCCCGGCGTGTGCGGCGTCGAGCAGCCGCTGGTCGTCAGCGGTCCTTGTCATGATCGTTCTCCTCGTCGTCGTACGGACCGGGAACAGCCTCGGCATCATGAGATCAGCCGGCCTCGGCAGCTTCGCGGCTCAGCGGCTTCAGCGGCCGAGCGCCGCGACGCCCGCCTTGGCGAACTTCTCGTCCAGGTCGCCGCTCGGGGCGCCCGCGACACCGATGCCCGCGATGGGCGCGTCCTTGGCGGTGACCGGCGCACCGCCCGCGAGGAACAGGGTGCCGGGGATGTCCTTCAGGTTCGGGGCCTGCTCCAGGCGCTTGACCAGCTCGGAGGTGGGCGCGTTCCAGGAGACGGCGGTGTACGCCTTCTTCACGGCGGACTCGGGGGACTGCGGGCCCGCGCCGTCGCCGCGCAGCTCGACGATGGTGTTGCCGTTGCGGTCCACGACGGCGACGGAGACGCGCTGGTTCTCCTTCTTCGCGGCGTCGAGGGTGGCCTGGGCGGCCTTGGTCGCGGCGGCGACGTTCAGGTGCGTCGACTGCGTGAGGTTCTTGTTGGCCGCGTCGGCGGCGACGGCGGCCTTGGGGGCGGCGGCCGGGGACTCGGCGCTGGCGGAGACGGCGCCGAAGGTGCCCGCGCCGAGAACGGCGGCGGTGGCGGCGATGGTCAGGACGCGGGTGCGGCGGGAGATCTTCTGCACGGGGTGCTCCTCAAGGTGAAGGTGGGGCGGAGTTCGGGGTGTTCGGGGTGTTCGGGGAGGTTGTTTTCCTCTGCCACCAATCCTCCGGCCGCATCCGGCCCGCACCCCTCGGCGTACCGGCTGGGAGCCGCGCGCGACTCGGCCGACACCAGGGTCAACCGATCGGTTGACCCCTCGGTGGTCCCGCCGGGCCACAATGAGGTTGTTTGCGCAGTTCAGCGACCGCGTGACGGCGACATGAGAGACGGCGGCACGAGGCTGTACGAGAGGGAGGCGCCCCAGTGGGACAGCGCACGCCGGGCCTCGACCCCCGCACGCCGGACCCCGACGCCCGATGGCTCGCCGCCGTCATGCACGCGGCGTTCTACCTGCTCCTCGCCACCTCGCTGGCCCGCTTCCTGCTGCGCCACCCCGGCGGCGCGCGCGTCCCGTGGATCATCGTGCTCTCGGTGGTCCTCGCCGTCCTCTACGCCCTTCCGCCGCTCACCGCGGCCCTGCGGGGAAAGCACTCCGCGTCGTACGCGTCCGGCTACGCCTCCGGCCCGGCACCCGGCACCCGCCCCACCCCCCGCCGCCTGACCTGGCTCGCCCTGGTCGTCGGGGTCTGGCTGGTCCTCGTCGTCCTCGCGCCGAGCTTCGGGTGGTGCGCGGTGCCGCTCTTCTTCACCGGGCTCCGGACGCTGCCGCCGCGCGCGGCCCTGGTCCTGGTGGCCGTCCTGACCGGCTGCGTCATCGCGTCGCAGCTGCGGCTCGCGGGCCGCTACGACCCCGACCTGATCCTCGGGCCGCCCGCCGTGTCGGCGATCGCGACGGCGGTCTTCGCCTACATGCAGCGCCAGGCGGCCCGCCAGCGCGAACTGATCGACGACCTCATCCGCACCCGCCGCGAACTGGCCGCCACCGAGCGCCGCGAAGGCACCCTCGCCGAACGCCAGCGCATCTCCATGGAGATCCACGACACCCTCGCCCAGGGCCTGTCCAGCCAGCAGATGCTGCTCCAGGCCGCCGACCGCGTCTGGGACACGGACCCGGCCAGGGCCCGCACCCATGTCCGAACGGCCGAGTCGATCACCGAACGCGGCCTCACCGAGGCCCGCCGCTTCGTGCACGACCTGGCGCCCGCCGACCTCGCCGACGGCGGCGGCCTCGACGAGGCACTGCGGACGCTGGCCGCGCGCACCGCGCGGGACGCGGGCCTCACGGTCCGCTTCCACTCCGAGGGCACACCGGTCCCGCTCCCGGACCGGACGCAGTCCGCGCTGCTGCGCATCGCGCAGGGCGCCCTGGCCAACGTGACGGAGCACGCCGGCGCGCGGACGGCGGCGCTGACGCTCACCCACCTGGACGACCAGGTGGTGCTCGACGTCGCGGACGACGGCCGCGGCTTCACACCCGCCGAGCCGCGGCCCGCCCCCGACCGGCGGGGCCACGGACTGCCCGCGATCCGCGCCAGGGCCCGGCAGCTCGGCGGCACACTGACGATCGAGTCGGCACCGGGCGAGGGCACGGTGCTCTCGGTCGCGATCCCGCTTTCCCCCCAGGAGACGTCATGACGCCCGACAGTTCCCCGGTCCGCCTGCTGGTCTGCGACGACCACGTCGTCGTACGCGCCGGACTGCTCGCCCTGCTGGGCAGCGCGCCGGACATCGAGGTGGTCGGCGAGGCGGGCACGGGCGAGGAGGCGATCGCGCTGGCCGCGAAGCTGACCCCGGACGTGGTCCTGATGGACCTCCAGCTGGGCGAGGGAATGGACGGAGTGGAGGCGACCCGCCGGATCACGGCGCCCGCCGCCCCGCCGCACGTCCTGGTCCTGACGACGTACGACACGGACGCCGACATCACCCGCGCCATCGAGGCGGGCGCCACGGGCTATCTCCTGAAGGCCGAGCGCCCCGAGGAGCTCTTCGCCGCTATCCACGCCGCCGCGCAGGGCCGCACCACGCTCTCGCCGCCGGTCGCGTCCCGCGTGATGGCCCGCATGCGCAAGCCGCTGCCGACCCTCACGGACCGCGAGCTCGACATCCTCGCCCAGCTCTCCCACGGGCTCGGCAACCGCGACATCGCCCGCGCGCTGTTCATCAGCGAGGCCACGGTGAAGACGCACCTGGGCCGGATCTACGACAAGCTCGGCGTGGACACGAGGGCGGGAGCGGTGGCGGTGGCGAAGGAACAGCGCCTGCTGCCGTGAGGAAGCATCGACAGGCATCGACAGGTATCAACAGGGACGGACGGGCATCGGCGGGCACCGGCAGGCACCGGCAGGCATCGACAGGTGGGCTCCGCCGCCATGACACCATCACTCACGTGCTCGACATCGGCTACGCCCTCTCCCACCGCTTTCCCGACCCCCCGCAGTTCGACTACCGCCGCGCGGACGTCCACGCGCTGCGGCACGACCTGTTCTGCGGGGACGTGTATCTCGCGGACACGAAGGCGGACCGGGAGCTGTCCACAGCCTGGGGATGGGTTCCCGTCCTCGACTTCGCGTGGGCGCTGTGCGACATCGTCGAGCTCGTGGACCAGGACCCCCGGGGGAGCAGGGCCTCCCGTCCTCAGCACGCGGAGCTCGACTTCACGGAGTCGACGGACCGCATGCTGTTCACCCGGCGCTTCGGGTGGGTGGACATCGAGGCGGACTGGATGCGGGCGGAGGAGCCCCCGCTGACGTTCTCCCACTCCGAGCTCCGCCGCGAGGCGCGGGACTTCCTCCAGGATCTCCTGGCGGACCTCATCGACCTCCACGAGTCCCTGGCGGACAACCCCACCATCTGGACCCTCCAGTCCCGATTCCCCCGGGCATAAGCGCCCAGCGCGTACGCCGGTCGCAGCGGCCCGCACCACCCATGGAGAGACACCGCACCCACCGGCGGACCGGAACCACCCCGCCAAACCCGGCCGCTACTCCACCCGCACCCCCACCTGCGCGGCGAACGCCGGCGCCAGATCCATCAGCTGCGCCGTACTGATCACCGCCCCCGCCAGGCAGTCGATCCCCCGCAGGATGTCCACCTCCGCGGCCCCCCTCAGGTCGACGTCCTTCATCCGGACCCCGCTGAAGTCCGCCCCCTTCAGCACGCAGCCCACGAACTCCACCCGCTCCAGAGCCGCCTGCCCGAAGTCCGGCTCCACCAGCACGCACCCCTCGAAGACGACATCCTTCAACCGTGCCTTCCGCAGGTTCAGATAGTCGATCTTCCCGCCCCGTACGACGACCCGCTCCAGCACGCTCCCGTGCAGCTGAACGCCCCCCAGCCGCGCGTCCACCACCTCCACGTCCCGCAGCGACGCCTCCACCAGCTCCGTGCCGACCCCCCGCAGCTCCGTCAGCACCGAGTCCACGAACCGCGCCCTGCTGAGCCGCGTCTCGGTCACCCCGCAGCCCGTCATCGCGCAGTCCAGGAACAGCGCTCCCCCGCCGTCCTGCCCCGCGAGATCGAGGTCCCGGAACCCGAACCCGTCGTAATCCCCGTCGGGCTCCAACTCGCCCCCGTCGAACTCCCGCAGCGCGGGCAACCGCACCTCAGGCCGCCGAGCCTTCTTCACCGCTGCCGCATCCCTCTGTCCCATGCCCCCATCGTGCACCCACCCACTGACAACGCCGCCGCACCCCGATGTCACATCCAGGGCACCCCTGTCCGTCGTATCGAGTAGGCCGTACCGAGCAGGCCGTACCGAGTGGGCGCAGCCAAGCGCGGCTGCCCGCGCCCGACCACGACAGGAGCACCCCATGCGCAACAACCCCAAGCACTCCAACCCCACCCCCACCACGCACCTCACCGTCATCGGCGGCGGCTTCGCCGGTCTCACCGCGGCCATCACCGCCGCCGAATCCGGCGCCCGCGTCACCATCCACGAGTCCCACCACACCCTCGGCGGCCGAGCGCGCACCGCCGAAGGCGCGTACCGCACGAACGAAGGCCCGCACGCCCTCTACAACGGCGGGCCCCACTGGACCTGGCTCAAGCAGCGCGACCTCATCGGCCCCCTCGCCTCCCTCCCGCCCATCGAAGGCACCCGCCTGCGCCTCCACCACCAGGGCAGGCTCCGCCGTACCCCACCTCTCGCGATGCTGAAGCTCCTGCGCCGCAGGCCCGAACAGGCGCCGGTGAACGAGGACTTCATGACCTGGGCCACCGCCGAGGTCGGCGAGGAAGGCGCACGCGCCGCCGCGCACTACATCGCCGTGGCGACGTTCCACCACGACCCCGGCTCCCTCTCCGCCAGGTTCGTGCACGAGCGCCTGCGCCGCGCCACGAAGCTGCCCCCGGAGGCGCACTACCCGCGCGGCGGCTGGGGCTCGGTCATCGACCGCATGGCGACCCTCGCCTGGAACCTGGGGGTACGCGTGGAGACGCTGTCCCGCGTCGACAGCCTCGCCTCGCTCCCCGCCACGGGCCCCGTCGTCGTCGCCACCTCCCTCCCCGCGGCCCGCCGGCTCCTCCAGGACGACACCCTCCAGTGGGACAGCGCCCGCACGACCCTCGTCGACGTGGCCCTCACCTCCCGCAGGGGCGACCCGTTCGCCATCTCCGACCTGGACGGGACCGGCTGGATCGAACGGTTCACCACACAGGACCGCACCCTCGCCCCCGCCGGACAGGAACTGATCCAGGGTCAGATCCCGCTCTCCCCCGACGAGTCCAAGGCGGACGGCGCGGCCCGCGCCGACCACCTGCTCGACCTCGGCTTCCCCGGCTGGCGCGACCGCCTGGTCTGGCGCCGCGACGCCGTGTCCAACGGCCGCACCGGCGCGGTGGACCTGCCCGGCACCACCTGGCGGGACCGCCCGGCGATCGACCGCGGCGACGGCGTCTACCTGGCCGGTGACCAGGTCGCCGCGCCCGGCCTGCTCTCCGAGGTGTCCTTCAACAGCGCGCTGGAGGCGGTGACGCTCGCACTGACCTCCACAAGGCTTGACCTCAAGTCCGCTTGAGGAACCAGGCTGGCGTCCAGGCCCACCACCTCACCGACCCCGAGACCCCGACCCGACACCCAAGCCCAAGCCCAAGCCCACGACCACGACCAAGCCCACGTCCTCGTCCTCGTCCAGGGAGCACCCCCCATGCACGCCATCCGCCTGCACACCTTCGGCCCGGCCGACCACCTCACGTACGAGGAGACCCCGGACCCGGTCCCGGCCCCCGGCCAGCTCCGCATCGCGGTGACAGCGGCGGGCGTGCACCTCCTGGACACCGCCATCCGCGAGGGAATCAAGGGCCCGCTCCCCGAACTCCCCGAGCTGCCCACGATCCCGGGCCGCGAGGTGGCCGGCACGGTCGAGTCCCTCGGCGAGGGAGTGGACGCGAACTGGCTCGGCAAGCGCGTGGTCGCCCACATCGGCTTCGCCCCCGGGGGCTACGCCGAGCTGGCCGTCACGGAGGCCTCCCGGCTGCACGAGATCCCCGAAGGCCTGGACGACGCGGAGGCCGTGGCCCTGATCGGCACGGGCCGTACGACGATGGGAATCCTTCAGTTCGCCGAGCTGACCCCCGACTCCGTGGCCGTCGTCCCGGCGGCGGCGGGCGGCATCGGCACGCTCCTGGTCCAGTACGCCAAGCACGCGGGCGCCACCGTGATCGGCCTGGCGGGCGGCCCGGAGAAGACGGCCCGCGTCGAGGCGAACGGCGCCGACCTCGCCGTCGACTACACGAACCCGGACTGGCCGGACGAGGCGCACGCCTACCTGGCGAAGCTCGGCGTCCCCGGCGCCACCGTCGTCTTCGACGGCGTGGGCGGGGCGCCCGGCCGGGCCGCCGTGGACCTCCTCGCCCGCGGCGGCGAACACCTCGTCTTCGGCTGGTCGGGCAAGGGCCCGCACGACGGCGAGCCCCTGACCTTCACCGACGAGCAGCTGGCGGCCCGCGGCATCACCCAGACCGGCGTCCTCGGCCCGGTCATGATGCGGAAGGCGGGCGGCGACAACCCGGTCCGCACCCTGGAGCTCGCGGCCCTGGCCGAAGCGGCGAAGGGTCACTTCACCCCGGCGATCCAGCGCTACCCCCTGTCGAAGGCGGCAACAGCCCACGCCGACCTGGAGAGCCGCCGCACGACGGGCAAGGTGGTCCTGATCCCGTAGAACGGCTCAGCGGAAACCCGCTCAGGCCCCGAGTCCCGCCAACGCCTCATCGGTCAGCCGGTACACGGTCCACTCGTCCTGCGGCAGCGCACCGAGCGACTTGTAGAAGTTGATCGACGGCTCGTTCCAGTCGAGCACGGACCACTCGAGGCGCTCGTAACCGCGCTCCACACAGATCCGCGCGAGCTCGGTCAGCAGCGCCTTGCCGTGGCCGCCGCCGCGCGCCTCGGGCCGTACGTACAGGTCCTCCAGGTAGATCCCGTGCACCCCGCGCCACGTGGAGAAGTTCAGGAACCACAGCGAGAACCCGACGACCTCGCTCTTGCCCGACGCGTCCTGCGCCTCCGCGATGTGCGCGAACGCGGCGGGCCGCCCCCCGAAGAGCGCTTCACGCAGCTGCTCCTCGGTGGCCCGCGCTTCGTCGAGGGCTTTCTCGTACTCCGCCAGGTCGCGGACCATGGCGTGGATGAGGGGCACGTCGGCAGGGGTGGCGGCACGAATCATGGCCGCAGGGTACGACGCGGCTCACCGCACTCCCAACAGCAGCCGGGCGACCTCCAGATCCTCCGCGTCCAGCTCCCGCCCGTCCTCGATCTCCCACAGCGCGTTCTGCAGCACCCGCCCCAGCGTCCACGCGCGCGCCCGCTCCCGGTCGAGCCCGAGCACCTCGCTCATCGCGTCGAACCGCCACAGCACGTCGTCCACGTCGAAGCGGTTGTTGAGCGCGGGCCAGAGGTCGAAGCCGGGGTCCCCGGCCAGCGGCTTCGGGTCGATGGCGAGCCACGGCTCGCGCTCGGCCGCCAGGACGTTCTCTAAGTGCAGGTCCCAGTGCAACAGCCGGTCACCGGGCTCGCCCATGACCTCGCGCACCGCGCCCCCGCACCGCTCCACGATCGCGCGCTCGGCCGGGTCGGAGATCGCCTTCAGCGCCTGAGGCAGATCGTCGACCATCTCCGCCGCGATGTCCCCCAGCCCCCGCATCCCCTGCGGCGCGGGCACGGCGGTGAGCCGCGCAAGCAGCTCGGCGATGACGAGCACGGCTTTCCGGGTGTCCTTCATCGTCGACAACATCCGCCCGGAGTCGAGGCGTTCGAGCAGCATCGTGCCCGTGCCGGCGTCGTGGTCCAGCAGCCGCACCGCCCCGTCCCCGTCCCACACGCGCAGCCCGACGGGCTCCCCCTCGGTCTCCTCGTCCAGGAGCTGGAACTTGACCGCGGCGGGAGTGCCGTCGCCCCGCCGCACCACGGGCAGCACGAGCGCGGCCATGCCGTGCATCGGGGGCCCGTCGACCCTCAGGTCCCACCGCTCGACGAACTCCGTCACGCGCGCGGGCAGCGCCGCGATGAAGGCACGGCCCGGCTCCCCCGCGTACTCGTACTGCGACTCGATCAGCCCGTCCGGAATGCGAATGTCGATCACGCCCGCGACGCTACCGGCGTGGGTCAATCACCGCATGGGGATTCTTCGGGCCACGAGGCCCGCGAGGCAGGCTGTCCTGGCCTACATCCGCGGCGCCCCGGGGACGTACACCTGGCTCGCGATCCTCTTCGTCACGACGGTCGCGATGCACCACATGTCACCGGAGTTCGGGCAGGACTTCCTGCGCCAGCGCTCCACGAACATCCACGAGCTGTCCAAGAACCCCGTCCGCGTCCTGATCTCCAGCGCGCTGTGGATCGACGGCGGCACCTGGCTCTCGTACGCCGTGCTCTACACCGTGTTCCACGCCACCGCCGAACGCTGGCTCGGCACGGCGCGCTGGCTCGCGGTGGCCGCGGGCGCGCACGTCATGGCCACGCTCATCAGCGAGGGCGTCCTCGCGCTGGCGATCCACCACGGCGCCGCGCCGCCGTCATCGGTCAACACCCTTGATGTGGGCGTCAGTTACGCCCTCGCGGGCGTGATCGCGGTCCTCACCTACTGGGTCCCCGCCCCCTGGAGATACGCGTATCTCCTCGTCGTCATCGCCGTGTACGGCACCCCACTGATCACCGGCAGGACCTTCACCGACCTGGGCCACTTCACGTCGGTCCTGATCGGCCTCGCCTGCTACCCGCTGACCCGGAGCGCCGTACGCCCGGCACCGGCACGATGGGCGGTCAGGAGATTCAGGAGATCCCGGACGCCTTGAGCTCCTTAGCGAACGTGTCCTGGTCGAACAGCGAGTTGCTGTCCGCCTTCTTGCCGTCGATGACGACGGTCGGCGTGCCCTGCATGCCGTCGTCGGTGAAGGCCTGCATGGCCTCACCGACCCACTTCTTGTACGTGCCCTTGTGCACCGCCTTGTCGAACTCGGCGCCCCGCAGCCCGTCCACCTTGTCGGCGATCTTCAGCAGGAAGGCGGGCGTGTAGGCGTCGTCGGTCTCGACCTCGGCCTGGTTGGCGAAGACCGCGGCGTGGAACTGCGGGAACTTGCCCGCGTCCACCGAGGCGCGCAGCGCGTTCGCCGCGTTGACCGAGCCGCTGCCGCCGAGGTTCTTGTCGAGGAACGAGGCGAGCGTGTACTCGACCTTCACCTTGCCGTCGGCCACCGGCTTCACCAGGGCCTGCGCGCCGGTCTCCTCGAACTTCTTGCAGATCGGGCAGCGCGCGTCCTCGTACAGCTTGACCGTGTGCGCGGCCTTCGGGTCGCCGACGGTGATCACACCGCCCTTCACCGTGGCGGGCGTCTTCGCGAGCGCGTCGGTGCCGGCCGGCGGCTCCTTCGCCTCGGGGCCACCGGAACCGCCGGTGGCGGCGGACTCCGAGGCCGACCCCTTGTCGTCGCTCCCGCCCGTGAGGTCCTCGGGCCCGCAGGCGGCTGCGCCCCCGGCGAGAAGTGCGGTGGCGGCCACCGCGGCGACGATGCGCCCGGCCTTGCGTACGGCCATCTGAACTGTCCTTTGTCGATCCGGCACGTGACGCTCCGCCACGTGCCGGATCAACGTATCGGAATGCCCTGCCCTGAACCCCTCCCCAAAGCCCCCACCAGCGCAGTAACGTCCCGCGCATGAGCAGCACGATCAACGGCGGCATCTCGTACTGGTACACGGACGACGGCACCCCGGCCCCCCGTGAACCCCTGCCGGGCGACGAGAGTGCCGACGTCTGCATTGTCGGCGGCGGCTACACGGGCCTGTGGACCGCGTACTACCTGAAGAAGGCCGCCCCCTTCCTCCGCATCACCGTCCTGGAACAGAAGTTCTGCGGGTACGGAGCCTCCGGCCGCAACGGCGGCTGGCTCTACAACGGCATCGCGGGCCGCGACCGCTACGCCCGCCTGCACGGCAGGGACGCCGCGGTCCGCCTCCAGGAAGCGATGAACGAGACCGTCGACGAGGTGATCCGCGCCGCCGCCGACGAGTCGATCGAGGCGGACATCCACCACGGCGGCGTACTCGAAGTGGCGTACACGCCTGCCCAGTTGGCGCGCCTGAAGGAGTTCCACGCGACGGAACTCGCGTACGGCGAGAAGGAGCGCACGCTGCACGGCGCCCGGGAGACGGCCGACCGGATCCGCGTCGCGGGCGCCGTCGGCTCCACCTGGACCCCGCACGGCGCGCGCCTGCACCCGGTGAAGCTGGTGAAGGGCCTGGCGGCGGCGGTCGAGGCACTGGGCGTGACGATCCACGAATCGACGCCGGTCACGGAGATCAAGCCCAAGCACGCCATCACCCCGTACGGCACGGTCCGCGCCCCCTACATCCTGCGCTGCACGGAGGGCTTCACGGCGTCCCTGAAGGGCCAGCGCCGCACGTGGCTCCCGATGAACTCCTCAATGATCGCGACGGAGCCCCTGTCGCCCGCCCAATGGGAGTCGATCGGCTGGGAGGGCCGCGAGACCCTCGGCGACATGGCGCACGCGTACATGTACGCGCAGCGCACCGCCGACGGCCGCATCGCACTGGGCGGCCGAGGCGTCCCGTACCGCTTCGGCTCGAAGACGGACAACGACGGCCGCACGCAACCGGCCACGATCGAGGCCCTGCGCGAGATCCTCACCCGCTTCTTCCCGCAGCTGGCCGGGGTCGAGGTGGCCCACGCCTGGTCCGGGGTCCTGGGCGTCCCCCGCGACTGGTGCGCCACGGTCACCCTGGACCGCGCGACGGGCCTGGGCTGGGCGGGCGGCTACGTCGGCTCGGGCGTCGCCACCGCCAACCTCGCGGCCCGCACCCTGCGCGACCTGGTCCAGCAGGACTCGGGCCAGGCGGGCCCCACGGACCTCACGACCCTGCCCTGGGTCAACCACAAGGTCCGCAAGTGGGAACCGGAACCGTTCCGCTGGATCGGCGTCCAGGGCATGTACGCGACGTACCGCAACGCGGACCGCCGAGAACTGACCACCCCGACGCCCACGGCCCCCCGCCTGGCCCGCATCGCGGACCGCCTGTCGGGCCGCCACTAGGCAGAAAAAAGAGCCCCCTGTCGGATTCGAACCGACGACCTACGCATTACAAGTGCGTTGCTCTGGCCATCTGAGCTAAGGAGGCATGCACTGAACGTGCCCGTGCAGTGTAACCAACACCGCCGGTGCCCCCGTCGAAAATTTCCTCGAAGGTCGCGGCCGCAGGACTACTGACAGAGCGGTCCCCCCCGGGGTACCGTCCCAGCAGTTCACTCAGGTGGACTACACCACTCCCTCTACTCGGATCGTCCGGCACGTTCCTGCCGGTGGAAGGGGCCCTCACCATGGCCACTGTTTCGTTCGACAAGGCGACCCGCATCTACCCGGGTGGCGACAAGCCCGCCGTCGACCAGCTCGAGCTCGACGTAGCGGACGGCGAATTCCTCGTCCTCGTCGGTCCCTCCGGCTGCGGAAAGTCCACCTCCCTGCGCATGCTCGCGGGCCTGGAGGACGTGAACGCCGGCGCCATCCGCATCGGTGAGCGCGACGTCACGCACCTGCCGCCCAAGGACCGGGACATCGCCATGGTGTTCCAGAACTACGCGCTCTACCCGCACATGACCGTCGCCGACAACATGGGCTTCGCCCTGAAGATCGCCGGCGTCAACAAGGCCGAGATCCGCCAGAAGGTCGAGGACGCGGCGAAGATCCTCGACCTCACGGACTACCTGGCCCGCAAGCCCAAGGCGCTCTCCGGCGGTCAGCGCCAGCGTGTCGCCATGGGCCGCGCCATCGTGCGTGAGCCCCAGGTCTTCCTCATGGACGAGCCGCTGTCGAACCTCGACGCCAAGCTGCGTGTCTCCACCCGTACGCAGATCGCGTCCCTCCAGCGGCGCCTGGGCATCACCACCGTGTACGTCACCCACGACCAGGTCGAGGCCATGACCATGGGCGACCGCGTGGCCGTCCTGAAGGACGGTCTGCTCCAGCAGGTCGACTCGCCGCGCAACATGTACGACCGCCCGGCCAACCTCTTCGTCGCGGGCTTCATCGGCTCCCCCGCCATGAACCTCGTCGAGGTCCCGATCACCGACGGCGGCGTGAAGTTCGGCAACTCCGTGGTGCCGGTCAACCGCGAGGCGCTGTCCGCCGCCGCCGACAAGGGCGACCGCACGGTCACCGTCGGCGTCCGTCCGGAGCACTTCGACATCGTCGAGCAGGACGGCTCCACCGCGAAGTCCCTCTCCAAGGAGACCGAGGACGCCCCGGCGGGCCTCGCCGTCTCCGTGAACGTCGTCGAGGAGCTCGGCGCCGACGGCTACGTCTACGGCTCCGCCGAGGTCGGCGGCGAGCACAAGGACCTCGTGGTCCGCGTGAACGGCCGCCGGGTCCCCGAGAAGGGCACCCAGCTGCACGTCGTGCCGCGTCCGGGCGAGATCCACGTGTTCTCGACGTCGACGGGCGAGCGCCTCACCGACTGACGAACCGCCTCACCAGCACGCGCAGGGCCCCGCACCTCGGTGCGGGGCCCTGCGCGTGCGCCCACGTTGTCGACAAATACCCCGGCAGACCGGTCATTTCGCCGAGGCCTCGTCAACACCGCTCCAGAGAAACCTCATTCTCCGTCGCTCGACCGAGTGACGTAATGTCGCCAAATCATCACCGACCGCTACGCTCACTCGCGTGACGCACTCCGCCAACTACACCCAGAAGCCGCGCCGAGCCCACCGAGGCCCCGCCCGACGCATCGGCCGCACGCTCGCCCTCGTCCTGCCCGTGATGCTGGTGCTCTCCGGGACCCTCGCGGTCACCAGCGTCAACTGGTCCGGGAACTCCTCGGATTCGATGCTCACCGCGTCCTCCGGCGACCTCTCCAAGCCGGCCAAGTCGCGCGCCCCGCAGGACCTCCTGCGCGACCGGCTGCTCCTTGAGCTCCAGGAGAGGAACCCGGGCCTCGCGCTCACCCACCTCCAGCAGGAGGTGAACCGCCACCCGTCGCTCGCCCGGCACTGCGTCTCCATCGCCCGTGCCCTCGGCCGCGCGGCCGTCCAGAAGTACGGCCCGACCCGTGCCCAGTCGTATGCGCGCCCGGTCTGCGACACGTCCTTCGCGACGGGCGTCGCCGCCCACCAGAACGGCTGATCGGGCCGGCACGTAGGGTTTCCGGCATGACCGGCGACCCTCACGCTCACAGGCCCACGCAGGCCGTCGTCCTGGCCGGTGGCCAGGGCTCGCGCCTCCGTCCGTACACCGATGACCGGCCCAAGCCGATGGTCGAGATCCCTGGCACAGGGACCCCGATCATCGGCCATCAGCTTTCCTGGCTGGCGGCCGAGGGCGTGACGGACGCGGTCGTCTCCTGCGGCCATCTCGCCGAAGTGCTCCAGGAGTGGCTGGAGTCGGCCGATCTCCCCCTGAACGTCACCACGGTGGTCGAGAACGAGCCCCTGGGCCGCGGCGGCGGCCTCAAGTACGCCGCCCGCCACCTCCCGCACGCGGACCGCCCCTGGTACGCGACCAACGGCGACATCTGGACCCGCTTCTCGCTGCGCGACATGGCGGCCTTCCACGCCGAGCGCGACGCCACCGCGACCCTCGCCCTGGCCCGCCCCCGCATCCCGTGGGGCGCCGTCGAGACGGACGCGTTCGGCCACATCACGGACTTCATCGAGTCCCCGCCGTCCCCGTACCTGATCAACGCGGGCGTGTACGTCTTCTCCGCCTCCTTCGCCGCACTCCTGCCGGACCGCGGCGACCACGAGCGCACCACGTTCCCGCGCCTGGCACGCGAGAAGAGCCTGGCGGGCTTCCCGCTGCCGCAGGGCGCCTACTGGCGGGCGATCGACACCGCCAAGGATCTGACGGAAGCGGCCAAGGAGCTCGCGGCTCAGACCGGTTGAGCCGCCCCCTCCACGCGCGGTTGAGCCGCCCCCTCCACGCGCATCTCCACACGCGTCTCCACGTACGCCGACGGGCCCCGCACAGTCTCTGTGCGGGGCCCGTCGGCGTACGGGTCACGGTCCTGCTCAGCCGCCGCCGAGCAGCCCGCCCACGAGCCGGTCGTTGCCGCCGCCCGTGCTGCCGCCGTTCGTGCCGCTCTCGGGCGCGCCGCCGCCGCTGCCGCCGCTGGACGTGGGTCCCGCGGCCGCCGACGACGGAGGCTGCTGGGGCGACGACTGCTGGGGCGGTGCCTGCCCGGTGGTGCCCTGCGTCTGGCTGGGCTGCCCCTGGCCGGTGCCGGTGCCCGCGGTGGCGCTCTCGGGGGCCGCGCCCGGAGTGGTCGCCGCCGCGCCGCCGCCCTGCGTGGGGCTCGCGCTGCTGCCCTGCGTCGGCGCTTCGGAGGCCGTGGGCCCCTGCGACGCCTGGCCCTGCCGCTGCCGCTGCTTTCCGGGCTCCTCCGGGAGCGGTGAGCCCGGCAGTTCGTTGCGCGGGGCCTCGCCGGGTCCCGGCACGGTCACGCGGTCGGCGTCGCGCACCGCGCCGCCGAGCATCGAACCGATCAGCAGCGTGAGGCCGACGACGAGCGAGCCGATGAGCGCGCCGCGCCGCAGCACACGGCGCCGCAGCTCCCAGATGTCCACGCGCGGCCCGAGCGTGCGCCAGGCCTCGCCCGCGAGGCGTCCGTCGACGGAGTAGACGGGCGCGCCCGCGATGATCAGCGGCGACCATGCGGCCAGATAGATGATGTCCGGCGCGTCGTAGGCGGGGACGGTCTTCCAGCTGACGGTGACGATGAGCGCGGCGGACAGGAGCACGCCGATGCTGGCCGCGACCCGCTGCCAGAGCCCGAGCACCGTGAGCACACCCACGATGATCTGCAGGAAGGCGATGCAGAGCCCGGCGCCCACCGGGTGCGAGAGGGCGAAGTCGCGCAGCGGCTCGGCCAGCGCCCAGGGGTGCAGCGAGTTGAGCCACTTGACCATGGAGCCGCGGTCGCCGCCGTCGAAGTACACGGGGTCGCAGAGCTTGCCCATGCCGGCGTAGATGGAGATGAACCCGAGGAAGACGCGCAGCGGGAGCAGCACGACGCCGAGGTTCATCCGGCGACCGGGGTAGTAGGCGTGCCGCACGGGATCGGCCCCGTGCCGTCTGACGACCTGGCGACCGTCGTCATCGTCGTCGTCGAAGTCGTCGTCCCCATAGGGGAGCCGCTCGTCGAGGTCGCTCTCCGGCATGGGCATGCGCGGAATCAGCCGGGTCCCGGGATCGGGGTGGCGAGGACCGATGACGGCAGGCGTGGCCTGCGTACTCTCGAGATCGTCCTCGTCGTCGATGCGCGGAATGACCTGCGTGGCACCTCCGTCGTCGTAGGAGGTGCCCCCGAGTTCGGCCGAATGGCGCACGCCGGTGCCGCGCACCGCCTGCAGCAGTCCGGTGGCTCCGGGGTCGCCCGGCTCGGACTTCCCGCTCCAGACGACGGGTGAGCGGCGCCGCGCGGCCGAGCCGACTGCGGGGATGCGCACGGTGTCATCGGCATTGCTCAAGTGCCGTGCGATACGCGGGGATTGGGTCCGCTGCGCGGTGGGGAGCTGCACGCGGAAGCTCGCGTGATTCACGATGACCTGCGCCGGGTCGCTCGGCACCTTCACCATGCTCAGCGCGGGAGCTTCGTCGAACCCTGACGAGCTTCCCCCCGTGGGATTGCGGGGCGTTCTGGTGTCCACACTCATCTAACCGAGTGATGTGTGTTTAGGACACTGCCTTGACCGCGTGGAAATGTCCGGACCGCGTCAAGATCTACAGCGGACCCCGGCCGGCCCGCGAAATACGGGCCGGCCGGGGTCCGGGGTGCGGATCAGCTACGGCGGCGCCGGGACGCCTCGTAGAGCACGACTCCCGCCGCCACACCGGCGTTCAGGGACTCCGTGCCGCCCGGCATGGGGATGCGCACGCGGTAGTCGCAGGTCTCGCCGACCAGCCGCGAGAGCCCCTTGCCCTCGCTGCCGATGACGATGACGACGGGACCGGAGAGCGCCTCGAGGTCGCCGACCTCGTGGTCGCCGTCCGCCGCGAGCCCGACGATCGCGAGCCCGGCCTTCTTGTAGGACTCCAGGACGCGGGTCAGGTTCGTGGCGCGCGCCACCGGCGTACGCGCCGCGGCACCGGCGGCCGTCTTCCAGGCACCGGCGGTCATCCCGGCGGCACGCCGCTCGGGGACGACGACGCCGTGCCCGCCGAAGGCGGAGGCGGACCGCACCACGGCGCCCAGGTTCCGCGGGTCCGTCACACCGTCGAGGGCGACGATCAGCGGGTCCTCGCCCTGGTCGTACGCGGCGGCCGCGAGCTCCTCGGGGTGCGCGTACTCGTAGGGCGGCACCTGGAGCACGAGCCCCTGGTGGTTGAGCCCGTTGGTCATGCGGTCAAGCTCGGGGCGCGGGGCCTCCATGAGGTGGATGCCGCCGCGCTCACCGGCGAGCTGAAGCGCCTCGCGCACCCGCTCGTCGTTGTCGATGAACTGCTGGACGTAGAGCATCGAGGCCGGCACGCCCTCGCGCAGCGCCTCGACGACCGAGTTGCGCCCCACGACCATCTCGGACGTGCCCTTGCCGCGGCCCTTCACGGAACCGGGACGGCGGCCGCCGGGGCCGCCGGACCCGGCGGTCTTCTTGGCCGCGGCGTTGGCGATGCGGTTCTTCTTGTGTCCCTTGCGCGCCTCGGCGGGCGGCGTCGGGCCCTTGCCCTCAAGGCCGCGGCGCCGATTTCCACCGCTGCCGACCTGCGCGCCCTTCTTGCCGGACATGCGGCGGTTGTTAGCGGCCATGACCTACCTGTCTCTGTGTTGCGTGCGGCTGCCTGCGAACTGCATGGCTGCCCACTGCGTGACTGCGTACGTATATGAAGTGTGCCGCCCGGGTCGCCGGGCGGCACATCGCGAGGTCAGACGCTCAGCGCGGGCCGAGAGTCCACCGCGGTCCGTTCGGGCCGTCCTCGATGACGAGGCCGGACTGGTTGAGCTGATCGCGGATGGCGTCGGCGGTGGCCCAGTCCTTGCGGCCGCGCGCGGCCTCCCGCTGCTGGAGCACGAGCCGCACGAGCGTGTCGACGACTCCGTGCAGGTCCTCGCCGCGGTCTCCCTCGCCGGCCCAGTGCGGGTCGAGCGGGTCGAGTCCGAGCACGCCCAGCATGGCCCGCACCTCGGCGAGCCGCTCCACCGCGGCTTCCTTGTCGTCGGCGGCCAGGGCGGAATTGCCCTGCCGGACCGTCGTGTGCACGATGGCCAGCGCCTGCGGGACGCCCAGGTCGTCGTCCATCGCGTCGGCGAAGGCGGGCGGCACCTCGGCGGCGGGCTCCACGGGGCCCCCGGCCTTCTCCACCACGCGCTGCACGAAGCCCTCGATCCGCGCGAACGCGGACTCCGCCTCGCGCAGGGCCTCCTCGCTGTACTCGATCATCGAGCGGTAGTGCGGGGTGCCCAGGTAGTAGCGCAGGACGATCGGGCGCCACTTCTTGACCATCTCGGAGACGAGGACCGAGTTGCCGAGCGACTTCGACATCTTCTCGCCGCTCATGGTGACCCAGCCGTTGTGCACCCAGTACCGCGCGAACACGTCACCGAAGGCCTTGGCCTGCGCGATCTCGTTCTCGTGGTGCGGGAAGATCAGGTCGATGCCGCCGCCGTGGATGTCGAACTCACGGCCGAGGTACTTGTGGGCCATCGCCGAGCACTCCAGGTGCCAGCCGGGACGGCCGCGGCCCCAGGGGGTCTCCCAGCTGGGCTCCCCCTCCTTGGCGGACTTCCACATGGCGAAGTCGCGCGGGTCGCGCTTGCCGGTCTCGCCCTCGCCCGAGGGCTGAAGCAGGTTGTCCAGCTCCTGGTTGGACAGCTCCAGATAGCCCGGGAAGGACTTCACGTCGAAGTAGACGTTGCCGTCCGACTCGTACGCGTGGCCGCGCTCGATCAGGCCGCGCATCATCTCGACCATCTCGGTGATGTGCCCGGTGGCGCGCGGCTCGTACGTGGGCGGCAGGCAGCCGAGGACGTCGTAGCCGTCGTTGAAGGCCCGCTCGTTCTCGTACCCGATCGACCACCACGGGCGGCCCTGCTCGGCCGACTTCCGGATGATCTTGTCGTCGATGTCCGTGACGTTGCGGATGAAGGTGACGTCGTAGCCGCGGTGGGCGAACCAGCGGCGCATGATGTCGAAGTTGAGCCCCGACCGGATGTGCCCGATGTGCGGGGCCGCCTGCACCGTCGCGCCACACAGGTAGATCGAGACACAACCGTCGATGAGCGGGCTGAAGTCTCGGATCTGCCGGGCGCTGGTGTCGTACAGGCGAATCGTCACCACTCCAGGGTAGTGGTCGCAGGACAGTGCCCTGCGACCTCTGGGGTCAACAGGGCACGGAACTGTGACATGCGCGGGTGCCGGAAGGCCTCAGAGGCGGCCGACGACCTTGCGCGGAGTGACGCGGACGACGACGCGGGGGTCGTCGTTGACGGAGGACGGGTTGAACTCCGCGTACTTCAGGCCGGTGTATTTCAGGGCCAGCTCGTCGATGAGCTCCTGCCCGCCCTCGGTGGTCATCGTCACCTCGCCGCGGATCTCGGCGTACGTGTACGGGGCGTCGAAGGGCTGGAGCAGCACCGTCACGCGCGGGTCGCGGCGCAGGTTCCGCTCCTTGCGGCGCCCGATCGTGGTGGAGAAGAGCAGGTCGTCGCCGTCACGCTTCACCCAGACCGGTGAGACCTGGGGGCTGCCGTCGGGCTGGATGGTGGCGACGGAGACGAAGACGGGGGTGTCGAGAAGGGCCTTGAGCTTGTCGGACAGTTCGGCGGCCATGGCGGATGCCTCTCTCTCGTACGTCGATGGGTGACGCCGCGCGGTGCGGGGTGCGTTCTCCGATACTGCTCCAACACACCCTGCCCCGGCGGCATTTCACCCGTCACCGGTACGCCGGTCAGCCCGTCCGCACGACCAGGGCCGTGGCGATCGCGGCGAGGCCCTCGGCGCGGCCGGTGAGGCCGAGCCCGTCCGTCGTCGTGCCGGACACGGCGACCGGGGCGCCCGCCGCGGCGCTCAGCGTCTTCTGCGCCTCGTCGCGCCGCTTGCCGACCTTGGGGCGTACGCCGATGACCTGGACGGCGATGTTGCCGATCTCGAAGCCTTCGGCGCGCACGATCCTGGCCGCCTCGGCGAGCAGCGTCACACCGGAGGCACCGGACCACTCGGGCCTGCCGGTGCCGAAGTGCGCGCCGAGGTCGCCGACGCCGGCGGCGGAGAACAGGGCGTCGCAGGCGGCGTGCGCCGCGACGTCACCGTCCGAGTGCCCGGCCAGGCCCGCGCTCTCGCCCTCCCAGAGGAGTCCGGCGCACCACAGCTCGCGCCCTTCCTCGAAGGCGTGCACGTCGGTGCCGATGCCGACCTGCGGGAGGCGGATCTGCCGCGGCTGGTCCTCAGAACCCATCGTTGGCCCTCCTGCGGGCGAGCACGGCCTCGGCGAGGACGAGGTCGAGGGGCCGCGTGACCTTGAAGGCCTCCTCGTGTCCGGGTACGACGACGACCTGGACGCCCAGCTGCTCGACCATCCCCGCGTCGTCCGTGACGTCGCCGGTGACCGTGGCGTGGGCGCGGACGAGGGTGTCGCGGTCGAAGCCCTGCGGGGTCTGCACGGCGCGCAGACGGGCCCGCTCGGGCGTGGCGAGCACGGGCTCGGGCGCTCCGGGCTCGCCCGGCTCGACCTGCTTGACGGTGTCGGCCAGGGGCAGCGCGGGGACGACGGCGGGTGCGCCCTCGCGCACGGCCTCGATGACGCCGTCGACGGTGTCCACGGGCACGAGCGGGCGGGCCGCGTCGTGCACCAGGACGACGCCGATGCCCTCCGGCAGGGCGTCGAGGCCGAGCTTCACGGACTCCTGGCGGGTCTCGCCGCCGGGGACCACCACGAAGTCGGTGCGGTCGGGCAGCGCGTGGTCGGCCAGCAGGGACTTGACCTCGGCGGCGCCCTCCGGCGGGGCCACCACGACGACGAGCGAGACGGCGCGGGACGCGGCCATGGCTCGTACGGCGTGGATGAGCATGGGCGTGCCGTTCAGCGCGCGGAGCGCCTTGGGGGCGCCCGGGCCGAGCCGTACGCCGCGTCCGGCTGCGGGGATCACGACCGCGGTGCGGGATTCCTCAGACATCGCTTCCGTTCAGGTTTGTGGGCTCGGGGGAGGTGGGTATGGCCTCAGCGTGCCGGGCGCGACGCCTTGACCGGACCCTTCCGTGACATCTGGTCGAACCAGCTGCCCGAGCCCGGCACACACGCCAACAGCACAGAGAGCACCAGACAGCGCTGAGCAGGGCGTACGTATTCGGGGACCAGCGTCTTCCCGGATCGCGTCCGGGTACGAACATGCCGCAGCGCCCGGCGACACCATTGAGGGTCAGCGGGCACCGCGGCATTTCATGGCGCCAAGACGTATGCGTATGTCAGGACGCGATCAGGACGCGAGGACCTCGTCAAGCAGGGCCTCGGCCTTGTCCTCGTTCGTGTTCTCCGCGAGGGCGAGCTCGCTCACCAGGATCTGGCGAGCCTTGGCGAGCATGCGCTTCTCACCCGCGGACAGTCCGCGCTCACGCTCACGACGCCACAGGTCACGCACGACTTCCGCGACCTTGATGACATCGCCCGATGCGAGCTTCTCGAGATTTGCCTTGTAACGACGGGACCAGTTCGTGGGCTCTTCGGCGTACGGCGCGCGCAGTACTTCGAAGACCCGGTCGAGCCCGTCCTGACCGACCACATCACGTACGCCGACGAACTCCGCATTGTCCGCAGGCACACGTACCGTCAGGTCGCCCTGGGCGACCTTCAGCACCAAGTAGGTCTTGTCCACGCCTTTGATCTGGCGAGTCTCAATGGCCTCGATCAGCGCGGCCCCGTGATGGGGATAGACCACGGTGTCGCCAACCTTGAACGTCATGTGACAGGTACCCCTTCCGTGGCTATCCATCCTAACACGAGAACCGCCTCTTCTGAATGGCGTTTTCGCAGGTCAGGGCATATCTCGGGGCTTGACAACAGCAACAGGAACGTGCTGCGAAGGGCTTCCGGAGCGAGGTATTCGCAGGTGGGAGCGGCTCTCCGGGGAAGCAGAAACATGCCCGTCACACGCCCTCCGAGAGCGCTCCACGAGGCTGAACGTCCCGGTTTGCCAGGTTCCAAGCGGTGAACTTCCGCTACTCCGTTCGGTGACCGGAGAGACGTGCTAGCCGCCGTTCGGCGTGAATCCGGAATTGATCAAGTGCCCCCGATGATCAATTCCCCGGACTTCCCCGCACCGCCATGCATTCCTTACGGGAAATCCGCAAGACGGGCCGTGATGACTCTTGACGGTCCTTATGTGAATGGTGAACGAGAGGTCAATGGCGCGCAGGTGACGGCAGGGGCGTGTGTGGCGGGACATGAGGGGTGGACAGGAAGGGTGCGGGAGAGGCTCGCGGGTCCTAGGGGCGGGTCGGGTGCGGCGGCACGGGAACGGCTCGGTAACCTGAGCCCGCTGACACACACTTAGGACGGCTTTACGGCCGTCCGCCCTCCCGTACCGCTCTCGTTCAAGGAGTTGCCGCCGCCGTGAGCCGCAGCCTTCGACGTGGCGCCATCGCCGCCACCGCCATCGCGTTCTCGCTCGCGTCGCTCGCCGCGTGCGGCGCCGGTAACAACGCTCAGACGCACGAGATCAAGCCGGACAACGCCGCGACCGCCGTCGGCGACATCAAGATCCAGAACGCCATGGTGATCACCCAGCCCGACCTGAAGTCGACGGGTCCCGCGGTGATCGCCGCCACGATCTTCAACAACGGCAGCACCGACCAGACCCTGGACGCGATCACGGTCACCGGTACCGGCAAGAAGGCCGAGATCAAGCCGGGCAAGGACGACAAGGCCTCCAAGCGCGGCGGCCCGCTGACGATCCCCGCCGGCGGCTCCGTCGTCATCGGCGGCAAGGACAACGCCACCGCCGTCCTGCCCAGCAGCCGCGAGGCCGTCAAGGACGGCAACGCGCAGCCGGTCGTCTTCGCCTTCAGCGAGACCGGCGACGTGAAGATGAAGACCTTCGTCGTACCGGCCGAGAGCTACTTCAAGAAGTGGGGCCCGACCGAGGTTCCCGAGGCTCCGGGCTCGAAGCCGTCGACGAAGCCGTCCGGCGGCGCCTCGACCGACCCGTCGGGCGAGGCCTCCACGAACCCCTCGGGCACGCCCGCCGAAGGCGCGAACACCGAGCCGTCCGGGGCGGCCTCCACGCCGGCCGGTGACGGCGCCCAGTCGCACGGTGCGGGCGACGCCGCCGAGCACTGATCGACGCACGTACGAAGGGGCGGGAACCCGGCACCGGGTTCCCGCCCCTTCACGCGTCTACCGAGGGCCCGGCTACGGCTCGAACTTGTAGCCCAGGCCTCGCACCGTCACCAAGTAGCGCGGAGCCCCGGGGTCCGGCTCGATCTTGGCGCGTAGGCGCTTGACGTGGACGTCGAGGGTCTTGGTGTCGCCCACGTAGTCCGCGCCCCAGACGCGGTCGATGAGCTGCATGCGGGTCAGGACGCGGCCCGCGTTGCGCAGGAGCATCTCCAGGAGGTCGAACTCCTTGAGGGGCAGGTCGACCTTGGAGCCGGAGACGGTGACCACGTGGCGGTCCACGTCCATGCGGACCGGGCCCGCCTCCAGGGCCTGCGGTGCGACCTCCTCGGGCTCGCCGCGGCGGCGCAGGACCGCGCGGATGCGGGCCACGAGCTCGCGCGACGAGAAGGGCTTCGTCACGTAGTCGTCGGCTCCTATTTCGAGGCCGACCACCTTGTCGATCTCGCTGTCCTTGGCGGTGACCATGATCACCGGGACGTTGGAACGGCTGCGCAGCTGGCGGCAGACCTCCGTGCCGGGCAGGCCGGGCAGCATCAGGTCGAGCAGGACGAGGTCGGCGCCGTTGCGCTCGAACTCGTCGAGTCCGTCGGGTCCGGTGGCCGCGATGGCGACCTCGAAGCCCTCTTTGCGGAGCATGTAGGACAGGGCGTCGCTGAAGGATTCCTCGTCCTCGACGACGAGCACTCGGGTCACGGAAGGACCTCCGGGGCAGGAATGGGTTCGTACGCAGTGGTCTCGCCGGGCCGTGCGGTGTCGGCTTCGCTGCCGTTCCCGCCGTGACCGGATCCGCGGTCGCGGGCCGCGGCTGCTTCGGGCAGCCGCAGGGTGAAGGTGGAGCCCTGTCCCTCGGAGCTCCACACGGTGACCTCCCCGCCGTGCGAGGCGGCCACATGTTTGACGATGGCGAGGCCGAGGCCGGTGCCGCCGGTGGCCCGGGAGCGGGCCGGGTCCACTCGGTAGAAGCGCTCGAAGATGCGCTCCTTGTCCTTGTCGGAGATGCCGATCCCCTGGTCGGTGACGGCCACCTCGATGAGGTCCCCGCCCGGTGCGGTGACCCGGCGGGCGGCGACGCCCACCCTGGTCCGTGCGGGCGAGTAGTTCACGGCGTTCTCGACGAGGTTGCCGAGCGCCGCCGCGAGCTGGCCGCGGTTGCCCCATATCTGCAGGTCGGCGGTGCCGCCCGCGGCCATGGTGATCTGCTTGTGCGAGGCCTGGTGACGGCTGCGGTCGATCGCCTCCGCCACCAGTTCATCGACACGGACGGGTTCGGCGTCCTCCAAGGGGTCGTCGTTCTGGACCCGGGAGAGGTCGATGAGCTCCTGGACGAGGTTGGTCAGGCGCGTCGCCTCGATCTGCATGCGGCCCGCGAAGCGTTCGACGGCCTCGGGGTCGTCCGAGGCGTCCATGACGGCCTCGGAGAGAAGGGAGAGTGCCCCTACCGGGGTCTTGAGCTCATGGCTCACGTTCGCGACGAAGTCGCGTCGTACGGCCTCGATGCGGCGGGCCTCGGTGAGGTCCTCCACGAGGAGCAGGACCAGGCGGGAGCCGAGGGGCGCCACGCGGGCGGAGACGGCGAGGGCCTCGCCGCGGCCGGTGCCGCGGCGCGGCAGGTCCAGCTCGACCTGGCGTATCTCGCCGTCGCGGCGGGTGTCGCGCGTCATCTGGAGCATGGGCTCCACGGCGAGCTTGCCGCCGCGGACCAGGCCGAGGGCGTACGCCGCCGAGCTGGCCTTCACCACGCTGTCCGCCTCGTCGAGGACGACGGCGGACGAGCGGAGCACGGAGAGCACCGTGTCGACACCCGGCGGCAGTACGGGGTCTGTGTGCAGGGAGGTCCGGGTGGGGCGTTTCAGGTCGCGCTCGCTCCAGCGGAACGCCAGCATGGCGATGACACCGGTACACACCCCGGCGATCGCTGCCGCTGCGGCGACCGCCGCGTTCACGTCCATGCCCCCAGGTTATGCGCCGGATGAGCATCCGCCCCAGCCATCCGGGTACCGGCTCGAACACTCGTCGCCCAGAGTTCACCGAGGGGACGGTGGTGGTTCACTTCGGCCGAACGGGTTACTCCGGTCCTGGCCGGAGCGGCTCCGGGGGGCGCGCTACGCGTCGCCCACAGTTCACCTCGGTGACAGGGACGGTTCATTCGGGATGCCGGAAACGGACGCGTCGGACCCGCACCGTGGGAGCGTGGGGGTCACCCCCCGGGACGTACTAGAGAGGGACATCCACATGCGGGACGCGTACCACGAGGAACTTGACTCGATCGGCGAAGGCCTGGTCGAGATGGCCCGCCTCGTCGGGTCCGCGATCGGGCGCGCCACGACGGCCATGCTCGACGCCGACCTGAAGATGGCCGAGAGCGTGATCGCCGCCGACCAGAAGGTCGACGATCTGCAGCACGAACTGGAGGCGCGCGCGATAGCCCTCCTCGCACGGCAGCAGCCGGTCGCCACCGACCTGCGCATCGTCGTCACCTCGCTGCGGATGAGCGCCGACCTGGAGCGCTCGGGCGACCTCGCCCAGCACGTCGGCAAGCTGACGCGCCTGCGCTTCCCCGCGTCGGCCGTTCCGCAGGATCTGCACGCGACGATCCTGGAGATGGGGCAGCTGGCGCAGCGGCTGATGGCCAAGGCGGCGGAGGTCATCATCACCAAGGACGTCGATCTGGCGCTCCAGCTGGAGCAGGACGACGACGAGATGGACCTGCTGCACCGCACGCTCTTCCAGCACCTGATGGACGACCGCTGGAAGCACGGCATCGAGACGGCCGTGGACGTGACGCTGCTCGGCCGCTACTACGAGCGCTTCGCCGACCACGCGGTCTCGGTGGCGAAGAGGGTCGTCTACCTGGTCACCGGCGAGCACGCGGACGAGATGCAGCAGACGGGGACGCCCGTGGAAGGCGCCTGAACAGGCCCTCGCGTCGGCGACGTACGCGCAAGACGTATGCGTCAGACGTACGCGTCAGACGTACGCGTCAGACGTACGCGTCAGACGTACGCGCAAAGGGTGTGCCCCGCATCGATGGATGGTGCGGGGCGCACCCTTTTGCGTGGTCCGGTCCGCTGGTCCAGTGGTCCGGATCGCTCGCTCCGGGTGCCTCAGCCGCAGCAGCCGCCGCACTGGCACGGTCCGCCCGACTGACAGCCGCAGCCGCAGCCCGAACCGCAGCCGCAGGCGCCAAGGAGCACGAGTGCGGGCAGGCCGGGTGTGTCGGCCGACTGCTCGGGGACGGGTTCGGTGATGGGGGACTCAGCCATGGGTCTCCTCCTCGAAGGCGTACTGCCTGATGCCCGTTCCATGCCCACCGGGAAGGGGCGCACCAACGGCGCACACGCGCGTTCGGCGGGCCCATCGCATCCGGCTCGCGCCCGCGAAGTCACTCGCGAAGTCACTCGCGAAACTCTCTCCACAACCTTCACAGGAATGCCCTACTGTGAGGGCGCTGCAACGGGGGATCAAGGCCCAGGCCTCTGACCTGGGTTCTTTCTATGTGGGGGGTCACATACCGTGCGTACGCGCACCATCTCGACCGCGACAGCGCTCGCGGTCCTCTTCAGCTCCGCGGCTCTGGTCGCGGTCACGTCCGGCCAGGCCGCGGCGGACTCGTCGAAGCTCCTGAACGTGAAGTCGGCGGGTGACGTGCTCGTGGACGGGGAGCACCAGCGCGTCTACGTCTCCGACCCCAGGGGCGGCAAGATCGTCGTCACGGACTACACGGGCGCCGTCAAGGCCACCCTGGACGGGCTCCCTGACGTCGAGGGCCTCGCGCTCTCGCCCGACTCCGGCCAGGTGTACGCGGCCGTGGCGGGGCTCAACCGGATCGTCTCCGTGGAGACGTCCTCGTACACGCAGAGCGCGAGCTACGCGCTCGACGGCGCCGAGAAGCCGCGCACCCTGGCGCTGGCGAGCGGCAAGCTGTGGTTCGGCTACGGCCCGGACGCCGGGGGCGGCATCGGCTCGCTCGACCTCTCCGGCACCGAGCCCGTCGTCGCGCTCGGCCAGGACGGTGACGCGAGTTTCTACGCGGCGCCCGAACTCGGCTCCGATCCCGATTCCGGCATCCTCGTCGCCGGTGAGAAGGCGACCAGCAACGACACCCTGACCGTGTACGACGTGTCGGGGCCGAAGCCGGAGCTGAAGGTCTCCAAGTCGGTGGAGGGCAGCTTCTTCGACGACATCGCGGTCTCCCCCGACGGGACCCAGATCGTCACGGCGAGCGGCGCCCCGTACTACCACCCGGTGTACTCCACCAAGGACCTGTCGCCGGTGGGCCGTTACGACTCCGGGGACTACGGCGCGGCCGTGGACATCGCCCCGGACGGCACCGTGGCCGCGGGCACCTCCTCCTGGTACGCGCCCGACGTGCACATCTACCGGCAGGGCAAGTGGTCCAAGGTCCGGGAGTACGAGTTCCCGAACACCGGCAACAGCAGCGGCGCCGACACGCTCGCCGAGGGCGGACTCGCCTGGGCGCCGGACGGCAGCCGCCTCTTCGCGGTCTCCGAGAACAGCGAGGGCGTCTTCTCGCTGCGGGTCCTGACCGAGCCGGGCAAGTCGCTGCCGAAGCTCACGGTCACCGCCCCCACGAAGGCACCCCGCGCCAAGACCCTCACCGTCACCGGCAAGCTCGCCGACACGGCGGCGCCGCTGCCCGCCGGGACCGAACTGACCGTCACGCGCACGGACATCGAGTCCCCCGACGGCAAGGCGCTGTCCAAGGCGAAGACCAAGGCGGACGGTTCCTTCTCGTTCACCGACGTCCCGCCGGCCGGCGGGAACGTGAAGTACAAGGTGGCGTACGCGGGTGACGCCACGCACGCCGCGACCTCCGGTTCGGACACGGTGGACGTCGCGCGGACCGCGACCAAGCTGACGCTGAACAAGAACGGCAACGTCTACGGCTACGGCGCCGACGTCTCCTTCACCGCGCACCTCGGCACCACGTACAAGAACCGCACCGTCGAGATCTGGGCCAACCCCTACGGCGCCGACAAGCCCAACAAGCTGATCAAGAAGGGCGTCGTCAACTCCCGCGGCGACCTGTCGGCCACCGTCGACATGAAGCGCGACACGGACGTCACCGCGGTCTTCGCGGGCGATGCCCGGTACACGTCCAAGAAGGCCACGTCCACGGTGGGCGCCAAGGTGAAGGTCTCCACGTCCGTCTCCAAGCACTACAAGACGGGCAAGATCGGCTCCACGACGTACCACTACTTCCACAAGAACACCGATCCGGTCCTCACGACGTCGATGACGTACTACCAGGGCCGCAAGCACCGCTTCCAGCTGGAGGTGCGCGTGGACGGCAGGTGGCGCTCCGCGGGCGCTTCCGAGTACTTCAAGCTCGGTACGAACGGCAAGTCCGCCGTGCGCCTGGAGGCTCCCGGCGAGTCGGGCATCCGGGCGCGGATGCGCGCCTCGTACATCAACAACTCGTCGGGCGACAACGTGAACTCGACGACGCACGGGTCCTGGAAGTACCTCAACTTCACCCGGTGAAGCACTCGACTTCACCAGGTGAAGCACCTCAGCTTTACCTGGTGAAGCACCTCAGCTTCACCCGGTGACACCGGGGACGCGGTCGGCGACCGCGTCGGGGGCGGGGACGGTGGGTGTGGGCACCACTCCCACCGTCCCGCCCCCGTCCCCGTCCCCCTCCGCCGGGAGCCCCCTCATCAGCGACCAGTAGCCGAGGGCGGCGACCGTCCCGATGACCGCGCAGGTGCCCCAGAGCCACTCGGCTCCGAAGCGGTCGATGACGAAGCCGGACATCAGCGGGGCGACGAGCGCGGCGACGGCCCAGGACAGCGTGTACATGCCCTGGTAGCGGCCCCTGCCGTGCAGCGGTGAGAGCCGTACGACGAGGCCGGTCTGCGTCGGGGCGTTCACGATCTCGGCCAGCGTCCAGACGCACACGGTCAGGGCGAAGACGCCGATGGACCCGGCGAACGCGGTGAGCCCGAAGCCGTAGCCCGCGAGCAGCGCGGAGACGACCAACAGGCGCTGCGGGTCGCGGTGTTCGATGAAGCGCGTGACCGGGATCTGCAGGGCTACGATCAGCACGCCGTTGACGGCGATGGCCATCCCGTAGTCGGCGGGCGTGAACCCGGCCTCTCCCATGGCGACGGGCAGCCCCACGGAGCCCTGCTGGAAGATCAGCGCGACGAGGAAGGAAAGACCCACGACGCCCATGAAACGCCCGTCGCGCAGGACGGCCCCGAGGCCGACGTCAGGCTCGGCGGCCTTCTCCTGGGCGGTGCGCACGGGCCGCGATTCCGGCAGCTTCACGAAGACGACGATCGCGCAGACCAGCGTCATCACGGCTTCGATGAGGAACCCGGCGAGGTAGCTGAACTCGGCGATGAAACCGGCGCCGGTGGAGGAGATGGCGAAGCCGAGGTTGATGGCCCAGTAGTTGAGCGAGAAGGCCCGCACCCGGTCCTCGGGGCGGACGATGTCGGCCATCATCGCCTGGACGGCGGGCCGCGAGGCGTTGCTCGCCATGCCGACGAGGAACGCGACGGCCGCGATGGCCAGCGGGTCCTTCATGAAGCCGAGCAGCGCCACGGACAGGGCGGTGGAGGTCTGGGCGATGAGGAGGGTGGGCCGCCGCCCGAGCCGGTCGGTCATGACACCGGCGCCCAGCGAGGAGACGACACCGCCGAGGCCGTGCAGGGCGGCGACGAGACCGGCGTACGTGGCGGAGTAGCCGCGGTCGAGTGTCAGGTAGAGCGCCATGAAGGTGGCGACGAAGGCACCGAGACGGTTGACGAGGGTGCTGATCCACAGCCACCAGAACGCGCGGGGAAGACCGGAGACGGAGTCCTTGGCGGCGCGTCTCAGGGCGGCGAGTGGCATCGGGGTCCCCCACGGATCAGTCGTACGTACAGAGCGCTCAATGTAAGCGTCGCTAGCGACGAGCGAACATTACGACTCGGCGGTCCGGAAGAGCCAGCGGATTAGCAGAACCCGTCAACTGTCGCCCGTCTCACGCCCGCACTGTCCGGGGTCCGGGCGGACGCGCGGGGCACCCGGGGGTTCGATTACGCTCAGGGGCATGGCCGACGCACCGTACAAGCTGATCCTCCTCCGCCACGGCGAGAGCGAGTGGAACGAGAAGAACCTGTTCACCGGCTGGGTGGACGTGAACCTCACCGCGAAGGGCGAGAAGGAGGCGACGCGCGGCGGCGAGCTGCTCAAGGACGCCGGCCTGCTTCCCGACGTGGTCCACACGTCGCTCCAGAAGCGCGCGATCCGCACCGCGCAGCTCTCCCTGGAGTCCGCCGACCGCCTCTGGATCCCGGTCCACCGCAGCTGGCGCCTGAACGAGCGCCACTACGGAGCCCTGCAGGGCAAGGACAAGGCGCAGACGCTCGCCGAGTTCGGCGAGGAGCAGTTCATGCTCTGGCGCCGCTCGTACGACACCCCGCCGCCGGCGCTGGACCGCGACGCGGAGTACTCGCAGTTCGAGGACCCCCGCTACGCGACGCTCCCGCCGGAGCTGCGCCCTCAGACGGAGTGCCTCAAGGACGTCGTCGTCCGCATGCTCCCGTACTGGTTCGACGGCATCGTCCCGGACCTCCTGACGGGCAAGACGGTCCTGGTCGCGGCCCACGGCAACTCGCTGCGCGCCCTGGTCAAGCACCTGGACGGCATCTCGGACGAGGACATCGCGGGCCTGAACATCCCGACGGGCATCCCGCTGGCGTACGAACTGGACGCGGACTTCAAGCCGCTGAAGCGCGGCGGCACGTACCTCGACCCGGACGCGGCGAAGGCGGCGATCGAGGCGGTCAAGAACCAGGGCAAGAAGAAGTAGCCCGACGCCAGAAGTGACCTGAGCCCCCTGCCCGCGATCTCTCGCGGGTGGGGGGCTTTGTGCCGGGTGGGGGCTGCCGCCCGGGGGCGGTCACGGTTGGCCCACGTCCGAGATGCCCTGTGCGACCTCGCTCACGGCGTCCATGATTCCGTGCCCGAAGGCGGTCGGGGCGATCAGTACCCCGAAGACCAGCACGACGGTCATGGTCAGGCCCGTGTCGAGCCGGGTCCTGGGCTTCACGCGTCTGCGCCACAGCAAGAAGATGACGACAGCCAGCAGAACCGCGAGATCGATCGTCAGCACCACTTGGCGAGTCCCCCCATCAAGCAAGAACGGCCCAGTTCCTCAGTCCTCCTGTGTAGCTCGAACTGTCTGAGGGGTGCACTCAGTTGGACGGGTTTGGCGGCAAAGCACCCGTCTGGGGCCGAATCGGCCGACTTGGTGGGACCACGGCTACAGCGACAGCTCCCTCTGCGCCTCGTACAGATTCCGTGGCCGCACCCTGTCCGTCGTCCCGTAGAGCTCGATCCGGGAGTGCAGGTCTCCGGAGAAGTCCGGTACGTCGGTCTGGTCGAACTCCCGGACCTCGTTGATGCCTACCGTCGCGCTGTACGGGGCCAGGGCGTCGATCTTCATCAGGCCCGCGCGGCCGTTGGTGACGCGGATGTTCCAGTGGGTGAAGCGGGCGCCGAAGAGGGGGCCCGCGCTGGCGTCTCCGCCGTGGCGGCCGTTGTTGTCGACCGTGATGTCCGTGCGGACGTTCGCGAAGGGCATGCCTCGGTGGCTGTCGAACGTGCCCATCTCCATCTCGCCCCGGGACCAGACGTTGTAGGAGGACAGGCCCTCTACGTTGATGCCGTGGAGTTGGGTGCCCGGCGGGGCCGGGGTCGTCCGCTGCGCAATGTGGAAGTCCTCGGTCAGGTTGTCGTGCGAGCCCTCCCGGCAGAAGTACGGGTGGTGCGCGCCCCTGCCCTCCACGCGCGTGCGGCGCAGCGTGCAGGCCGAAGCGCCCACCAGGCCGAAGCCGTTGTCCACGTGCCGGACCACGATGTCGTCCGCCCAGCAGTCGTACGCGCACTGGAACGTGACCCCGTTGTAGCCCTTGTCCAGGAGGTGGGGGGATTGAGGGGTTTCCACTGCTTGCAGGGTCAGGCCTTCGACTCCCGCGCCCATCAGTGCTCTTACGTGCGTCGTCAGGCGCGGGTCCCATTCCTCCCGTACGTCCAAGGGGAGCGGGCGTTCCAGGGTGACCGTGTTCTTCCGTACGGAAGTGACCCTCACCGGCCACTCGTAGGGGACGTACGACGTGAGCTTCGTCTTGTCGTCCCAGGTGTACGCCTCCGGGCCCGATCCCCCGCCCGCCATGTGCTCCAGGAGCGTGTGGTCCGCGTCGTCCGCCAGCCGCAGGAGCACCAGGTCGCCCGGGTGGAGGCGGGAGGTGTCCGTGACCCTCAGGGTGCGGTCGCCGCGTCTGGCGGGGGCGGCCGTCGTGAGGGTTTCCCACTCGTCCCTCTTGTTGCCCGTCCAGCCCTCGAAAGGCCACGCCTTCGCCTTGATGGCCGTCGTCAGCGACTCCCAACGCCGCTGCGGGCAGAGCCAGATGAGGCCGCCGGCCCAGGACCAGCTCGACTTGTCGCCGCCGTAGCGGGAGCCGTAGGGGCCGATCAGTTCCGTGAGGTTCTTCGTCGCGTGGAGGGTGGTGCGAGCGCTGCCCGCCCCACGAAGCACCACGTTGTCGTGGGCTATGCGGATGATGTCGTCGACGCGGTAGTCGCCGGGCGGGACGACGACCGTGCCGCCGCCCCGCGCGCCCGCTTCCGCCAGCGCGCGGTTGATCGCGGGGGCCGCGTCCGTCGTGCCGTCCGGCCTCGCTCCGTAGTCCCTTGCGTTCGCGACCACCTTGCGGCGGGGGAGGCGGCGGATGCCGGAGCGGGCGCCCGCGCGGGCTACATAGGGGATCTGGGGGTGCGTGTACGGGGTCGCCCTGAACTCCCGCCAGAGGGCGGGGGTTTCGCCCCTGCCCGTGTATGCCTGTGCCGTCCCGCCGCTCACCGCGACCGCCGCCACCGCTATCGCGCCGCCCAGTACGCCCCGCCGCGTGGGGTGTTCCCTGCCCATGCCCGCCGCCACCTTCCATGGATGTGAACGCCATTCATGTCTGCGATGGGCGCGAGCATGCCACGGGGCCCCCGTACGGGGAAGATGTCCTACGGGTCCTCTTGAAAGTCCTCTGGCGGAGGCGAGTTCAGCCCTGCGGCTGAGTCAGGTGAGTGAACGCGTCCAGGTTCCGCGTGGACTCCCCGCGCGACACCCGCCACGCGTACTCCTTGCGGATCGCCGACGCGAAACCCAGCTCCAGGAGCGTGTTGAAGGAGCCGTCCGCGTTCTCCAGGACCGAGCCGAGCAGGCGGTCGAGCTCGTCCGGAGTGACCGCCGAGAGCGGGAGCTTGCCGGTGAGGTAGATGTCGCCGAGGGAGTCGATCGCGTAACTCACGCCGTACAGGCGCAGGTTCCGCTCCAGGAGCCAGCGGTGGACCGCGTCGTGGTTCTCGTCGGGGTGGCGGATCACGAACGCCGTCAGGGACAGGGCGTGCTTGCCGAGCTTCACGGAGAGGGTCGTCGAGAGTTTCCGCGTGCCGGGGAGCGTCACCACGTACGAGCCCGGCTCCGGGTTCTCCCACTCCAGGTCCGCCTCTGTCAGCGTCCCCTCGATGACCGCCGCCGCGTCCTTCGCCGCCGCATCCTTCACCGCCGCCTTCGCCGCCTCATCAGCCATGATGCGAGCGTACGCGACGCCTGTGCTCGTGCACCGCTGCCGTGTACACGTCCGCCGTGGCGGACGCGGCCGTGTCCCAGCCGAAGGATTGCGCGTGCTGTGCGGCGGCCTCGCCCATGCGGTCCGCCAGGTGCGGGTTCTCGGCGAAATCGCGCAGCACGCGCGCGTAGTGGGCCGGTTCGTGGCCGTCGATCAGGAAGCCCGTCACCCCGTCGCGTACGGCGACCGGCAGGCCGCCCACCGACGCGGCGAGGACCGGGGTGCCCGCCGCCTGAGCTTCGATGGCCACCAGGCCGAAGGACTCGCTGTACGAGGGCATCACCAGGACCGAGGCCGCCCTGAACCAGTCCGCGAGCTGCTCCTGGCCCACCGGCGGCTGGAAGCGGACCACGTCCGCGATGCCCAGCCTGGCGGCCAGCTTCTGGAGCCCCTCCGGCTTCGCGAGCCCGCTGCCGCTGGGGCCGCCCACCACGGGTACGACGATGTTCGAGCGCAGCTCGGGGCGCTGGTCCAGGAGGACCGCGACCGCGCGCAGCAGGACGTCCGGTGCTTTCAGGGGCTGGATGCGGCCCGCGAAGAGCGGGACGAGCGCGTCCTGCGGAAGGCCGAGGCGGCGGCGGGCCTCAGCGCGGCCGTCGGCGGGGCGGAAGCGGTCGAGGTTCACGCCGGGGTGGACCACGGCGACCTTGCCCGCGTCCGCTTCGTAGTGCCGTACGAGCTCGTCGGCCTCTTCGGAGGTGTTGGCGATCAGCCGGTCGGCCGCCCGCACGATCTGCGTCTCGCCGATCACGCGCGCCGCGGGCTCCGGGGTGTCGCCCGCCGCCAGCGCCGCGTTCTTGACCTTCGCCATGGTGTGCATGGCGTGCACGAGGGGCACGCCCCAGCGCTCGGCGGCCAGCCAGCCGACATGGCCGCTGAGCCAGTAGTGCGAGTGGACCAGGTCGTAGTAGCCGGGGCGGTGGCCGGCCCATGCCTGCATCACGCCGTGCGTGAAGGCGCAGAGCTGGGCGGGCAGCTCCTCCTTCGCCAGGCCTTCGTACGGCCCCGCGTCCACGTGGCGCACCAGGACGCCCGGGGCGAGCTCGACGGCGGGCGGCAGTGCGCCGGTCGTCGAGCGCGTGAAGATCTCGACCTCGATGTTGATCGCCGCGAGGCGCTTGGCCAGCTCCACGATGTAGACGTTCATGCCGCCCGCGTCGCCCGTGCCGGGCTGGTGCAGCGGGGACGTGTGCACGCTGAGCATGGCCACCCGGCGCGGGCGCCGGTGGGTGCCGGGGATGCGGAGTCTGCTGGGCGCCGCTGTCGAGCGACGACTGAGCCTGGACACGTACTGGCTCACGTGGCAGTCCTCCTTGTGCGCGCGCGGGCATGGCTTAAGGGAGGGCGTGCACGGTCCTCCAGAGGGTGAACATCGGAAGGGACGACTCCATTTCCTCTTTGCCAAATCATTACCGGTTCCGGCTCAACCAATGACCTCGCGAGACGCGGCGAGCACCCCTGCCGCCAGGGCGCATACCCTTTCCTCCATGGCCTCCCGCACCCCTTCCCGCCCCGTGGGAACGGTGACGCGCGGGACCACCAACCCCAACCGCCTGCGCCGCATGGACCGCTGGATCGCCGCCACACACGGCGCCGAGCTGCGGCGCTCGGCGGACCCCGTCGCCGTCGACCTCGGCTACGGAGCGGCCCCCTGGACGGCCGTCGAGCTGCTCGTCCGGCTCAGGGCCGCCGCCCCGCACGCGCGCGTGGTCGGCGTCGAGATCGATCCGGCGCGGGTCGCTGCCGCGAAGCCGTACGAGCGGGAGGGGCTCTCCTTCCGGCACGGCGGCTTCGAGGTCCCGCTGCCGGGCAGGCCCACGCTGATCCGGGCCGCGAACGTGCTCCGGCAGTACGACGAGGAACAGGTCGCCGCCGTGTGGGAACAGCTGTGCGGGCGGCTCGCGCCCGGCGGGCTGCTGATGGAGGGGACGTGCGACGAGATCGGGCGGCGGCACGTCTGGGTCGCGCTCGGCCCCGAGGGGCCGCGCACCGTGACCTTCGCGACCCGCCTCGGCTCCCTCGACCGGCCGTCCGACCTCGCCGAGCGGCTGCCCAAGGCGCTGATCCACCGGAACGTGCCGGGCGAGCCGGTGCACGCGTTCCTGCGCGACTTCGACCGGGCCTGGGCCGCCGCGGCGCCCTACGCCTCGTACGGCGCCCGGCAGCGGTGGATCAGGACGGTGCGTGACCTGGCCGCGGACTGGCCTGTCGCGGACCGGTCCGTGCGGTGGCGGCAGGGTGAATTGACGGTGCGATGGGGAGCGTTGGCACCGCGTCAGGCGTGACTCCCCCGCCCCGCACCGCCGTCGCGCAGGGCCCCCGACCTGCGGGGAACGATCTCCGCATGCCGTTCGTCACATGGGGCGGGTGGGGATCGGAGTCGTCGCCGCGCTCTGTCGCATTGCGCGTCGGCATGGCACCATCCCCGGGGCAACCGTAAGTTACTGACGGTAAATCAGCTTTGGGGGAGGCGGACGTGACCGGCAAGCGGAGTTCGACTGTGGCTGGCCTGGCGCTGATCTGCGCGGCAGCGGTGCTGAGCGCACCCGGCGCGGCCTACGCGAGTCCGGCGAAGCCAACGCCCGGCAAGACCAAGTCCCTTGAGGACGTGCGCAAAGAGATCGAGAAGCTCTACCACGACGCGGGCGTCGCCACGGACGCGTACAACGCGGCGGAGGAGAAGAGCGAGAAGCAGTCCAAGCAGATCGTGAAGCTCGCCCGCTCCATCACCAAGGGCCAGCAGAAGCTGGACAAGCTCAAGTCCCGTGCGGGCGCCGCCGCCCGCGCCCAGTACCGCAGCGGCGGGGTCTCCTCCGAGGCCCAGTTGATGCTCAGCGACGACCCGCAGGAGTTCCTGGACGGCGCCGGGCGCATCCGGGAGGGCCACAAGGCCACCAAGGGCATGATGACCGAGATGGAGCGGACGCAGGAAGACCTGCGGATCTACGCCAAGGACGCCACCGCCCAGTGGAAGAAGCTCGAGGCCAACCGCAAGGCGAAGGCCGAGTCGAAGAAGAAGATCAAGAAGAAGATCTCGGCCGCCGAGGAGATGGAGTCCAAGCTCGAGAAGAAGGAGTTGGAGCGGCTCCGGAAGCTCGAGGAGGAGGCCCAGCTCAAGAAGCAGTCGGCGTGGGTGAGTTCGGGCGTCCTGAAGGACATCAAGGGCAAGGCGACCGGACCGGGCAAGAAGGCCGTCGAGTTCGCCACCGCGCAGATCGGCAAGCCGTACGTGTGGGGCGCCGAGGGCCCGTCGTCGTACGACTGCTCCGGCCTCACGTCCAAGGCCTGGGCCGCCGCGGGCAAGGGAATCCCGCGTACGTCGCAGGAGCAGTGGAAGCAGCTGCCGCGCATCGACGTCAAGAACATGCGCCCCGGTGACCTGATCATTTATCACGCGGACGCCAGCCATGTCGGGATGTACGTGGGCGACGGCGCGATCGTGCACGCGCCCCGGCCGGGGCGGGACGTCACCGTCGCGGGCGCGGGGTCGATGAAGATTCTCGGGGTCGTGCGGCCCGACAAGTAGTCGTGCACGTAGTCGTGCGGCGCCCCCACGGAGCCCGTGCCGTGTCGGTGCGGCCCCTGTGCGGTTCCTGAGCTGTGCCTGGGCCGTGCCTGTGCCCTGCCTGTGCCGTGCGTCATGTGACCCACCGCACCCCTCGGCCCGTCTCTCAACCCCTCAGGCGTGATGTTCGTCATCCCGGTGGGGACCTGTCGTGCCCAATTGCGGTCCTTGATGCGGCATATGACGGTGGCTGTTTGCCGCGCGCCATTCCAATCGAGCCTCGGCTAACGCTATGGTCCCCGTCGGTGGAGCGTTCGACCGTCGATCCACCATGCCCTCGGGGGGAGGGAAGGAACCCAAGCCATGCCCGTACCCATACCGCGGCAGAGGGCGATCCCGGCCGCGGAAGGCGGTCAGGCTCACGCTCTGCCGACGCCGATGCCCGCACCTGTGCCGGCGCCCGAACCCGTCCCCGCACCCGTGGGGCCCGTACCGACGTCGAGGGACATGGACCAGCAGGCGAGCGGCCCCGGCCTCAGCCTCCTGGTGATCGAGGACGACCCGGTGGGTTCCCTCAGCGTCCCCCAGATGCTCGACTCCGCGGGCAAGCCCATCAAGGTCCGCACCGCCCGCAACCTCACCGAGGCCGAGCGGCTGCTCACCGACGACGTGCACTGCATCCTGCTCGACCTCGCCATGTCGGGCCCCGCGGCGCCCGACGAGGACGAGGACGAGCTCGCCACGCTCAAGCACGTCCTGCGCCTCGCGCCCCGGCACGCCGTCCTCGCGCTCACCGCGAGCGGCGACACCGAGGGCGGCGCGGAGGCCGTGCGGGTCGGCGCCCAGGACTATCTCTTCCGTGACGAGCTGGACGGACGGCTCCTGAGCCGCGCCATCCGGTACGCCGTGGAGCGCAAGCGCGCGGACGCCGCCCAGCGCCAGCTGACGGAGTCACGGCTGCGGGCCCAGGAGAACGCCCGCCTGGAGCGCGGCCTGCTGCCGACGCCGCTGCTCGACGGCTCCCCGCTGCGGTTCGCCGCGCGCTACCGCCCGGGACGTTCACGGGCACTGCTCGGCGGCGACTTCTACGACACGGTGCGCACCCCCGACGGCTCCGTGCACGTCATGATCGGCGACGTCTGCGGCCACGGCCCGGACGAGGCCGCGCTCGGCGTGGAGCTGCGCATCGCCTGGCGGACGCTGACCTTCGCGGGCCTGTGCGGCGACGAGCTGCTCAGCACTCTTCAGAAGGTCCTGGAGCACGAGCGGGCCGACGACGAGATCTTCGCGACGCTCTGCACGGTCGACATCGCCCCGGACGGCCGCAGGGCCGGGCTCTGCCTGGCCGGTCACCCGTCCCCGCTGATCGCCCGCGACGGCCACCTCGCCGAGCTGCTGCCGTACGAGAACAACGGCCCGGCGCTCGGACTCCTGCCGAACGCACGCTGGCCGCGCCGCCAGGTGGAGCTCGGCGGCAAGTGGAGCCTGATGCTCTACACGGACGGCCTGATCGAGGGCCGCATCGGCCAGGGCAACCAGCGCCTCGGCCAGGAGGGCATGGTGGAGATGGTGCGCCGCCAGATCGCCGCGGGCCTGCGGGGCGACGAACTCCTTGAGGCCGCGGTGAACGAGGTGCGCGAGCTGAACGGCGGCGACCTGACCGATGATGTCGCCGTGCTGCTGCTGGACCGCGACCGCTAGCGTTCCACCGGAGCCGCGGTGACGAGTCCGCGCCCCTGACGGGGCACGGCAGCGGCTAGCGGCCGGGCACGGGCGGCTACGGGCGGCTAACGGCCGCCGTTGTACGGCCCGTACGGACCGTCGCTGCTGGAGCCGCCGCGGCGTCCGCCGCCACCACCGGTGATCTGCCGCAGCGCGGGCCGCACGTCGACCATGTAGACGATGGTCGCGATGAGCCCGATGATCGGCAGGAACGACAGGATGTTGAAGATCAGGTTCACGATGAAGGCGAGCCCGAGGATGATCAGCCAGAACGGCTTGGTCTTCTTGTCGGCGGCGCGATAGGCGTCCTCACGCCGGATGGCCGCGTCGACGAGCGCGAAGCCGCTGAAGACGATCAGCGCCAACGACAGCAGCCACATGAAGTTCGCGAACCCCTGCATCAGCACTACGTCCACCACCAGTCTCGGCTCTTGAGTACGCGGACACCGTACCCGCTACCCGGAGAACGGGCCGGGCACTTCTGGAGTGCCCGGCCCTTCCCCACGGGTTACTTCGTGGACGGCGTGGTCTTCTTCGCCGCCGGCTTGCGGGCGGCCGGGGCCTTCTTGGCGGCGGGCTTCTTCGCCGAGGCAGCGGCCTGCGGCTCGGAGGAGTCCGACGTGCCCGAGTCGGCCGTCGCCGGCTTCTCCTCGGCGTCCGGCTCGACGGCCACGGCCAGCTCGGTGATCTCCTCGGCGGCCTCGCCGCGCCAGGTGCGCACGGCCTGCTCGCCGTGCTCGGCGACCTCTTCGTACTTCTCGCGCGCCTTCACGGCGTACTCGGCGGCGACGCCGACCGAGCTGAGGGCCAGGCCCTGAGCGCTCTCGCCGAGCTTCTTCAGGTCCGTGTCCAGCGTGCCGAGCAGATCGGCGACCTTGGTCTGGATCGTCTCCTGCGCCTCCTTGGCGCGGGCGACGGCCTTGTCCTGGACGGCCTTCGTGTCGGTGTTGCGCACGGCGTCGATCCGGGCCGGCGCCTCGGCGATCAGCTGCTCGATGGCGCCCGGCACCTTCTTCGCCTGCTGGAACGCCAGGTCGGCGGTGCCGACGACGAAGTAGGCGGGGGTCGTGTCGGTGAGGGTGTTGCGCAGGTCGTCCTTGATGGCCATGGTGATGGTCCTCCCGGATTCGCGTTCAGCTTGAGGGATGGTCCTTGGGGTCGGCATCACTGCCGTCGGCCGTGCGGGGGCCGTCAGCGGTGGCGTCCACATCGGCCGCGTACGAGGCTTCGTCGGCGTACGACGCGTCATCCGCGTACCCCGAAACCTCGAAGCCGTTCTCTTTTCTGAACGACTCGTAGATCTGCAACAGAACCTGCTTCTGCCGCTCGTTGATGGAGGGGTCGGCGAGGATGACGGCGCGCGTCTCCAGCTCGTCCCGCTCCTTCTCGTCGAGGATCCCGGCCCGGACATACAGCGTCTCGGCGGAGATCCGCAGCGCCTTGGCCACCTGTTGCAGCACTTCGGCGCTCGGCTTGCGCAGGCCGCGCTCGATCTGGCTCAGATACGGATTGGACACCCCGGCGGCGTCGGCGAGCTGCCTGAGCGAGAGCTGCGCGTTGCGCCGCTGCTCGCGCAGATACTCACCGAGATTGCCGACGTTGAGTGATGCCATGCCTCGATACTGCCTGGCCCTTGCTAACTATTGCAAGCGCCTGCTTGCAAAAGTGCGCTACGCCACTGGACGGCCCTCAACACACCGCTGGACGCGCCGCGTTCGCGGCCGGTCGGTAACGTTCCTCGTGTGCCAGTGTCTCTAGACGACCTCGTCCGGCTGCGCCGCGCCCGTGACCGCATGGACCGGGACTACGCGGAGCCCCTGGACGTCCCCGCGCTCGCGCGGGCCGCCCTCATGTCGCCGGGACACTTCTCGCGCAGCTTCCGCGCCGCCTACGGCGAGACGCCGTACAGCTATCTCATGACCCGCCGGATCGAGCGGGCCAAGGCGCTGCTGCGGCGCGGCGACCTGTCGGTGACGGACGTCTGCATGGAGGTCGGCTGTACGTCGCTCGGCTCCTTCAGCTCGCGGTTCACCGAGCTGGTCGGCGAGAGCCCGAGCGCGTACCGGGCCCGCGACCACAAGGACAGTGCCGTCATCCCGGCCTGCGTCGCCAAGATCTACACCAGGCCGGTCAGGAACGGAGAAGCGAAACCCGACGCCGGTACGTAGCGTCGTACGCATGGAAATCAACCTCGCACAGTGTTTCATCGCCGTCGACGACCACGACAAGGCGCTCGCCTTCTACCGCGACGCGCTCGGTCTCGAAGTGCGCAACGACGTCGGCTACGAAGGCATGCGCTGGGTGACCGTCGCCTCGCCATCGCAGCCGGACGTGGAGATCGTCCTCGAGCCCCCGCTCGCCGACCCGAACGCGTCGGCCGCCGACCGGCAGGCCGTGGCCGAGCTGATGGCCAAGGGCATGCTGCGGGGCGTCATCTTCCGCACCACCGACGTCGACGCCGCCTTCGAGAAGATCCGCGCCGCGGGCGGCGAAGTGCTCCAGGAGCCGATGGACCAGCCGTACGGCGTCCGCGACTGCGCCTTCCGCGACCCGTCCGGGAACATGCTCCGGCTCAACCAGCCGCGCAAGGAGTAACGGGAAGAGGTGCGGGGGCGGCTACACCACCCACTCCCCCTCCCGCATCAGGACCCTGCCGCTCAGCTCGTGCTCGCCGCGCCAGGCCCGCACCGTTCGCGGTGTCACGCGCAGATACAGGAAGGGGCCCTCCTCCTTGCGCGGGTCCCAGCCGAACTTGTCGGTGAACCCGTCCGCGGCGTCCCGCGGGACGTCACGGGCCGGGAAGCACCGGGCCTCGCCCTGCACGAGCACCACGTCAAAGGTGTCAGGCAGCGCGAGGCGCACCCGTGGCTCCCGCCGCGCGTTGCGGGCCGTCGCGGAGTTCGCGCCGGTGCACATCCACAGCGCGAGGCCGTCCCAGCGGAACCACAGGGGCACTTGGTGCGGGCCGTGCTCCGGATGAGCCGTCGACAGCCAGATGTCCCGCTCCCGGTCGAGGCGCTCCAGCGTCTCGCGCCTGCGCTCCGGGCCCCCACGTCGAACGATCTCGGTGTTCCGCATGGACGTCGACCCTAATCAGCGCCCTCGCGACGCACATGGGGCGCTGGTCCTACGCCCGAGGACCGACGCCGGCCCCGAACGCCCGCCGGTAGTCCCCCGGTGACACCCCCACCTGCTTGAGGAAGTGGTGCCGGAGGTTGTTCGCCGTGCCGAGGCCGCTCAGCTCGGCGATCTTGTCGATCGGGGCGGCCGTCGATTCGAGCAGGCTCTGGGCGCGGGCCAGGCGCTGGTTGAGCAGCCACTGGAGCGGGGTCGTGCCGGTGGCCGCCTGGAGCCGCCGGTAGAGGGTGCGCGGGCTCATCGCGGCGCGGCGGGCCAGGTCGTCGACCGTCAGGGGCCGGTCGAGGCGGGCGCGCGCCCAGTCGAGTACGGGGCCAAGACCCTCGTCGTCCGTCGCGGGGACCGAGAGGTCGATGAACTGGGCCTGGCCGCCAGGGCGGTGGGCGGGTACGACCATGCGGCGGGCCAGCTGGTTGGCGACGTGCGCGCCCAGGTCGCGGCGGACCAGATGCAGGCACAGGTCGAGGCCCGCGCTCACGCCCGCGCTGGTCAGTACGTCGCCGTCGTCCACGTACAGGACGGAGTCGTCGACCTCCACCTTCGGGTAGCGCCGGGCGAGCTGGGCGGTGTGCATCCAGTGCGCGGTGGCCCGGCGGCCGTCGAGCAGCCCCGCGTCGGCCAGCGCGAAGGCGCCGGTGCACAGGGAGACCATGCGGGCCCCCTCGTCGTACGCGCGGCGCAGCGCCGGGGCCAGGCCGTCCGGCAGCGGGCGGCCCTCCTCCACGCAGGCGTCCGGCACGGACGTGACGATGACCGTGTCCGCCCCGACGATGTCGTCCAGGCCGTGCGGCGTACGCACGGTCAGGCCGAAGGCGGAGCCCGCCGAGCCCTCACCCTCGTACGCGCTGCACAGCCGGAAGTCGTACCAGTGGTCCGACAGATCCGGCTGCGGCTTCCCGAACACCGTGCAGGGGATGCTCAGCTCGTACAGATCCCACGAGGGGATCGCTATCTCCTCGGTCACGACCAAGGCCACGGAACCAGCGCTCATACGGGGAGACTAGGCCGCCGCGGAGGCCCGGCGGGGCGTGGCAGGAATTTGGTGGGCGCCGTCACCCCTGTCACTGTCCGGGGCCGCGGCGCGCTGCGAGCGTGGTCCCCATGAACGCAGAGAACACCGTCAGCGCAGAGAACACCTCCACCACGGCGAAGACCCCCGTCACCGTCATCGGCCTGGGCAACATGGGCGCCGCCCTCGCCGCCACCCTCCTGGAGAACGGCCACCCCACCACCGTCTGGAACCGTTCCGCCGCCAAGGCCAAGCCCCTCGTCGACCGGGGCGCCCGCCTCGCCGCGACCCCCGAAGAGGCCGTCGCCGCAAGCCCGTTGATCATCGCCTGCGTCCTGGACCACGACGCCCTGCACGCGGTCCTGGACCCCGTCGCCGCATCCCTCACCGGAAAGGCCCTGGTCAACCTCACCTCCAGCTCCCCGGAGCAGGCCGACGAGGCGGCGGCGTGGGCGGCTCCCCTGGGGCTCGGTTATCTCGACGGGGCGATCATGACCACGCCGCCGGGGGTCGGTAACCCGGAGATGATGTTCCTCTACAGCGGCTCGGCCGAGGTCTTCGAAGCGCACCGCACCACCCTCGCCGTGCTGGGCGATCCCCTCTACCTGGGCGCGGAGCCCGGCCGCGCCTCGCTCTACGACGTGGCCCTGCTCGGCCTGATGTGGTCCACGTTCACCGGCTGGCTGCACGGCACGGCCCTGGTCGGCGCGGACGCGACCAAGGCGGCCGACTTCACGCCCGTGGCCATCCGCTGGATGACGCACGCGGTCGCCGGATTCATGGCGGCCTACGCGCCCCAGGTGGACGCCGGGCGCTATCCGGGCGACGACGCCACCGTCGACGTACAGATCACGGCGATCGGACACCTCATCCACGCGGCGGCCGACCGCGGTGTGGACAACGCGCTGCCGGAACTCCTGAAGGCCACCATGGAGCGGACGAGCGCCGCCGGGCACGGCTCCGACAGCTATGCGAGCGTGATCGAGGTTCTCCGAGGGGGCGGACGGGACAGCATGCGAGTGTGACCATTCGGCAACAATGGGGCGGAGAACCGTGCGGTCTGGCGCATGATGAAGATTCATCACGTCCTGGTTTCATGGGTCTTGGGGGGAGCGTATGAACAAGCCGCTGCGCCACATAGCCGTCTTCTGCGGCGTGCTCACGCTCGCCCTGCTGCTGCGCGCGACCTGGGTGCAGTTCGCCGAGGGCGAGTCCCTGGCCAAGCACGAGAAGAACCGGCGCGTCCAGATCGAGGCCTTCTCGCACCCCCGTGGCGACATCATCGTCGGCGGCAAGCCGATCACCGGCTCCAAGGAAGTCAAGGGGACGGACTTCAAGTACCAGCGGGTCTTCAAGAGCGGCCCCATGTACGCGCCGATCACCGGCTACTTCTCGCAGGCCCAGGGCGCGACCTTCCTGGAGGGCGTCGAGAACGACGTGCTCAGCGGCGACGACGACCGCCTCTTCATCCGCCGCACCCTGGACATGCTGACCGGCGAGAAGCGCCAGGGCGGCGACGTCATCACGACCATCAACCCCAAGGCCCAAAAGGCGGCCTACCAGGGCCTGGTGGACCTCAACGCCCGGGGCGCGGTCGTCGCGCTCGACCCGCGCTCCGGGAAGGTCCTCGCGATGGCGAGCACCCCCTCGTACGACCCCTCCGTCTTCGCCGGGATCTCGCAGAAGGAGGGCAAGGAGTTCACGCGGCTCAGCAAGAACAAGGACAAGCCCCTCTCCAACCGCGCGCTCCGCGAGATCTATCCCCCCGGCTCCACCTTCAAGATCCTCACGGCGGCGGCGGCCCTGGAGCACGGCGTGATCGACGACATCGACGAGAAGACCGGCGCCAAGGCCCCCTACAAACTGCCGCTCAGCTCCACCACGATCGGCAACGACGTGCCGGGCGCCCCCTGCGACAAGGCCTCGCTGAAGGTCGGCATGCAGTGGTCGTGCAACAACGTCTTCCTCGACACCGCGCTCAAGGTCGGCGACGACGACATGCGCGAGACGGCGGAGAAGTTCGGCTTCAACAAGCAGCAGTTCATCCCCGTGCGCTCCTCCGCGAGCAGCTACCCGGACGACCTCGACAAGCCGCAGACCGCCCTGACCGGCATGGGCCAGGGCAGCCTGACCAGCACGCCGCTACAGATGGCGATGGTCGCCGCGGGCCTGGCCAACGACGGCAAGCTGATGAAGCCGTACATGGTCGAGGAGCTGCGCGGCCCCGACCTCTCGACGATCGAGAAGGGCAAGCCGCAGGAGCTCAGCCAGGCCGTCTCCGAGGACACCGCGGGCAAGGTGCAGGAGATGATGGAGCACACCGTCGAGGAGGGCACGGCGAACAAGGCGCGGATCGACGGCGTCACGGTCGGCGGCAAGACGGGCACCGCCCAGCACGGCTCGAACGTCAACGACGAGCGGCCGTACGCCTGGTTCGTCTCGTACGCCAAGCAGGACGACGGCTCCTCGCCCGTCGCGGTCGCCGTGTTCGTCGACCCGAAGGACATGGACATCCCGCGCTCGGAGATCGCGGGCGGCAAGCTCGGGGCGCCGATCGCGAAGGCGGTCATGGAAGCCGTCCTGAACGACTGAGCCGTCCCGTCAGCCCTCCAGGAGCTGCCCCGCCAGCCGCTCGATGCGGGCGTGCCAGGCGGCGAGCGCCTCGTCCGTGGCGTCCGCGCCGTCGAAGGGACCGGTCTGCGTCAGGACGAGCCGAGTCCCATAGCCCGTCCCCTCACCGAACTCCCAGCGCACCTCGCCCTTGGGATGCACGGCGTACGTCAGTGAATCCGGGGCCCGCAGCGCGGTGACGGGCCCCGCCGAGACGCCGTCCGCGAGGAACCCGTCGGGCGCGGTGTCGCCCTCCAACGGCACCTCCCCCGCACACAGTTCGGCCCACACGGCGTCCGCGGACCGCACCAGCTGCCGCTCGAAACGGATGCCGTCGTCGGTCACCTGCCCGTGCCCCAGGTCGAACTGCTCCAGATACGCCTCGTGCAGCTCGCCCGCGTCCCGGCTCACCTCGGCCTGCCCGCCGTCGAGGAACTGGCCGAGCGCCGAGATGCACAGCTGCCAGCCGGCGGCGAAGCTCGGGGCGCCGAAGCGGTCGCCGAAGGTGTGGACGAGGGTGAGCAGCGACCCTGCCGCGTCAGGACCGTCCGGGGTGATCTCCCAGCGCAGGTGGTCGTCACCCCAGCTGAAGGCGAAGAGACGCGGCTCGTCGGCATCGGTGACCTCGCCGGTCATGCCGGGCCCCTCGTCACCGGGGAAGTGGAAGCCCATCGCGCCGCCGGGCCGCAGCTCCACCGTCACCTCGGAGGGGAACCACTGGGCGAGATGCTCGGGCTGCGTGATCGCGGCCCAGACCTTGGCGGGCGGGTGCGCGAGGCGGCGCTCCATCCGCAGGACGTTCCGGCCGCCGTCCGCGGGGATGAGGGTGTCGGTGTGCGGATTCATGAGGAGTCACCGTCCATGACGTCGAGGTGCCGTTCGAGTGCGTCGATCCTGCCCGTCCAGAGGTGCCGGTAGTGCGCGAGCCACGCGTCGAGCTCGGCGAGGGGCTCGGGCCGCAGTTCGTACCAGCGGCGCTGCGCGTCCTGCCGCACCCGCACGAGCCCCGCGTCGCGCAGGACCCGCAGATGCTTGGACGTGCCGGGCTGGCTCAGACCGAGCCGCTCGGTGAGCTCGCCGACCAGATGGGGCCGCTCAAGGAGCAGATCGAGGATCTTCCGGCGGCTCGGCTCGGCCAGGACATCGAACGGTATGGGCATGCAACGAACATACCTCCGTGGCTATATAACCACAACGGCATGCACAAGCCGGCGCCTCACACCTCCCACGGCAACGCCCTGCTGTGCAGCACATCCAGCCGGGAGACCGCCCTGGTCAGGACCACGTACAGCCGGTGCGCCCCGCGGCTCTCCGCCTCCACGATGGCGGCGGGCTCGACGGCCACGACATGGTCGTACTCCAGACCCTTCGCCACGGACGCGGACAGCACCGTCACACGCGCACCCAGATCATCGGGCCCCGCGCACTCGACGCCCGCCGCACCAAGGACCTCGCGCAGCAGGTCGACATCGGCATCGGCGGCGATGACACCGACCGAGCCCTCACGAAGGAGCGCGGCACGCACCGCTTCCACGGTCGCGGCACCCAAGTCCGGCACCTCCCGAATCCTCAACTCACCGTCCGTACGCAGCGACCGAGCGGGCGGTACGTCGACGTCGAGCGAGGCGAGGACACGGTTGGCGAGCCCCACGACCGCCTTCGGAACACGGAACCCGACGGTCAACGGCGTGACCGACGCATCGGGTTTCCCCAGATGCCCGAGCAGTTCGGGCCAGCCGCGGGCGGCCCACGGGGTGGTGCCCTGGGCGAGGTCGCCGAGGACGGTGAGCGAGCCGAAGTCCGCGCGGCGGGCGATCACACGGGCCTCCATCGGGGAGAGGTCCTGGGCCTCGTCGACGACGATGTGCCCATACCCCTCCGGCCGTTCGAGCAGCCCGGCGATCTCGTCGAGCAGGACGAGATCGGCGGCGGACCACTTGGCCGACTTGTACGAGCGCGGCGGCTTCCCCCACCGGACGGCCCGCTGCTCATCGGCGCCGAGAACGCCGTCCGCGGCAGCGGCCAGCGCATCCGCGTCCCCGAGCAGGGCGGCGAGCACCTCCTCCGGCCTGACCCGCGGCCAGGCCTCGTCGACGAAGGCGGAGACGGAACGGGCCCGGGAGATCTTCTGCAGCCAGGCGTTGTTCACGGCGCCCGCGCGACGCTCGGCCTGCTCCTGGATGTGCCGGACGGCACGCGTACGCACCCGCTCGCGCCCGACGTCGTACGGAGGTTCCTCCGCCCGCACGTCCGCGACGATCCGCTCCAGTTCGCCGAGCGAGACCCGCCAGGTGTACGAACCGTCGGGCACCGCAATGGAGTTGGTGGGCACGGCGACACGCGAGTAGAGAGCGCGCCGCAGGACGACGGCCATCCGGGCATCATGCTTCACGCCCGCCGCGACAGCGCCGTCCTGGGCCCGCACGGGGGCGGTGGCCCTGGCGATCTCGTCCCCGACGGTGGACTGACGCACGCCGGTCTCGCCGAGCGAGGGAAGCACCTCGGCGATGTAGCGGAGGAAGGTGCGGTTGGGCCCGAGGATGAGAAGCCCGGCGCGCTGCACGCGCTGCGGGTGGGTGTACAGGAGATAGGCGGCACGGTGCAGCCCGACGGCGGTCTTGCCGGTGCCGGGGGCGCCCTGGACACAGACGGAGGCAGCGAGTTCACCACGGACGAGGTCGTCCTGCTCGGGCTGGATGGTGGCGGCGATGTCACGCATGGGGCCGACGCGGGGCCGCTCGATCTCCCCGGCGAGGATGCGACTGCCGCCGGCGGGCGCCACGGCCGCCTCGCCGGCCAGCGGCTCGTCCTCCAGCCCGGTGAGATCGGCGGACGCCCCCTTGCTGCCGGGCGCCCAGCCGAAGCGGCGACGCACGGCGACGCCTTGGGAGTCGCGGGCTCCGGCCTGGTAGAAGGCGCGGGACACGGGGGCGCGCCAGTCCACGACCAGAGGCGGGGCCGATGGCTGCTCAGTGATCCGAAGGCGGCCGATGTGATAGCTCTGCCCACGGTGATCACCGGCTTCCACCCCATCGTCGGCGAAGTCGAGCCGACCGAAGAACAGAGGCGCTTCAGGCAGCTCACGCATCGCTTTGGCATGACTGCGGAACTGATAACCGAGGACTTCGGCATCGGCACCGGACGCCGAGACGTCCGATCCCCTGACGACTTGCTCCTCTGCCCCCTCGACCATGCCGACGAGGGCGGCACGACAGCTGTCGTGATAGCGGCGTTCTTCATCCAGAGCTCGATCGAGTGGCGTCATACGACCCAGAATAATGTAACCGAGTTAAATTTATTACCGAGTATCACCCGTGCGATAGGCTCCGGCCATGGCAGACCCCGAAGCAAGCACGGACACCGTTAACAGCCCAGGCCTGCGCGAGCGCAAGAGGCAACGGATGTACGAGGCGGTCTCCGACATCGCGATCGCGCTCTTCCTGGAGAAGGGCTTCGAGAAGGTGCCGGTGGCAGAGGTGGCGGCAGCCGCCGACATCTCGAAGCCGACCCTGTTCCGGTACTTCCCGACCAAGGAGGACCTCGTACTCCACCGCTTCGCGGACCACGTGGACGAGGCGGCCCGGGTAGTCTCCACACGCCCCGCAAAACGCACCCCCCTGGACGCCCTCCAGCGCAACTTCCTCGACGGCCTGGAACGCCAGGACCCGGTGACGGGCCTGTGCGACAACGTCCACGTACTCGCCTTCCACCGCCTCCTGTACGGAACGCCATCGCTGGTGGCACGCCTGTACGCGTACCAGGAGCGATCGGAGGCATCACTGGGCGAGGCACTGGGCAAAGCAACCAACACCAACACACTCGCCGCACGCCTGGCCGCAGGCCAGATCATCGCCGTACAACGCATCCTCGCCCTGGAGAACTGGCGCAGGATCGACGCGGGCGAGACCGCGAAGGCGGTATGGCCGGACGCGGTGGCATCGGCGAACCGGGCATTCGGGCAACTGCGTTCGGGCTTGACGACGTACGCGTAAGGGACGGGCCAAGCCTCGGCCACGAGAGTCCGGCGGGGGACCCAGGCACCCGCGCCCGGCGACGAGACGCGAGGGGACGTGCCGGTATGTCCGCACGGAGCACGGCACGAACCAACTCCCCCGCCGAAGTCACCAGGCACTCAGACCGAGATAGCGAGTACGGACATACCGGCGCGGCCCCGTCGCCCTCCGCACAGCGGCTCCGCGCCATCGACCCCCACCCACGGCCGGATGCGCCGCAGGCCTCTACCGATCCCCCACGTCCCCCGCACCCCCCGCATCCCCCACCAGCACCGCCACGCCATCAAGCACCCGCCCGATCCCGAAATCGAACTCCGCGTCCTCGGTATCCGCGACGTCGAGGACCCCCGCCTCCAGGGTCCGCCGCAGCGCCGGAAACCGTCCGGGGTCGGTCGAGATCAGAGCCTCGATGGTGCGCGCGTACCGACGCATCGCCTCATCCGGCTCCTGCCCCTTCGCCCTCATCGCCGCGTCCAGATCGGCCATGAGCGTGACCTCGTTCCGCACGAACCCGCCCACCAGCATGAGCACGGAGAGCTTCCACCCCTCCTCCAGACCGCAGTCGTCGAGCGCCGCGAGCCCCTGCTCCATCCACTCCAGATAGTGGGGCGAGGCGGGCGGTGACGTGATGGGGATGCGTACGAGCCACAGATTGCGCCGGAAGACCTCACGCTGGGCCCGCGCCCACCACTCCAGACGCGCCCGCCACCCCGTGACCTCGGCCGGCATCTCGGGCGGAGCCCCGGTCGCCGCGTCCTGCATCAGGACGTACAGCTCGTCCCGGGCGGAGACGTACCGGTAGAGGGACATCGGCGAGACGCCGAGCGCCTTGGCGACCCGCCCCATGGTGACCGCGCCGATCCCCTCCGAGGCGGCGATGGCGATGCCCGCGTCGACGATGCGATCAAGGCTCAGACCGGGCTTGGGCCCTTTCGAGGGCCGCTCCCGCAACCCCCAGGCGGTCTCGAGGCTCACGGACAACCCCGTGCCCTCACCCTGCACGCCACCACCATCACCATCTGCCGCCATGATCCGCCGCTGCCTCCTCCTGAGCTGCCGTGCTTGACGCACATCGTAGTTCTGCGTAACCCTTACACGGTAACGCGTAAGCCCTACGCAGTAGACCCGGGGGAAGCCATGCCACCCACGCCCACACCACCACCCACCCCACCCGCCATCGAGGCAAAGGCCCTGACCAAGACCTACGGATCAGGCACCCGAGCCATCCCCGTCCTCCGAGGCATCGACCTCCACGTCCCGCCCGGCACCGTCTTCGCCCTCCTCGGCCCGAACGGCGCAGGCAAGACGACGGCCGTCCGCATCCTCACCACGCTCACCACCCCCGACACGGGCACGGCACGGGTGGCGGGCCACGACATCCGTACGGGACGCCGCGAGGTCCGCCGCGCGATCAGCCTCACCGGCCAGTTCGCCGCGGTCGACGAGACGCAGACCGGCGCCGAGAACCTCCGCATGATGGCGAGGCTCGCGGGCCTGAACCGCCCTGCCGCCGCCACCCGGGCCGCCGAACTCCTGGCCCGCTTCGGCCTCACGGAGGCGGGCGACCGCCTGGTCCGCACGTACTCGGGAGGCATGCGCCGCCGCGTCGACCTGGCGGCGGGCCTGGTGGGCGACCCCCAAATCATCTTCCTGGACGAGCCGACGACGGGCCTCGACCCGCGCAGCCGCCAGGAGATGTGGGAGGTCGTACGCGACCTCACGGCACAGGGCACGACGGTCTTCCTGACGACCCAATACCTGGAAGAGGCAGATCAACTGGCCGACCACATCGCGGTGTTGCACGAGGGAGTGATCGTGGCCGAGGGCTCACCATCGGCTCTCAAATCCCTGGTGTCGGGCCACCGCCTGGACGCCACGGTCAAGACCCACCACGCGTACATCCGACTGACCGAGCGGGCCACGCACCACTCCCCCGAGACCCTGACGCTCGGCTTCCCGACGGACGGCACCGCAGCAGGCGTACGAGACCTGCTGGACGAACTGGACCCGGACCGCACCGATCTGGCGACCTTCACCCTCCGCACGGCAACGCTGGACGACGTCTTCCTGACGCTCACGAACCCGACGCCCCCGCAGCAGCCGAAGGACCAGCGACCACAGGAGCTGACCACCCATGTCTGAGGCAGCCCTGATCATGACCGGCAGAGCGATCCGCATCAGCCGCCGCAACGTGGACGCCCTGATCACCTCCATGGCGCTCCCGGTGATGCTCCTCCTGATCTTCGTCTACTTCTTCGGCGGCGCGATCAAGACGGACACCCGGTCGTACGTCACGTACGTAGTGCCCGGAGTCCTCCTCCTCTGCGCCGGCTTCGGCTCGTCGAACACGGCGATCGCGGTGACGGAGGACCTGAAGGGCGGCATCATCGACCGCTTCCGCTCCCTGGACATCGGCGGCGCGCAGATCCTGACGGGCCACGTCGTCGCCTCGGTGGCCCGCAACCTCATCGCCACGACCCTGGTCCTGGCCCTGGCCTTCGCGATCGGCTTCCGCCCGACGGCGACCCCGGCGGCCTGGCTCGCGGCGACGGCGATCCTGCTGGCATTCATCCTGGCCCTGTCCTGGCTCTCGGCAGCGGTGGGCCTGCTGGCCAAGTCCCCCGAGGCGGCAGGCGGCTTCACGTTCTTCGTGAGCTTCCTGCCCTACCCGAGCAGTGCCTTCGTCCCGACCTCCACCATGCCCGGCTGGCTCCGCCCATTCGCCGACCACCAGCCGGTGACCCACGTCATCGAGTCCCTCCGGGGCCTGCTCCTCAACCAGCCGGTGGGCTCGACACCGTGGGCCGCCCTGGCCTGGTGCGCGGGAATCCTGGCGGCTTCGGTCGGGGCATCGGGGCTGCTGTTCAGGAGGCGGACGACGTAAGGACCCGCCCTCCCGGAGAACCAGCTCAACGACGCGCCCGCACCCCCGCCGCCGCCCCCGCCCGATGCAGACCGAGCGAAGCCTTCGCCGCGTCCAGCGTCATCGCGTACGACTCGACGGCACGCCGCACGTGCGGGCTGTCCAGAGCGGCGCCGGTCTCCAGCCGGTCCAGGTCAACGTAGGCGGAGCGGACGAGCTCGATCCACCGGTACACGCGCCAGTCCTTCTCCCAGCCCTTGGTGTACTCGGGCGGCAGCATCCGGGCCCAGCGCGCGAACAGCCGCTGCCGGATCTCCACCCGGGTCGGCGTGAGGTGCAGATGGCGCACCAGGTCGTACAGCGGGTCACCGATCATCGCCAACTCCCAGTCGATGATGGTGAGTCGGCCGCCGAACTCGCCCCGCACGAGGTTCCACGGATTGAGGTCGCCGTGCAGCAGCACCGACGTGCGCGGTGCGGTGTCGTGCCTGCCGAGGATCTCCTGTAGCCGCCACCCGTTCGGAAGGCCGCAGGCTCGGGCCTGCCGCTGGGTCTCCTTGGGCAGCGAGTGCACGAACCGGACCAGTTCACGGCTGAGCCGGCCGTAGAAGCTGGTGTTCGCCGCGGCCGGATCGAGCCTGGAGTAGTCGACCCGGGTCAGCGCGTGGAGCTGGTCCACGAGGTTGTCCGCCTCGTTGGGCAGCAGGCCGTGCACAGGATGGCTCGGCGGCTTCTCGCAGCCGAGCGGGCCCTCGTAGGAGTGGACGGCGAACAGATCGCCCCGGTCGCTGGTCCCGAGCGCGAGGACCCTGGGCGCCCTGACCCCGGCCTGCGACTTCTCGATGGCGTCGAGTACGGCGTGTTCGCTGAGGAAGCCGCTCTCGCGGCGCGGCACGGCACCCGCCTTGCGCCGCACCACGACGGGGCGCTCGACTCCGTCCACCCGCACCACCGTGTTGAGGTGGGCCGTGCCCTTGAACACCCGGTGCTGCTGCGCCGCGCCCTCGGCGGCCAGCGCCTGGAGGACGGCGCTCCGGGGGAAGTCCGGGCGCTCCGGGACGCGTTCGTCGGGCTGCCAGGAGAAGGTGGACGGCACGAGCCGGGGGCCGCCGCCCGGTGCTGCCGCGTGCCGGGCCTCGATCCGGGCCGCCTGCCACCGGTAGAGCGCCCGCTCCACCTCGCCCACATCGGGCAGTCGTGTGAGGCCGAGGGCCTTCTCCGCCGGGTGCAGGCACTGGCGCACGGATTCGGCGGCAGCCCCAAGGCGCGTGCTGTCGAGCGTCGTCCCCAGGGAACGCGCCGCTCCCATCACGTCGAGATGGACGGCACGGACCTGCTCGAGGGCGATGTAGCTGCGGACGTCCTTCAGGACTCTGGTGACGGCCGACGGCCTGCGCCTGTGCATGGCGACGGCCCAGGCGTCGATCACCTCCTGCCACTGGAAGTCGGGGTACCGCATGCGCACCAGGTGGGACGCCAGGTCGTAGGCGGGATCGCCGTAGGTCGCTTGGGACCAGTCCAGGCTCACCGGCCGGCTCCGGTCGCAGGGCAGCAGGACGGTGGCCCGGCGCAGATCCGTGTTGAGGAGGCTGTACGGTCGCCGCGCCATCGAGGGCGCCCGCTCCGCGCAGTGGATCAGCGCATCCGGCCCGATGCCGAAGGCTCCGAACAGGCCGCCGAACTCGGCCCAGCCGGGCCGCACGTCACGCTCGTGAAGATGCCGGGCGAGGTTCCGCAGGAAGCCTCTGCTGTCCTTCTCGTCGTGCGGCCAGCCGCCGACGGGAGTCCCCAGTGACTCCTTGCGCACCAGGACCAGCTGCGCGAGCAGTTCGACCAGGGCCTTGATCAGCTGGGGCTGTACCGGCTTCCCGTCCTCGCAGAACCGATCCAGCGGTAAGCCGACCGTGTCCCGCAGCGCGTCCAGGTCCTCCGGGGCCAGCGGGTGCTCGGGGAGCTCGGGGAGTTCGAGAAGCCCGGGGAGCTGGGGGAGCACAGGGCGGACGGCACGGAACACCGGAGTTCCGTTCGTCCAGGTGCTGATCGACACGTGCCGCTCCTGATGCTCGCGCGCGTACCCGAAATTGCCGCACAGCCTAATGAGGCCCACTCTCTCCCGCGACGCGGGGGAGGCGTATGGCCGAGAGTCACCAAGGTTGTAACGCGCATGTGCGCCAGGCGTTACTCGGCGAGCGGATACCGCCAGGAGTTGACCCGGGAGTCCGCACGGGCGGTCGGTTCAGCGCCGGGTGCGGAGGATCTTGAGCACGGGTTCGAGCGAGTCCACGATGTGCTCGCGCTTGACGCCCGCGTCCCGCAGCCGTCCTGCCTTGCGGTCGTCGTGCGCGTAGCCCAGGAAGTGCACTCCGGCCCCCACCGCGGCCTCGTAGTCCGTCGGGGCGTCGCCGATCATCAGCGCCGCGGCGGGGTCGGCGCCCATGGCGCTCAGGGCCCGCTTGACGCAGTACGGGTTCGGCTTGAGCAGGTCGAGGTTCGGGGTCCGGCCGTAGATGTGCGGGGCGAAGCAGTGGGTGAGGTCGCGCGACTCCAGGTACCTCGTCACCGCACGCGCGGAGTTGTTGGTGGTGATCGCGAGCCGGGCGTCGAGATGGACCCAGGTCTGGATCACCGGATCGGCGTACGGCGTGGGCCATGCGGTGGCCGCCGCCTTCAGCTCGTCCTGGGTGAGCTGCTCCTCGATCTCGGTGATCAGATCGCTGCCGGGGTGCCGGGCGGCGACGGCACGCATGACGATCTGGGGGTCCTCCGCGCCCGGCAGCCCGTCGGGCAGGAGCCCGCGCAGGCCCCGTCCCTCGAGGCCGCGCACCATGTCCGCGGCGATCCGTACGGCCGAGTGCCTGGCGAACAGCCGGCAGATGGGCCCGTCGAAGTCGAAGAGCACGAAACGGGCGGGGACGATCAGATCACGCAGGTTCTCGATCTCTTTTGCCATCTGTTCGGTCTGCGTCGTATCAGGAGTCACTAAGAGAGTGTCAGCTCCGTCGCAATGGTTGCCCAGAGCGCGTCGAACCATTTCTGGGACTCTTCGACGAACGCGGCGTCCCGGGGGGCCGAGGCCTTGTCGAAGGAGAAGAGCGGCGATCTCAGCCCCGAGACGTCGAACGCCTCCATCTCGGCGCTCCCGAAGTCCAGCGTGCTGCGCTCGATCGTGTAATAGGCGAGAAGCGCCTCCTGCTGGTTCAGCAGGTACAGCTTCACCGGCGGGGTGAACGGCAGCGCGCGGAACGAGACGTCGACGTCGATGCCGTGCGAGGCGCGCAGCGCGCGCAGGTTGTGGCGCAGGACCTGCCCCTGGGTGTTGCGCAGCGCAAGCCAGCGCTGCTGGATCCTGCCGTCCTCGTCGCCCAGGCCGCTGACCGGCCTGGGGAAGGCCAGGTCGATGTCGCTGCTGGGCAGCAGGATGCGGACGTCGATCGACGTGGGCCGGATGAGCCCCTCGTGGACGCGGCGCACCGGCTCCCCCAGCGCGATCATCAGCGTCTCCGCCGTGTACGACACGACGTCGATCCGCACCCGCGGCTCCGAGAACGCCGCCGCGAGCCGTGGCGCGAGGCCGACCATCGACGCCTGCGGGCCCGCGCCCGCCGACGTCGGACCCGATGGCTCCGCCGCGATCCGTGGCGGGCTGCCCTTGCTCACGTTGGCAAGCAGTCCGTCGCCCTGAAGCGTCTTCAGCGCCTGGCGCACCGTCCCCCGCTCCACGCCGAACTCCTCCGCGAGCACCGCCTGCGTGGGGAGGCGGTCGCCCGGCTTGAGGTCGCCCGAGCGGATGCGGTCGCGAAGGGTGTCGGCGATGTCCTGGGGAGTGAGCTTTCTGCTGCCGTTCACTGCAACGTTCTCCTGGGTCACGACCAGACGATACAACTACCCACCATCTCGGGGCAGTTGTCTTGAAGTTGTTTATGTTGTGGAACCAAGTGGGGACAACTCAAGTGAAGTTGGTTGCCAACTCATCCGAGATGGCAGAAGGGGGAACCATCATGACCGTCCTCGCCCTCCTCGCAGCCGTGTCCGCCATCACCCTCGAACAGTTCGTGCAGTGGCAGTACGGGGCCACCGGCCTCGTCGGGCTGCTCCTGCTGACCGTCGGGATCAAGGCGAAGAGCCCCACCTGCAGCTCCATCGGCGCCGTCGTCCTCGCGCTGATGATGACCGGCCCCGCGATCTGAGGGCCGTTCGTCCGCTAGCCGCGCGCCAGCTCCAGGTCCTGACTGATCGTGCCCCACAGAGCGTTGAACCAAAGATGCGACTGCTCCACGAAGGTCGTGTCCCGCAGCCCGTCACCCTGGTGGAAGGGGAAGAGCATCGACTGCGCGCCCTGCGCGTCGTACATCTCCAGGGGCTCGTGGTCGATCTGCTCGCTCTGCTTCGCGAGCGTGTAGTAGGCGAAGAGCGCCTCGGAACCATTGATGAGATACAGCTTCACCGGCGGCGTGAACGGCAGCGCGCGGAACGAGACGTCGACGTCGATGCCGTGCGAGGCGCGCAGCGCCAGGAGGTTGTGGCGGAGCACCTGCCCCTGTGCGTTGCGCTGGTCGAGCCAGCGCCTGTGCACCTGCCCGCCCTCGTCGTCCCCGCTGTCCACCGGCGCCGGAAAGGCGAGATCGATGCTGCGGCTCGGCAGCAGCACGCGGACGGTGACCTTGGCCGGTTTCCGCTGTCCGGCGTGAATCTGACGGAGTGGTTCCCCGATCGCCATCGTGAGCGAGATGGAGGTCAGGCAGAGCGCGTCGATCTCCACGTGGTCGGCCTCGAACGCGGCGGCGATACGCGGGGCGAGGCCGACCATGGTGGGCTGCGGCCGGACGCCACCGGGCCCGGAAAGGACCTGCTTCGAGGTCTCGGCGACCGTGGCGGGGCTCCCCTTGGACACGTTCGCCAGCAGGTTCTCGCCCTGAAGCGTGCGCAGCGCCTCACGTATCGCACCGCGCTCCACGCCGAACTCGTCGGCCAGCTCGGCCTGCGTCGGCATCCGCTGACCCGGCCGCAGCAACCCGGACCTGATCCGGTCGCGCAGCTCGTCGGCCACCTCGTGGTGAGACCTGTGCGGCCTCTTCATCCCATTGACTTGGGCAGGTTCCGGGCTCACAACCAAACAGTACAACTTCGCGCCATCTTTGGGGAGTTGCTCGGAAGGTGGTTATGAATCGAGCCATCGCGGAGATAACTCAGGTGAAGTTGGTCGCCAACTTAGGCAACCTGGCAGGAACCCTCAGGGGTTGGCCACCAGCCGTTGCCCATCGGATGGCTGCCGACCTGATGGGCCGGGGCTCGGCGCCCCGTCCCGAAAGGGGGAACGTCATGCCGCTCATCGCCATCGTCATCGCCGCTCTCGCCATCGGATTCGAGCAGCTCATCCAGTGGAAGTACGGGCCGATGGGAATCGTCGCCTTCGTCCTGCTGACCGTGGGCATCAAGGCCAAGAGCACCAAGATCAGCGGGGTCGGGGCTGCGCTCCTCGTCCTGCTGCTGGCCCAGTCGGGCTGACAGAGCTGGCTGACCGGGTTCCCATCCGGAGGGGAGCCGGGAGCCCGGTCAGCCACCGAACCGGGGGACACGGGGGGCGCGGGGGCACGGGGGCACGGGGGTGCCGGTGGGGGAGGAACGGGCGGGCGGGTGTCCCGGGGGGATTCGTCGGGGGGGAGAGAGAACCCATCCGGGTCCGTCCGGGGGGGAACCCTGGGGGGGGAACCCTCAGAACGCCGCCCGTATCTCCCCCACCTCGGCCGCCCCGCCCAGCAGCGGCGCACGGCCGACGCGGGTGAGTACGTCCGCCTCCACACCCGCCAGGTGCAGCGCACGGGCCAGGACGGGACCCAGGGCCCGTATCCCTCCGTCGTCCACCTTGAACGCCAGCGCGCGACCGTCCGGCAGCGCGAACGCCTGGACCGCCTCGGCGCCCATCTTGGAGAGGGCCCCGGGAATCTCCCGCATCAGCCAGGTGTCGGGGCGGCGCGTACCGGCGACGTACTCGGGGTGGGCCCGCATCGCGTCCGCGACCCGGCGCTCGGCCGAGCCCTCGGGGGCGAGGACGAAGTGCCGGAAGGCCCGGGCGAGGCCGGTCAGGGAGATCGCCATCAGGGGCGCGCCGCAGCCGTCCGTGCCGACGGCGGCCACCTTCTCGCCCGCCGCCTCCTCGACCACCTTCAGGATCAGCTGCTGGAGGGGGTGACCCGGGTCCAGGTAGGAATCCGTGGGCCAGCCGTTCAGGTCGCACACCGCGAGCATCGACGCGTGCTTGCCGGAGCAGTTCATCGTGACCCGGTCACGAACGGCACCCGCTGCCAGATATGTCTCGGCCTCGACCGCGTCCAGCGGGAGGTCCGGCGGGCACTGCAGGTCGGCGGCCGTCAGCCGGCGCTCGGCCAGCATCTTCTGGACGAGGTCCCGGTGGAACCCCTCCCCCGAGTGACTCGCCGCGGTCAGCGCGAGCCGCTCGCCCGACAGGTCGAGCCCCGCCCGCAGCACCGCAGCCGCCTGCATCGGCTTGTTGGCGGACCTGGGGAAGACGGGGGCGCTCACGTCCCCAAGGGCCAGCTCCACGCTGCCGTCCGCGGCCAGCAGCACCAGGCTTCCCCTGTGGCGGCCCTCGACGAAGCCTGAACGTACGACCTCGGCGAGGACCGGGGATATGACAGGGGTGGCGGCGGACTCGGCGGACGTCGAGGTCATCTTCGGCCTTCCGGGGCGGGGGTGGCGTGACGGCCGCCCGCGGAGGCCGGGATCACCGGGTCACGAGAGCAGGTCGTCTACTTGTGCTTCACCTTCACGGTACCTGCGGGCGATCTCCGCACTGCAATCGTCCGCCGTGCGCTGGAGCTGCTGGCGGCGCCGGGAAACCTGCTGTTCGTAGCGGATGAGCCGCCCCATGGCCGTGTGCAGCTCGTCGTCCGTACGGGCGTCCAGGTCGGAGAGCTCCACCTCGGCGAGCATCTCCGTGGCGAGCAGGCCGTACTCCGCGCTGTGCGGCGTGCCCAGCGTCACATGCCGGGCCGACGAGCGGTGCCGGGCCGGCGCGTCCGTGAGGATCTCCGAGAGCCGGTGCACGATGGGACCGTGCACGACAGGCCCCTCGGGACCCGGCGCCGACGGGTCCTTACGGCGCGCGACCTCGGCCCGCAGGATGTCGATCCGCCCCTGGAGGAGGCGCCGGACATAGCTCAGGTCCGCCTCGTTCTGCTGTGCGTCCCTGCGCAGCTCACGCAGCTCGCGCAGGAGCAGCGCGGCCAGGTCGGGCGCGGGCTGCTCGGAAAGGACCGCACTGCCCGTGCGCTGCATGGGCGGCCGCGGCACGTTCGTACGTCGCGCAGCGCTCATGCGGGTCAGCGACACAGGTCCGGGCGGCTGTCCCGTACTTGGTGTGCTCATGTGGCTCTACCGTCCCCTCGACCGGCGCGGTACACCGCGTGATGAGCATGGTGCCACCCCGGGTGGCCGCTATGTGAGCGAGTGCCCCCAATCGGCCCCAGATGGGGGGTTCAGGCCAACCTCACGGGCGGCGCATCCGGCGCATCTCGGCCGTACGGAGCACGGCATGATGGGCCATATGCGTGCTGTGGTGCAGAGAGTGGACGGAGCGAGCGTCGTCGTCGAGGGCGAGAACGGCCCCGAGACGGTCGGCGAGATCAACGGCGAGGGCCTGTGCGTCCTGGTGGGGGTGACCCACGAGGACACCAAGGAGAAGGCGGCCCAACTGGCCCGCAAACTCTGGTCCGTTCGGATGCTGGCCGACGAGAGGTCGTGCTCGGACATCGACGCGCCGCTGCTGGTCATCAGCCAGTTCACGCTCTACGGCGACGCGCGCAAGGGCCGCAGGCCCACCTGGAACGCCGCCGCGCCCGGCGATGTCGCCGAGCCCCTGGTCGACGAGGTCGTCTCCCAACTCCGGTCCCTGGGCGCGACGGTGGCGACGGGGCGCTTCGGCGCACAGATGCGGGTGTCCTTGACGAACGACGGGCCGTTCACGGTGCTTCTGGAGATGTGACCGGGCCACATACGTGACCGGGCCACACCTGTGACCCGGTCATGTTTGTTCCTGGGGGTGTTCCTACGGCTGGACCACGACTTCCTGCGAAGCCGCCGTGGCCCCGGCGAGCAGCCCCGCGTCCAGCGGCACGTTCCGCTTCACCAGGGCCAGCGCGATCGGGCCCAGCTCGTGGTGGCGTACGGCCGTCGTGACGAAGCCCAGCTTCCGGCCCTCCTCGCCCTCCGAGGCGAGGCGCAGCTCCGTTCCGGCCGCCGGCAGGAGGACCTCGCTGCCGTCCAGGTGCAGGAAGACCAGGCGGCGCGGCGGCTTGCCCAGGTTCTGCACGCGGGCGACCGTCTCCTGGCCGCGGTAGCAGCCCTTCTGCAGGTGCACCGCCGAGCCGATCCAGCCCAGCTCGTGCGGGATCGTGCGGTGGTCCGTCTCGAAGCCGAGCCGCGGCCGGTGCGCCTCCACGCGCAGCGCCTCGTAGGCCAGGATGCCGATCGCGGGGGCGCTCTCATCGGCGTACGACTCGAGGGACGTACGCGGCAGGAACAGATCACGGCCGTGCGGCGTCTCGCGCACGACGACGCCTTCCGGGACCGCGGCGATCGAACCGGCCGGCAGATACACGACCGCGAACTCGTCCGTGCGGTCGGCGACTTCGACCCGGTTGAAGAACTTCATGCTCTCCAGATACGCGACGAGCGCGTCCTGCGTGCCGGGCTCGACGTGCGCCCACACCGTCTCGCCGTCGTCGACGAGATAGAGGGCGTGCTCGATGTGGCCGTGCGCGGAGAGGATCAGCGCCTCGGTGGCCTGGCCGACGGGCAGCTCGGTCACGTGCTGCGTGAGCAGCAGATGCAGCCAGCTCAGCCGGTCGGGGCCGGAGACGGAGACGACGCCGCGGTGCGAGAGGTCGACGAAACCGGTGCCGTCGGCGAGGGCGCGCTGCTCACGGAACAGATCGCCGTAGTGGGCGGCGACGCCTTCGTCCACGCCCTCGGCGGGGACGGCGCCGGGCAAGGACAGGAGGGGGCTCTTCATGTTCACCCACACTACGACCCGGTAGCGGCCGTTCTTATTCCTCGGCGGCTTCGGCGCCCTTGGTGACCTTGCGCGAACAGTCCCCACAACGCCCGAAGATCGCGAAGTGCTTCAGATCCGTGTCGAAGCCGAACGAGTCCCGCAGTTTCGCGGTGAACTCCGCGGCCACCGAGACATCCGCCTCGATGACGTTCGTACAGTCCCGGCACACCAGGTGCATGTGGTGGTGCCGGTCCGCCAGGTGGTACGTCGGCGCACCGTGCCCCAGGTGCGCGTGGCTGACCAGCCCCAGCTCCTCCAGGAGCTCCAGGGTCCGGTACACCGTGGAAATGTTGACCCCCGACGCCGTCTTCCGCACTTGGCAGAGGATGTCGTCGGGGGTCGCGTGCTCAAGGGTGTCGACGGCTTCGAGGACAAGCTGGCGCTGCGGCGTCAGCCGGTAGCCGCGCTGTCGCAGGTCGCTCTTCCAGTCGGAATCGGTGCTCGCCACACAGGCAGTCTAGGCCAGAGGGGAAACGGCCTACTTGAAGAAAGCGATGCCGTCGTCCGGCAGATCGCCCAGGCCCCTGGCCATCTCGGCGACGTCCTCGGGCGTGACGACCTTCTTCAGCTGCGCCGACATGTACGGACGGAGCGGCACCTCGGGGGTCTGCTTCTCGCCGACCCACATCAGGTCGCCCTTCACGTACCCGTACAGACGCTTGCCGCCGGTGTACGGGCCGGAGGCCGCCGTACGGGCGACCGCGTCCGTGACCAGGTCGATCTGCGGCTTCTGGTCGGCGAGCTCGCCGTACCAGACCTCGACGACACCGTCGTCGCGGACCATCACGGTCTCGACCTTGCGGTCCTTGTCGATGCGCCAGAAGCCCGACTCGGACTCCAGCGGCTTGACCTTGTTGCCCTCGGCGTCGAGCACCCACGTGTGCGAGTGGTACTCGATGAAGTCCCGCCCGTCATGGGTGAAGGACACTTCCTGGCCGAAGTTCGCCTTCTCGGCGCCGGGGAAGTCGGTGACGCCCGCGCCGGCCCAGTTGCCGAGGAGCCAAACGAGGGGCACGAGGTCGGGGTGCAGGTCGGACGGAATCTCGATCATGGGAAGCTCAGGCGATCTCTAGGTGGCGTACGGGCTCAGCGCTGACCCTGGTACAGCTTCTTCACGGACAGTCCGGCGAACGCGAGAACGCCGACGCAGACCAGAACCAGCAGGGCGGAGAAGAAGGCCTCAAGCACGGGGTGCTCCTCGGTGAGCTATTGGGGCAGGTATCAGAGCCGCTCCCACTGTAGTCGTGCGCGGCCCGCCTCTCTCTGCGAGGTGGCCTTACGGGTGGCCGCGCGGATGGCCTTACGATGCGGCCATGGCGAAGAAGCTCGTGATCAAGGTGACCGCCGGGGCCGACGCACCCGAGCGCTGCTCGCAGGCGTTCACGGTGGCGGCCGTGGCCGTGGCCAGCGGCGTCGAGGTCTCCCTCTGGCTGACCGGCGAGTCCGCGTGGTTCGCCCTTCCGGGCCGCGCGGCGGAGTTCGAGCTTCCGCACGCGGCGCCGCTCCCCGACCTGATCGACTCGATCGTGGCCGCGGGACAGATCACGCTCTGCACGCAGTGCGCGGCGCGCCGCGAGATCACCGAGAAGGACGTGATCGAGGGGGTACGGATCGCGGGCGCACAGGTCTTCGTCCAGGAAGCAATGACGGACGGCACCCAGGCGCTCGTCTACTGACCACGGCCGACCGCACCGACCGCATCGACCGGTGCGGCTTTACGCTGGACGTATGTACGCGCGGAGGCGTCACGCCTACTTCGCCATGATGGGCACGTGCATCGCCCTGTTCGTCCTGGCGTGGGGCGTGGTGCGCCTGTGGTCCATTCCCGTCGCGGTCGGGATGTGCGTCGTGGCCATGGTGATCCCACCCGTGGCCGCCATGGTGGCCAACCGCCGAGGCCCGGACGACCGCTGGTGGGACGACCCGTCGGGGGACCCGAAGTCCGACGAGTGGTGGGACGAGCTGGACGGCAGGCGTCACCGCTAGCCGGCGGACTTCTCCGCCCTGCACCGCGCGCCCAAGCCCTGGCCACGCGTTTTGCTGCCGGACGGCACGAAGGGCCGCATCCCGCGAATAAAGGCGTCCAACCCCAGGGATGCGGCCCTTCGGCCGTTCATGCGCGTCGGGCTCCCGTCCGCCGGGAGTCGGCGGACGGAGCCCGCGCGTGAAAACTTCAGACGGCGATCGCGACCTCCGCGAGGCCGCCCGTCTGGGCCACGACCGTGCGGTCCGCCGTGCCGCCCGGGATCAGGGCGCGCAGCGTCCACGTGCCCTCGGCCGCGTAGAAGCGGAACTGGCCGGTCGCCGAGGTGGGGACCTCGGCGGTGAACTCGCCGGTCGAGTCGAGCAGGCGCACGTAGCCGCTGACGGGCTCGCCGTCGCGGGTCACCTGGCCCTGGATGGTGGTCTCGCCGGGCTTGATCGTCGAGGCGTCGGGTCCGCCGGCCTTCGCTCCACACATATGCGTTCGTCCTTAGCTGGTCACTGCGGGGGTTCGGGGAGGGGTGCTACTTGTTGGCGCCGAGCTCGATCGGGACGCCGACGAGGGAGCCGTACTCGGTCCAGGAGCCGTCGTAGTTCTTGACGTTCGTCTGGCCGAGCAGCTCGTGCAGCACGAACCAGGTGAGCGCCGAGCGCTCACCGATGCGGCAGTACGCGATGGTGTCCTTGGCCAGGTCGACCTGCTCGTCCTCGTAGAGGGCCTTGAGCTCGTCGTCCGACTTGAAGGTGCCGTCGTCGTTGGCGTTCTTCGACCACGGGATGTTGCGCGCGGACGGGACGTGGCCCGGACGCTGCGACTGCTCCTGCGGAAGGTGCGCCGGGGCGAGCAGCTTGCCGCTGAACTCGTCGGGCGAGCGCACGTCGACCAGGTTCTGCGCGCCGATCGCGGCGACGACGTCGTCACGGAAGGCGCGGATCGACTTGTCCTGGGGCTTGGCCTTGTACGAGGTGGCCGCGCGCTGCGGGACCTGGTCGCCGTCGACCAGGTCGCGGGAGTCGAGCTCCCACTTCTTGCGGCCGCCGTCGAGGAGCTTCACGTCCTGGTGGCCGTAGAGCTTGAAGTACCAGAAGGCGTAGGACGCGAACCAGTTGTTGTTGCCGCCGTAGAGGACCACGGTGGTGTCGTTCGCGATGCCCTTGGCCGAGAGGAGCTTCTCGAAGCCCTCCTGGTCGACGAAGTCGCGGCGGACCGGGTCCTGGAGGTCGTCGGTCCAGTCGATGCGGATCGCGTTCTTGATGTGGTTCTTGTCGTACGCGGAGGTGTCTTCGTCGACCTCGACGATGGCAACCTTCGGGTCGTCGATGTGGGCCTCGACCCAGTCGGCGTCTACCAGGACGTCGCTGCGGCTCATACTTCTTCTCCTCCGGGGCAGTTGCGGCGGGGCTGCGGTGCTGTGCGAGGGGATGCCGGGTACGGGTTGTGACTGCGCGGTGGCGCGGCGTACGCGGCACGGGGTGGCCCTGACGGTGTCAACGGGCCGGGGGATACGGGAGTCGGAGCTCCCGCTCAGAAGGTGCGACAGAGCATGGCGGCGACGCGGCACAGGTCTACTGCCCGCCGCTTCGTGAGGTCCGCCTGTCGCTGCATGCGTCCGATCGTAAGGACGCGAGGGGCGCCGTGTCACCGGCGTGTCGGATGATGAGACGCGATCATCCACTATGTGGGATCAAGGGAACGAGGAGAGCCGCCCGCACGGGGCTGGGGTCACGTTCACCCCTGCCGCATCCATCGCGCGGACGGCTTCGTCTCGTACTGCGGAATTGCCGGGCCAAACGGCCCTGCTCGGCCTCAGCCGGCGGGCGCCTCAGCCCGCGAGCTTCACGTTCGTGCCCTTGACCGAGATCTCCACGCCGTCCCGCGCCGGCGTCACCTCGTCGATCTTGATGCCGCCCGGCAGTCCGCCGACCTTCTCCTCGAAGTCGGTCACATCGCGGACCAGACCCTCGGGCAGCGGGATCGAGACGCCCATGACCTCGAACTTCTTCGGGATCTCGTCGGCGTTCACCTTGATCGTGTCGTTCTCCACCTTGACCGAGCTGAGCACGTGCACCGGCTTGGGCAGCTTCGCGCCGCCCTTGCTCACCTCGACCTCGACCTTGATCTTGCCGTCGCCGCCGTCCGAGAGCCCGACGACCTTGCCGGTGGCTCCGAGCGGCAGCTCGACCGGCGGCTCCCCCTGCGCCTCCTTGAGCAGCTCGTCGTACGAGATCCGGGCCGTGCCGGTGGCCGTCTCGGCGGTGGCGGAGCTGTAGTCGCCGGAGAACTCGACGCCCTGCATCCGGGCGTTCAGATCGGCGATGCGGATCTTGTCGGAGCCGGAGGTGGCGTCGTAGTCCTTGATGCCGATCTCGACGTCGTCGAGCGTGCCGCCCGCGACCTGGGTCAGGAACGGAAAGCCCTTGATGGAGACGTCGGGCGTCTCGCCGAGCCCCTCGCTGGTACGCAGCTTCTCCGCCGCCTCGTCCTCCGCGAAGCCCACCGCGAGGCGGTCGGCGCCCACGAAGAGGCCCCCCAGGATCACGACGACGATCAGAAGTATTCGTACGGCGCGCTTCATGTCCGGTGTTCCCCCACCTAGTCCCCCGACTCAACTGACGTTTGCCGCGAGCCTAAAGGACAGGTCCCCGGCGGGAGAGCCCTGCCGGGGACCTGTCGATCAGCTGTGACGATCAGCCGATGGCCCGTCCCAGGACGTAGACGGCCGGGGCGGCCGCCGCCAGCGGCAGGGCGACGCCCGCCGTCATGTGCACGAAACGGGACGGGTAGTCGTAGCTGGCGACCCGGTGGCCGATCAGCGCGCAGACACCGGCACCGAGGCCGAGCAGCGCACCCTTGTTGCCGAAGTCCGTCGTGCCGCCGACGGCGATACCCGCTCCGGCGGCGGCGAGCAGCGCGACGACGACGGATGCGGGCGTCGGCAGCGGCAGCGCGCGGGCGATCACGGCGACCGCGACGGCGATGCCGCCCACCGTCACGGCGTCGGACGACGCCGCGAGATGCCCGGTCGCGATGATCGCGAGCGCGGCGGACGCGACGGTCGCCATCAGCCCGGCCATCCGCTCGTCCGCGGACGCGTGGCTGCGCAGCTGCAGGACGAGCACGAGGAGCACCCACACGCCGAGGGTGCCGAGGATCGCGGCGGGCGCGTTCTCCTTGCCGGTGACGAGCAGCGCGATGTCGGCGACGACACCGCCCATGAAGGCGAGCGCGATGCCCTGCCGGGCGGGCCACATCCCGTTGAGCCGGAACCATCCGGCCGCGGTGACGGCCTGGAGCAGGATCAGCGGTACGAGGAGTGCGTACTGCCCGACGGCGGCGGTCCCGGCGAGCAGCAGCCCGAGGACCGCGGTCAGCGCGGCGGGCTGAATCCCCGGCTCTATGATCGGCGACCGCCCTTCGGCCCGGGCGCGCTGGGCGTCGGTGACGCGGGGGTTGCCGGTGGTGGTGGCGGGCCCGTAGTGCCGGGAATCGGCCTCGGGCCGAGGCTCGTCCGCCGCCGTGGGCCGGCTGCCGGGGTCGGCGTGGGCGTGGGCGTGGGCGGGTGTCGAGTCGTACGCCGGGGCGGCGGGCTCCGGGGGCAGCGGCTGGCCGTAGGACTGCGGGGGCAGGTAGGCCGTCTCCGTCACGTCCACCGCGGGCGAGGGCTGGATCTGGGTGTCCCAGGTCTGCCCTTCCCACTGCTGGGTGTACGAGGCGTCCTGGGCGTACGGCTGCTGCGGGTAGGCCTGCTGCGGGTACTGCTGCTGCGGGGGGTACGCCTGCTGGCCGTAACCCTGCTCCGGTGCGGGATAGCCGTGCTGCTGCTCGGAAGCGTAGGGCTGCTGCTGCTCGGGAGCAGGGGGGTACTCCTGGCGGTACGGGTCGTAGTCCCCGTACCCCTGGTGTCCCTGGTACCCCTCGTAACCATCATGTCGCGGATCGCTCATAGCGCTGTTCACCCTCCTGCGAACGGCGGGAGCACCTCGACCGTGCCGCCCTCGGCCAGCCGTACCGTCTCATGCCCGCGGGTACCCACGGGGTCGCCGTCGATGAGGAACGAGCATCGCCGCAGTACACGGACCAGCTCGCCGGGGTGTCGCTCGCGCGCAGCGTCCAGCGCCTCGGCGAGCGTCGTCGCGGCGTACGGCTCCTCCGCGACGCCTGCGGCTGCTTTGGCCGCGGCCCAGTAACGAATGGTGCCGTTCACCACGACAGCTCCTCTCCTTCGGCTGATGCCGAACCTTCGGCGGATGCCGGTCCTTCGGCGGTTGCCGACGTCCATGATGCCGTGGCCCACTCGGCGATCCGACCGAGCAGGGCGTCGTCCGCCGCGTTCTCCGCGTGCCCCATCCCCGCCTCCAGCCAGAGCTCGGCCCCGCCCCGCGCGGCGGCGGCCAGCATCCGGGGGTGGTCCACGGGGAAGTACGGGTCCCGGTCCCCGTGCACGATCAGGAGCGGCGTGGGCGCGATCAGCGGGACCGATTCCACCGGGGAGAGGGGGACGGGGTCCCACTCGTGCGGGTGGATTCTCGTGTGCAGGCCGAAGCGGCCCACCACGCGCCCCAGGGGCCGCGTCACCACCCAGTGCAGCCGCCGCATCGGCGCCGTCCCCCGGTAGAACCAGCGGGCCGGAGCGCTGACCGCGACCACCGCGTCAACCCGCGCTTCTGTGCGCCCCCCGTGCGCGGCATCCTGCGCGGCACCGGCGAGAGCCGCGTGCCGGAGCACCACGGAACCGCCCATGGAGAAGCCCACGGTCACCACCCGCGCATGGCCGAGGGACCGCGCCCACTCCACCGCGGCCGCCAGATCGAGCACCTCGCGGTCGCCGACCGTGGAGAGCCCGCCGGACGCCCCGTGGCCCCGGAAGGAGAACGTGATCACGGCCGCACGCTGGGCGAACACCCCCGCGGCGCGGCGCACGTGCGGCCGGTCGACGCCGCCCGTGAAGCCGTGCGCGAGCACGATCGCGAGCTCCCCCGCGGGGTCGGGCCCGGGGTCGTACGCGGCCTCGATGGCGACCCCGTCCTGTGTACGCAGCGTTACGCGCCGTTGAACGTGAGACGGAGTGCGAGTGATCGGCGGCACAGAAGATCCCGCCGCTCGACCTGCCGGACCTGGAGTCATGTGGGCTATTCTCCTTGGCAGAGGATCCGGGCAGCGAAGCCCCCGGGTCCTTTCGTGCTTTCTGCAGCCTCGTGGCGAACGCGTCCGCGAAGCCGACCGAACCGCACGTGGAGAGCCCAGGGCGCGGGCGATCCGACGTAGCAATCAGTACGAAGCAGTGCCGTAAACGTCCTCGCAGGGACCGAGGAGGAACCGACGTTATGGGCGAGCGAACCGTGCACAACCGTAAGACGACCCAGGCAGGTGGGCGGCGATGAGTTCTCTGCTGCTCCTCACCAATGCCCTTCAGCCGTCGACGGAGGTGCTTCCCGCCCTCGGCCTGCTGCTGCACAACGTGCGGGTGGCCCCCGCCGAAGGCCCGGCCCTCGTCGACACCCCTGGTGCCGACGTCATCCTGATCGACGGCAGGCGTGACCTGCCGCAGGTCCGCAGCCTCTGCCAGCTCCTCCGCTCCACGGGACCCGGCTGTCCACTCGTCCTCGTCGTCACGGAGGGCGGCCTCGCGGCCGTCACCGCCGACTGGGGCATCGACGACGTACTGCTCGACACCGCGGGTCCGGCCGAGGTCGAGGCGCGGCTCCGGCTCGCGATGGGCCGCCAGTCGATCACCGCCGACGACTCCCCCATGGAGATCCGCAACGGCGATCTCTCCGTGGACGAGGCGACGTACAGCGCGAAGCTGAAGGGCCGGGTCCTTGACCTGACCTTCAAGGAGTTCGAGCTGCTCAAGTACCTGGCGCAGCACCCCGGGCGCGTGTTCACGCGGGCCCAGCTGCTCCAGGAGGTCTGGGGCTACGACTACTTCGGCGGTACGCGGACGGTCGACGTCCACGTACGGCGCCTTCGCGCGAAGCTCGGTGTCGAGCACGAGTCGCTCATCGGCACCGTGCGGAATGTCGGCTATCGCTTCGTGACGCCGGAGAAGGTCGAACGTGCGGCCGACACGGCGAAGGCGAAGGCGGCGACCCCACCGGCCGAGGGCGAGCGCCACGACTCCCCCGGTGAGGAGGCGGCCCCGGCCGTGACCTCGCCGAAGGAAGCTGCCGTACGCCCTGCCCAGCGGTAGGTCCATCCGCGTAGACTCCGCGCGTGGCCAAGGTGACTCGGGATGACGTGGCACGACTTGCGGGTACTTCCACCGCCGTCGTCAGCTATGTCATCAACAACGGACCCCGGCCGGTTGCCCCGGCCACGCGCGAGCGTGTACTCGCCGCGATCAAAGAGCTGGGGTATCGGCCCGACCGGGTCGCCCAGGCCATGGCGTCGCGGCGTACCGACCTCATAGGCATGATCGTGCCGGACGCGCGCCAGCCGTTCTTCGCGGAGATGACGCATGCCGTGGAGCAGGCGGCCTCCGAGCGCGGAAAAATGGTGCTCGTCGGCAACACGGACTACGTGGACGAGCGCGAGGCCCACTATCTGCGGGCCTTCCTCGGCATGCGGGTCTCCGGGCTCATCCTCGTCAGCCACGGCCTGACCGATTCGGCCGCCGCGGAGATCGACGCGTGGGACGCGCGGGTCGTGCTCCTTCACGAGCGGCCCGAGGCGATCGACGACGTCGCCGTCGTCACGGACGACCTGGGCGGCGCCCAGCTGGCCACGCGGCACCTCCTGGAGCACGGCCACGAGTATGTGGCGTGCGTCGGCGGCACGGCCGAGACCCCGACGGTGGGTGACCCCGTCTCCGACCACGTCGAGGGATGGCGGCGGGCCATGCGGGAGGCCGGGCGCTCGGTGGAGGGGCGGCTCTTCGAGGCGCCGTACAACCGCTACGACGCGTATCAGATGGCGCTGGAGCTGCTGGCCCGGCCGGACCGGCCGACGGCGATCTTCTGCTCCACGGACGACCAGGCGATCGGCATCCTCCGTGCCGCGCGGGAGCTTCGCATCGACGTGCCGGGGGAGCTGGCCGTGGCCGGCTTCGACGACGTCAAGGAGGCGGGTCTGACGGACCCGCCACTGACGACGGTGGCGTCGGACCGCCCCGCGATGGCGCGGGCGGCGGTCGACCTGGTCCTGGACGACGGCCTGCGGGTGGCGGGTTCCCGCCGGGAGCGCCTGAAGCTGTTCCCCTCACGGCTGGTGGTCCGCCAGTCCTGCGGCTGCGCCTGACACCTGCCCACAGCGGGAAACGGCTGCGGGGCAATCGGGTGGGCGGGCGGGAGAAGATCGCCGCGCGGCGGCGGCTTTATATGGGGCATACGCACTTCTATTGGCGTTCTCAGGGCGTACTCAGCCGCCTCTCATGAACGCCCCGCAGCCTAGATCCCATGACCGACACCTTCCGCCACAGCGGCGAGTACCCCCAGCAGCAGTCGTCAGCGCCTGTTCACCATGGCGGTACGCAGGGCGCGTACCCGCCCCCGCCCGCTTACGCACCGGAGGAGCCGCAGCACGCACCGGAGGAGCCGCAGAAGCACCGGCGCCGGGCGCGGGGCCCCCTGGCCCTGCTCGCCGCCGTCGCCATCGCGGCCGCGGCGGTCGGCGGCGGCACCGCCTACGCCTTCCAGGAGCTGACCGGCAAGGACGGCACGTCCAGCAGCGCCACCAACACGAACGTCGTGCCCACCAGCCAGAAGGGCACCGTCTCCGGCGTGGCCGAGGCGGTCAGCCCCAGCATCGTGGAGATCAGCGCGAAGTCCGGCTCGGGCGAGGCCACCGGCTCCGGCGTGATCATCACGGACGACGGCGAGATCATCACCAACAACCACGTGATCTCCGGTGCCTCGTCGGTCAAGGTGACGACGAACGACGGCAAGTCGTACGACGCCAAGGTCGTCGGCACCGACAGCAAGAAGGACCTGGCGCTGATCAAGCTCGAGGATGCCTCCGGCCTCAAGGCCGCGAGCCTCGGCGACTCCGACAACGTCAAGATCGGTGACGACGTCGTGGCGATCGGCTCCCCCGAGGGCCTGACCGGCACCGTCACCAGCGGCATCATCTCCGCCCTCGACCGCGACGTCACCGTGTCGACGGACGAGGACCAGGGTCAGCAGCAACAGCAGGGCGGCGGCAACTGGCCGTTCGAGTACGGCGGCGAGCAGTTCAACGGCGACACCGGGTCGTCGAAGACCACGTACAAGGCCCTCCAGACCGACGCCTCGCTCAACCCGGGCAACTCCGGCGGCGCCCTCATCGACATGAACGGCAACATCATCGGCATCAACTCCGCGATGTACTCGCCCACTTCGTCGCAGAGCGGCACCGAGTCCGGCTCGGGCAGCGTCGGCCTCGGCTTCGCCATCCCGGTCAACACGGTCAAGGCCGACCTCGACACCCTGCGCGCCGGCTCCACCGACTGACCCCGGCCACTCCCCCTGGAGACCTGGAGACCCTCGACACCCCGGAGCCCTTGGAGGCCGCCATGACCGGACCCCTGATCACCGTCAACCGCGCCCGGCACGCCCTCGCCGTCACCGTCGGGTGGGGCCGTCCGGACACCGATCCGGCCGGGCTCGGCCTCCCCCTCGCCGTGGCCGGTGAACTGCACGGCGCCACCGCGGTGCGTGCCCCGGAAGTGGCCACGGCCAACCCCTCCCGCCCCGCCTCACGCCGCAAGCCCCGCGCGCGCGTGCGAGGCTGATACCGGCCCCGTCAGACCCGTACCCGAGGAAGTCACAAGCCGATGAGCCCCGCCGAAGGCGAGCAGCAGCAGCGCATCCTGATCGTCGACGACGAGCCCGCCGTGCGGGAGGCGCTGCAGCGCAGTCTCGCCTTCGAGGGGTACGGCACGGAGGTCGCCGTCGACGGCGCCGACGCGCTGGAGAAGGCGGCGGCCTACCGCCCCGACCTCGTCGTCCTGGACATCCAGATGCCCCGCATGGACGGCCTCACCGCCGCCCGCAGGCTCCGCTCGACCGGTTCCCTGACGCCCATCCTGATGCTGACCGCGCGTGACACGGTCGGCGACCGCGTAACGGGGCTCGACGCGGGCGCCGACGACTATCTGGTCAAGCCGTTCGAGCTGGACGAGCTCTTCGCCCGTATCCGGGCGCTCCTGCGCCGCAGTTCGTACGCCGCCGCGGCGGGCCAGGCCGAGGAGGGCGACACGCTCGCCTTCGGCGACCTCCGGATGGACCTCGCGACGCGTGAGGTCACGCGCGGGGCGCGCACGGTGGAGCTGACCCGCACCGAGTTCACGCTCCTGGAGATGTTCCTCGCACACCCCCGGCAGGTGCTCACCCGGGAGCAGATCCTGAAGGCGGTCTGGGGCTTCGACTTCGAACCCTCGTCCAACTCCCTGGACGTGTACGTGATGTACCTGCGCCGCAAGACGGAGGCGGGGGGCGAGCCCCGGCTCGTCCATACGGTACGGGGTGTGGGGTACGTGCTGCGGCCCGGTTCCGGCGGCGTCGAGTGAACAAGTTCTTCCGCCGGTACCGCGCGATGCCCCTGCGCTCACGGCTCGCGCTCCTGGTGACGTGCGCGGTGGCGCTTGCGGTGGCGGCCGTCGCGGTGTCGTGCTGGCTCCTGACCCGCACGCAGCTGCGCGACCAGATGGACGACTCGCTGCGCAGCCTCAAGGTCGGTGGCCCCTACCTCGCGGAGACGGCGGCCACCTGTCGCGACCGGGGCACCTCGCCCAACTCCGGGACGGCGCCCGGCACCACGACGGTCTTCGTGCAGGTCGTCCAGGCGGACGGCACGCGCTGCGTGGGACGCGGCTCCACCCCCGTCGTGCCGGAGGGCGCCGATCTGCAGGTGGCCCAGGGCGTGCGCGAACAGGCCCTGCACGACGGCAAGACCGACGACGGCCAGTCGGTGCGCGTCCTGACGCAGGTGGACAGGGACAGCGGCTTCACGGTGTCCCTCTCCCGCCCCCTCTCCGAGATCGACACCCCCCTGAACAAGCTCGCCCTGCTGCTCGCCGCGGTCGCCGGAGTCGGCGTGATCGGCGCGGGCGCCGCGGGCCTGTGGGTGGCCCGCACCGGTCTGCGGCCGGTCGACGAGCTCACCGGGGCCGTCGAGCACGTGGCCCGCACCGAGGACCTCGACCTGCGCATCCCCGTCGAGGGCGACGACGAGATCGCCCGCCTCTCGCGGTCCTTCAACTCGATGACCGCCTCCCTCGCCTCCTCACGCGACCTGCAGCAGCAGCTCATCGCCGACGCGGGGCACGAACTGCGCACCCCCCTCACCTCGCTGCGTACGAACATCGAGCTGCTGGCCCGCAGCGAGGACACCGGCCGGGCCATCCCGCCCGACGACCGCAAGGCCCTGCTTGCCTCGGTTACGGCGCAGATGACCGAACTGGCGGCGCTGATCGGCGACTTGCAGGAGCTGTCGCGCACGGACAGCGGCCAGTCCGCGAAGGTGCAGGTCATCGCCCTGCACGAGGTCGTGGAGACCGCCCTGGAGCGGGCGCGGCTGCGCGGGCCCGAGCTGACGTTCGCCGCGGACCTCTCCCCCTGGTACGTCCGCGCGGAGCCCGCGGCCCTGGAGCGGGCCATCGTGAACATCCTGGACAACGCGGTGAAGTTCGGGCCGTCGGGCTCCACCGTCGAGGTGGCCCTGAAGGGCGGCGCGCTGACCGTCCGCGATCACGGCCCCGGCATCCCCACCGACGAACTCCCGCACGTCTTCGACCGGTTCTGGCGCTCCCCGTCGGCCCGCAGCCTGCCGGGATCGGGCCTAGGCCTGTCCATCGTGGCCCGCACCGTGCACCAGTCGGGCGGCCAGGTGGCGCTCAGGCCCGCGCGGGACGGCGGGACGGTGGCCACGGTCAGCCTGCCGGGCGCCGCGACCCCGCCCCCCGCCGCGTAGGGCGCTGCCCCCGCCAGGCAAGCGCTACTTGCCGATCCCCAGCCCCGTACCGCTCAGCCGCACCCGGATGCCTTCCTTTTGCACGCTCACGTCCTGCAGCCACACGTTCCCCTTGCCCGGCAGCTTCGGCAGCTGGAAGGCGAGGGTGAGGCGGTCGGCGAGCACCGGCCGGGTGAGCTGGGACAGGCCCTTCAGGAGCGCCGGGTCCAGGCCCAGCTTCTTCAGGAGCTCGGGGTGGCCCATGGCGACGTCGATGAGGTTCAGGCCCATCACGTCGTTCACGAAGCGCGGCGAGCCGACGAGTTCGTTCAGCTTGGTGTCGCTCTTCAGGGCGCCGCTGACCACGGAGTCCGGGACATCGAGCCGCTGGACGATCGACGGGACGGAGAGCAGCGCCTTCGCCTTGGCGGTCTCCTTGGCGATGCGGTCCGTGGAGGCCTTGCTGAGGTGCAGACCCTCGGACTCGCGGGTTCCGGGCCGGTAGGTCGCCAGGTCGCCGATCTGCAGGCTCATCCTGCCGATGTCGGTGGAGATGCCGCGGTCGCCGTTGCGCTGGATGCGGGCGTCGGCGCGCAGCTTCAGGTCGTGCCCGGCGACGGGCAGGGTGCCGCGCGCGAGCACCTGGTCGCTGCCGCGGCCGGTGAACGTGACCTGGGAGGCGCCCAGTTCGCGGTTCAGGTCGTCGAAGGAGAGCAGCACCTCGCCCTTCATCTCGTTGATGAGGGCGCCCTTGATGTCGGTGGGCCCGTCGCCGGTGATCTTGACGTCGGTGGCGGTGGCGGAGACCTCGGCGAGCGAGATCCGGTCGGCGGCGACGTCCGGGACGGTGACCTTGACCTTGTCCACGCGCTTGTCGAGGACCTGGGTCAGGAAGGGGAAGCCCTCGATCTCGACCTCGGGCGCGGCGCTCAGGTGCATGGACTCCTTGAGCTTGTCCGCGGCCTCGTGCTCGGCGTAGAGCAGGGCCCAGCGGTCGCCGAGCGCGAGGAAGGCGGCGAGTACGACCAGGGCGACGACGGCCTTCCCGGCGAGCGGGAGTCCGGCGAACCGGTTGCGGCGGCGGCTGCCGCGGCGGTGGTTCGGGGGCTGCCAGGGAGCGTCCGGCTTGCCGGTTTCGTCCTCGTCGTCCGTCTCGCGGAGGAAGTCCTCCAGCGGATTCGGTCCGGCGAGGGCGCCGAGCTCGTCGTACGGATTGAGCGGAGCGGTGGTCTCTACCGCGTCTGGAGCTGCTTCTGGGGGAACCGATGCGGCGTGCCAACCATCAGACGGATTAGCCTGGTTGTGATCGGGCGGAAGCGTGGCTATGCGGTGGGGGGAACGCATCAGCTGATTTCACCATACGTTCACACCCCACCCCAAGCCTTACGCCCAGTAACCGCCGATTTAGGCCACCTTCTGAGCGCGACTGTTAACGCGTCATTCACTTCACGATGGTGATCCTGTCCGCCTTGGGCGGCGCGATCGGCTTGTCCGCCGAGGAGTTGGCGGTCAGGTAGTCGTTGAACGCCTTCAGGTCGTCGCTGCCGACCAGCGGCTTCGTGCCCTTGCCGAGCTCGGCGAAGCCGTCGCCGCCGCCCGCGAGGAAGGAGTTCATCGCCACACGGTAGGTGGTGGCCGGATCGATCGCCTTGCCGCCCAGCTTGATCGAGTCGGTGACCACGCGGTCGGCGCCGGACTTCGTCATGTCGAGCGTGTACGTCAGGCCGTCCGAGATCTGCAGGATCTTCGGGGATGCCTCGTTCGACCCGCTCACCTGCTGCTTCAGGCCGGTGATCAGCTGCGCGCCGGTGAGGTCGACGAGATTGACCGTGTTGCTGAACGGCTGCACGGTGAAGCCCTCGCCGTAGGTCACCACCCCGTCACCCTCGCTGCCGCTCGCCTTGTGGACGAGGTCGGAGCGGATGCCGCCGGGGTTCATCAGCGCCAGATCCGTCTCGGGGTCGAGCGACTTGCCGTGCGCGAGCTGCGCGTCCGCGATCAGGTCGCCGAGCGGCGCCTCGGGAGTGGTGGCGCCGCGGCCCGGGATGTCGGCGGAGATGAAGCCCACGGGCTTGTTGGCGACCGGCGCGGCCAGCTTGTCCCAGCGGGAGATGAGCGAGGTCATGTCCGGGGCCTTGGCCTGCTCGCGACTGACCACGTGGTTCGCGGACTTCACGGACGTACGGACGATGTCCTTGGTCTTGCGGTCGTACGTGAGCGTCGTGTCCGTGTAGAGCTTCCCGAACGACGAGGCGGACGTCACCATGCGGGGCTTGCCCGACGGGTCGGGGATGGTGCAGACGTACGCGGAGTGCGTGTGCCCGGTGACCATGGCGTCGACCTTGGGCGTGATGCCCTTGGCGATGGTGGTGATCGGGCCCGAGATGCCGTCGCCCGCGCCCGGGGAGTCGCAGTCGTAGTTGTACGCCTGGCTCGCGGGCGAGCCGCCCTCGTGGATGAGCGTGACGATCGACTTCACGCCCTGCTTGTCGAGGATCTTGGCGTACTTGTTGACCGTCTCGATCTCGTCGTGGAACTTGAGCCCCTTGACGCCGTCGGCGGAGACGATGTCGGGGGTGCCCTCCAGGGTCACGCCGATGAAGCCGACCTTCACGCCCTTGTGCTTCCACACCCAGTAGGGCTTGAGGATGGGCTTGGCCGTCTTCTCGTCGGTCACGTTGGCCGCGAGGTAGGGGTAGTCCGCCCCCTTGAACTTCTTGCCCTTCTCGAAGCAGCCGTCCTTGGGGTGGCAGCCGCCGTTCTGCATGCGGGCCAGCTCCTTGGCCCCCTCGTCGAACTCGTGGTTCCCGACGCTGGTGACGTCGAGGCCGAGCTTGTTCATCGCCTCGATCGTCGGCTCGTCGTGGAAGAGGCCCGACAGGAGCGGGCTCGCGCCTATGAGGTCACCGGCCGCGGCGGTCACGCTGTACGGATTTCCCTTGCGGGCCGTACGAAGAGACGTGGCGAGGTACTCGGCGCCGCCCGCGTCGATCTTCTTCTCGGTCCCGTCGGGCTGCTTCTGCGTCACCTGGCCCGACGATCCGGCCGGCGGCTGCAGATTGCCGTGGAAGTCGTTGAAGGACAGCAGCTGCACGTCGACGGTGCGCTTCTTGCCGGCCGCGCCCGCGTGATCCTGCCCGGCGCTCGCGGGCAGCGCGGCGGCCAGCGCACCGAGCGTGGCGAGACCGGCCGCGGCGGCGAGCACACGGGTGGCGCGGCGTCTTGGCCGCCGAGGCTGAGGTGTGGCTGACACGTGTCCCCCTGGGAGGGTGAGAGAAGACTGAGGGTGTGAAACTCCGTGCGCAGCCTAAAGTCAACGCGCGTAGCGCGACAGGGGGTTACGGGTTACGAGGTGGTTGCGGGCGTCGGCTCTGTCCAGCGGCGCGAACCAGCGCACCGATACGGACGACGTCTCCCTCGGCGAAGGCACTCTGAGTCCCGGCGCGTTGCGCTCCAGCTCTCCGCGATCGGGCGCGATACCTGGTCTGCCCACCGGGACCCACAGCGTCCAGCCATCGGCGACAGCTACGGATCCACCCGGCTCCTGATGCCGCGCTACGGCCGGGCTATGCTCCGGCCGAGCTCTCCGCGAGCTGCGAGTATGCGGCCTCAGCCATGCGGCCAGCCGCTGTGTCGGCCGGCGCATGCGCAAGAAACTCCTCGGTCGGCCCAGTGAAGGTGATCGCCCCCTGATCGAGCACTGTGACATGGTCAGCCTCTTCGGCAAGGTCGGTCACGTCGTGCGTTGACATCAGTACCTGTACGCCGGCATCGGTGACGTGCTGCAAAAGCTCTCGAAACACCCGGCGTTGACGCGGGTCCATGCCTGCCGTCGGCTCATCCAAGAGCAGCACGCGCGCGTCGTGAACGAGGGCCGAGGCAACCCCAACTCGGCGAAGCTGGCCTCCGGAGAGGCGCTTCACCTTGGTGTCGGTTTGTGGGACGAGCCCGACCCGGCTGAGCGCATCGGCCGCCTGTTCCCAGGCGTCGGCCTTGGTCATCCCCTTGAGCCAACCCGTATAGGCGACCTGCTCACGGGCAGTCAGGCCGGACATGGCTGTGATGTGCTGCGGCATCCACGCCACGGCCTGCCGGTAGCCCTTGGTGCCCGCTACGAGGCCGTCGAAGGTGACGGTGCCCACGCGCGGGCGACTGACTGATGCGGCCAGGCGCAATGCCGTCGACTTTCCGGCTCCGTTGGGCCCCAGCAGGATCGTCAGCCCTTGCGGAAGGTGGTACGTGAAGTCCTCCAGTATGGGGGGCAGCCACCGGCGGTAGGTGAAGGTGCACGAGGACAGTTCCAGGGTCGTACGGCTCATGCGGCATTCCTCGAAGTGCGGATCAGTACGGCGAGTCCGACGGCAACGGCCAGCGCGCCGGCGACTAGCGAGGACGAGGAGTCGACAGGGTGACCGACGACTGTCCAGGCATAAGGCTCCCGCGAGGGCGAGAACCCGAAGAAGACGACCAGGGCCAGCCAGGCCGGGGCCGCCATGACTGCGGCCTGCCCGGCCGAGGGGCGCAGGCACAGAACCAATCCGCTCAGGAACGCGGCGTCCCGCCCCACCCCCGACGCTCCTGCCGGGCCCGAGTCGGCCCATCTGGACACAACGAGACCGATGCCTGCGGTCGTTGCGAGGACAGCGACGACCAGTGCACTGTCTAGCACCCATACCGGACGCACTGCGACATCTTCGGCCTCCGCGAGCCGACTGTCCAGGCACCAGGCCAGAGCAGCAACCACGGGCACGGGGGTGAAAAGCATGAGGGGCACGGACACGGACGCGGATGCGGGGAGAGAAAGCACGGGCACCGCAGCGCCGCCCTGGAACGCGAGTACCAGCAGCGTGAAGGCCACAAGTGCGCCGCAGAGGACCACTGCGCGACGGGCTTTGAGCCACCAGAGCGCTCCGGAGGCCAGGGATGTGCCCTCTGTCACCGCGGCCCTCCACAGGCGGCACGCAGCGTGTGCCGATACCAGCCGCCCTGGCGGCTCTCGGGGAGCCGAGTGCCTTCCTTGAACTCTTGTTCTGCCCGTTCCTGCAATGCGGCCTCTTCAGGATCACCAGCACTGAAATCCCGCAGGAGCGCCCGGTATTCATGATCCGTGCCAGTGACCTTCGTCGCCCAGAGCGAGGCGGCCACCACACGCGTCCTGTTCGGGCGGCGGCAAGGGGGCGTGACGGCTTCCACGGTGAGCTGGTATCGCAGATCACCGCTGCGGACCGCTGAGCTGAGGGGCGGGCGCCAGACATGCGCGGTGGCGCGCTCACTCCCTTCCATGCGGCCTTCGGTGACACTGTCACTGACCAGTCGGGGGGCGAGCTTGACGCCTGCCGCACGGAAGTCCTCGAGGATCCGATCAGTCTCAGTCCGTGCAGGGCCGAGAGTGTCCTTGAACAGCGTCGGCACGCAAACCTGGGGCGCCTTGCCGACACAGGTCATGGGAGCCTGATCGGTCAAGAGCGGCGGATTGGCACCCCAACTGCTCGTCATCGCCCACGCGGTGCCGGTTCCGGCGACAGCGACCACCAGGGCGAGGCCAACCCGCAGTGCGGTACGCGACAGACGGGCCCAGCCGAGGGCGATGGCGCAAGCAAGACTGCCGGTGAAGAGCACATGCGGCAACAGCGCCCCGTAAGACGTGGCCTCGCCGAACATGAAGTCATTGAAGTAGCCGCCGGAGACGTGTCGCGGCCAGGTGGTGTCAAAGGTCACGGTGTACGAGACGGCCGCCCAGACCACGACAGCCATTACGGGAGCAGCAAGTGCCTTCGGCGCATGCGCACCGACCGCATATCCGATCACCGCGTGCCCCACGCACATCACGAGGGCGAGCCACAGGGGTCGCAGGCTGGTCTCGGTCGGCCATACCCGGTAGTCCGCGAGCGCCAGAACGACGGGCGTGATCAACATGAGCCATCCGAGAGCGACGACCGGCCACAGCGTTTCCGCGGCCACTCGGTACCGCGACCGAGCTGGAGCCAATTGCAGCCCCCCACCCTCCTTCAGCCGTCCGCTCTCCCATGCAGAGAGGGCAGACACAATGGCGTAGGCAATGGCGTAGGAGTAATACAGGGGCGCGGAGACGATCGTGGGGGCATAACCGAAGTCGGGTGACTCCGGCCTGCTGGCGCCAGTGAGGTAATAGAGGACAGGTACGCCCAAGGCGAGCGGTGCGGCCCACAGGGCGCTGCTGGATCGCAGCCGAGTACGGAATCGCACGCTTTTCTCCGTGCTTGTGTGTGCAAAAGTGGAGCTGGAGCGGGGAGTCGAGGCACCGGGCGAGGGCCCGAGCCCCCGCCCGAGATCAGGTCTATCCGTGGCTGTTCCTAGTCCATACATGGACCTCGTAGACACTTACCTTGTTGGCACCGCGGAGTTTTCCTATCTCAAAGTAGTACTTCCCCCTGGGCAGCCCGTGCCAGGCACCACGACTGACATTGTTCGGATAGCGGGCCGTGGCACACTTCTTGAACGTCTTCTCGCCGTAACTGGGGTCCGGCGCCATGGACTTGTGCCGGCGCATCTTGACCCCCACACTCTTCAGGCCGTTCGGGTCACACCCGGTGAAGGTGACTCTGTTATAGCCATCGTCCTTCCAACGGCGGGATTCCTGACCGGACACGAAATCGAAGATGGTCCCGCTCCAGTTCGCGTGGGCGGGCGGGCTCGCCACCATCGCGAAGGCAGCGGCACCTGCTGATACCGCTGCCATTTTGGACATGAGACGTTTCGTGAGCACAGCGCTCCCCCCAGAGACATGTTTTGGTCGGATGAAACCAGGGCGGAGCGCATCGCGATGTAGGCCTCCCCCCGTGGTCTACGCGCATCACTCTATGTCATGCTCCGATCACTGATTAAGAAAGATTGGGCGCACAGGAGAACAACCACCTCGCCGGCACCCAGAGGCTGCCCCCGTACGAGGACAACCGTGTGTACGCCTTCCTGCCCATTACCTTCTGAGTAGAGCCCTAACTGGGCTTGTGGCCTCCGTGATCTGCTCCTGGATCGGCCGCCGCCGTACCCTCGACTCCATGACTGACGAGCAGCAGCCTCCCGCCAACCTGCGGCAGATCGACACCGTCGCCGCCCTCACCTCCGACCAGGCAGACGCCGTGCTCGGACTCATCGCGGAAGCGGCCCGCACGGACGGCCAGCAGGCCGTGTCCGAGCAGGGGCGGCTGCAGCTGCGGGGAGGTGCGCGGACCGGGGTGCGGCATCTGCTGCTCGGCGTCGGCGACGAGCTCGTCGGGTACGCGCAGCTGGAGGACACCGACCCCATCGAGGCCCCCGCCGCCGAACTCGTCGTGCACCCCGCGCACCGCGGCCGCGGCCACGGCAGGGCCCTTGGCACCGCGCTGCTCGCCGAGTCGGGGCGGCGGCTGCGGATCTGGGCGCACGGCGGGCACTCGGCGGCCAGGCACCTGGCGCAGGTGCTCGGGCTCACCCTCTTCCGTGAACTGCGGCAGATGCGGCGCTCGTTGGGCGACCTGGACCTGCCCGCTCCCGCCCTTCCCGACGGCGTCTCGGTACGCGCCTTCGTTCCCGGCCAGGACGACGCGGCCTGGCTGGCGGTGAACGCGGACGCCTTCGCCCACCACCCCGAGCAGGGCTCCCTCACCCAGCGCGACCTGGACGACCGCAAGGCCGAGCCGTGGTTCGACCCGGAGGGCTTCTTCCTCGCGGAGAAGGACGGCGACCTGGTCGGCTTCCACTGGACCAAGGTGCACGCGGACGAGGGCCTCGGCGAGGTGTACGTCCTCGGGGTGCGCTCCGGCGCGCAGGGCGGCGGCCTCGGCAAGGCGCTGACCACGATCGGCCTCAACCATCTGGCGGGGGCGGGCCTGCCGACGGCGATGCTGTACGTGGACGCGGACAACAAGGCGGCGGTGAGCGTCTACGAACGGCTCGGGTTCGTCACGCACGAGACGGACCTGATGTACCGCACGGAGTCCTGAGCCTCCCGCTTACGACACGTACGAGACGCGTACGACATGAAGGGCGCGGTGTTCCCCGGGGGAACACCGCGCCCTTCATGCGTCCGGCCGCGCCGGGCTCTCGGACCCCTTGACGGAACGGGCCCCCTTGCACCACCCTTTCACTACTCAATTAGTGAAAGGGTGGTGCAAGGGCATGGTCGAGTTCCGTATCGACCGGCGCAGCGGCGTCGCCACCTACCTCCAGATCGTCCAGCAGACCCAACAGGCCCTGCGTCTGGGCCTGTTGGAACCGGGGGACAAGCTGCCCACGGCCCGTGAGGTCGTCGAGGCGACGGCCATCAACCCGAACACGGTCCTGAAGGCCTACCGCGAACTGGAACGCGAGGGTCTGGTCGAGGCCCGTCGCGGGCTCGGCACCTTCGTGCGGAAGTCGCTGGGCTCCGCGCCCACCGACTCCCCGCTGCGCGGCGAGCTGAGCCAGTGGGCCGCCCGCGCCCGCGCTTCCGGTCTGGAGAGGGACGACGTCGCGGCGCTGTTCAGCGCCGTACTCGAAGAGCAGTTCACGCAGTCAGAGCACACCGAGCACGCAGAGAACACAGAGCAGTCGAAGCAGCACGTGACCGAGGGGGACCCCGCATGACCGACACCGCCATCGAGGCGGCCGCGCTTGCCAAGAGTTACGGGCGGCGGGGCCATGCCCTGCGCGACTGCTCCTTCCGGCTGCCCGCCGGACGGATCTGCGCGGTAGTGGGACCCAACGGCGCGGGCAAATCGACGCTGCTCGCCCTCGCGGCCGGGCTGATGCGGCCCTCCGAGGGCACGCTCTCCGTCCTCGGCACCGACCCGGCCACCGCGCGCGAGCACGTCGCGTACGTCGCCCAGGACAAGCCGCTCTACCCGCAGCTCAGCATCGCCGACACGCTGCGGCTCGGCGCCGAGCTGAACTACGGGCGCTGGGACACCGAGATCGCCGAACGTGTCGTACGCGAAGGGGATTTGGACCCGAAGCTGCGCGTGCGCACGCTCTCCGGCGGTCAACGCACCCGCGTCGCGCTCGCCCTCGCGCTCGGCAAACGGGCCCAACTCCTGCTCCTGGACGAGCCGATGGCCGACCTCGACCCGCTCGCCCGGCACCAGCTGATGGGGACGCTGATGGCCGAGGCGGCCGAGCACGGCACCACCGTGGTGATGTCCTCGCACATCGTCGCCGAACTGGCCGACGCCTGCGACCACTTGCTGCTCGTGTCCGGCGGCCGGGTGCGGCTCGGCGGCGGCATCGACGACCTCGTCGGCGCGCACGCCCTGGTCACCGGGCGCCGGCCCGCCGAGGACCTCGCCCCGCACACCGTCGTCGAATCCCGCGCCACCGGGCGCGGCCTGACCGCGCTGATACGGCCCGAAGGCCCGGTCGACGAAGGCTGGGAGATCGAAGAGCCCTCCCTGGAGGAACTGTTGCTGGCCCATCTGCGCTCCCCCGAGGCGCCCGCACTGCTGACGCCGGGCACGACCGCGACCGAACCGGCGGTGACCACGTGATCGCGTCGACGACGGCGCCCGCAGCCCGGACGCAGGGCCGCCCCACCGCCCTCACCCTGCCCGGCCCGTACCGCGCCGTACTGCGCCAGCACCGCACCGCCCTGTGGATCACGCTCGGTCTGATGGTGCTCGCCATCGCGTTCCTGGTCACCAACCAGCTGGTGATCTCCCACGAGGCGGATGCCTTCAGGGCGACCGGCTGCACCATCGGGGTGGACATCACCCCCGACTGCTACACCACGGTCCGCGAGTACCTCGACTCGGACTCCTCGTTCCGCCGGTACATCGACTACTCGGGCGTGGCCATCCTCGCCCTGCCCTGCCTGATCGGCCTGTTCGTCGCCGGCCCGATGATCGGGCGGGACATGGAGACCGGCACGTACAAGCTGGCCTGGACGCAGTCCGTCTCCCCGGTGCGCTGGCTCACCGTCCGGTTCGCCCTGTGCGCCACCGTCGTGGTCGGCTGCGGCACGCTGCTCGCCGCGGGACAGCGCCTGGCGTGGCGGGCGGGGCCGGACCTGAACGGTCCGCAGACTTCCTGGTTCGAGCGCGCGATCTACGGGTCCGTGGGCCCGGTGGCTGTCGCGTACGCCCTCCTCGGCCTCGCCGTGGGCACGCTCGCAGCGGTGGTGCTGCGGCGCACGCTGCCCGCGATGGCCGCCGCGCTGGCCGTCACCGCGGGCGCGGTCATCGCGCTGCCGCTGCTCCGGGGCCGCCTGTGGGCGACGGAGACGGTCACCTCGTCGGGCGAGTACGCGCAGGGCCCTCCCGGCAACGGCTTCGGCGTGGAGCAGGGCATGCTCACCGCCGACGGCCAACGGCTGCCGCAGTCCGTGTGCTCGAACTATGCGGGCCAGTTCAGGCAGTGCCTCGACAAGCACCAAGTCACCGGCTGGTACAACGATTTCCACCCCTCGTCCCACTTCTGGCCCCTCCAGTTCGTGGAGACGGGCATCGTCCTCGCGCTCGCCGCGGCGGCGACCTACGCGGCATTCCGGGTGCTGCGGCGCCGGACCGCCTGATTCCGCCGGCCCCCGGACGTGTGTAGACGCCCGGGGGCCTCCGGCACATGTCCCGCACGTCATGTCGCCGTAACCAGTGATTCAGACTGGCTTGCGACCCTCACTCAATGCAGCCCGCCGTGCCCGACCCTCCCCCCATGAACGGGAAGCTCGTTCTCACCCCGGCACTCTCCGACGCGCCCATCGGGGTCCCCGCGCGGAACAATGGGGCCATGAGCCAGCCCAGCGCGCAAGGTCAGGTCCAGCACCCCCAGCCCTCCGTCGGCTCCATCGCCGCACACCGCCCGCACACCCTGTCGGCCGCGGTCTCCGACCTCGACCCCGACATCGACGCCGATCTCGACGCGTACGACGAGGACGGCCAGGTAGGACACGACGGCCAGGAGCTTCCGCAGGGCCGCTTCCTGGACCGGGAGCGCAGCTGGCTCGCCTTCAACGAACGCGTCCTGGAGCTCGCCGAGGACCCGAACACGCCACTACTCGAACGGGCTAATTTCCTGGCGATCTTCGCCTCGAACCTGGACGAGTTCTTCATGGTCCGCGTGGCAGGCCTCAAGCGCCGCATCGCGACCGGCGTCGCCACCCGTTCGGCCTCAGGTCTGCAGCCCCGCGAGGTCCTGGAGCTGATCTGGAACCGCTCCCGCGAACTCATGGCCCGGCACGCCGCCTGCTACCAGGAGGACGTCGCCTCCGGCCTCGCCGACGAGGGCATCCACCTGGTCCGCTGGAACGAGCTGACGGAGAAGGAGCAGTCCCGCCTCTTCACGCTCTTCCGGCAGCAGATCTTCCCCGTCCTGACCCCCCTCGCGGTCGACCCGGCGCACCCCTTCCCGTACATCTCCGGGCTCTCGCTCAACCTCGCCGTGGTCGTGCGCAACCCGGTGTCGGGACACACGCACTTCGCACGCGTGAAGGTCCCGCCGCTCCTCTCCCGCTTCCTCGAGGCCTCCCCCCAGCGGTACGTCCCCATCGAGGACGTCATCGCCGCTCCCGCGCACCTCGCGGAGCTGTTCCCGGGCATGGAGATCCAGGAGCACCACATGTTCCGGCTCACCCGGAACGAGGACCTGGAGGTGGAGGAGGACGACGCCGAGAATCTGCTCCAGGCCCTGGAGAAGGAGCTCATGCGGCGCCGCTTCGGGCCCCCGGTGCGCCTCGAGGTCGAGGAGTCCATCGACCGGAACGTCCTCGACCTCCTCGTGCGCGAGCTGAAGATAAGCGAGGCCGAGGTCTATCCGCTGCCCGGCCCGCTCGACCTGACCGGGCTCTTCGGCATCGCGGCCCTCGACCGGCCCGAGCTGAAGTACCCGAAGTTCATCGCGGGCACGCACCGCGACCTCGCCGAGGTGGAGTCGGCGTCCGCCCCGGACATCTTCGCCGCCCTTCGCGAACGCGACGTACTTCTGCACCACCCGTACGACTCCTTCTCCACGTCCGTGCAAGCCTTCCTGGAGCAGGCGGCCGCCGACCCGGACGTCCTGGCGATCAAGCAGACGCTGTACCGGACCTCGGGCGACTCCCCGATAGTCGACGCGTTGATCGACGCCGCCGAGTCGGGCAAGCAGGTGCTCGTCCTCGTCGAGATCAAGGCGCGCTTCGACGAGCAGGCGAACATCAAGTGGGCGCGGAAGCTGGAGGAGGCGGGCTGCCATGTCGTCTACGGCCTGGTCGGCCTGAAGACGCACTGCAAGCTGTCGCTCGTCGTCCGCCAGGAGGGCGAGACGCTGGTCCGCTACTCGCACGTGGGCACCGGCAACTACCACCCCAAGACGGCCCGTCTCTACGAGGACCTGGGGCTGCTCACCGCCAAGCAGGAGGTGGGCGCCGACCTGTCCGACCTCTTCAACCGGCTCTCGGGCTACTCGCGCCGCGAGACCTACCGCCGTCTGCTCGTGGCTCCCAAGTCCCTGCGCGACGGGCTGATCTCACGCATCGACAAGGAGATCCAGCACCACCGCGCGGGCCGCCCGGCGTACGTACGCATCAAGGTCAACTCGATGGTCGACGAGGCCGTCGTGGACGCGCTCTACCGCGCCTCGCAGGCGGGCGTGCCGGTGGACGTGTGGGTGCGCGGCATCTGTGCGGTGCGGCCCGGCGTGGCGGGGCTCTCGGAGACGATCCGGGTCCGTTCCGTGCTCGGCCGCTTCCTGGAGCACTCCCGCGTCTTCGCCTTCGGCAACGCGGGCGAGCCCGAGGTGTGGATCGGCAGCGCCGACATGATGCACCGCAATCTCGACCGGCGCATCGAGGCGCTGGTCAGGGTCACCGACCCGGCACACCGGGCGGCGCTGAGCCGGCTCCTGGAGACCGGCATGTCGGACACCACCGCCTCCTGGCACCTGGGCGCGGACGGCAACTGGACCCGGCACGCCCTTGATCCGGAGGGCCAGCCCCTGCGGAACGTACAGGAGATGCTCATTGACGCCCGGAGGCGCCGGCGTGGCACAGCTAAACCATGAGACGACGACAGGCGATGTCCTGTCGGCCTATCTGCAGGGCCAGGCCACGGAGTTCCTGCGCTCGCTGCGGCTGCACCGCGAGTCGACGACGGACGCGCAGGGCGCCGAGGAGTCCCTGGAGGCCGCCCGCGCCCTGCGCCGCGCGGCGCGCCGCATCGGCGGCACGCTGCACACGTTCCGCCCGCTCCTGGACCAGGAGTGGGCGGCCGGGCTGCGCCCCGAACTGGCATGGCTCTCCGGCACCTTGGCGAGGGAACACGCGTACGCGACCCGCCTGGAACGCCTCTTGGACGCCCTGCACCGCCTCTCGGGAGCTCCGACGGTTCCGGCGCCCAAGGAGCCCGTTCCCGCTGGGGGCAGGCGTTCCGCAGGGCGATGGGGGTCGCCGCAGCCCTCGCCTCAGGGTGCCGATGAACAAGGCAGTACGCCCAGGGGCCTCACGGTAGGCGCGGCCAAGGCGGCAGCACTGCTGGAACGGCAGCTCACCCTCGCCCGTACGCGGGCCCACTCAGCAGCCCTCCAAGCCTTCGGCTCCTCCCGCTTCCACGCCGTGGCGGACAACGTCGCCGTACTGGCCAGCGAAGTCCCCCTGATCCACGCCGTGGAGGACCTGAAGCCGCTGGCGGCCAAGGCCGAGGAGAACCTCGCCGAAGCCGTCACCGCACTCCCCCTGGGCCAGGCGGGCCACCCGTACAACGCGGAAGCGCTGACGCACGGCCTCGCCGCGGGTGAGGCCCCCGAGGCCCAGGACGCCCCCTGGCTCAAGACCCGCGCCCTCCTGCGCCTGCACAGGTACGCCCAGGAAGTCCTCACCGGAGGCCCCGGCGCCCCCGGCACGGACCTCCGCCTCGCGGACGCCGGCCACGCCCTGGACCGCCACCGCGAGGCCGCGGACGCCGCGTCGGCCGCGGCATCGGCCGCCCGCACCCCCCGCATCGCCCCGGCGACGGCGTACGCCCTGGGCGTCCTGCACGCCGACCAGCGCCACGAGGTGGAGGCGGCACGCTTCGACTTCCACCAGGCCTGGCTCCGCGAGGCGGGAACAGCGGCAGAGACGGAGGCGGTGAGCACCCGGTGACGCGCGCCGAAGGCGACGTCGTGCTGGCCGCGGGCTGCGTCCTGTGGCGCCGCTCCCCGTTCGACGGCCGCCTGGAGATATGCCTGGTCCACCGGCCGAAGTACGACGACTGGTCGCACCCCAAGGGCAAGCTGAAGCGGGCCGAGGACTCCCTCGCGGGCGCCCTGCGCGAGGTCGAGGAGGAGACCGGCCACCGCTGCGTCCCCGGCGCCCGCCTCCCCACGGTCCGCTACCTGGCCCAGGGCCGCCCGAAAGAGGTCGCCTACTGGGCGGCGGAGGTGGCCGACGGCCACTTCACCCCCAACGACGAGGTCGACCGCATCCTCTGGCTCTCGCCGACCGCGGCCCGCAACCGCCTCACGCAGCCCCGCGACCAGCACCTTGTCGACGCCCTGCTCGGCGTGCTCAACCCGGCGTAACTGATCCACTACGTTCCGTAGTGCGTTGCCTAACCAGGCCGACCGCCGAGGTTCACCCTCCGTTCACTCATGCCCTTTGGCCACTTCACCTGCCCTGCCTAATTTCAGCCTTACAACACAACGTAAGACCGCAGAACCGCAGTACCGCAGGACCGAAGAACTCGCACGATGAAGACCTCGCACGCCGCCAGCAACGGGCCGGCGGCTCCCGGAAGGAAATCCCGAAAGTGAAGCTTCAGCGCAAGAACCGGCTCCGCGCCCTCTCCCTCGGCGCCCTCGCCGTCTCCGGCGCCCTGGCCCTCACGGCGTGCGGCTCCGACGACACGAGCGGCGGCAGCGGCGGCACCGGCAAGGAGACCAACGCCAACGCCAACATCAAGTGCGACGACGCCAAGGGTCAGCTCGCCGCCTCCGGTTCGTCCGCGCAGAAGAACGCGATCGACGCCTGGCGCAAGGTCTACTCGACCACCTGCAAGGACGTTCAGCTCAACTACAACCCGACGGGTTCGGGCGCCGGCATCACCGCGTTCATGCAGGGCCAGACCGCCTTCGCGGGCTCCGACTCGGCGCTCAAGCCCGAGGAGATCGCGGCGTCGAAGAAGGTCTGCAAGAACAGCCAGGCCATCGACCTGCCGATGGTCGGCGGCCCGATCGCCGTCGGTTACAACGTGCCCGGTGTGGACGACCTCGTCCTGGACGCCGAGACCCTCGCCAAGATCTTCGACGGCAAGATCAAGACCTGGGACGACAAGGCGATCGAGAAGCTGAACCCCGACGCCAAGCTCCCCAGCACCAAGATCCAGGCGTTCCACCGCTCGGACGAGTCCGGCACCACGGACAACTTCACCAAGTACCTCAAGGGCGCGGCCCCGTCCGCCTGGGCGCACGAGCCGGGCAAGTCCTGGGAGGCCAAGGGCGGCCAGTCCGCCAACGGCTCCTCCGGTGTCGCGGGCCAGGTCAAGCAGACCGCCGGCGCCATCTCGTACTTCGAGCTCTCGTACGCCTCCGACGGCATCAACACCGTCGACCTGAAGACCGAGGCCAAGGAGCCGGTGAAGGCCACCGTCGACAACGCCTCCAAGGCCATCTCCGAGGCCAAGGTCGTCGGCAAGGGCAACGACCTCGCCCTGGAGCTGAACTACAAGCCCGCCGCCGAGGGCGCCTACCCGATCACCCTGGTGACGTACGAGGTCCTCTGCGAGAAGGGCAACAAGGCCGAGACGCTGGCCGCGACCAAGTCCTTCCTGACCTACATCGCCAGCGAGGACGGCCAGAACGTCCTCAAGGAGAACGACTACGCGCCGATCCCGGCCGAGATCATCGCCAAGGTCCGCACGACCGTCGCGGGCCTGAGCTAGCTGAACCGAGTGCGGCCGGCCCCGTGAGTCAGGGCCGGCCGCACCGTCCGGTGCACCGCCGCCAGGAGCAACCGCCGCCGACAGAGCGGTGATTGGCTCCGCAGACCGGAGAATCCCATGGATATACCAAGCAGTACGACAGCACCCCCACCCCTCGACGACGTACGGCCCTCGGGCATCACGCCCAAGCGTCCGCGCCGCAGCGCGACCCGCCCCGGCGACCGGATCTTCCTCGGTCTCTCGCGCGGCTCCGGCATCGCGCTGCTCGTGATCATGGCCGCCATCGCGGCCTTCCTGACCTACCGCGCGGCCATCGCCCTCTCGGACAACACGGGCAACTTCCTCACCACCTTCGAGTGGGACCCGGCCGGTGGCACCACCGGCGGCAAGCCGTACTTCGGCATCGCGGTCCTGGTCTTCGGCACCGTGGTGAGCTCGATCATCGCCCTGGTGATCGCCGTCCCCGTGGCCATCGGCATCGCGCTCTTCATCTCGCACTACGCGCCGCGCAAGCTGGCCACCCCCATCGCCTTCGTGATCGACCTGCTGGCCGCCGTGCCGTCGATCGTCTACGGCCTGTGGGGCGCCCTCGTGGTCGCACCCAACCTGACCGGCCTCTACAGCTGGCTCGACGACTACTTCGGCTGGACCGGGATCTTCGAGTACCAGGGCGGCGCCCCGCGCTCCCTGATGACGGTGGGCATCCTGCTCGCCATCATGATCCTGCCGATCATCACGAACGTCAGCCGCGAGGTCTTCCTGCAGGTCCCGAAGATGCACGAGGAGGCCGCGCTCGCGCTCGGCGCCACGCGCTGGGAGACCATCCGCATGTCGGTGCTCCCCTTCGCCCGCTCGGGCGTCATCTCCGCATCGATGCTGGGCCTGGGCCGCGCGCTCGGCGAGACGATCGCCGTCGCCACCGTGCTCTCCCCGAGCTTCGTGATCAACGCCTCCGTGCTCGACTTCGGCGGCGGCACCTTCGCGCAGAACATCGCCAGCAAGTTCAACGAGGCGACCGAGTACGGCCGTGACGCGCTCATCGCCTCCGGTCTGGTCCTCTTCGTCATCACGCTGCTGGTCAACGGCGCGGCCCGCCTGATCATCGCGCGCCGCAAGGAGTACTCGGGGGCCAACGCATGAGCGCCACCATCGTCAAGCCCACGAGCCTTCAGGGCGCCCGCCTCCCGCGCTGGACACCGGCCGTCGTCGCGCTCGGCTCCGCCGCTGTCGCCATCGGCATCGGTGCGGGGGCCGGCCTGGACAGCCGTATCCAGTGGGGCCTGATCGCGGCCATCCTCTACGTCGGCGCCTCGTACGCCCTCGCGGTCGCCGTCGAGGGCGGACGCCAGGCCAAGGACCGCCTCGCCACCTCGATGGTGTGGGTGATGTTCCTGCTGGCGGTCGTCCCGCTGGCCTCGCTGATCTACGAGACCGTCCAGCGCGGCTCGAACGTCTTCAACGGCTACTTCCTGACCCACTCCATGGGTGTGGTCGCGGACGACGAGCCCGGCGGCGGCATCTACCACGCGATCATCGGCACCCTGGAGCAGGTGCTCCTGGCCTCCCTGATCGCCGTGCCGATCGGCCTGCTCACCGCGATCTACCTCGTGGAGTACGGGCGCGGGAAGCTCTCCAAGGTCGTCACGTTCTTCGTGGACGTCATGACCGGCATCCCGTCGATCGTCGCGGGTCTGTTCGTCCTCAGCTTCTGGATCCTGATCCTGGGCTTCGACTTCTCCGGCTGGGCCGGCGCCATGGCGCTCGCCATCCTGATGATGCCGGTGGTCGTGCGCTCCACGGAGGAGATGCTCAAGCTCGTCCCGAACGAGCTGCGGGAGGCGTCACTCGCCCTCGGCATCCCGAAGTGGCGGACCATCCTCAAGGTGGTCCTGCCCACCGCGATCGGCGGCATCACGACCGGCGTCATGCTCGCGGTCGCCCGTATCGCGGGCGAGACCGCACCGGTCCTGCTCCTGGTCTGGGTCAACCCCATGATCAACACGAACCCGTTCGAGGGCTCGCAGGCCTCGCTGCCGCTGTACATCTACCAGCAGTACGCGGCCGGCAACCAGGCGGGTTACGACCGCGCCTGGGCGGCGGCGCTGGCCCTCATCGGCTTCATCATGATCCTCAACCTGGCGGCCCGCGGCGTAGCCCGCTGGAAGGCCCCCAAGACGGGCCGCTGACGCGGCCACATCAGCGACCTCTCTGTAACCCCCTTAAGGCAGTGATCCCCATGGCCAAGCGAATCGACGTATCGGGCCTTACCGCTTACTACAGCGCCCACAAGGCCATCGAGGACATCTCGATGACCGTGGAGCCCCGCTCCGTGACGGCCTTCATCGGCCCCTCCGGCTGCGGCAAGTCCACCTTCCTGCGCACCCTCAACCGCATGCACGAGGTCACCACCGGTGGCCGCGTCGAGGGCAAGGTGCTCCTGGACGACGAGGACCTCTACGGTCCCGGTGTCGACCCGGTCGCCGTGCGCCGCACCATCGGCATGGTGTTCCAGCGCCCCAACCCGTTCCCCACGATGTCGATCTTCGACAACGTGGCGGCGGGCCTGCGGCTCAACGGCTCGTACAAGAAGAGCGAGCTGAACGCCATCGTCGAGAAGTCCCTCAAGGGCGCCAACCTCTGGAACGAGGTCAAGGACCGCCTGAACAAGCCCGGCTCCGGCCTCTCCGGCGGTCAGCAGCAGCGTCTGTGCATCGCGCGGGCGATCGCGGTCGAGCCCCAGGTCCTGCTCATGGACGAGCCCTGCTCGGCCCTGGACCCGATCTCGACCCTCGCCATCGAGGACCTGATCGGCGAGCTGAAGGAGCGCTTCACGATCGTCATCGTGACGCACAACATGCAGCAGGCGGCGCGCGTCTCGGACCGTACGGCCTTCTTCAACCTCGCGGCGGTCGGCCAGCCCGGCAAGCTCGTCGAGATCGACGACACGGAGCGGATCTTCTCCAACCCCTCCGTGCAGGCCACCGAGGACTACATCTCGGGCCGCTTCGGCTGAGCCACACCCCTCGGGTGTCCCGACTCCTTGCGGTGCTGCATGGCGGTGCCACCGCAGGGGCAACAAAGAAAGGCCCGCCCCCTGGCTCCCGGGGGGCGGGCCTTTCCGTTGTGCGTTCGATGCCGCCGGTAATGCGTTTCGTCTCTCGTCTCCCTACAGGAAGGCGAGATTCACGATCCAGAAACTGACGGCCGCGACGATGGCTGCGGCCGGCATCGTGATGAACCAGCCGAGAATGATGTTCTTGGCGACGCCCCAGCGCACGGCGTTCACACGCTTGGTGGCACCCACACCCATGATCGCGGAAGTGATCACGTGCGTGGTGGAGATCGGCGCGTGGAACATGAAAGCGGTGGTGAACATGATGCCCGCGCCGGTGGTCTCGGCGGCGAATCCCTGCGGCGGGTCCAGCTCGATGATCTTGCGGCCGAGCGTACGCATGATGCGCCAGCCACCCGCGTACGTACCGGCGGAGAGCATCAGCGCACAGGCGATCTTGACCCAGATCGGAATGGGCGCGTCGGCGTCCTGCACATCGGAGATGACCAGGGCCATCACCACGATGCCCATCGTCTTCTGCGCGTCCTGCAGACCGTGTCCGAGCGCCATTCCGGCCGCGGAGACCGTCTGCGCGATGCGGAATCCGCGCTTGGCCTTGTGCGGGTTGGACTTCCGGAACATCCACATGATCGCGCACATCACCAGATATCCGGCGACGAGACCGACAAGGGGCGAGATGAACATCGGGATGACGACCTTGTCCAGTACGCCGGACCAGATCACCCCGATTCCACCGGCGAGCGCGGCTCCGACCATTCCACCGAAAAGGGCGTGGGAGGAGGAGGAAGGAAGCCCGAAGTACCAGGTGATGAGGTTCCAGACAATGGCGCCCACCAGGGCGGCAAAGAGGATCCACATTCCCTTGTTGCCCTCGGGCGTCTCGATCAGGCCCTTGCTGACCGTCTTGGCGACCCCGCTGCCCATGAAGGCGCCTGCGAGGTTCATGACGGCGGCCATCGCGAGCGCCGCGCGGGGCGTCAGCGCACGGGTGGAGACGGAAGTGGCAATGGCATTCGCAGAGTCGTGAAAGCCATTCGTATACGTAAATCCGAGCGCGACGCCAATGGTCACGATCAAAGCAAAGGTGTCCATGGAGAGGCCTCAGGACTCCTTGACCGCGATGGTCTCCACCGTGTTCGCGACGTGCTCGAACGCGTCGGCCGCCTCTTCAAGCACGTCGACGATCTGCTTCAGCTTCAGCACCTCTATGGCGTCGTACTTGCCGTTGAAGAGCTGGGCGAGAAGCTTCCGGTGAATCTGGTCGGCCTGGTTCTCCAGACGGTTGACCTCGATCCAGTACTCGGTGAGGTTGTCCATCGTCCGCAGATTCGGCATGGCCTCGGCCGTGAGCTCTGCGGCTCGCGACAGGACCTCGATCTGCTGCTCGACTCCCTTGGGGAGTTCCTCGACCTGGTAAAGAACGACCAGGTCGACGGCCTCCTCCATGAAGTCCATGATGTCGTCCAGGCACGACGCCAGGTTGTAGATGTCCTCGCGGTCGAAGGGCGTGATGAAGGAGGAGTTCAGCTGGTGGAAGATCGCGTGTGTCGCGTCGTCTCCAGCGTGCTCCGCGGCCCGCATACGCTCTGCGATCTCGACTCGGGCGGAGGCGTCAGCCCCGAGCAGTTCCATCAGGAGCTTCGAGCCCGTGACAATGTTGTCCGCGGAAGCGGCGAACATGTCGTAGAAGCTCGTCTCCCTGGGGGTCAGACGAAAGCGCACGTGGGGTCCTCGGGGTGCTTTGGATTCGGTCAGGCTGATGCTAGGCGCATCATCCGGCCACGGCTAACCGGCCAGACCCCAGTGTCGCCCATCAGGCACAGTGATCAGCACGCCCCCCGAGCAATCGAGTATTCTATACCCACTAGGGGTATAGGAAGCCAGTTGAGCCAGTGGCTTTCCTATGACTGCCCAGCAGAGTGACTGTCCAAGCAGGAGGACGCGATGACGACCACCGATGCGGCCGGTGTGGCCATGAACACCGAGGCGCCCTCCGAGCCCGGCGGCCACGACCAGGGCGTCCACGGCTACCACAAGCAGAAGGACGAGCACCTCAAGCGCCTGCGGCGCATCGAGGGGCAGGTCCGCGGCCTGCAGCGGATGGTCGAGGAAGACGTCTACTGCATCGACATACTCACCCAGGTCTCGGCGGGCACGAAGGCCCTGCAGTCCTTCGCCCTCCAGCTCCTGGAGGAACACCTGCGGCACTGCGTGGCGGACGCGGCGGTCAAGGGCGGCGACGAGATCGACGCGAAGGTCGAAGAGGCGACGAAGGCGATCGCCCGCATGATGCGAACGTAAGGCTCCCGCCGGGGGCACCAGTCCCCGAGCCCGCCGCTGCGCGACGGATCATCCCCGCCCGATTGCCCCGGGGTGCCGGGTGGGTGGGAGACCTCCGCCGCGAAGCGGCGGTCTTGTTGCCGCGAAGCGGCAGGCAGAGCCGTTCGGCACCCACACGCCGCGCCGCGAAGGCGGGCAGGCCCCCGCCGGAAGGCGAAGGCGGGGCCCGGGGCTAGTCCCCGGGGGCGTCCGGGCGGTCCGCGTCGGTGGAGACGTTCAGGACCTCGTCGATGCGGTCGGCACTCAACCGCTCCTCACCGGCGGCGGACGCCGCGATGATGAGTTCGCCGCACAGCTCGATCTCGGCAAGGGCGACGTGGTCCTGAACAGTCGTACCGCGCACCAGAGCCACGTTCATCACCTCTTCCTGACCTTGCTTCCTGCCGGTACCGACTTCCTAGAGTAGGGAGCGGCCTACACACCGCGCATGGCACGGACGGACCATTTCCACACCCCCGGGCGCGACTAGCCGGGTACCCCCACTCCCCGGGGATTACGTCTCCGCTTCGCTCTTTCCGCCGCTCTACTTCTCGGCGATCTTGCCCGCGAAGATGTCCTCGCTCGCCGGCAACCGCACATCCACCCGCACCCCGAAGTCGTACAACAACGTGGTCGACGCCACTTCCGCGTTCGCGACACTGAAGTGCTGCCGCAGCTTCCGCAGCCGCCCCTCCTCGTCGAGGTACGCGTCGAACGGCACCCCACCCTTGCTGAACCCTTTCGCCGCCGCCCCCAGGGCCCGCCGCTGCCCCTCGGAGGCCGCCTTCGCGGCGCTCGGCAGGTCCGCCGTCCCGCGATAGTGCCGCACCTTCACGCCCGCCACCGCCGTCTCCCCGACGTACGACGCCTTGCGCACACCCCGCAGCAGCTCCGCCGCGGCCAGCGGATCGGTGGCGCCGCCCGTGACCAGGTTGCCGTCCGAGAGGGACGCCGTGTCGATCCGCACCCACTTGTCGGCGGGCACCCCGGCCCCCCGGTTCTTCATGTAGAGCGCGCCGCTCGCCATCAGCTCCGTGATGGGGCGGTGCTCCTCGTCCCCGGCGGGATCCTTCGGCAGCACCACCACGAACCGCCCCACCTGCCGCCCGAAGTCGTACGAGCCGTGCCCGCGGATGGTCACGCGGGTCCCGCCGCTGGCCATCTCCATGGACGTACGCGCCTTGGAACTCCCCGCGCGGACCAGGGCGTCGGCGGAGTCCCGCACCACGTCGACGGCGTCCTCGGCGGCGCTGCGCCCGTCGTCGGCCGCCGCTCCGCCGCCCGAGCATCCCGTGGCGACGGCCATGAGACCCACCGCCGCGGCCGTGACGACCGCCCCGCCTGTGCGCCTGTGCTGCTGACCCATCGCCCGACTACCCCCAAGCCTTCCCGCGAGGTGCTGTAGCCCCCTGTCGTTCCGTGTAACGACCGGTACGTTGACCCGTCACGCGGAAGAGCGTTCACCTGGCGTGGGTACGGTGGAGTCGTGGCCCAGGAGCAACAGGACGAACCCCACCGCGCGACGACGGTCGAACAGGGCCGGTTCTGTGCGGCCCGGTGCAGCTGCGGCTGGCGCGGCCCCGCCCGCAGAGCGCGCAGCAAGGCCCGCACGGACGCGGAATCCCACATGGCGGACGGGTAGGCCGCAGGCCCCCGCTCACGGCTCCCGCGCATGGCCCCCGCTCACGGGCCCCGCGCCGATCCCGCACAACTCCCCTTGCCGCTCACCGGAACCCACCGGTCCCGCAGCCCGTCTCGTACTCCGGGAAGCAACGGGAGGCGGGTCATGGAGCGACGTACGTTCATCAGCACGGCGGCAGCGGCGACGGCGGCGTTCGCGGCCGCGGGCTGCACCGGTTCCGGCGGAGGCAGCGGGAGCGGCGGCGGGGGCACGACCTCCCGCAGCGCGGGCTCCCCGGGCTCCAGCACCCCCATCCGCACGTCCAGCGCCGCCGCGTCCGCCGCCGCGAACCTCACTGCCCTCGCCAAGGACCTGGACGGCACCCTGGTCAAACCGGGAGAGGCGAAGTGGGCGGCGGCCCGCCAGCTCTACAACACGCGCTACGACAGCCTCAGGCCGACGGCGGTCGCGTACGTGGCGAACCCGGACGACATCCGTACGACCCTGGCCTACGCCCGCGCGCACGACGTCCCGGTCTCCATACGCAACGGCGGCCACTCCTACGGGGGTTGGTCGTCCGGCACGGGCCGTCTCATCGTCGACGTGTCGAAGCTGAACAAAACGCGCGCCAGCGGTTCGACGGCCACGGTCGGCGCGGGCGCCAAGCTGATCGACGTCTACCGCGCGCTGGCCGCGAAGGGCGTGACGATCCCCGCGGGTTCCTGCCCGACGGTCGGCGTCTCCGGCCTGACGCTGGGCGGCGGCCATGGCGTGGTGTCCCGGGCGTACGGCCTGACCTGCGACAGCCTGACGTCGGCGACGCTCATCACCGCCGACGGCAAGCAGCTGACGGCGAGCAGGAGCGAGAACAAGGACCTGTTCTGGGCGCTGCGGGGCGCGGGCAACGGCAACTTCGGCGTGGTGACGGAGCTCCGGTTCCGCACGCACGCGGCCCCGCAGGGCGTCTCGGCCTACATGACCTGGCCCTGGTCGAAGGCGGCGGCGGTCGTCAAGGCGTGGCAGGAGTGGGGCCCCGACCAGCCGGACGAGATCTGGTCGTCGGCGCACCTGGCGAACACGCCGGGCGGCACGCCCACGGTCTCGGTCGCCTGCTTCTCCCTTGGGACGTACGGAGAACTCCAGAACGCGGTGGACCGCCTGGCGGACAAGATAGGCGCCCCGGCCCGCAGCGTCTCCCTCAAGCGGCGCTCGTACGAGGAGTCGATGGAGGTGTACGCGGGCTGCTCGTCCTTCTCGGCGGACGCCCAGTGCCACCTGCCCGGCGCGACGCCGGGGCGGAGCCCGCAGGGGGCGCTGAACCGCGAGACGTACGCGGCGAGTTCGGACTTCTTCGACCGCTCGCTCTCGGCGGCGGGCATCCGCGCACTCCTCTCCCAGGTGGAGAACGTGACGGGCGCGAGCGCGGGCAGCATCGCGCTGACCGCCCTCGGCGGCGCGATCAACCGCGTCGACCCGACGGCCACGGCCTTCGTGCACCGCCGCTCGCGGATGCTGGCGCAGTACATCGCGTCGTGGCGCCCCGGCACGTCCGGAAAGCCGGCGCAGGCATGGCTCAAAACGGCCCATGGAGCGATGGCCCGATACGCGTCCGGCGCGGCGTACCAGAACTACGCGGACCCGACCCTGACCAACTGGCGCGAGGCGTACTACGGTTCGGCGGCACCACGCCTGAAGGCGCTGAAGAAGCAGTACGACCCGAAGCGCTTCTTCGACTTCCCCCAGGCGTTGTAACGGGCTCCAGAGCCCCGCGCGCCGTCGATCACCGGCTTCGCCGAGTTCGTCCTCCATCGCCGGACGGGGTCTGGGCCGGGAAGAGGAAAGTCCTTACCCCGGACGGCGGCCCCCGCAACCCGAACAGCTCACCCGACACGCCCTCAGGTGGCCCACTCCCCGGAAGGGGACTGCTCTGGGGGTATGACCCCACGAATAGCCAAGGCCGCCGCAGCCACCGCCACGCTCCTCGCCCTGGCCACCCCCACGGCCCACGCCGCCACCACCCGGGCGGAGCACCCCGAGGCAGGCCCCATGGCCATTGCCTCCGCAGGAGTCACCGCCGCAGCGGCCGGCACCGGCTGGTGGCTGCTGAAGCGCCGCCGCGCAGAGGCGGAAGCACAGACGGAAGCGGAGACGGAAGCCGCGCCAACTGCTCCCCCTACGCCGCGAGATCCCGCTCATCCGGCCCGGAGGCCGCCCGCCGAGGCAACTCCGCCACAGCCTCCCCCGGCTTCGCCCACACCAGCCACCCGCCCCGCCCCGAACGCCCGACAGCCTTGGCAACAGGCGTGAGCGCGGCCATCGCAAGGGGCGAGAGCAGCAGCACGACAGCCGTCCCGAGCGCGAATCCGCCCACGACGTCCGTCGGATAGTGCACGCCCATAAAGACCCGGCAGAACCCTTCGAGCAAGGCGAGGGCGATGCCGACGAGACCGAACTTCCGGTTGGCCACGAAAAGCCCGACACCGAGAGCCATCGCGAGCGTCGCGTGATCGCTCACGAAGGAGAAGTCGGTCTTTCCGTGCACAAGGAGTTCCAGCCCGTCGTGATCCTTGAAAGGCCGACGACGCTCGACAAATCCACGGATCGGCACATTCACCAGGACAGCGATCCCGGCCGCCAACGGCGCCCAGACAACAGCGGCGACAGACGAAGCGGCGTCATCGAGCGCGCCCCGCTTTCGCTGGCCCCACCAGCACCAGAGGACGAGCAGAACAAGCGCGACCAGCAATCCGTACTCGCCGACGAATGCCATCGACTTCGCCAGCAAGGCCGGCGAATCCTCCGCCAGGCCGTTGATGTCGTAGAGCAGGCTGACGTCGGGGTTCGACCCGGTTGTGTCGAGTCCAGCCATGGTGCTGCGGCCCCTTGTCTCCTCGCCTCGGACGCACCTTGCCGTGCGCCCTTCCATCAACCCCCGTGGTCCAGTGCTGCTTGCCGCGTGGTCAATGCCGCTCGCTACCGGGTGGTCTCGCTCTTCCAGTCAAGGGAACGCACGGTCCCCTTCACTACGTTCCACTCTCCACCGAATGATCACTGAGACGTTATCGAAGAGAGACTCATCGCCGCAGCTCAGAGAAGTGTACTGACGGAGAGTTCAAGCCACATCACGCCCCGCGCACGCGCTCCGCGAGCGGCGTCCGCGCGGGCTCTCAGGCCGCGGACCGCTTGTCGGGCACGGCATTCGCGCCGTCCTCGGTGACGCGAGTCGCGCCAAAATAATCCGGCGTATCGATGGGGTCGAAGCGGATCACCGCACCGGCCCGCGGGGCATTAATCATGTAGCCCCCGCCGACATAGATCCCGACATGCCGGATGGCGCGTGAATTGGTGAGGTCGTCCGAGAAGAACACCAGGTCACCCGGGAGCAGTTCGTCCCGTTTCGGATGCGGTCCCGCGTTGTACTGGTCGTTCGCGACACGCGGCAGATCGATGTCCACGCTCCGATAGGCGGCGAGCGTAAGACCGGAACAGTCGAACCGTCCGCCCTGCTCGGGGGTTCCGTTTCCACCCCACAGATACAGCGTGCCGAGCTTCTTCTGCGCGTAGTAGATGGCCCCTGCCGCCTGTTGTGACGGCTGCACCCTGCTGGTGGGCCGGGCGAAGCTCTTCTCCAGATCCGTGATGGTCTTCACGTAATTCTGGGTCTCGCTGTAAGGCGGCACGCCGCCGTACTTGATGACGGCGTACGCACCCGCGTTGTACGCGGCGAGCATGTTCTCCGTCGGACTTCCCGGGGCGTCCTTCACATAACTGGCGAGTTTGCAGTCGTACGAGGCGGCGGACGGGATGGCGTCCTGCGGGTCCCACACATCACGGTCGCCGTCGCCGTCACCGTCGACCCCGTGCGTGGCCCAGGTCCCCGGGATGAATTGCGCTATCCCCTGGGCCTTGGCCGGGCTCTTGGCGTTCGGATTGAAGCCGCTCTCCTGGTACAGCTGGGCGGCGAGCAGCGCGGGGTTGATCGCCTTGCACAGATTGCCCCACTTCTGCACGAGGGGCTGGTAGGTACTGGGTACGGCGCCCTTGGCGAGGCCGACATTCCCCTGCCCGGCGCCGTTCGCGATGCTTCCCGCGGCCATGTACGTCCCCACGACGAGCAGGGCGATGAAGCTCATCGCCCCACTGATGCCGACGGCTGCGACCAGCCACGCCTTACGCACCGTCAACCACCCCTCACCGCGCGGGAGTCCACCGTGCCTCAGTCTAGAGGCGTGCGGGAGCCGGGGGGCGTAACTCGAGGGCGCGGCTACGGTTGTCGGCAGCGCGGAAGGCTCCCACCCGGCGCCCGTCCGCCTCCGACCGGGCACCCACCAGGCTCCGACCAGGCACCCGCCCGCTCACCCGCCCACCCTCGGAAAGGACCGCCCGCATGCCCGAGGACACCCCCCGCATCCCCCCGGACCTCGACTGGATCCGCGCCGCCCCCGAAGGGGAGGAAGGCCCGGGCCCCTGGATCGAATTCGCGTACGGCCAGGACGACGCCGTCCATCTGCGGGAGACCAGTGCCCCCGAGAACGTCGTGACCACGACCCGGGCCAAGTGGGACGCCTTCGTACTCGGCGTACAGGCGGGCGAGTTCGACCACTTCGTCGAGGGCCACTGATCGTGGCCCACTGATCTCGGGCTACTGATCTTGCGCTACTGATCTTGGGCTACTGAACGAACTCGTCCGTCAGAACGCAGCCGTCGATCAGCGCGGGCGCCGTGGAGACGTCCCCGACCGGCTGGAAGTTCGGGTTGCAGTTGAGGATCAGGAGCCCGGAGGCCGACAGGTCCCGGATCGTGTCGTCGTCCGGGGCGATCACGGCGAAGTCCTTGCCGATGGCGAAGCCGCCCTTCACGCCGGCCAGCTCACTCGTCTTCATCCGCTCGGCGACGTCCGCCTTGTACGCCGTCTGGAACTGCTTCATGTCGCTGGTCTTGAAGACCCGGATCCAGCCGTCGCCGCCGTCGTCGCACGTGCCCCGGAACTGCACGCCCCAGCCCATGTCGAACTTCTCGTCCATGGGGTAGTAGCGCTCGTCCGACGGATCGATGCTGTAGCGCTCGCAAGTGGTGAAGCGCTGGAGGTACTCGCCCGCGGCCATGACGGTGTCCGCCTGGGGCAGGTTCTCGAGCATCCACTTCTGGCGGACTCCGGGCCCACCGCTGGTACCGCCGTTGCGAGCGGGCGCTTCGTCCGAGCCCACGCCGGGAGTGGCACTGGAGCTGGGAGCGGGAGTGGCACTGGAGTCGGATGCGTCCCCGGTGCCGGTGTCGGTGCCGGCCCCCTTGCCGGTGTCGGACCCGGCGCCGGCGACAACCCCGGCGGCGGACCCGGCCCCCGAGCCGGAGGCCCCCGCGTCCTCCCCGTCCCCCTCGCACCCGGAAACCGTCAAGGCGAGCGCCGCCGTCACGAAGACCGCGGCCAGTCTGGAGCGCGTACGCATGGTGTGATCCGATCCCCCGTCGAGTAATGACGCCGGGACCCTAGATCAACCGCATGTCCATGATCAAACCACTCCGTACGCGTCCCACCCCGCTGTCCCAGGCAAGGCATGTTCTCGCAGGTCAGACCCCTGGAACCATTCCAGCGTCCCAGATGACCCGGCGTACCTTGCCCCTGCCGGGACCGCCCCCTTTAGCTGTGATCACCACTGAACAGCAGCACTACTCCGGGGGAACCCATGAAGCACACCCGCAAGGCAGTCGCAGCCGTCATCGGCCTCGTCGCGGCCCTCTCGCTCACCGCCTGCAACGGCGACGACAACGCGGCGGGAGCGGCGGACAGCAAGACCACCGTGCCCTCCTCGTCGGCGGACAAGGGCGGCAGCAACGAGGACTCCGGCGCCGGAGACGCCTCCGGCGGCGCGGAGGCCTCGGGCGGCGGTGGCGAAGGGACCTCCGGAGGAAGCGGTGGCGGAGGCGAAGCCGCCCAGGGCACGTCCGCCGGTACCGGCGACAACAGCAACGGCAAGGTCGGCATCTGCCGTACGGACGAGCTCGAAGTGAACGCGACCGACAACACCACCGACAAGACGGAAGGCGTCGTCACCGTCGTCTTCAAGAACGGCGGCGGCCGCGACTGCACGATCAACGGCTACGCGGGAGTCGACCTGACCGCGAACACGGGCGACACCCTCTCCGTGGACCGCAACGGAGAGCCCCCGGCCAAGAGCATCCTGAAGGACGGCGAATCCGCCGCCTTCAACATCACGTTCCCGTACAACAACACCGGCGGCTCCGGCGTCCGCATCACCAGCCTCGTCGTCACGCCCCCGAACGAGACCAAGCACGTGACCCTCGACTGGCCCGCGGGCACCCTCCCGGTCTCCGACACCCCGGCCAAGCTGGAGATCAACCCGGTGGGCAAGGTCAGCGACTCCCCGGCGGGCTGACCCGACCGAGTACGGCGCGAGCCCCGGCGCGGCGTCCCCCCGGACCGCCGCGCCGGGGCCTTCTTGCGGGCGGCGGGAACGCCGCGTCAGCGAGATGGCGGCCCGCCCAGAAGCACGGGTCGCCGGCCATGGGCGCTCAAGCGACCCGTGGCCGCACCACCTTGAACCCGAAGCCGTACGTGCCGAGCGCGTCCCCCACCCCTATGAACAGCAGCGCGGCGTGCTCCTGACCGCGCGCGGTCCCGATGCCTCCCAGATCCAACTGGGAGGCATCCGACCATCCCAGGTCGCCGAGCAGCCGCCGCACGGTCTGCTTGGCGGCGGCGTCGTCACCGGACAGGAAGACCATGCCGGGCTCCTCCAAGCTGCCCGGATTCGTCATCACCACGGAGTCCATGGTGACGAGCGTCTTGACCACCGGCGTCTCGGGAAACGCGGCCTGAATCTCCTCGCTGAGGCTGTAGTTGGGATGGGAGAGCTCCATCCCCTCGGTGAACCCGACACCGACGTCGACCAACACCTTCCCGGCCAGCGCGGCAGCGCCGATCCCCTTCAGCAGCCCCACCGACTCCGTACCGGGCGTGGCGTTGACCAACACCTCCCCGTGAGCGGCGGCCTCCCCGAGCCCCACGACCGTGAACCTCTGCAACTCCTCCGCATCACCCCGCTCTTTCGGGTCACGCGACCCCAGCACGACGTCATGCCCCGCCGCCTCCCAGCCGCTCGCCAACGCACGCGCCACATGTCCGGTTCCAAGCAATCCGATTCGCATGGACACGAAGCTAACTAGCCCTGGGAGCAGGGGAATCGGGCCAGAGCCCTATGTCGTATCGGCCCGTCGACGTACCCCTGAAGCCCGAGGCCCAGCCATGACCCCGGCCGCTCACTCCCCCTCTCTGTACGGGATGCGCATCACGCCACGCTTTGCCCGATAGGCGCCGCTTCAGACACCTTTGCCGCAAACTTCGCACTCGCGAAACAGCAGGCCCCGTGGATAGCGTCGGTTGACTCAGGCCCCCTCGCCCCACCGCGGCGAGAACGCGGCACCGGAGTGCCGGTGAAGCCCCTGACGCGCACCACCGCCGGCTGCGTGGACACGACCAGACGACCCCGAGGGTAGGAATGGCCGAGAAGCTGAGAGTCGACGCGGTCGAGCTCGAAGGATTCATGAAGCTGCTCGATGGATCAGTCACGTCCTTGAGGGGCCTGCGAAGCGCCTTGTCCGGCGCGACCGTTGGCGGGCTGGGGACGGATGAGCTCGACAAGGCGTGCGAGGAGTTCCAGGGGGACTGGAAGTACGGCGCGGAGCAGATCGGTGAGCAGACGGAGGATCTGAGCAAGATCATCGAGAAGAACAAGGACGCCTTCATGGAGGTCGAAGCCGCACTTGCGAAGGCGATGAACAAGGCCGGAAAGACCAAGGACGACATCGTAGAGGTGCCGAAGTGACGAGTGCCTCCACCTATCCGGATCTCGGCTTTGATCCGACCCCTGGAGACCGCGACACCGTCAAGGAGCTCCACAAGAAGCTGGGCACCTGCGTCACCATCCTCCGCGATACCCGCAAGGTCGTCACCAAGCTGATGGACGGCAGCTATTGGGAGGGTGATGCGGCAGTAGCCTTCCGCGAGACCATCAAAGACGGGCCGCTCACGCTCAATCTGAAGAACGCCGCCCGCTCCATCGAGAAGGCCGCCACGCAGTTGGAGCGCTGGGAAGGCGACCTGGACGACTTCCAGCGCCGGGCGAGGGATCTGAACGGGAAGGCCAAGGACGCCAGGGAAGCCTTGAAGGCCGCGAAGGGACATGCCGACACCGCCGGTGATGATCCCGACCTGGACAAGAAGGGCAAGAAACAAGAAGACGCGAAGAAGGCTCAGAAGCTCGCCGACGGCAAGGTAGAAGAAGCTCAGGCGGAACTCGACCGGATTCTGGGCAGGGCCCGGAGCCTGCAGAACGAGCACAGCGAGAGGTCCAAGTACCGCGCGGAGAAGATCCGCGACGCGACGGACAAACTGGCGCCGCATGAGCCTGGCGCGTTCGAAGAAGCCTGGGAATGGGTCAAAGAGAACCTTCCAGACATCCTCAGCGCTCTGGCTGGCGTTCTCGCGCTGGCAGCGATCGTAGCTCTCGGGCCTCTGGGCGTCGGGGTAGCAGCCGCGCTGATGTTGGCGGCATCAGCGACGAGCCTTGCGGCGCTTGGAACCCGAGCGTCGGATCCGGTCGTGTGGGAGTCACTGGCGGACGGCTTTACCAAGAACGAGTACGACGCTGACTTCTTCAGTAACTTGGTTTCGCTCGGAGCCGACGCGGCTGGAGTAGTTCCTGGGCTCAGCGCCGCCGTTAAGGGCGGCCGCGCTGCCACTCAGGCGGTGCGGGCCGGATCCGGGGCCATGAGCCTCGGACAGAAAATGGCCACCTACGGTACTCAGACCTTGGATGCAGGCAAGGAAACCTTCCGGCTGGGAAATCCGTTGATCAACTTAATGGTTACCAGCGAAACAGCAGCTGACAACATGGCTATCACTTCAGGTTCTTTGGGCCTCGCGACTTCTAGCTACGGTTTCCTCGATGACGAAGACGACAGCAGGTCCGAGGCGTCGACCAAGGTTGATGGCGGACGTCTCCTGCTCGACCTGCCAGGGATCCCGAGTCTCGTGGGTTTCGCCTTTTCTTAACCGTTCCACTGCAGAAAGAAGTGCCTCAATGAACCCGGCTGACTACTCCACTGCATGGCAGCATCCGCCAACACGTCGCGCCTGGGTTCTGCTCATGGTCAAGAACGTGGCCGGCCTCATCGGGTGGATCGGCGGCTGGATCGCGCTCATCGTGCTGCCCTTCGACCGGAGTTGGATGCTATGGATCTTTATCGTTTACTCCGCCTACGGAAGTTGGCGACTGTTCGTCCAGGTATTTGGATACTTCCCCATCGCTATGCGTAAGCTCCGTATCCTGCGCACATACCCCTGGCAGGTGCTCCGACGCGTTCCGAACGGCCTGGATATCTATCCCGAAATCCTGGGCGATCAGTTCGGATGGTTCGAGTTTCCCAACCCCGCCAACCCCCAGCAGCAACTCCCCCTCGTCGTCTCCAACCACCTCCGTGTGGGCTGGTGGCACCGCAGGATGGCGCCCCGCGCCAAGCCGCAGCTGAAAGCCCGCATCGAGACGATCTGGTTCGCCGGCGACCCGCGCATGCTCGGCATCGTTGCCGCGCCCTCACCGAGTGGCCGAACTCCCGGTCACTTCAAGATCCTCAGGCAGCGTCTGGCGAGGGCCGATCAAGCCCTCACCACAGAGTGGGGTGTCACAGCCGAGGACGTGGAACGCGGTCGTCGCGCCGGTTTCACCCCGTACGTCGATCCGCGCAAACCGAAGGTGAAATCCCTGTGACCGCGCCCAGGTTCCTTCTCGACGAGTCGACCCATGACCCCGAAGCCGATCTCTGGTTCGCCGAACCGGCAGGCTTCACCGCGATTCCCCTCCGCGCCCTGTTGCACCCGCCCGACTCCCCCGGATCCGATGCTCTGCGCAACGCCATCGCACCGATCCTGGACTCCTTCGGGGACGACCTCGCCCGCCAGCAGTTCCTGGTGCAGCTCGCGCGAGGGCAGCAGCTGTTGGCCGTTCTCGCCGAGGCCGGTACCACCCGCTGCTCGATCGGCCTGCACCGCGACGACGTATCCGGCAGCAACACAGGCGAGAACAGCGGCGGCCTCCTGTTCTCCCTCTTCACCCTCTCCTGGCGAGACCTCGCCCCCGCCGCCCCCGCCATCACCGCAGCCCGCGCCGTCGCGGGCGCCGAGGGCCACGCGAACATCGAGTACCTCGAACTGCCCTGCGGCCCCGCCTCGTTCAGCGAGCTCGTACGTACCCCGAACGCCGACTCCGGCCTCCCCCAGGACCCTGTCCTCCAGGTCTTCGCCCACCTCCCCCACCCGGACGGCAAACGCCTGGTCGTGCTCACGCTGGGCACCACCGCCGTGAACCGGCGTGCGGAGTACCGGAGCCTGATTCACCAGATCGCCGAGAACGTCAGCTTCGAAGACCCTCTGCTCGAGGCCGAAGCGATCATCAAGGCCGGTGAGCGCAGCTAGCCTCCCGGAGCGCCGGCCGTCGCCGGGGTGAAGATCTTGGCCAGGTGGTAGTCGAGCGTGGCGCGTACGTCGTCCAGGGTGCGGCGCTCGTGGAGTACGTCCCCGCCCAGGCCGACCGCAGCGGCCACCAGCAGGTCCGCCTCGCGCTGTGCGTCCAGGCCGGGGGCCGTCTGGCCGCTCTCCTGGGCCGTGGCGATGAAGCTGGCGACGAGCTCCTCCAAGGGGTGGTCGTCGCTCAGGAAGACCGCCGCGATGGCGGGGTCGGTGAGGCTGCGGGCGTAGTAGGCCGAGAAGACCCTCAGCGCCATGGCCCGTTGCGCGTCCAGGGGCAGGAACTCGTCGAGCATCGCGCTCAGTACGCCTCGCAGGTTCGCGGGGTCGTAGTGGACGCGGGTCCTCGCCAGGCGTTCGTTCTCGCGGTGGAGCATGTGCAGGGCGGCGACCATGAGCTGGTGCTTGCTGCCGAAGTGGTACTGGACCACCCTCAGCGACACCCCCGCCTCCGCCGCGATCTCCCGCATGCTCGCCGCGTCCAGACCCCGCTCGGCGGCGATGCGCCACACCGCCTCGGCGATCTGGCGCCGCCTGCGCGACCGGGCGGCGGACGTGGGCGCCGGGCTCTCGGGCGCCGGGACCGGCGGCCGCTTCCGGCGTCGGTAGGCCCTCGCCTGGCAGCTGCGGGAGCAGTAGAGAGCGGGGCGGCCGCGCTTGCCCGCGGCGCTGATTCCGGCACGGCAGACCGTGCAACGAGCCTTGTTTTCGTCACGCACGACTCCCACTATAGGACCTCGAATGTGTGACGTAATAGAGAGATATTCCTTTCTAGATAGGGAAATTCCATTGCGCCGTTGATACGTTCGTATCGTGAAGTACGACATCCTGCAGATCCTCGGCGCAGTCCTGATGTGTTTCGCCGCGCAAGGCCTCATCCGACTGCTCATCGACCACGACTACAACGGCTTCCTCGGCTGGCTCCCCGGTGGCTTCGCCGCCCTCCTGGCCGCCTACGGCATAGCGACCACCGCCGGCCTTCTCCTGACCGGCTGGGGGCACACCCGGGCGAAGGTGCTCGGCCGCCGCGGCTGAAGGCGGGCGGGCAGGCAGGAGGGACGGAGGGTGCGCGGGCTGTTGACGAGTGTCCAACTTTCCCCGATCGTTGGGGAATTGAGCGCAAATCAAAGCGCTGTGTTGTGACGGCTGGGGGGAGCCGAACATGCAACCTGGGGACGAGCACGCCACGCCGGGAGCAGAGCCCAACGACGCGGTGCCGCCGGGCCAGGGAGGCCACTTCGGGCCCCCGCCCCCGATGGCACCCCCGCCCCCGACGCCCTCGTCGCCGCCACCCCCCTCGTCGCCTCCGCCCCTGCCCCCGCCTCCCGCAGCCCCGCCCACCTACGGCCCACCCGCGCCAGCGCCAGCGCCCGCACCGCTGCCCGCGCCAGCGCCTCCTCCCGCCCCCGACGCCCTGCGCGCCCTCTCCGCGGGCCTCCTCAACCTCACCGGCCTCGGCCTCGGCTACGTCCTCCTCAAGCGCTGGCTCCTCGCCGCCCTCTGCTGGGCCGCGACCGCCGGGCTCCTCTTCGTGGCGTTTCCCGCCGAGGTCGACGGCGTCCCCGGTGGCGTACTCGTCGGGTTCATCGCCTTTCTCGTCCTCGCCGCGGCCGACGGGGCCCGCCGCGCGCTCCGTACCCACCAGAGCTGGCCGCTGCGCGCGCCGCTCGCCGTCGGGCTCGGGCTCGTCCTGCTCGCCGTGCCCGCCGGCGGCGTCATCGCGTACGACGCCGCGCGCGACGAAGCCGTCGAGGAGATGCTGCTCGACCGGCTCGACAAGGCCGACAGAATCGTCACGGCAGCCGACGGCCGCACCTTCGATGCCGCCGAGGACGACTACCGCTCCGCCCTCGCCATCTACCGCGACCTCGGCGACGACCACCCGGGGTCGAAGGCCGCCGAGCGCGTGCCGGACAGCCTCACCGCGTACTACAAGTCCGTCGCCGCCCCGTACGACGAGCGCAAGTACTGCGAGGCCCTGGAGCCCCTGAAGTACCTCCGCACCCTCCCCGGCTCCCTCGGCAAGGACCGCGTCGGCACCCTCGCCACCTGGCCCGACGACCGCCTCGCCACCTCGCTCTACGAGTGCGGCGCCCAAGGTCTCGGAGCGGTGGCCGGCGGCGCCGAGTTCGGCGAGCTCCTGCGGACCTTCCCCGACTCCGACCAGGCAGCGAAGGTCGAGCCCGCCATCCGCGCCGCCATCGACGCGCGCTCCACGGACCTGAAGGGCTCCGACCCCTGCAAGGCCACCGACGAGCTCCGCGGCATCGGCTCCACGGCGAAGGCCCTCCCCGACGACGCGGGCGGCGGCCTCTCCGGCGACGCGGCCGGGGCGGTGGAGTCCGGGGTGTACGCGTGCGGCGTGGACGAGTTCAAGGACGGGAAGTTCGCGGAAGCGGCCAAGACGCTCAAGGACTTCGCCGGGACCTACAAGAGCAACGGCAAGCGCGACCGCGCCAAGGACATCGCCATCGCCGCCGAGATCGCCGATGCCCGCCCGTCGGCCGGAAGCAGCCTGCCCCCGACGAAGGCGCCGGGCGGCGCGAAACTGACGTACGTCGTCGAGAACGGCGGCCCCGGAACGCTCGAAGTCCTCTACACCGGCCCCACCACCGGCAGCATCAAGCTCGCCTCGTGCGGCGGCTGCAAGACGTACACCAGCAAGGCCCAGGGCAAGAAGGCCTGCCTCGCGGGCAAGGGCCACCCCCAGAAGACGCTCAACCTGCCCCCGGGCGACTACCACTTCCTCTACAAGCGCGACGCGAGCGGCGTGGGCGGCGTACGCAACAATGCCGAGGGCAGCAAGGTCCAGCCCGGCTACCGCTACACCGACTGTTCGTACGTCGTGACGGGCGGCGGGCTCGGCGGTCTCGACGGCCTGGACGGGCTCGATGGCCTCGACGGGCGTACATGACCCATGATGTGAGTCTCCGTCACCGGACCAGGTCAGAATGAGACCTGGTCAGAGGGCACGCCGGGCCGTCATTGCCCGGCGTCACTCACCGTGATACACAGAGTGACCATACGTTTCAGCCAACGAATGACGCCAAGTCGACATGCACTGGCCCATTTGTCGGCGAGAATGAGCTGTCCTCTGTACTGCGGTAGGCAGAGGTGACAGAACAACCCACTAGGGGCGGTGAGTTACACATGCTTATGGCAGCCGAAAAGGGCGACATCACCACCATCATCGGCGGGATCGCCCCCGACTGGGGTCCCTTCGGGAGCCTGGGCAACGAGGCACGGGTGATGATCGAGGTCGTGATGGCGATCGCCATCCTCCTCTGTCTCGGCATTGCGATCTGGGGCGCGGCGAAGCAACGCATCGGCGCGACGGCGCTGCGCGACACCTTCAGCGCGGAGCAGGGCAAGGGCCTGATCATCGCGGGCCTGACCGGCGTCTTCATCATCGGATCGCTCGGCACGGTCTTCACCATCGTGTACGGCATGGCGGTCTAGCGCCCGCCACCCACGTACGTCCCCGTCTCCCTGTCCCCCGTCCCCCTCTCCCCCTGTCCCCCTGTCCCCCTCCGACCCACCCACCCGTCGTGCCCACCGGCTGAGGTTGCAACTCCCTGATGTCGAGTCACCACACCGCGCCCGCGCGGGAACCAGCACGGCTACCGTCGTACGTGGCGGTTCACCGAGAGGTTGAGGGGGCGTACGCGGCATGAGTCTCGACGACGAGCGGAACGACGGCCTCTACGGCGGCTCGGGCGAGACCCGGACGCGGCTTCCCGAGGGCGAGGGGGGCGGCCAGGACGGGTACGGGGGAGGGCGCAGATCCGGCCGTTCTTCGTCACGGAGCCTCGTGACGGTGGTCGGTGTGGTGGTGGTGCTCATCGCGGCCATCGCCTTCGCGAACCGCGGCGGTGAGGGGTCCTCCTCCGGAGGGGGAGGCGGCGACGGCAAGAAGGCGGGGGCGGATCCCACCGCCGCCACCGGGGAGCAGCCCGTCGACGGCAAGACGGCCGGGATTCCTTCCGGGTTCGCGAAGAGCGAGCAGGGGGCCCAGTCCGCTGCCGCGAACTATGCGGTGGCGCTCGGCTCGGCGGACATGTTCAAGCCCGCCCTTCGCCACAGCATCGTCAACACCGTCTACACCCCGGAGGCGGCGGCCGATCGCCAAGGCTCGTTGGACAAGATCTACTCCGGCAAGGAGTTCCTGTCCGGCATCGGCCTGAACCCGGACGGCAGCGCGCCGAACGGCACGACCTTCGTCTCGCGCATCATCCCCGTGGGCACGACGGCCAAGAAGCTGAGCGGCAACTCGGCGACCGTGGAGATCTGGTACTCGTCACTCTTCGGCCTCGCCGGAGAGAACACCAAGAACCCCGTCTCCGAGAGCTGGTTCACGAACACGTACGAGCTGCGGTGGGTCGGCGGGGACTGGAAGGTCGCCGACTTCAAGCAGAAGGACGGCCCCGTTCCCGTCGGGCGCGACCAAAGGGCCTCGACAGCCGACGACATGGCGAAGGCTGTGGAGGAGTACGGAGGGTTCACCTATGCCCGCTAACAAGCGCCGTCGCACCCTCGCGCTCGCCGCCGCGGTCACCAGTGTGCAGACCGCGGTGGTCCTCTTCGCGACGCATGCCACCGCCGCGCCCGAGCCCGACGAGAACCCCTGTGATCTCATCCGCGGCCCTGCCAAGGAGTACTGCGAAAAAGGCCAAGACGGCGGCGGCAGCAGCAGCGGAGGCAGCGGTGAGTACCCCACCGACGCCCCCATCGACTCCACCGCCGACCCCCTCGCCTCCCTGGCAAAGGGCTGCGCCGAAGCCGCCTCCTGGACCGTCGACAAGCTCTCCGAAGCCGTGAAGAAGACCGCCGAGGTCGACTTCACGAACCCCAGCTTCCTCAAGCAGTACGCGGTCGTCTTCGCCGCGTCGACCATCCTGACCCTGCTCCTCTGGCTCCTCGCGGTGGCCAAGCGCGCGGTGCGCGGCGTCCCCCTCACCACCGCGCTCTCCGAAGCCATCGGGTTCCTGTGGCTGACGGTCCTCGCCTCCGCCTTCACGCCGCTGATCCTCTACACGGTCGTCTCGGCGGCCGACGGCGTGAGCGACGTCATCGCGAAGGCGACGGGCGGGCAGACGGACACCTTCTTCGGGACGTTCTCCGCCGCGCTGAAGAAGGGCGACGACATCGGCGGCGGGCCGATCATGCTGATCGTCGTCTCGCTCGTGTCGATCCTCGCGGCCGGCATCCTCTGGCTGGAGCTCGTCATCCGGGCCGCCCTGCTCTACGTGGGCGCGCTCCTCGGCACCGTCGTGTACGCGGGTCTCGTCGACAAGAACCTGTGGACGCACGTCCGCCGCTGGGCCGGGATCATGATCGCGGTGGTCCTGGTGAAACCCATCATCGTCATCGTGCTCGGCCTCGCCGGAGCGCTCTCCGCAGACGACGGGCCCGACTCCTTCTCGGCGGTCGTCTCCGGGCTCTCGATCATCCTGCTCGCCATCTTCGCGAGCGCCATGATCTACCGCTTCGTCCCCGGCTTCGGCGACGAGATCGCCAACACCCGGAACAACCGCATCTCCCAGGGCGCCGAGAACCGTGCCGCGGCCGTCATCTCCTCCCCCGCGTCCCTCGTCTCCCAGGGCATCAAGACCCACAGCTCCCGTGGAGGCGGCGGCGGAGGCGGCAACAGCCAGGCGCGGCCCGCCAACCCCCTGAGCGGCGGCGTGGCCGCCCACAGCAGCCGCCCCGGCGGAGGCGGCGGCTCATCGAACGGCGGCGGATCTGTCCCCTCCGCCGCACCCCCGCCCCGGGGCAGCGCGACCAGCACTCCGCACGCGCGCAACCGCGGCGGCGCAGGAAACGGTTCCACTGGAAGTACCAAACGCACGGGAGGTGAAGGGCGTTGACGACTCAGTCCCACGTGTCGCAACCGGTCGCGCCCCGCCGCACATATCTGATCGGCCGCGCGCGGCCCAACGCGATCGTCGGCAAGAACCGGGAGACCGGCGAGATCGCGATGATCATCGCGGGCGCCTTCCTCGGGATGATGTGCGGACTCCTCGTCCCTGTCCTCTCCTTGCGCATCGTGCTGCTCATGGGCTTCCCGATGCTGGCGATCGCCGCGGTCTACGTCCCCTACAAGGGCCGCACGTTCTACAAGTGGTTCGAGATCAACCGCAGCTACAAGCGCTCCCTCAAGCGCGGCACCGCCTACCGCTCCGCCACCCCCGAGGCGGGCATCCGCTTCGACGGCAAGGAGATCGAGGTCGGCCCGCCGCCGGGCATCGGGCGCATCAGCTGGCTGGCCGCGCCCTTCGGCCCCGACGAGATCGCCGTGCTGCTGCACGCCGACCGGCGCACCGTCACCGCCGCCATCGAGATCGAGGGACCGGGCGTCGGTCTGCGCGACTCCGAGGACCAGGAGGCCCTCGTCGACCGGTTCGGGACGCTGCTCAAGCACGTCGCGAACGGCGACGGGTTCGTGACGCGCCTTCAGATCCTCGCGCGCACCCTCCCGGCCGACCCGGACGCCCACGCCAAGGACGTCAGCGTACGAGGCGACGACCGGGCACTGCCCTGGCTCCAGCAGTCGTACGAGCAGCTCCAGTCGATGGTCTCCACCAGCAGCGAGCAGCACCGCGCCTATCTGGTGGCCTGCATGCACTACTCGCGCGACCTGGCCGCCGAGGCCCAGGCGATGGCCCGCGCCAGCCGCCCGCACGGCGGCCGCAAGCTCGACAAGGACGCCGGTCTCGCGGTCGTCATGGCGCGCGAGCTGACCGACATCTGCTCGCGGCTCCAGGAAGCCGACATCCGCGTACGGCAGCCGCTCGGGCAGGGACGTCTCTCCTCGCTCGTGCACTCCATGTACGACCCGGACCACCCCATCGACCACATCCAGGCGATGACGAAGCGCAACGCCTGGCCCGCCGAGCTCGACGCCATGGAGCCCACCTACCTCCAGGCCAAGACCCGCGAGTCCTCCACCCGCGCCCCCTGGTGCCACGCCACGGCCTGGGTGAAGGAGTGGCCGATGACGCCCGTCGGCGTCAACTTCCTCGCCCCGCTGCTCGTCCACACCCCGGACGTGATCCGCACGGTCGCGGTGACCATGGACCTCGAACCCACCGAGGTCGCCATCGAGCGCATGCTGACGGAGAAGACGAACGACGAGGCGGAGGCGAGCCGCCAGGCCAAGCTGAACCGCACGGTCGACCCGCGTGACATCGCATCGAACTCCCGTCTGGACCAGCGCGGCGAGGACCTGGCGAGCGGCGCGGCCGGCGTCAATCTCGTCGGCTACATCACCGTCTCGTCCCGTTCCCCCGAAGCCCTCGCGCGCGACAAGCGCACCATCCGGGCCTCGGCCGGGAAGTCGTATCTGAAGCTGGAGTGGTGCGACCGCGAGCACCACAGGGCCTTCGTCAATACGCTGCCGTTCGCGACCGGCATCCGACGCTAGAGGCGAGGGCTGCCAACATGCGGGATCCGCTGACCATCCTCACGGACGCCTTCACGTCCTTCCTGTTCGGGAAGGTGGAGACGACCCGACTTCCGGTGCGTACGTCGACGGGGCAGGCCCAGGCGGTCTATCTGCCGACGGCCGCACCCGGCCTCGGCGACTCCGGCGTGATCATCGGGCGCGAGGTGTACTCCGGCAAGGGGTACATCTACGACCCCTTCCAGCTGTACGGCCAGCAGCTCCCCGCCCCGCACTGGCTGGTGCTCGGCGAGTCGGGCAACGGCAAGTCGGCCCTGGAGAAGACGTACGTCCTGCGGCAGCTGCGCTTCAAGGACCGGCAGGTCGTCGTGCTCGACGCGCAGGGCGAGGACGGGGTGGGCGAATGGAACCTCATCGCCCAGGAGCTGGGTATAACTCCCATCCGGCTCGACCCCACGGCCGCGCTCGACATGGGGATCCGCCTCAATCCGCTGGACCCCGCGATCACGACGACGGGCCAGCTCGCGCTGCTCCGCACCATCATCGAGGTCGCGATGGGGCACGGGCTCGACGAGCGCTCGGGCTTCGCGCTCAAGGTCGCCCACGCGTACGTGAACGAGACGATCGTCGAGCGGCAGCCTGTCCTGATGGACATCGTGGAGCAGCTGCGGCACCCGGAGCCGGAGTCCGCGGAAGCGATGAACGTCGCCATAGACGATGTACGGGCGTGGGGTCTGGACGTCGCGCTCGTCCTGGACCGTCTGGTCGACGGTGACCTGCGGGGCATGTTCGACGGCCCGACGACGGTCGGCATCGACCTGGACGCCCCGCTGATCGTCTTCGACCTCTCGCACATCGACCGGAACTCGATCGCGATGCCGATCCTGATGGCGATCGTGGGCGTCTGGCTGGAGCACACCTGGATCCGCCCGGACAGGAAGAAGCGCATCTTCCTGGTCGAGGAGGCCTGGCACATCATCAACTCGCCCTTCGTGGCGCAGCTCTTCCAGCGCCTGCTGAAGTTCGGCCGACGGCTCGGGCTCTCGTTCGTGGCGGTGGTCCACCACCTCAGCGACGTGGTGGACGGGGCGGCGGCCAAGGAGGCGGCCGCGATCCTGAAGATGGCGTCGACGAGGACGATCTACGCCCAGAAGGCGGACGAGGCGAGAGCGACGGGCCGCGTGCTGGGCCTGCCGCGCTGGGCGGTGGAGATCATTCCCACCCTCACGCCCGGCATCGCGGTGTGGGACGTGAACGGCAACGTCCAGGTGGTCAAACACCTGATCACGGAGACCGAACGCCCCTTGGTCTTCACCGACCGCGCGATGACGGAGTCGTCGGCGGACCAACTGCTCGGCGACGACGCGCTGCGGGCGGCGGAACTGGAGGCGGAGGAGCGTGCGGCGTACATGGAGCAGCAGATGAACGGCCCGTCGTCGTCGTCGCGTTCCGGGGTGGCGTAAGGGATGGCCTACCGGGAGCCCGAGCCCGAATACCGCGACCGGGGCGGCCGCCGTGAGTCGCGTGAACGGGGCATTCCCGACGGCGTGCTGGTCGGCGGCCTCGCCTTCGTGCTCGGCCTGACGGTCCTCGTCTGGTCGGCGACGGGCCTCGCGGGCTTCTTCTCGCACGGCTCCTGGCCCCAGAACGTCACCTTCGGCAATACGCCGGTGGCGATGCGGCATCTGTTGCAGCAGCCGCACGACATCGCGGGCGCGTGGCCGGCGACCCCGGCGGCCCAGCTCACGGGCTACGGCCTGTTCTGGGGCCTCCTGATCGGCCAGCTGATGGTGCTGGTGGTCCTGACGATCTTCGTCATGGGCACGGTGACGCGCTGGCGGGCGGTCCGGAGAGCGAGACGCGAGGGCCACTTGGCACCGCGTCCGGCGACGCACGCTCTGGCGGAGCCGGCGCCGGTCGAAACGACACGGGTCGAGAGGGCCCCGGTCGAGAGGGCCCCGGTCGAGACGACCCCGGTCGAGACGGCTTCCGCCGAGGCCGCTCCCGCTCACGCTCCTCCAGCAGCCGTCCCCGCTGTGGGCAATCGTTCCGCAGGGCGGAACGGGTGGGCACAGCCCACACCGCCGGACGCCGATGACCAGGGCGTCAGCCGCGCAGAGGGGTACGGCACCGAGACGCCGGGTACGGAAGCAGCCACGGTCCCCACCCCCCGTACGCCCTTGGTGTTGGGCCCCGCCGAAACCCGCCGCGCGCACGCGATCCAGGCCATCCGCGACGCGGAAAGCGCAGCCCTAGTACTCACCTCGGACCCCACCCTGTGGGAAGAGACCAAGGACGCCCGAGCGAAGCTGGGCCCGGTCCTGGTCTACGACCCCTCCCACCTCTGCGACACCCCCGCAAGAATGCACTGGTCCCCCACCACCAACTGCGAGGACAAGGCAGTGGCCGCACAACGGGCCACCGCCCTGCTGGCCGCCATAAGGCCCAGCGCCAAGCTGGACAGCAGCGTCGCCGACACCGCCGAGACCCTCCTGCGCAGCTTCCTCCACGCGGCAGCGGTGGACGGCCGCCCCGTCAAGCACGTACACCGCTGGGCCCAGGGAACGGGAGTCCAGGACGCCGTACGGGTCCTGCGCACGCACCAGAAGGCAGCATCGGGCGCGGCGGGCGAACTGGAGGCGGCGCTCACGGCATACCCCGAACGCCGCGACATGGCCCAGGAGTTGACCGCCCGCGCACTCTCCGCCCTTTTCACCCTGAACGTACGGGAATCCTGCACCCCAAACAGAACAGATGCCCTCACCCTGGATTCCTTCATCGATGAAGGGGGCACGCTTTTCGTGGTGGGTGAAGCCATCGAGGACCCCAAATCGCCCAAGGGTCCGGGGGCCATGCCCCTCCTCACGGCACTCGCCTCAAGCGTGGTCGAGCACGGCCGGCGCATGGCCGAACGGTCATCCTCCGGTCGGCTCGACCCACCAATGACGCTGGTCCTGGACGACGTGGCCGCCGTGGCCCCGCTCCCCCAGCTCCCGGATCTCCTGACCACCGGCGCGGACCGCGGCCTGCCCACCCTGGCCCTCCTCCGCTCCCGCGAACAGGCCCGCACCCGCTGGCCCCACACGGAACTCCCCGGCTAGACAGGACCGGGGCGGGGGTCCCCTCGGGGTTCCCGTCCTACCGCGGTACTACTCGCCACCGCCCACGTCCCGCCCCTGGTCCGACGCCGCGCACCCTCGCGAGCGCCAGCATCAGAAGCATGATTCGGGCATACGAACTCACCAAGCGCTACGGCGAGAAGACCGTCGTGGAGGACCTGTCCTTCACCGTCCACCCCGGCACCGTCACCGGCTTCCTCGGACCCAACGGCGCGGGCAAGTCCACCACCATGCGGATGCTCCTCGGCCTGGACGCCCCGACCCGCGGCCGCTCCACCGTCGGCGACCGGACGTACGCCACGCACACCGCGCCCCTGCACGAGGTGGGCGCGCTCCTGGAGGCCCGGTCCGTCCACCCGGGCCGCACCGCCTTCCACCACCTGATGGCCCTGGCCCACACGCACGGCATCCCGCGCCGCCGCGTCGAGGAGGTCCTCGACCTGGTGGGCATCCATGAGGTGGCCCGCAAGCGCGTGAAGGGCTTCTCGCTCGGCATGGGCCAGCGGCTGGGCATCGCGGCCGCACTCCTCGGCGATCCGGCCGTGGTCATCCTCGACGAGCCGGTCAACGGCCTCGACCCCGAGGGCGTCCTGTGGATCCGCAACCTCCTCAAGTCCCTCGCCGCCGACGGCCGTACGGTCCTCGTCTCCTCGCACCTCATGAGCGAGATGGCGCTGACGGCCGAGCACCTGATCATCATCGGCCGCGGCAGGCTCCTCGCGGACACGACGGTCGAGGCGTTCGTACGCGAGTCCGGCACGGGCTCCGTCAAGGTCGTCAGCCCCGAGGCGGGCCTGCTCGGCGAGCTGCTCGCCGCACCCGGCGTACAGATCACGAGTGACGCGCCGGGCGTCCTCGACGTACGCGGCACGGACGGCGAGCGCATCGGCCGCACGGCGGCGCACCACGGCATCCCGGTCTTCGAACTCACCCCGCACACGGCATCGTTGGAGCAGGCCTTCATGGACCTGACGCGGGACTCGGTCGAGTACGTCGCGTCGGTCTCCCCCGGCGTGCCGGAAGGAGCGGCGGCATGAGCACCGCGACGGCAACAGCCCCGACGTCAACCGCCCCCTACCGTCTCTCCACCCGCGGAGTCCTCCGCTCCGAGTGGCACAAGCTGTGGACGCTCCGCTCGACCTGGATCACGATCGGCGTGGCGAGCGTCTTCACCGTCGTCATCGGCATGATCGTCGGTGCCACCTACACGCCCGACCCCGCCAACGAGATCGACCCCGTCACCTACGCCCTGCTCGGGACCCAGATCGGCCAGGTCGCGATCGCGGTCCTCGGCATCCTCATCACCGCGGGCGAGTACTCGACGGGCATGGTGCGGGCCACGATGGCCGCGGTGCCGCACCGGCTGCCGGTGCTCTGGGCGAAGACGGCGGTGTTCGGCACGGTCGCGCTCGGGACGCTCCTGATCACCGACTTCCTCACGTTCCCGCTGGCCCAGATCTTCCTCGGCGGCTCGGACCTGGAAGCGTCGCTCGGCGACCCCGGCATCGCCCGCGCCGTGGCGGGCTCCGCGGCCGGGACCGCCCTCATCGGCGTCATCGTGCTCGGCCTCGGCTCGGCCCTGCGCAGCATCCCGGGCGCGATCGGCGCGTACGTCGGCGGCCTGATCCTCCTGCCGCAGCTCGCCACGATGATCCCGAACGACCTGGTGCGCGACCTCCTGAACTACTTCCCGCTGCCGGCCGCCGAGTCCCTCGCCGCCGTGCACACGTCGTCCGGCGACCTCTCGCCCGGCGCGGGCCTGCTGACGCTGTGCGCGTGGGCGGTGGCGTCGCTGGCAGCGGCGGCGTATCTGCTGAAGCGACGCGACGTATGAGCGCTTCCCGTACGAGGATGCAACCGTGACCTCCCGGACCTCCCCGCGGCCCGACGGCAGCGGAAGCCGCCAGGGCGCCCCGGACCACGACTGGTCCGCGGGCGCCCAGCCGCTGACGCGGTACGTGGAGCGCTGCGTCCAGTGGCTGCGGGCCTTCGACCGGCGGCATCCATGGGCCTGGGACCTCCATCTGACCGGGTTCTTCGTGTTCGCCGCGTTCATCGACCTCGTCGGCGACGGCTGGCGGAACATCGCCCAGAACACGGATGTCCCGGCCTGGACGCTGTACGCGATCACGCTGGCCGTCACGGTGCCACTCCTGTGGCGCCGCACCCATCCGCTCGCGGTCTACGCGGTCATGCTGTTCGCGTCCCTGGTCAACAACTGGACGGGCGCCGTCCTACAGGCCTCGCTCACACTGCTCATCGTCGTCTTCAACATCGCGACACGGCTTCCGCCGCGCACCTTGGCCTGGTCGTACGCCCTGCTCGTGCTGCCGCCCGTGGTCGGCCACGTCCGCCACCCGCAGGGCAGTTGGGACCAGCAGGTCGTGTCGACGATGATGAGCTTCGCGATCGTCGCGCTGCTCGGCATCGCGGTCCGCACCCGCCAGGAGTACATGGCATCGCTCGTGCAGCGCGCCAAGCAGCTCGAAGTGGAGCGCGACCAGCAGGCGCAGCTGGCCACCAACGCCGAACGCACGCGTATCGCCCGCGAGATGCACGACATCATCGGCCACAACCTCTCGGTCATCACGACCCTCGCGGACGGCGGTTCGTACGCCGCCGCCAAGTCCCCGGAGCGCGCGGCCCAGGCCCTGACGGCCATCGGCACCACGAGCCGCCAGGCCCTGACGGAGCTGCGCCGACTCCTTGACGTACTGCGGGAGGAGGCGCCTCAGGCCCAGGAGGGTGCCGCACTCGCCCCACAGCCCGCACTCACCGACCTGGACCACCTCATCGACGGCGTAAGGGCAGCGGGCCTCCCGGTACGCAACACGGTCAGCGGCCGGCCCGACTCGCTCCCGGCGGGCCGCCAGCTCACGGTCTACCGCGTGGTGCAGGAGGCCCTCACGAACACCCTCAAGCACGGAGGCCCGGAGGCGACGGCTCACGTGGAGGTCGCGTACGGCGATGACGCGGTGCGGGTGACGGTGACGGACACGGGTGTGGGCGGCGCGCCACCGACTCCGACCGCGGCGTCTTCGACCACGGGCCCCGGCGGCAGGGGTCTGACGGGAATGCGCGAGCGAACGGCCCTCTACGACGGGACACTTGAGGCAGGCCCGCTGCGGCACCCGCCGGGCGGCTGGCAAGTCGTACTCCGTCTCCCCAAGGAACCCGCCCAGTGACGACCGTGCTCATCGTCGACGACCAGCCGATGCAACTCTTCGGCTTCCGCATGCTCCTGGAGAGCCAGGACGACATGAAGGTGGTGGGAGAGGCCGGCAGCGGCAGCGACGCGGTCCGCATGACGGCCGAACTCCACCCGGACGTCGCCCTGATGGACATCCGCATGCCGGGCCTCGACGGCATCGAGGCCACGCGCCGCATCGTGGCCGCGGGCGACCGCACCCGCGTCCTGATCCTCACCACGTTCGACCTCGACGAATACGCGTACGCGGGCCTGCGCGCGGGCGCATCCGGCTTCCTCATCAAGGACGCGCTGCCGGAGGAGCTCCTCTCCGGCATCCGGGCGGTCGCCACGGGAGACGCGGTCGTGGCCCCGAGCCTGACCCGCCGTCTCCTCGACGCGTACGCCGATCACCTGCCGACACGCTCGGGCGAGGACGCCGACCCGACCCGTGACCCGCGCCTGGCCTCACTGACGGACCGGGAGCTCGAAATCCTGACGGTCATCGGGCAGGGCTGGACGAACGCGGAGATCGCGGGCCGACTGCACCTGGCGGAGTCGACGGTGAAGACGCATGTGGGCCGCATTCTCGCCAAGACGGGGGCGAGGGACCGGGTGCAGGCGGTCATTCTGGCGTACGACACGAAATTGGTGCGGCCGGAGTGAATGCAAAAAGGGCCCTTGGCGGGCCCTGAACGCAGAAAACCCCCGCACCAGAGGTGCGGGGGTTTCCCGTTAATAATAGTTCGGCGGCGTCCTACTCTCCCACAGGGTCCCCCCTGCAGTACC
>NZ_JBVJKV010000011.1:0-359397 GCF_055585065.1 Streptomyces sp. NPDC054047 | reverse complement strand
TACGTGACGTCGTTCAACGTCCGCAACGGCCTGCTGCCCGCGCCCTCCTGGCTGCGTACGTTCTTCGGCGAGTTCACCTGGGTGCTTCCGGTGCTCCACGTCGGCATCATCGGCATGCTGATCCTCACGCGCTGGTGGGAGTTCTGGACCAGCTGACGCGGCGGCTCCGACAGGCATCTCTCGTAAGGCAGCTCTCGTAAGACAGCTCGCGCAAGGAGACATCACCCATGGTCAAGGGAGCAGCGGCCGAAGGGCCGAGCGCTGGACGGTTCACGCGCCGGGCCACGATGCGCAACCTCATCGGAGCAGGCCTCGCGGCCGTGGCGGCGCCGGCCGCGCTCCTCTGGTCGACACGGCACACGGACCGGAACCTGCCGTCCGACGACCTCGGCCAAGGCGCGTTCGACGAGATGTACGAGGGCCGCCACATCCGCGGTTCGAGGGCCGTCCCGGGTCATCACCACACGGGCGCCGACTGGGACATCACCGTCGACGGCCGCCCGCTCCACCTCATGCGGCGGGCCGACGGCGGCTATCTGAGCATGATCGACCACTACCAGTCGTATCCGACGCCCCTCATCGCCACCCGCAGGGCAGTGGACGAACTCGGCCGCGGCCAGCAGTTGCGCGGCGAAAGCGCCTGATCACCGCCCCGCACATCGGACCGGAGGAGCGAACCGACGTGGTCTACACCCGCAAGAACCAGGCCCGGCTCACCAGCACCGAGAAGCGGCGCTTCGTGAACGCGCTGCTCGAGCTCAAACGCAAGGGCGAGTACGACGCGTTCGTCCGGACCCACATCGAGCACTACGTGTCCGACGGGGACAGCGGACTGCGGGTGGCCCACATGACTCCCTCGTTCCTGCCCTGGCACCGCAGGTTCCTCCTGGAGTTCGAGCGGGCCCTGCAGCGGGTGGACTCCTCGGTCTCCGTCCCGTACTGGGACTGGACGGTGGACAGGTCACCCCGCGCCTCGCTCTGGGGCAGCGGGCTCATGGGCGGCAACGGGCGGCGCGCCGACCGGCAGGTCATGACCGGCCCGTTCGCCCGCGCGAACGGCACCTGGGTCATCAAGGAGGGGGAGACGGACGGCGACTTCCTCATGCGCGACTTCGGCCGCCCGCAGGACCCGATCGCGCTGCCCACCGCGGACCAACTGGCCTGGGCCATGCGCGACCCCGTGTACGACACACCGCCCTGGGACTCCACATCGTCCGAGGGCTACCGCAACAAGCTCGAGGGGTGGACGTCCGGCGTCGGCAACGACAAGTGGCGCAACCACAACCGCGTCCACCGCTGGGTCGGCGGGCACATGCTCGGCGGCGCGTCGGTCAACGACCCCGTCTTCTGGCTGAACCACGCCTTCGTGGACCTGCTGTGGGACCGCTGGATGGCGCGGCACCCCGACTCCGCCCCCTACCTGCCCGAGAAACCGCCGGGGCCGGGCCGCGGCCCGCTGCACGGCAGTATCGCCGCCCGCCACGAGGCGATGCCGCCCTGGGGCGCGAAGCCGGACGACCTACTCAGCCATCGCGGCATCTACCGTTACGCATGACAGCCGCCGCTGTACGCGTGACAAAGCCCCCGGCGGTCCAGGACCGCCGGGGGCTTTCGCACAGGGGCGATCAGCCGCCGTAGCCGCCGGGGCCACCGGGGTTGCCGTGGCCGCCGTGGCCGCCGTCGGCGTTGGCGCACTGGTTGCCGAACGCCGGGTTCAGCAGCCCGATGACGTCCACAGTGTTGCCACACACGTTGACCGGGACGTGGACCGGAACCTGGACGAGGTTGCCGGAAAGGACGCCGGGCGAGCCGACGGCCGCACCCTCGGCGCCCGCGTCCGCCATGGCCATACCGGTGCCACTGAGCACCACGGCGCCCGTGCCGAGGGCAACAGCGGCTGCCTTCGCGATGCGAGACATCACGTTCTCCTTTGAATTGACGAGTACCGCCGCATGCACGCGGCCGTACTGTCCCTTCAACGGCGCCGTGGTCACCAGGTAACGGCACCGATCGGTACATCATTGGTGAAATCGGCCGGGAGCCCGTGTCCAGCGCTCCGCGCGAGCCGTTGCGCATCACATGATCTCAACACGACGCATGGCCGCCGCCCTCGCTCTCGCCGCCGGTGCCGCCGCCCTGGCCGCCCCCGCCGCGAACGCCGCCGAAATCTCCCCCACCGGCACGATCGACTCGCTCGGCGCGAGCGCGATCCCCGAGGAGTACCGCGCCGAGGTGCCGTCGGTCACCAGCCATCTGAACGGGGTCAACGGCCTCTACGAGCTGCAGCAGCTGCACCAGCTGACCGACCTGGCGGCGCCGGTCGTGGGCGTACTGCCCGCGATCGAGGGGTAATCCGCGAGGAAGACGCACGAGAAGCGGAGAGGCGGGGCCGGGCCCATGGGGGCTCTGCCCCGCCTCTTGCGTTGCGCAGGGGTGCGGGCGCGGATCGATTCCGGGGCCCGCGGATTTAATTCCGGTGACTGTCGAGGGCAAGGCTCCCTAAACTCACGGCATTCAGCATTCAGCATCCAGTGAGCAGTCAGCCAAGTGAGGGGGCCGGGCCATGCGTTACCGCACTGTCGTTCGTGCTTCCCGGTCGCGGTTCGACGTGATCCTGGTGTCTTCGCGGATGCGGTGACGGCTGCGCGGCCGTCACTGAGGTCCGTGGCGAACTCCTGACCCACCGACCGGCCGTGTCATGCCCCGGCCAGGTCACGCTCCGGCCAGGACATGCTCTGACGAGGTCATACCCCCAGAGTTCTCACGCCCGGAAATAGCGCCGCCCTGTTCTGCATCAGAGCGAAAGGCCTCGGCCATGCGCACCAACACCCAACACCTGTCCGTCGGTTCCACCCGTTCCACCCTTTCCCCCCGCACATCCGCCGACGTCCGGAATCTCGGCATCCTCGCCCACGTCGACGCCGGCAAGACCACCGTCACCGAACGGATCCTGTTCCTGACCGGTGCCACCCACAAGAGAGGTGAGGTCCATGACGGCACGACCGTCACCGACTTCGACACGCAGGAACGCGACCGCGGGATCACCATCTTCGCCGCGGCGGTCAGCTGCGCCTGGGACGGCCACCGGATCAACCTGATCGACACCCCGGGCCACGTCGACTTCGCCGACGAGGTGGAGCGCTCGCTGCGGGTCCTGGACGGGGCTGTCGCGGTGTTCGACGCCGTGGCGGGGGTCGAGCCGCAGAGCGAGTCGGTGTGGCGGCAGGCCGACCGGTACGACGTGCCGCGGATCGCGTTCGTCAACAAGCTGGACCGGGCGGGCGCCGACCTCGACGCGGCGGTGGCATCGATGAGGGAGCGGCTGCACACGGCCCCGCTGGTGGTGCAGCTGCCGATCGGCCGGGAGGACGAGTTCACCGGTGTGGTGGACCTGCTGCGGATGCGCGCCCTGGTCTGGCGCCCGGACCATCCCACGTACGAAGTGGAGCCGGTCCCCGAGGCCCTGCGCGAGCAGGCGCACCGGCGCAGGCACGAGCTGGAGGAGAGGGTGGCGGAGCTGCACGCGGCGGCGATGGAGGAGTACTGCGCGACGTCGACGCTCCGCACCCCGACCCTGACCGCCGCACTGCGCGATCTGACCCTCAGCGGTGAGGGCGTGGTGGTGCTGTGCGGTTCCGCCTACCGCAACCGCGGCATCGAACCGCTGCTGGAGGCGGTGGTGTCCTACCTGCCGTCGCCGGTGGACGTTCCGGCGGTACGCGGAACCCATGGCGACACCGTGCAGGAACGCGCCGCCGACCCCGAGGCGCCGTTCGCGGGCCTGGCCTTCAAGGTGAACGCGACGGCGACGGGGCGGCTGACGTACGTACGCGTGTACTCGGGAACGATCACGAAGGGAGAGACGGTGATGGACGCGGGCACGGGCCGCACCGAACGGATCGGCCGCATCCTGCGCGTGCAGGCCGACCGCCACGCGGAACTCGACCGGGCGACGGCAGGGGACATCGTGGCCGTGGTGGGCCTGAAGACGTCCCGCGCCGGCACCACGCTGTGCTCGCCCGGCGCGCCCCTGACCCTCGAACCGCCCGCAGTGGCGGCATCGGTGGTCTCGGTGGCGGTGGAGTCCCACAGGAGCACGGACACCGGCCGCCTGTCCTCGGCCCTGGCACGCCTGGTCGAGGAGGACCCCTCGCTGGCGGTACGGGTCGACCGTGAGACCGGCCAGACGGTCCTGTCCGGCATGGGCGAGCTGCATCTGGAGGTGGCGGTGGAGAAGATCCGCCGCGCCCACGGCATCGAGGTGGGCGTGGGCCGCCCGCAGGTGGCGTACCGCGAGACGGTCGTGCGCGGGGTGTCGGGTCTGGTGTACCGGCACGTCAAACAGGACGGTGGCGCGGGCCAGTTCGCACACGTGGTGCTCGACGTCGAGCGCCTGGAGGCGCAGCCGGAAGCGGCCCACACCTTCGTCTTCGCCTCCACGGTCACGGGTGGCCGGGTGCCGCAGGAGTACGTGCGTGCGGTGGAGGCTGGCTGCCGGGACGCTCTCGCCGACGGCCCCCTGGGCGGTCATCCGGTGACGGGCCTGCGGGTCACGCTGACCGACGGAGCGACCCACTCCAAGGACTCCTCGGAGATGGCGTTCCGGACGGCGGGCAGATTCGCACTCCGCGAGGCGCTGCGCGCCGCGGTGCTCGAACTCCTGGAACCGGTGGTGGAGTTGACGGCCACGGTCCCGGACGACGGGGTGGGCGGCGTACTGGGCGACCTGGCGGCCCGCCGCGGCCGGGTCACGGCCTCGACGACCCGCTCCGGCACCGCCACGATCACGGCAACGGTCCCCCTGGCCGAACTGTTCGGCTACGCGTCCCGCCTGCGCAGCCGCACGCAGGGGCGCGGCACGTTCACGACGCGGCCGATGGGTTATGCGGGGGTTCCGGCGGCGATTTCGGCGGGGGTGCTGGGTCGGTAAGTACACCGCCCCGTCGGCCTGCAGAGCAACACAACAAACCGCGCACGCGGACCCCCAGTTCAGTTTCCGCCCCGCCGGATCTCATCCGGCGGGGCGGAGGTGCGGGGTCTTTGCGCTGGTGAGTAAGGGGCTGGGCCGTCACACCGGCGAGAGCCACTGAAGTCATGAGGCAGATCACGCCACATCAGTCCGAATTCCGTTGCGTCTGCAATGCACCACGGGAGAGTATGTTCGATACGCTTACGTGGCGTGAGTGGCACATGCGCTTGCTGTGATCGACGACCGGACGCAGAGCGCAACATAGTTGACGAGTTAACGGGGGTGGACTCATGAAGTTCGACATGGGAGACACGACCCTCGCGGTGCTGGGGAAGAACACCGTGGGGTCCAGCGACGACCTCGGGACGCTGATCAGCTTGCTGGTCCAGGCGGCCGAACCGCTGGAGGGCAAGTTCAACGGGGCAGGCAAGGCGACCTTCGACTCGTTCAAATTGCGCGCGGATGAAATCACTTCGGATCTGAACGGGGCACTGTCCTCGATCCTGGGCGGGCAGGCCGGTATGGATACCGCGTTCGGCTCCGGCGACCAGGAGCAGTCGGACAACGCCCACCAGAATATGGGCGCGGCCAACTTCGACAGCGCCCGCTTCTCCGGCTGATCCTGCCGAGTCGGCCTGCTCGCGCACCCAATACTTCGCACACAGGGGGAACTCCGCCATGGCTGGAAACCAGGACCGCCGCTCCTACGACACCGGCGCTTCGTCCGACGTGCAGGGCGGCCTGCAGATCATCATCGGTCAGCTGGAGCGGGTGCTCGGCGACCGCGACCGCGCAGTGAAGGCCGCGATGGCCGACTACCAGGCCGACGGCGTGTCAGACGACTACCACGGTAAGGAAGTCCGCTGGAACAAGGCAGCCAACGAGGTACGGGAAATCATCCGCCTCGTGCGTACGACGCTGGAGCAGAACGACGGCACCGCGCAGTCGACGCTCGCGCGAGCGCGCGCAGCGGTCGACAACATCGGCTGAACGGAGCGCCGTTGCGGGTGTGCCGGCGCGGATACGGGTCACGGGGCTGAAGTAGGGGGTTGGCATGCCGAAATGGGACATTGAGCCGGGCGGGGTGAATCTCGTCCTGTCGCACGTGAACGATGTACTGGGCACTTTGGACCGGCACGTCGGCGAGTACGGCGAGGACTTGGGGGGCGCTGCGAAGTGGTCCGGTGCCCTGGTGTCGGGGGGAGCCGACGGCGGAGGCCAGAGTCCGGTCGGAGGTCTGGTCGCCGCCGCGCTCGTCGAGTTCGCCGAAGGCACCGCCGAGGATCTGGAGTTCATCGGCGTGCGGGCCGGGCAGTCGGTCAACGGCGCGATGCTGGCCACCGCTGCCTACGAAGCGGGTGACCTGGAGATCGCGGCCGAGCTGCAGCGCTCCGCGGCCAGTGTGGTCGACCCGATCCTGGAGCGGCCCACACCCCTCACGCGGGGTTCGCTGTGATCACTGCGAAGGATGTCCCCCACTTCAGCGGTGACCTCGAGCAGTTGGAGCAGCACGCTTCCGGGCTGCGGGCCCATGCCGGCGCCCTGCGCCAGGCGGGCGGTGCGGTGCACAGCAAGTTCCAGGGCCTTGGGGCCTTCTACCGGGCACCCGAGGCGGAGGAGCTCTTCGCCTCCACGGCGCCGGTGCGGGATCGAGCGGACCTGTTCGCCTCGAAGATCGAAACGGTCGCCCGAGCGCTGGATGATTACGCTGGCGCGGTACGGCCCATTATCGCCCGCCTGGACCATCTCCGGACTCAGGTGGCCGACTTCAGGGCGAGCCTGAAGACCGACAGCGGCGAGATCGACGACGAGTGGACCCAGGACCAGGGCAAGATCGACCAGCACGCGGCTCTGTGGGGCGAGGTCGCCCAGGCTCAGGCCGACTTCACCAAAGCCGAGACCGCCGCCAACAACAAGATCACGGCTCTGGTCGACGGCACCCAGTACGTGCCGCAGGGCTACAAGGGCACCTTGGTCCCACGCGGTATGCAGGTCTACGGCTACACCGCCGAAGCGCTCAAGCACGCCGACAAGCTGCCCTGGGGCACCCCTGAGGCCCTCACCTACGACAAGTTCGACCTCTCCCACCATGTGAGGGAGGCCAGCGGCAGCATCAAGGACAACGTCGTCGGCACCGTCACCGGGCTCGTGGACCTCGTCAGCCCCGGAGCTGACGGCGATGCGGCCCGCAAGGGTCTTGGCATGACGGTCCTCGGCCTGGAGTCCTACCTCTTCGACCCGCTCAACAAGCAAGACTCGCCCTGGAAGAAGCAAGTCGCCGAGGGCCGCCCGTACACCAAGACGTTCGCCAAGGCCCTGGTCGGCTGGGATGACTGGGAAGATCACCCAGGCAAGGCCACAGGCACTGTCTTCTTCAACGGCCTGACCCTCGCCTCAGGACCGCTGGCCGCCGTCTCGAAACTGGCCAAGGGCGGCGCTGTCGCCAAAACCGCTGGCACCCTGGCCAAGGTCGGCGAGGCCATCGACCCCCTCAGCGCGGCAGCCAGGACCATCGGCGCCACCACTCGAGCCGCACCCAAGATCGCAGACGTCACCGCCCGAGTCCGCGCCGGGTTCGGCAACGCGCCTGGTGCCGGCTCCGCCAGCACCATGTGGAGGTTCGCCCCACACTCTCAAGTCCACGTTGGGAACGGCGAACTCACCATCCTAAAGAACGGCGTTCCGGACACCACGCCGCCCCGTGTCGAACTCTCCGCCGATGAGCGCACCCCCTCCATCGCCGCGCCCCGGGACCACCAGAACGTCATTCAGAGACCCGATGAGATGCCAAAGGGAGGCGCGGCCGCCGAACGAGCAAACGCGGGGGCGGAGGCGCTGCCGCGAGGAGGGCCAGTCCTGGTGGGCGCGCATGCTGGTGATGATGCGGCAGCAGCCCTCGGCCGGGGCGGGGACGTTCCGCCGCGTAGCTCGCCTCTTCAAGGGCCAGGAGCTGCTTCCCGTACCGGAGACGGTGTGGGCGGAGCTGCCGGGCGGGCCGGGGACGATATCGGTGGAGTGGGCCGCGATGTCTCAGGGGGCACCGCATCACACCTCCCCCCTGGCGCATCAGGCGGTTTCACCAACGGCCCCTCAGCCAGCCATGAGCTCCCCGGCTCCGGTGGTCGCACCACAGGCCCAGGTGGTGGCGATCACACGCCGGGCGGCACCGTCAACCACGACGGCGTCTCCGTCGGCGGGCACACCACCACCGGGCACGGCGCAGGTTCTGCCGGTAGTCATGGTGATGGTGTGGTCGGAGGCGATGGGTTCGGCGCGAGAGGGCAGGCGGACACCCTCGATGGTCTGTCGGAGATCGATCCGAGCAGGTACAGCAGACCGCATGACGAGATGCCTCATGAGCCCACCGGACCGCTGAAGCCGGAGCAGGAGGCTCGTCTCCTTGCTGAGCTCAGTCACGCGAAAATAAAACTGCGCGATCAGGAAGCCGTTCTCCACAGCCTCCGCAAGGATCCCTACGGTGCCAGTGTTGCGGAAATCATTAGCCGTGGGCACCTTCGGGGTACAGAGAATTACAGCAAGATTCTCGATATGTGCAAGCAAGGGCCCAGTCGCAGCAGCCCCGACAGCATGGTTCCTGCTGCCCACATGGCACTGGTTCATGCCACCGAACTGCAAGGTCGGGGGTTCACACGCCTCGGGTTCGAGTTCGGGGAGCCCACTGATCTATGGGACCTCGACGTGTACACGAGAAATGCTGATGGCGAGATCGACTACGCTTACCAGCTGAAGAACGTAGCCAGCAAGAAGAAGCTGATCAAGAATGCCGAGAGTGCGATCGAGCAGCTGCGGTACGAGTACATGAATCATGGTGTGGCTATCCTGGACGTGCACCATCCTATGTCGATCCTGCGCCCAGGAGCATTCAAAGCCATCGAGGAAGCAGCGATGGATGGTGGCGCGACCGTACTGCTGCGCTTCGAGGACGGCGCGATCAAGATTCCGGCCGACGGCCCCATTTACCCCTGAGAGAACTTCATGTCGACACTCATGCGAGCAAAAAAGGAATGCGGATCCTGGTTTTGGGACCTGGACGGGACCGTACCATCCGGTCTTAACTCTGCATTGAGCGTCGCAGCAAGAATGATCGAGGTGCTCGATCAGTTCGAGCTGCTTTCGCCGAGCAGTCTGGAATACATGTGGCTCGCCCCGGGGAAAGGGTTCACAGGGGTTATGAGCACGGTCTTCATTCGAAACCTGACAGACCCAGAAATCCCTCACAAAATCTCTGGAAGCCGTCCTGTAGCTTTCCCTGATGCGAAGATCCGAGACTTCAAGGTCATTGGTAGTGGAGTCTGGTACGACACTGAGGGGCGCCCCCGAAAAGAGCCCCGTATTGTGGATTTGTCTGTCACAACTTCCTCATACGGTCCGACCGCAACCCTTTCAGTTCACCACGACATTTGGAGCTGGTTCGGCTTCTCTGGCCGTCCACATCCGGAGGTGCAGAGCAGGAATGCCCCTCGGCTTGCCGACGCGCTGCGCGAACTCAACTCTGCACTCGGCGTGGAAGCCGAGACAGGTGAGCCGACGTACTTCGGGCATGCCGTCGGCTTCGGCATCAGTAGGCCGGACGCCGATGAGAGTGGGCTGGGGCCGGACCTGACGGACAAGCTTTAACAGCCATGAGCTGGATACTTCCCCCGAGGCCTCGTGCGGGGACAGGCGGCCCACACAGCCGTGCAACGCGTGTGCCGCGCTCCTCAAGGCGCTCGGGGTTCGTGTCATCGGTTGAGCCTGCCGTTCCAAAGTGGCGAAGAGAGAGACCGGGGCGTAGGAACAACTCGCATTTCAGCGCAGTAGTTAATGCGCATCCTCAGCACCAGGCGCTCCCTCCCCCTGGCGCGCGGACCACTTCGCGACCTTCTGGGCAGCTGATGCAGTCGAGGCAACGCCCAGCAGGCCGCGCCTCAAGACATTTAGAAGGAACCATGTCATCTCCCTGTCCGCTTACAGAGGCCTGTGAGCCCATCTGATGGCAGCTCAGGATTACGACAGCCAGCTCTTGGAGTCGGTGTCGGTTAGGCGCCGACGGCTGCGCGATGCCCTCCTGTTCGGAGCACAGCGGCAGCGGAGGACCGTTGATGAGCGGTTGGGGAAAGTGGTCGCCGGATTGGTGGTCGCGGCGATCTTGTGTGCCGGATGCGTGGGATGGTCGTTCGTCTCACACCGAATCATTGGGAAAAGTCCCTACGAGTCGTCGGTGCCCGATTCTCCCAATTCCCCGGCTTCTTCCTCATCACCTTCCCATCCGTAACCCCTTCCTCTCGATGATAGGTTCGAACGCGTGATATCTGCGGGGCCGTTGAGCCGCACGAGCGGGACAAGTCGCACGGCCTTGAGCCGGGTCACTCTGGTGGGAGAGCAGCGGCGGGTGGACCTCGTTCTTCCTTCGCAGGAGCCGGTCGGGCTGCTGATTCCCGAGGTGCTGCGGCTGCTCGATGACAGAGCTGCCGCCCGGCCCATGCTGCGGCACCTCGTCACCGCGGACGGTTCGGCGCTGGCGCACGACAGCACCCTGGAGTCTGCCGGGATACCGGACGGTGCCGTGCTGCGGCTCGTGCGCGTCGAGGATGCGCCGTCCGCGCCCGTCGTTCATGACGTCACCGATGAAGCTGCCGATGATCTGGATGTGCGGGCCTGGCGGTGGCGGCCCGCTGCTCGGCGGGTGGTGGCGGGGCTGGCCACTGTGTTCTGGGTGGTGGTGGCCGGGGTGTTGGCCGCCGGTGAGTTCGAGTTGGCCGCTGCGGGGCAGGCTTTGGTGGCTGTCGCCGTTGTGCTGAGCTGTTCCGGGGCTCTGTTGGGGTGGCGGAAGCAGGCCGGACTTGCCGCCACGTTGATCGTGTCTGCGGGAGCTTTGGGCTCGCTCGGTGTGCGGACGTTGGGTGATGCGTATGCCTGGGGGAACCCGGTGCTTCTGGCGGGCCTCGCCCTCGACGCCGTACTTGTGTTGTTGCTTCTGGGGTTGTTTTCGCCGCTGGGCCGCGGGGCTTTGATCGGGGCCGCAGCCGCCCTGGGGTGTCTGGTCCTGTGGGAAGCGGCCTTCGCTCTGCAGGACGGTGCTCGGACCGAGGTCGAGCAGGCCCGGATGGGTGCGTTGCTCGCTGTCGTGTCCGTCGTGGTGCTTGGGGTGCTGCCTCGGCTTGCCTTGATGGCATCGGGGTTGTCGGGGCTCGATGACCGGCGTACGAGCGGGGCGTCGGTGAGCCGCTATCAGGTGGGTACGGCGCTCAGTGCCACGCATCGTGGACTGGCCCTGGCCACCATCGTGTTGGCCGTATCTGCCGCAGCGGCCGGAGTAATGGTGTTGCGTGCCCCCTCGGTGTGGACAGTCCCGGTGGCTGCGGTCACCGCCGTGGTCCTTGCGCTGCGGGCTCGTGCCTATCCACTCGTCGCGGAGGTGGTGGGGTTGTTCGCAGCCTCGGCCGTCGTCGTTGTGGGGTTGGTCATGGTGTGGACGGAGCGGTCGGTAGCCGGGGGGCCGATGGCTCTGCTGGTCGCGCTCGCCCTGATTCCTCTGGTGGTCCTTGCGGTGCAACCCCCCGAGCATGTGCGGGTGCGGCTCCGCCGCGTCGGCGACGTGTTGGAGTCAGTGGGCGTCATTTCCCTGTTGCCTCTGGTCATCGGGGTTTTCGGCGTGTACGGGCGACTGCTCGACACCTTCGCGTAGGGGCGCGGCATGGCGCAGCAGGGAAATGATTGGCAGCGTGACGTGCTACGGGAGTTGGGGGCCGCTTCCGCGGAGTCGACTGCTGTGCTGCATCTGGCGGCCTCGGAGTCCGCTCCGGAGCAGCCGCGGAGCGCGACCCCAGCACCCCGTCCGTCGGCATCCACCCAACCCGCGCCGCGCGATCCTCGCCTTCCCCTGCCCACCCCGGAGTCCGTCCCCACCGTCGATCCGCGCCTGGCCCGCGCCCTGGGCGGCCCGCAGCACGGAGACTCCGCCGCGCGGCGCACCGGGCGCTCGCTACGTAAGCTCACTGCCTCGGCCGGGCAGGAGGTGGCCGAGCAGACACGTCTCGCTCGCGAGGTGCAGCAGCCGGTCACCACCGGGCGGGTCATCGCCGTGACCTCCATCCGCGGCGGCGTAGGCAAGTCCACCGTCTCCGCCCTGCTGGCACGCACGTTCAATCACTACCGGCACGATCCGGTGCTCGCCCTGGAGGCCGATGCCGCGCTCGGCACCCTGCCGGTGCGGCTCGGAGCGGAGTCCGTGCGCTGGGCGTGCGCGGATCTGGCCCAGATCCTCAGCCCAGCCATGCAGCTCACCGATGTCACCGGTTACCTGGTGCCGGTCACGGACGGCGGCTGGTTGCTGCCCGCAAGCCAGGGACGTGTCGGAGCCCCGCTCGACGTGCCCACCTACCGCACCGTCACCCTCGCGCTGCGCCGCTACTTCGCCGTGTCGGTGGTCGACTGCGAGACGCTGCCCGGCGAAGTGGCGCGGACCGCGATGGACACCGCCCACGCCCGCGTCGTGGTCGCCCCGATGACCGCCGAAGGCGTCAACGGCACCCGCCTGGTCCTGGACTGGCTGGCCCAACTGCCGCACTCGGCGCTTGCCACAACCGTCGTAGCCCTGTCCGCGAACTCCCCTGATACAACGCTCGACTTGAAGACGGCCGCCGCGCACCTGCGCGAGACGGGAGCTGCCGTGGTGCCGCTCCCCTACGACCGTCATCTGGCCCAAGGAGGCCCCATCCACACCGGCATGCTCGGCCAGAGCTCCCGCGAGGCCGCCGTCCAGCTGGCCGCCGAGGCGATGGGGCGGGCGGTGCGGGTGCGATGACCCAACACCTCATACACCGCCCGGCCCGCTCCACCCGGCCTCTCGGCGCTGCTCCGGAACGCACCATCGAGCCGCCCCCGAACCTGCCCGAGGGCAAGATGGGCAACGCGGCCACCGCGCTGCTTCCGATGGCCGGCGTCATGGGCTCGGTTGTCATGATGACCGTCATCCGCAACAGCCAGTTCGCCGCCATCGGCGCGATCGTCCTCGTCTTCGCCCTCCTGGGTGCGGTGGCCCTGTTCCTGTCCCAGCGCGGCAAGGCACAGCGCACCCGGCGTACCCAGCGCGAGCGGTATCTGGAGTACGTGGAGGAGCAGCGCGACGAACTCGGAGCGGTCGAGCGGGAGCTGCGGCGGCAGGCGCGGGTGCTCAACCCGCCGCCGGCGGCGTTGTACGACCTCGTGCGCGACCCGGCCAGGTTGTGGGAGCGGCGCCGTCTGGACGCGGACTTCCTGCGGGTGCGGCTCGGCACCGGCGACGTACCCGTACAGGCCCTGACGATCGGCCAGAACCAGGGAAGCGGCGTGCTGACCCCGCCCGACCCGTTCATGCTGAACGAAGCGCGTGCGCTGCAGCACCGGTTCACCACCGCGACCGACTTCCCGCTGATGGCACCGCTCGACCGGGCGGGCAACGTCAGCATCATCGGTGACCGGGACGGCGTACTGCGCGTCGCCCGTGCCCTGCTGATCCAGACCGCGGTGACGCACGCACCCGACGACGTCGCCATCGCTCTCGGCGTGCCCGGTGGGCGCCTGGAGGAGTGGGAGTGGGCGAAGTGGCTGCCCCATGTCCTCGATGAGCAGCAGGACGACGGCCCGGTCGCCGTCCGGCGCATCGCGCCGAGCCTCGATCAGGTCGCCCGGCAGTGCGCCACGGATCTGCGCCGCCGCTCCTCCTACGCCGCGGAAGTTCGCCGCGGCCTGTCCGACCGCAACGCGCTGCGGATGAACGACCGGCTCCTGGTCGTCAGCGACTGCCACGGAGCCACGGCCACCGAACTGCCGCGGCCCGACTCGGCCGTCGACCTCACGGGGATGGGCGTGACCGTGCTGCACCTGCTCGAGCAGCAGGTGCACGAACCGGACCAGGTCAGCGTGCGGATCACCGTCGACGGCGACCAGGTGAGCGTCGAAGACCTGCGTGCCCCCGACGCACTGCCCGGTCAGGGCACCGCGGATGCGATGAGCATCGCGGGCGCCGAAGGCCTTGCCCGCATGCTCGCCCCCTTGCGTCTGTCCGCCGAGTCCGCCGCCGAGGGCACCCCCATCTCCGGCCCGGTCGACTTCCCCACCCTGCTGGGCATCGACGACCCGGCCGCACTCGACCTCGACAGGTTGTGGGCGCCACGCGGCGAACGCGACTTCCTGCGCGTGCCCATCGGCCTCAACGACCGCCACGAACCTGTTCTGTTGGACCTCAAGGAGTCCTCCGAACTGGGCATGGGCCCGCACGGCCTGTGCGTCGGCGCGACCGGCTCGGGCAAGAGCGAACTCCTGCGCACCCTGGTCCTGGCCCTGGCCGCCACCCACTCCCCCGAAGACCTCGCGCTGGTCCTGGTCGACTACAAGGGCGGCGCCACCTTCGCCCCCTTCACCCAGCTCCCGCACGTCGCAGGCGTGATCACCAACCTGGAGAACCAGGCCGGGCTCGTCGAACGCGTCCACACCAGCCTGGCCGGCGAGGTCAAACGCCGCCAGCAGGTCCTCAAGGACGCAGGCAACGTCGCCGACATCGGCCACTACGCCGCCCTGCGCGCCAACCGGCCCGACCTTGAGGCGCTGCCCCACCTCTTCGTCGTCATCGACGAATTCGGCGAACTGCTTACCGCCAAGCCCGACTTCATCGACCTGTTCCTCTCCATCGGCCGCATCGGCCGCTCCATCGGCGTGCACCTGCTGCTGTCCAGCCAGCGCATCGAATCCGGCAAGCTCAAGGGCCTGGAGACCTACCTCTCCTACCGCCTCGGTCTGCGCACCTTCTCCGCCGACGAGTCACGCACCGTCCTGGACACCACCGACGCCTTCCAGCTGCCGCCGCTGCCGGGCTTCGGCTACCTCAAGGTCGACACATCGACGTACGAACGCTTCAAGGCGGGCTACGTCTCCGGCGCCCACCGCGGCCCCATCCTCCACGACCAGGCCGATGACGAACCCCTCGCCTGGCCCTACCCCGCCTTCAACACCGGCCAGAACCCCGCCACCGGTGCGCCCGAAGAACCCGCCATGCGGGAGCGGGAGACCGGTCCGACCGTCCTGACGGTCATGGTCGATCAGCTGTGCACCGCCGCCCCTCCGGTCCGCCGCATCTGGCTGCCTCCGCTGCCCGACGCGATCTCGCTCGACGCCGCCGCCGGACCCGTCCAGGCCTCGGAGCGCGGCCTGCACCTGGCCACCAGCGCAGGCCCCATGCAGCTACCTCTGGGCGTCCTGGACGACCCGGCCAAGCAGTGGCAAAAGCCCTGGATCCTAGACCTGACCGTGGCCGGCGGGCACGCCGCCGTCATCGGTGGCCCGCAGTCCGGCAAGACCACCCTGCTACGTACCCTCGCACTCTCCCTGGCCCTGACCCACACCCCGCACCAGGCCGCCGTCTACGGCCTCGACCTGGTCGGCGGCGGCCTGACGGCGCTGGCCGGACTGCCGCACGTGGGCGGCATCGCGGGACGCGCCGACCACGAGCGCGCCGCCCGTACCATCGCCGAGGTCCGTGCCCAACTGGCTCTGCGTGAGGAGCTGTTCCGCGAGTACGGGATCGACTCCGTCGACCAGCTGCGCCACCTGCGCGCAAGCGGCAAGCTGACCGAACTCGGCTCCACCGACATCGTGCTGCTCATCGACGGATTCGGTGCCCTGCGCGACGAGTTCGCCGAGCTCGACGACACCGTCGCCGACCTCCTCAAGCGTGGCAGCGGCTACGGCATCCACGTCGTGGCGGGCATGCTGCGCTGGAACGACGTGCGCATCGCCACCCAGTCCATGTTCGGCACCCGCGTCGAACTGCGCCTGAACGACCCCTCCGACTCCAGCGTCGACCGCAAGCTCTCCGAGACGCTGAGCGCCGACGCCCCCGGCCGGATCCTGACCGACGCCAAGCTCTTCGCCCACACCGCCCTGCCCCGCATCGACGGCCAACCGTTCACCGGCGACCTGGGCCCCGCCCTGGAGCGCGCCGGACGTACGTTGCGCGCCAGCTGGCACGGCGAACTCGCCGCCCCTGTGCGGGTGTTGCCCGCAGTCCTGCCCGCCGCCAAGCTGCCCTCGCCGGCCGCCGAACCCTCGCGCATCCCGCTCGGCGTCGACCAGGACGCCCTCGCCCCGGCGCTCCTTGACCTGGTCGGGCAGGATCAGCACCTGCTGGTCCTCGGCGACAACGAATGCGGGAAGACCAACCTGCTCAAGCTGATCACCCAGCAGCTCATCGACCGCCACAGTGACGAGGACCTGGTCTTCGGGGTCTTCGACCCGCGGCGCGGCCTGCGCGGTGTCGTCCCCGAGCCCTACCGTGGCGGCTACGCCCACAACGCCAAGCTCGCCGGCGCCCTGGCCACCGGTATAGCGGGCGAACTGGAAAAGCGCATGCCGGAGACCGCCGACCCGGACGCGATCACCGACGGGCCGGCCTTCACCGGTCCCCGGATCGTCATCCTCGTCGACGACTACGACATCCTCACCACCGCCGGCCAACAGCCCCTGGCGCCCTTCCTGCCCTACATCTCCTCCGCCCAGGACATCGGCCTGCACTTCATCGTCACCCGCCGCGTCGCCGGGGCGTCGCGCGCCCTGTACGAGCCCTTCCTCACCACCCTGCGCGAAACCGGCACCACCGCCCTCCTCATGGCCGGCGACCGCACCGAAGGCCAGCTCTTCCCCGGCCTCTACGCCTCCGCCCAGCCCCCCGGCCGCGGCACTCTCGTCCGCCGAGGCCGCCACCACCAGCTCATCCAGACCGCCCTGGCCACCGAGGCCGACGACACCGCGGAGAAGAAACACCCGTGACCAAGGACGTCATCGCCCTCACCCCCAAGATGCCCGACATCAACACCCTGCTCGCCGGACTCTTCGCCGGCGGTCCCGACCTGGGCATCGACTCCCTGGCCGAGGGTGCGGTCGTCCAGCTCTGCGCACCGAACGGCCGCCCGCTGGTCTCCGTCGAAGCACCTCTGCTCATCCAGGTCCCCGGCGAGGCGCAACGCCTGCTCGGGGCCGAAGTCGTTTCCCCCGACGGGCCGTTCTGGTGGACCGAAGCACGCGCCTCCACCGCCGTCGAGGAGGGCGAACGGCTCGCCGGATCCTTCGCCGGACGCCTAGCAGCCGTCCTGGGCGGCACAGTCTGGCCGCCGGACGTAGCCCACACCGATGTCGTCCCGCTCACCCCCGAGACCGCCACCGCCGCAGCGGCGCCCTCAGCGACAGCGCCCGCCGTGGACGTCCTCACGGACAAGGCCGCTGTCGTCATCCAGGACCGCCCCGTCGTCGCGATGACCAACTGGCTCGCCGACGCCCTGCGCACCGCGGCCGACAGTGACCGCGCCCTGCAGATCGTCACCCCGCCCCACACCAGCCTCACCCTCCCCACCCGCAACGCAGTGCAAGGCCAGCCCAACCGCTGGGTCGTCCAGGACCCCGACTGCGGCTACTACGACGGCCTGTCCGGGGTGCAACTCCACTGGCACGAGAACCACTTCACGCCGGTGAAATCCACGGACGGAAACCCGCGGATCGCGGAAGTTTTCAAGCCCGATCCGGGGCCCGAGTCGGTCTCCAACGCTCCGGGCGAGCGCCAACTGCTCCTCTCCCTCCACACCACCCACGCCGCCGACGAAGACCTCCTGCTCGGCGGCGCCTTGGAAGCGGCCTGGCAGACTCTCACCGGCACCCCACCGGCCGGCTGGTCCACCGCCGAACCCATCGCCCTGCCCTGGTCCCGACGCCAGCTGACCGAACTGGCCCGCACCCGTGCCCAGAAGAACACCCCCACCTGGCTGACCGCCATCGGCTCCACGGACCACCCGGCCATCGCCACCACTCACATCACCCACACCTCGGCAGGCATCGAGGAACACATCACGCTCACCCTCGGCTACGCCCCCGCCGAAGCCCCGCCCCTGGACGCCATCGCCCCGCTGGCCAAGATCCTCGCCACGGACCACGGCCTAGCCTCCATGCTCACGTCGCTCCGTACCGCCCGCCGAGACCTCACCGTCCCACCCCGCTTCGAAGCCCCGCCCATACCTCTCTCCTTCACCCTGGGTGCAGACGCCGTGAACGTCATCGGCCTCCCCCACGCCCAACACCCGCCCCGGGGCCTCCGCGCCGACCGCCTCGGCCCCGCAGCACGGCCCGCACTCCACTACGTCCTGGGCGACGGCACCGACCCGAACTCCTGGACGATCCTCCAGCAGCTCGCCGAGCACCTCAGGCCCGCATAGCCGCGACACAGAGATGAGGCCACGTCCTTCGGACGTGGCCTCATCTCAGCTGCGCAAGCGCTAGACGTTGAAGCGGAACTCCACCACGTCCCCGTCCTGCATCACGTACTCCTTGCCCTCCATGCGCGCCTTGCCCTTCGCGCGGGCCTCGGCGACCGAGCCCGTCTCGACCAGGTCCTCGAAGGAGATGACCTCGGCCTTGATGAAGCCCTTCTGGAAGTCCGTGTGGATCACGCCGGCCGCCTCGGGGGCCGTCGCGCCCGCCGGGATCGTCCAGGCGCGGGATTCCTTGGGGCCTGCCGTGAGGTAGGTCTGGAGGCCGAGGGTGCGGAAGCCGACGTGGGCCAGGGTGGCCAGGCCGGGCTCTTCCTGGCCCACCGACTGGAGGAGTTCGAGGGCCTCGTCCTCCTCCAGCTCCACGAGCTCCGACTCCAGCTTGGCGTTGAGGAAGATCGCCTCCGCGGGGGCGACCAGGGCGCTCTGCTCGGCCTTGAACGCGTCGTCCGTCAGCTCGTCCTCGTCCACGTTGAAGACGTAGAGGAAGGGCTTCGTCGTGAGGAGGTGGAGGTCGTGGAGGAGTTCTTCCCTGCCCGAGCCCTGGACGATGCCCGCCGAGAAGAGCGTGTCGCCCTTCTCGAGGATCGCCTGGGCCTCCTCCACCGCCTTCACCTTCGGAGCGATGTCCTTCTTGATCCGCGATTCCTTCTGGAGGCGCGGGAGGACCTTCTCGATGGTCTGGAGGTCCGCGAGGATCAGCTCGGTGTTGATCGTCTCGATGTCGTCCTTGGGCGAGACCTTGCCGTCCACGTGCACGACGTTCTCGTCCTTGAAGGCGCGGATGACCTGGCAGATCGCGTCCGACTCGCGGATGTTCGCGAGGAACTTGTTGCCCAGGCCCTCGCCCTCGCTCGCGCCGCGCACGATGCCCGCGATGTCGACGAAGTCGACCGTCGCCGGGAGGATCTTCTGGGAGCTGAAGATTTCCGCCAACTTCGTGAGGCGGGGGTCCGGGACGCCGACCACGCCAACATTCGGCTCGATCGTCGCGAACGGGTAGTTGGCCGCAAGGACGTCGTTCTTGGTCAGGGCGTTGAACAGGGTCGACTTGCCGACATTGGGCAGACCGACGATTCCGATCGTGAGCGACACGTTGCGACTTCCCGTACGTGAGTCTGTGGGTGGACGGCCCGGGGGGCCGGAGCGACCGTAGGGCGATCCCCCAGTCTACGGCGTGCGGGCCCCGCCCTCGTCGGCGTACCGCTCTCCTGTCGAACGCTTGGCCAAGGTCGGCCAAAGGGCGTGTCCCAGGCAGGATTATCGGTACGGCGCGACCTAGGTTGGTCCGGTGGAGCAACACAGGACGCGTCCCCCTCAGCCCCAGGCCCGGCCGCGACGCACCGCGCCCCTGCCCCCGCAGGGCAGGCCCGCCGATTCGGCGACGGTCTACCGCGCCCCGTCCCGTCCCCGCCGCCCCGTCCCGCCCTTCGTACGCAACCTGCGGGCACTGCCGATCTACCGCAGACTGCGCGCGATGCCGAACCCGCGGCTCACGGGGCTCGGCAGCGGGCTCTTCTGCACCGCGGCGATGTTCCTGCTCGCCTGTCTGCTGTGGCTGCTCTTCGGCAGCTCGGTCGTCGCGTACGGCGTGCTCTTCCTGCCCGTGAGCGTGCTGACCGCGTTCTGGGTGCGGCCCGCCGACCTGGTGACCGCGCCGGTGGCCGCGCCCATCGCCTTCGCCGTCGGGCTCGTGCCCATCTCCGGGGGCACCGGCGGCTTCGGCGGGCACTTCATGGGGCTGATCACTTCGCTCGCGCTGCACGCGGGCTGGCTGTACGCCGGGACGCTGGCCGCCGGGCTGATCGTGACCGTGCGCAGGATCAAGCTCATGGGGCAGCGGCGGCGGGCGCGGGCTGCCGCCCCGCCCTCCTCCGCCGCCGGGCCTCGCGGGCCCAAGCGGCGGATGCCCACCGCCTAGGAGCGGTCAGGCGGCCCCGGGGTGCTAGTCCTTCTCCGCCGCCGCCATCGCCGCGCCCACGATCCCCGCGTTGTTCTGGAGCTCCGCGGGGACCAGCTCCGCCTTGATGCCCTTGATCAGCGGCAGGAACTTGTGCGACTTGCGGCTCACTCCGCCGCCGATGATGACGAGCTCGGGCGAGAACAGCATCTCCACGTGCGCCAGATACTTCTGGACGCGGTGCGCCCAGTGCTCCCAGGTGAGGTCCTCGTCCTCCTTGGCCTTGGACGACGCACGCTTCTCCGCGTCGTGCCCGTGCAGCTCCAGGTGGCCGAGCTCGGTGTTCGGGACGAGGCGGCCGCCGGTGAACAGGGCGCTGCCGATGCCGGTGCCGAGGGTGAGCAGGATGACCGTGCCCTTGCGGCCGCGGCCCGCCCCGAAGTGCATCTCGGCGACGCCGGCCGCGTCCGCGTCGTTCAGGACGGTGACGGGGACGCCGCCGAGCCGGTCCGAGACCAGCTTCTGGATGTCCGTGCCGATCCAGCTCTTGTCCACGTTGGCCGCCGTGCGCGCCGTGCCGCCGGTGATCACGCCGGGGAACGTGGCGCCGACGGGGCCCGTCCAGCCGAAGTGCTCGACGACCTCGCGCACCTTGTCGGCCACGCCGTCGGGCGTGGCCGGCTGCGGGGTCAGTACCTTGTGCCGTTCTTGTGCCAGGTCTCCGCGGTCCAGGTCAACGGGTGCGCCCTTGATCCCTGATCCGCCGATGTCCACACCGAAGATCTGCATGAGACCGACGATACGGCCAGCACCTGGCCTCCGCGTTACTTCTTCGACAGCTCCGCGGCCTCGGCGCGCAGGTCGCGGCGGAGCTCCTTGGGCAGCGAGAAGGTGATCGACTCGTCGGCCGTCTTCACCGTCTCCACGTCTGCGTAGCCCCGCTCGGCGAGCCACTCGATGACGCCGTCCACCAGGATGTCCGGCACGGAGGCGCCCGAGGTGAGGCCGACCGTGCTCACGCCCTCCAGCCAGGCCTCGTCGATCTCATCTGCGCCGTCGACCAGGTGCGACGCGGGGGCGCCCGCGTCCAGGGCGACCTCGACCATGCGGATCGAGTTCGAGGAGTTCTTGGAGCCGACGACGATGACGAGCTCGGCATCCTCCGCCAGCTTCTTCACCGCGATCTGGCGGTTCTGCGTCGCGTAGCAGATGTCGTCGCTGGGCGGGGAGATCAGGCCCGGGAACTTGGTCTTGAGGGCGTCGACCGTTTCCATGGTCTCGTCGACCGAGAGCGTGGTCTGGGAGAGCCAGACGACCTTGTCCGGGTCGCGGACCTCGACGTTCGCGACGTCATCGGGGCCGTCGACGAGCGTGATGTGGTCGGGCGCCTCACCGGACGTGCCGATGACCTCCTCGTGGCCCTCGTGGCCGATCAGGAGGATGTCGAAGTCGTCCTTGGCGAACCGGACGGCTTCCTTGTGGACCTTGGTGACCAGGGGGCACGTCGCGTCGATCGTCGCCAGTTTCCGCTCGGCGGCCTCGGCGTGGACCGTCGGGGCCACTCCGTGCGCGGAGAACATGACGATGGAGCCCTCGGGGACCTCTGCCGTCTGGTCGACGAAGATGGCGCCCTTCTTCTCCAGGGTCTGCACCACGTACTTGTTGTGGACGATCTCGTGGCGGACATAGATCGGGGCCCCGTACTGCTCAAGGGCCTTCTCGACGGCGATCACGGCACGGTCCACACCCGCGCAGTAGCCGCGGGGGGCGGCGAGCAGGACTCGGCGGGCAGGAGTCGAAGCAGTCATGCCCCCCATCGTAAGGCCGAGCCCAGCGCGTCAAAGATCGGCTTCTTGGGGAGACTGGAGGCCTGCGTTCACTTACGGAGGCTCGATGTCCGGTTACTCCGGCAACTCAGACACGACGTCCGGTGCCCATACCGGCACCGCTGCCGAGGGCGACGGGCTGCGGCGAAGTCTCGGCTTCCGTGATCTTGTCGTCTACGGGTTGCTCTTCATCGCCCCGATGGCACCGGTCGGCGTCTTCGGGACGCTGGACGCGAAGTCGCACGGCGCCGTGGCCCTCGTCTACATCATCGCCACCGTCGCGATGGCGTTCACCGCCTTCAGCTACGCCCAGATGGTGAAGGTGGTCCCCCAGGCGGGCTCGGTCTTCGCCTACGCGCGCGTGGGGCTCGGCAACGGCCCCGGGTTCATCGCCGGGTGGATGGCGATGCTCGACTACCTCCTCATCCCCGCCGTCGCCTACCTCTTCTCCGGGATCGCGATGGAGGCCCTGGTGCCCTCCGTCTCCCGATGGGTGTGGACGGCGATCGCGGTCCTGGTGACGACCGCGCTGAACCTGTGGGGCGTACGGACGGCGGCGCGGGTCGGGTTCCTGGTGCTCGCCATGGAGATCGTGGTCCTCCTCGTCTTCATGGTGTCGGCGATCGTCGTCCTGGTGCAGGACGGTGCGCAGCGGGACTGGCTGTCGCCGCTGAGCGGGGACGGTACGCAGGGGGCGTTCGCGCTGGGTGCCGTCGTGGGGGCGGTGTCGGTGGCGGTGCTCTCGTATCTGGGCTTCGACGCGATCGCCTCGTTCGCGGAGGAGGTGACGGGGGGCTCGGCGAAGGTGGCGCGGGCGGTGCTCTTCTGTCTGGCGCTGGCCGGTGTGCTGTTCATCGCCCAGACGTATCTGGTCGCGCTTCTTGAACCGGTGTCGTCGGCGCAGCTGGCCGCCGAGCCGGCCAAGCAGGGGTCCGCTTTCTACGATGCGGTCGACTCGGCGGTCGGGGACTGGCTCCATGACCTGGTGGCCGTCAGCAAGGCGATCGGTGCGGCGTTCGCCGCGCTGGCGGGGCAGGCCGCTGCGGGGCGGCTCCTTTTCGCCATGGGGCGTGACCGGCGGCTGCCGGGGGCCCTGTCGAAGACCGACTCCGGTACGCCTCGGCTGGCGCTGCTGTGTGCGGCCGTCGTGACGATGGTGGCGGCGGTGTGGGCGGCTCGGCGGGACGACGGGATGGATCACCTGGTTTCGGTGGTGAATGTCGGGGCCCTGACGGCGTTCGTTCTGCTCCACGCGAGCGTGGTGGGGTGGTTCGTGGTTCAGCGGCGAGAGGGTGCGGTCAGTTGGTGGCGGCATCTGGTGGTGCCCGTGCTGGGGGCTGCGATCACTGTTGCCGTGATTGTCGAGGCCGCGGGGTCCGCGCAGGTGGTGGGTGCGGTCTGGTTGGCCGTGGGGCTGGTTGTGCTCTTTGCCCAGCGGGCTCGTCGGGGGGCCTCCTAGGCCGCCGCTTCGCGGCGGATGTCTCCCGCCCGCCCACCCGAAACTCCGCGTCCGATCCTGAACGTAGGAGCGGGGTGGGGGCGGGCGGGCGGGGGCGGAGGGGTGCGGGAGCAGGGAGCGCAGGCGCGGGAAGCAAGCCCGGAGCGCGGGAGCAGAGCGGGGTGGGCGGCTCCCGCGCCCTGAAGCGGGAGCGCGGCCGAGGCGGGATGGGCAACACCCGCGCCCCGAAACGGAAACCCGGCCGAGGCGGGAAGGACAACACCCGCACCCCGAAACGGAAACCCGATCGAGGCGGGAAGGACAACACCCACACCCCGAAACGGAAACCCGGCCGAGGCGGGAAGGACAACACCCACACCCCGAAACGGAAACTCGGCCGTGATGCGGTGGGCGACCCCACCGCCCCGAAACGGGAAACCCCGTCCTGTCGGACCCTGCCGATACGCTCGGGGTATGGCTTTGAACACGTCCGCTGATGCCCCGCTGCCCGTCGGCGAGGTGTCGCGGCTCATCGGTGGGTGGATCGACCGGCTCGGTGCCGTGTGGGTCGAGGGGCAGATCACCCAGCTGTCCCGCAGGCCCGGCGCCGGCGTGGTCTTCATGACGCTGCGCGACCCCTCGCACGACATCTCCGTCAGCGTCACCTGCTACCGCCAGGTGTTCGACGCCGTCGCGGACGTCGTCTCCGAGGGCGCCCGAGTCGTCGTCCACGCCAAGCCCGAGTGGTACGCGCCGCGGGGCCAGCTGTCCCTGCGGGCCGTCGAGATAAGGCCCGTCGGCGTGGGAGAACTGCTCGCGCGCATCGAGCAGTTGAAGAAGAGCCTCGCCGGGGAGGGGCTCTTCGCGGCCGACCGGAAGAAGGCGCTGCCCTTCCTGCCGCAGCTCATCGGGCTCGTCACCGGCCGCGCGTCCGCCGCCGAGCGGGACGTCCTGGAGAACGCCCGGCACCGCTGGCCCGCCGTCCGCTTCGAGGTGCGCAACGTCCCCGTCCAGGGCGTGCACGCCGTGCCGCAGGTCGTACAGGCCGTGAAGGAGCTCGACGCGCTCGACGCCGTGGACGTGATCATCGTGGCGCGCGGCGGCGGCAGCGTGGAGGACCTGCTGCCGTTCTCGGACGAGCAGCTCGTGCGCGCCGTCGCCTCCTGCCGTACGCCGGTGGTCTCCGCGATCGGGCACGAGCCGGACAACCCCCTCCTCGACTACGTGGCGGACCTGCGCGCCTCCACCCCCACCGACGCCGCCAAGAAGGTCGTGCCGGACGTCGGCGAGGAGTACGAGCGCGTGCGCTGGCTGCGCGACCGGGCCCGGCGCTGCATGGACGCCTTCCTCGACCGCGAGGACCGCGGCCTCGCGCACGCCCTGGGCCGTCCCTCCATGGAGAATCCGCACCGCATGATCGAGGAGCGCGAGGAGCAGGTCTCGGCGCTCGTCGACCGCAGCCGCCGCACGCTCGGGCACCTCCTGGACCGCGCCGAGTCGGAGCTCACGCACACCCACGCGCGCGTGGTGGGCCTCTCCCCCGCCGCGACGCTCCAGCGGGGGTACGCGGTGCTGCAGAAGGAGGACGGCGCCGTGGTGCGGGCCCCCGACGAGGTCACCGCGGGCGAGCAGCTGCGGGCCCGGGTCGCCGAGGGCGAGTTCACTGTACGAACCGACATTTAGGGTGGGGCACATGACCAGCAAGACGGACGAGGCCACGGGCCCGGCGGACGCACTCGGCTACGAGCAGGCACGGGACGAGCTCATCGAGGTCGTACGCCGCCTGGAGACGGGCGGCACCACGCTCGAGGAGTCGCTCGCCCTGTGGGAGCGCGGCGAGGAGCTGGCCAAGGTGTGCCGCCGCTGGCTGGACGGCGCCCGCGCCCGCCTGGACGCGGCCCTGGCGGGGCCCGACGGGGACGGCGATGCGGCGGCGGGCGACGACGACGCCTGAGGCGGGGCGGACGGGGGCCCGCGGCCTGGGCCCATCCCTGATCGGGTGAAGGTGCCCCTGACCTGGTGCGTTGTGAAGCGGATCACCAAGCGGCCGATTTGGTTGAAACTTAAACCGCAACGCCGTACGGTCGGACTCGCAAGCTGAACCATGTACGCACCACGCACGCACCGAGAAGGTTGATCCATGTCTCTCGTCCTTGACCCCGCCGCACAGGACCTGCTCTTCCGCGAGGCCCGCACCGCGAACTCCTTCACCGATGAGCCGGTCACCGACGAGCAGGTGCAGGCGATCTACGACCTGGTCAAGTTCGGCCCGACCGCCTTCAACCTGTCGTCGCTGCGCATCACGCTGGTCCGCTCCCCCGAGGCCCGCGAGCGCCTGGTCCAGCACATGGCCGAGGGCAACCAGCCGAAGACCTCGTCCGCCCCGCTCGTCGCGATCCTCTCCGCGGACAACGAGTTCCACCAGGAGCTGCCGGCGCTGTTCCCGCACTTCCCGCAGGCCAAGGACGTGTTCTTCTCGGAGCGCCCGGCCCGCGAAGGTGCCGCGCACCTCAACGCCGCGCTGCAGGCCGCCTACTTCATCATCGGCGTGCGCGCCGCCGGCCTGGCCGCGGGCCCGATGACCGGCTTCGACGCCGCCGCCGTCCAGAAGGAGTTCCTGGACGGCGACCACACCCCGCTGATGGTCGTCAACATCGGCAAGCCGGCCGAGAACGCCTGGTTCCCGCGCTCCCCGCGCCTTGAGTTCGACCAGGTCATCGAGACCGTCTGAGGCTGAGCCACACAGCCTGAGCCAAGCGGCACGAGCCAAGCGGCACGAGCCAAGCGGCACGAGCCAAGCAGTACAAGCACGAGTGAGGGCCCCGGCGGCAGCGCCGGGGCCCTCACTCGTTCGTCACCAGGTGACTCGTTTCGTCACCAGGAGCGTCAGGACGCCTTCAGCGCCTGCGCCATCTCCGTCAGCTGCCCGAACGACGCCGTCCCCGCGACCACCGTCGTCGCGCCCTTGTCCTCGCGCACCAGGGCGTCGTACGTCTGCCCCTCGTAGCGGTGCCACGTCTGGCCGCCGATCTTCTCGGTCGCCTTCGTGCGCACGGCCCGCTGCGTGGCCTCCTCGATGAACTTCACCGGCTTCGCCGTGGACTGCTTCACCGCGACGTACTCACCCGACGGGTCGAGGTAGCCCAGGTGCCAGCTGTCGCCCTTGGAGGCGTCGAACCGCACCGACGTCGGCTTCCACGTCTTGGCCAGGCCCTCGGGGGCCACCACCGGATATGCCGCCGCCCGCCGCGCGGTCAGCAGCTCCACCCGGTAGTCGACGCGCTTGACGGGGCTCTTGGAGTCGTCGTGCGGGATGAAGATGTAGATCGAGCCGGCGACGAGGGCGATCACCGCCATCGACCACAGCATGTTCCGTACGGTCTGCTTGCCTTGTCTGCCTGCCACGTGCCCATGTTCTCAGGCCCCGGACGAGGCTCTTCCCCCGGTGCACCCAAAGCGCCCGATCCGCTCATGCGTGGGGCCCTCTGCTCATTTTGTCGACCTACGGATAGAGTCGTGCCACACCCTCATCCGGCCGTCGTCGTATCAGCAGAAAGGTGCGCTCCGATGACCGAGCATCATCTCCCCTCCGAGCTCGAAGTCTCTCCCGAGGCTCCCGACCGCAACCTCGCCCTGGAGCTCGTCCGGGTCACCGAGGCCGCCGCCATGGCCGCGGGCCGCTGGGTCGGCCGCGGCGACAAGATCGGCGCCGACGGCGCCGCCGTCAGGGCCATGCGGACCCTCGTCTCCACCGTCTCGATGAACGGCGTCGTCGTCATCGGGGAGGGCGAGAAGGACGAGGCCCCGATGCTCTTCAACGGCGAGCGCATCGGTGACAGCACCGGCGCCGAGGTCGACATCGCCGTCGACCCGATCGACGGCACGACCCTCTGCGCGAAGGGGATGCCGAACGCCATCGCCGTGCTGGCCGCCGCCGACCGCGGCGCCATGTTCGACCCTTCCGCGGTCTTCTACATGGACAAGCTGGTCACGGGCCCGGAGGCCGCGGACTACGTCGACATCAACGCCCCCGCCTCCGTGAACATCCGCCGCGTGGCCAAGGCCAAGGGCCGTTCGCCCGAGGACGTCACGGTCATGATCCTCGACCGCCCCCGCCACCAGGGCATCGTCAAGGAGATCCGCGAGACCGGCGCGCGCATCAAGTTCATCTCGGACGGCGACGTCGCCGGTTCGATCATGGCCGTGCGCGAGGGCACCGGCGTCGACATGCTCATGGGCATCGGCGGCACCCCGGAAGGCATCATCTCGGCCTGCGCGATCAAGTGCCTGGGCGGCGTGATCCAGGGCAAGCTGTGGCCGAAGGACGACGCGGAGCGCCAGCGCGCGCTGGACGCGGGCCACGACCTGGACCGCACCCTGTCGACGACCGACCTGGTCCGCGGGGACAACGTCTTCTTCGTCGCGACCGGCATCACGGACGGCGAGCTGCTCCAGGGCGTGCGGTACGCCGCGGAGACGGCCTCGACCTCGTCCCTGGTGATGCGCTCCAAGTCGGGCACGATCCGCAAGATCGACTCGGACCACCGGCTCGCGAAGCTGCGCGCGTACAGCGCCATCGACTTCGACCGCGCCAAGTAGCGTCAGGCAGAGCCAAGTAGGCTTTACAGGGCGCGAGTTGCGCACACCGGAGGGGGCGCCCCGTGCGGGGGACGCCCCCTTCGGCGTACGGAAGAGCCGTCCGGTCTAGCCGGCGGCGGCGATCGGGCCCGCGGTCGTGTGCACGGCCTTCTTGAGCTCCACCTCGCGCCGGCGCCGCCTGGCGAGCACCACGCGGCGCTCCGCGGCCGTGAGGCCGCCCCAGACGCCGTACGGCTCGGGCTGGAGCAGGGCGTGTTCCCTGCACTCGACCATCACGGGACAGCGGCCGCAGACGCGCTTGGCGGCCTCCTCCCGGGACAGGCGTGAGGCGGTCGGCTCCTTGGACGGGGCGAAGAACAGCCCGGCCTCGTCTCGTCGGCACACCGCCTCGGTGTGCCATGGGGCGTCTTGATGATCGCGCACTGGCACCCGCTGGGCCGGAACAGCGGCGACCTGCAGGGACTGATGCGACGGCTGCAGCACGGGTCTACTCCTGACGACGGCTTCGCGAGCGAGAGACGATGCAGCAAGCTCTACCCGCTGTGCATGCTCCTATGCACTGAGTTCCGATGTACGGAAGTTCGCGCCGCCAGTGGCCGGATCCGCGCCCCCGTGGCCGATCAGTGGCCGAGGTGCTTGCGCAGCTGCTTGTGCAGGTCCCGGACGAGCTTGCCCCGCTTGGGCTTCGCCTCGATGTTGCCCAGGACCGCGTACCCGTCGACGAAGACGACCGGGGCGTCCTGCTCGACCGAATCGAGCGTGTCCACCTCGAAGTTGCCGAGGACGCCGGCGCCGCTGCCGCGCAGCGAGACGTTCTCCGGGACGCGGATCTCCACGTTCCCGAAGATGGCGACCGCCTTGATGACGACCTGCCGCTGCTCGAAGATCGCCTCGCTGAGGTCGATCTCCACGTTGCCGAAGATCGCGTACGCGTGCGTGCGGCGGCCCACGCGCCAGCGGCCCTTGCGGACGGAGCTGCTGAAGACCGCGACCAGGTTCTCGTCGGCGACCGGGGGCACCACGCCGTCCGATGGGCGGGAGGGCGCGGGCTCGGGCGTCCCCGCCGGATACGCCGCGCCGCCCGCCGCGGGCAAGTCGCTGACCAGCGGCTCCAGTTCACCCATGGTCTTGGCGCGATAGACCCCGTCGATCCGCTCGCCGTGCTCCTCGGCGGTCAGCCTGCCCTCGGCGAGGGCCTCGCGGAGGATGTCCGCCGTGCGATCCCGGTCGGCGTCCGACGCGCGCAGCGCTGCGGGCTGCGGTTCCGGGTGGGTCTGCTGAGGGCGCTTCTCTAGGTCCACACCACTCAGCGTACCCAGACGCGATAGATCGCGACTACCCCTCAAACCGCCTTACTGGGCCTGAAGCCGCCTTACTGAGCCTTACCTCACAGGCTCGGCCCATCGCGCGCGCTCTACGCTGGTTGGCGCGTCGCCAATGGAGGCCGCGCCGCTGTCTGCCGAGTGAGGAATGGCCGTAATGCCAGAGTTCGAGTACTCCGATCTGCTCCCCCTGGGAGAGGACACCACGCCGTACCGGCTGGTGACCTCCGAGGGCGTCTCCACTTTCGAGGCCGACGGGCGGACGTTCCTCAAGGTCGATCCCGAGGCGCTGCGCACGCTCGCCGCCGAGGCGATCCACGACATCCAGCACTACCTGCGGCCCGCGCACCTGGCCCAGCTGCGGCGCATCGTCGACGACCCGGAGGCGTCGGGCAACGACAAGTTCGTGGCGCTCGACCTGCTGAAGAACGCGAACATCGCGGCGGCGGGCGTGCTCCCCATGTGCCAGGACACCGGCACGGCCATCGTGATGGGCAAGCGCGGTCAGAACGTCCTCACCGAAGGTGAGGACGAGAAGGCGCTCTCGCACGGCATCTACGACGCGTACACGAAGCTGAACCTGCGCTACTCGCAGATGGCCCCGCTGAACATGTGGGAGGAGAAGAACACCGGCTCCAACCTCCCGGCCCAGATCGAGCTGTACGCGACCGACGGCGGCGCCTACAAGTTCCTCTTCATGGCCAAGGGCGGCGGCTCGGCCAACAAGTCGTTCCTCTACCAGGAGACGAAGGCCGTCCTGAACGAGGCCTCCATGATGAAGTTCCTGGAGGAGAAGATCCGCTCGCTGGGTACGGCCGCCTGCCCGCCGTACCACCTGGCGATCGTCGTCGGCGGCACCAGCGCCGAGTTCGCCCTGAAGACCGCGAAGTACGCCTCCGCGCACTACCTGGACGAGCTGCCCGCCTCAGGTTCGCCGACCGGCCACGGCTTCCGGGACAAGGAGCTGGAGGAGAAGGTCTTCGAGCTGACGCAGAAGATCGGCATCGGCGCGCAGTTCGGCGGCAAGTACTTCTGCCACGACGTCCGTGTGGTGCGCCTGCCGCGCCACGGCGCCTCGCTGCCCGTCGCGATCGCCGTCTCCTGCTCGGCCGACCGCCAGGCCACCGCGAAGATCACCGCCGATGGCGTCTTCCTGGAGCAGCTGGAGACGGACCCGGCGCGGTTCCTGCCGGACACCACGGACGAGCACCTCGACGACTCCGCGGACGTCGTCAAGATCGACCTGAACCAGCCCATGGACGAGATCCTCGCCGAGCTCACCAAGCACCCGGTGAAGACCCGCCTCTCGCTGACCGGCCCCCTCGTCGTGGCCCGCGACATCGCGCACGCCAAGATCAAGGAGCGGCTCGACGCGGGCGAGGAGATGCCGCAGTACCTGAAGGACCACCCGGTCTACTACGCCGGTCCCGCCAAGACCCCCGAGGGCTACGCCTCCGGCTCCTTCGGCCCGACGACGGCCGGCCGCATGGACTCCTACGTGGAGCAGTTCCAGGCGGCGGGCGGCTCCAAGGTCATGCTCGCCAAGGGCAACCGCTCCAAGCAGGTCACCGACGCCTGCGACGCGCACGGCGGCTTCTACCTGGGCTCGATCGGCGGCCCCGCCGCGCGGCTGGCCCAGGACTGCATCAAGAAGGTCGAGGTCGTCGAGTACGAGGAGCTCGGCATGGAAGCGGTGTGGAAGATCGAGGTCGAGGACTTCCCGGCCTTCGTCGTGGTCGACGACAAGGGCAACGACTTCTTCCAGAACCCGGCTCCGGAGCCGACGTTCACGTCCATCCCGGTCCGCGGACCCGGCCTGGCGTAACGACGCACAGGAAAGAGGGCCCTCTCCGCGCGGGATGCGGAGAGGGCCCTTCTGTGTCCCGGGGGTCAGGTCAGGCGAACCGCTGGTTCGCCGCCCCCGTGCACTTCTGGAGCCGCAGCGGCTCCTTGGCGCCCGCCAGGGTCAGGCAGAGCCCGGTGTCGGCGGTCGGGCGCAGGGTCCCGGCCTCGCGGGCGAACTTCTGGTTGGCGCCGCCGTGGCAGTTCCACAGCGTGACGGCGGTGCCTTCCTTCGCGGCGCCCGGGACGTCCAGGCACCGGTCCTGGGTCAGGCCGGTGTGCACGGACCGCCGGCCGTCGGGGCCGCCGTCGTACCACCAGGTCTGGTTGCGGTTGCCGGTGCAGTCCCAGCCCTGGACCTTGGTGCCGTTGCGGCTCTTCGAGGCGTCCACGTCCACGCACGTACCCGTGCCCTCGTTCTTGAGCGGCTTGTACGCGTCGCCCCAGGCGCCCTGGTAGAGCTTCGGGCTGCCGGTGCTCGCCGGGTCCGCGCAGCCGCCCTCGCTCCAGCCGGAGTCGTAGAGCTGCGTCAGGCAGGAGGCGAAGGCCGCGTGGCCGCGGGCGTTGGGGTGGAAGGACTGGCGGACCGAGTTGGAGTCCGGCGGGAACGGGTTGGAGAGGTCCACGTAGAGACCGCGCGCCCAGGTGTCCTCCATGCAGACCTCATGGCCGTGGAAGAGGCGTGAGTTGTCGAGGTAGGTCGCGCCCGCGGCCCTGACCGCCTTGCGCATGCCGGTCTCGAAGGTGGGGACGGCGTAGTTGCGGCCCCACTCGGTGTCGGAGTCGTAGCCGAGACCGCCGCAGACCAGTTTGCCCGGGAACTGGGGGTTGTCCCGGAAGTCCGGGCCGATCGGGCTCGGGTAGCCCATGACGACCAGCTTGTAGTCGCCGCCCGCGTAACCGGCGTCCTTCATGACGGTCTTCAGGTCGCGGATGGACTGCTCGACCTTGGGCACCAGCGCGTCGACCCGCGCCTGCCAGCCCGCCGTGTACTTGCCCGCGCAGGCGCCCTGGCTGAGCAGGAAGCGCGTGACGCAGTCGGTCATCACCGGCGCGAACTCGAGGTCGTCGTTGGCCCCGATGACGAGCATGATGGCCTTGATCTTGGTGTTGCGCGCCTTGACGGCGAGATTGTCGCTCTGCACCAGCTCGTCGGGGTACTGCTTCTGCCCGCCGATCTTGATGTTGACGGTCTGCGCCCCCGAGCAGGCGACGTTGTACGTCACGTCGGCGGGGATGCCGGTGCGGTGGATCGCGGCGTCCGGGGAGCGGTGGCACCAGTTGTCGGGGCCGTCCGTGCCGGGTTCGTACGTTCCGACGCCCTCCCCCGAGATCTCGCTGTCGCCGAGCGAGATGAGCCCGGTCCTGCGGTCGGCGAGCGGGCGCTCGGCCGGGTCGCCGTAGAGCTTGGTGGCCTCGGCCGCCCGGATCTTCTCGAGCTCGGGCGGCAGGGGCGTGGACGACGCCGCCCTGTTCCCGCCCTCGGCGGCCTGGGCCGGCACGGCGGCTGCCGTGCCGAGCACCGCCGCCATCGCCACGGCCGCCGCGAACGTACATCGCAGCCTGCTCTGGCGGTCGCGTCTGATGCGCTTCATTGCGCCTCCCCGGTTTGGTGTTACCCACGGTTTTTACTGGTGAGTAAGAGCCTTGGGAATACCTAGAACAAGACAAGTGCTCAACTTTTCAGCGAGGTTTGACGGAGAGGTAGGTTCGAGGCATGACCAGCGACGCCAGCGCGAGCGACAGCGGTGAGTACCGGATCGAACACGACTCCATGGGCGAGGTGCGGGTCCCCGCGCACGCCAAGTGGCGGGCGCAGACGCAGCGGGCGGTGGAGAACTTCCCCGTCTCCGGACAGCGCCTGGAGCGCGCGCACATCGCCGCGCTTGCCCGGATCAAGGCGGCCGCGGCGAAGGTGAACGCGGACCTCGGGGTGCTCGACAAGGACGTCGCGGAGGCGATCGCGGACGCCGCGGGCGAGGTGGCCGAGGGCCGCTGGGACGAGCACTTCCCCGTGGACGTCTTCCAGACCGGCTCCGGCACGTCGTCCAACATGAACACGAACGAAGTGATCGCGACGCTCGCGACGGAGCGCCTGGGCAAGGACGTCCACCCGAACGACCACGTGAACGCCTCCCAGTCCTCGAACGACGTCTTCCCGTCCTCGATCCACATCGCGGCCACGGGCGCCGTGACGCAGGACCTGATCCCGGCGCTCGAACACCTGGCGACCGCCCTGGAGCGGAAGTCGGCGGAGTTCGCCGACGTGGTGAAGTCCGGCCGCACGCACCTGATGGACGCGACGCCGGTGACCCTGGGCCAGGAGTTCGGCGGCTACGCGGCGCAGGTGCGCCACGGCGTGGAGCGCCTCACGGCCTCGCTGCCGCGCCTGGCCGAACTGCCGCTGGGCGGCACGGCGGTGGGCACCGGCATCAACACCCCGCCCGGCTTCTCGGCGGCCGTCATCGACGAGGTGGCGCGGTCCACGGGGCTTCCGCTGACCGAGGCCCGCAACCACTTCGAGGCCCAGGGCGCGCGGGACGGGATCGTCGAGACCAGCGGCCAGCTGCGGACGATCGGCGTCGGCCTCACGAAGATCGCCAACGATCTGCGCTGGATGGCGTCCGGCCCGCGGACCGGTCTCGCCGAGATCAACCTGCCCGACCTCCAGCCCGGTTCGTCGATCATGCCGGGAAAGGTGAACCCGGTCATTCCGGAGGCGGTCCTGATGGTCGCCGCGCAAGTCACCGGCAATGACGCGACAGTTGCCGCCGCGGGGGCCGCGGGGAACTTCGAGCTGAACGTGATGCTGCCGGTCATCGGGAAGAACGTCCTGGAGTCCGTGCGGCTCCTCGCCAATGTGTCGCGGCTGCTCGCCGACCGGACGGTGGACGGAATCACCGCGAACGCCGAACGGGCCCGTGAGTACGCCGAGTCGTCGCCCTCCGTCGTCACTCCGCTGAACAAGTACATCGGGTACGAGGAGGCGGCGAAGGTCGCCAAGAAGTCGCTGGCCGAACGGAAGACCATCCGTGAGGTCGTGCTCGAAGGCGGATACGTCGAGCGGGGCGAGCTCTCCTTGACGCAGTTGGACGAGGCGCTGGACGTCCTGCGGATGACGCACCCGTAGGGCTGTTCACCTTGACGCCCGGGCACGTTCCGAAGAGCTTGCCCGGGCGCCGACTAATATCTCTGCATGACAGACCTCACCACGCCGCCAACGACGAGCAGCGAGACAGCACGCTGGGCCCCCGGCTCCCATGTGCTGTGGCGGTACAAGGAGAACGCCGGGAATCGGATCCACATCTGCCGGCCCGTCACGGTCGTGCAGGACACCGAAGAGCTGCTCGCCGTGTGGATGGCCCCCGGGACCGAATGCGTGAAGCCCGTGCTCGCGGACGGGACACCGGTGCACCACGAGCCACTCGCCACCCGCTACACCAAGCCGCGCGCCCTCCTCAAGGACCACTGGTTCGGCACCGGCGTGCTGAAGTTGGCCCGGCCCCGGGAGCCGTGGTCGGTGTGGCTGTTCTGGGACCCGGGATGGCAGTTCAAGAACTGGTACGTGAATCTCGAGGAGCCGCGCGCCCGTTGGGCCGGAGGCATCGATTCCGAGGATCACTTTCTGGACATCTCCGTGCGGCCGGACCGGACGTGGCAGTGGCACGACGAGGACGAATTCGTCCAGGCTCAGCGCGCCGGCCTCATGGAGGCGGGAAAAGCGCGGGAGGTGCGGGCCGCCGGGCATGCCGTCATCGATGTGATCCACGCGTGGGGACTGCCCTTTTCGGACAACTGGCAGCACTGGCGCCCCGATCCGGACTGGACGATTCCGCCCCTTCCGGATGACTGGGACCGCACGCCCACGCATGTGACGTCATGAGACCCTTGATGCGCCCCCATGGTTCAAACGTAGGATCGTCCTCCGCAAGGGCGCACAGCAGCAACTCAGCAGCAACTCCCTGAGCTTGCGCGTTGCCTGACAGGGTGTCATCGAAGGGCGGCAGAACGTGAGCGAGGCGAGCGGGTTCGACAGGTACGGGGGGCCATCCGGCATGCTCCCCGACCGGACGGGACAGGCCGAGGCCTTCGACGCGATCGGACAGCACTACGACGACGCCTTCCCGCACAAGGACGGCCAGCTGGCCGCCGGGCGCAGGCTCGCCGACGCGCTGCCGCCCGGGTCGAGGGTGCTCGACGTGGGGTGCGGCACGGGTCTGCCGACCGCCCGCCAGCTCGCGGACGCCGGGCACTTCGTCCTCGGCGTCGATCTCTCCGCCGGCATGCTCGACCTCGCCAGGAAGAACGTGCCTGCGCAGAACGCCGAGTTCCGGCAGCTCGACCTGGCGGCGCTGCGGGCCGAAGGGCCGGGTGGCGTCGGGCAATTCGACGGGATCGCGGCGTTCTTCGCGCTCTTGATGTTGCCGCGCGACGAGATCCCGTACGCTCTGCGGCTGCTGCACGGACTGCTGCGCCCCGGCGGCCTGCTCGCGCTCGCCATGGTCGAGGCCGACCTGGATGACGCGGGAATTCCGTTCCTGGGGCACACAATCCGGGTATCCGGTTACCTGCGAGACGAACTGCGCCAGGTCGTACGGGACGCGGGCTTCGACATCGTCGACGAGGACACGTACTCCTACGCCCCGGCGAGTACCGACGTACCACCCGAGCACCAGCTCTTCCTGCACTGCCGACGCGGCTGACCAAAGTAGCCACCACCGGACACCAAGGCGCAGCCCCGGACGGACGGATTCGAAACGCGTGACGGAGCACTCCATCCCCGACGAGGGCCGACAGCCCCGAGCTGCCCGGCCCGCCGCCCCCGCGGATCCCCGCGGGGCGCAGGCGCGTGCCCCGAAGGCACGGAACAACCCGGGCGCGGCAGCTTTACCCGCACAGCCCCAGGCCAGGGCGGGCGACTGCACCGCGAGCCCCAGCGACGAGCACTCCCAGTCGTCGGGGCACTCGGGCCAGCAGCCCGACCCGCACCGGCCGCGCCCCGCCCCCGAAGGCGTGCCGCCGCGGCCCGACCCCGCCCAGGGGTCCGGGCAGGGCGGCGGCCCCGACTTCCCCGACGGCGCCCCCACGGGCTCCCCGGACGGTGAGGAGCGGCGCACGGGACAGCCGCGGCCGCCGGGCTCCGGCCCGGCGGCGATGCGGCGCGACGGCGACCGCCTGCGCTTCGTGGGCGCGGCCACCCGGCGCATCGCCCGCGGCATCGACCTGGACGAGATCGTGATGGGCCTGTGCCGGGCCACGGTGCCGACCTTCTCGGACGCGATCCTCGTCTACCTGCGCGACCCGCTGCCGGTCGGCGAGGAGCGGCCCAGCGGCGCCCTCGTACTGCGCCTGCGCCGCACCGACCGGCTGCGCTCCATCGAGGAAGGGGCGGAGGAGCCCGACACCGAAGGCGGCGCCATGCCCGCCCTGCAGGTGCAGACCGACCTCGTGGCGACCGCCGAGCTGTGCGAGGTGCAGCCCGGCGGCGCCCTCGCCGAGGTCCTGCGCGGCGTGCGCCCGGTCTTCGCCGACGCCCCGGCGGCCCGCGCCGCGCTGCCCGAACTGCTCGGCGACGGCCGCACGGCGCCCTCGGGGCAGCGCACGATCCTCGCCCCGCTGCGGGGCAGGCGCCGGGTGATCGGCGCCGCGGTGTTCCTGCGCCGCCCCGACCGGCCCGCGTTCGAGGCCGACGACCTCCTGGTCGCCGCCCAGCTGGCCACGCACAGCGCGCTCGGCATCGACAAGGCCGTGCTGTACGGCCGCGAGGCGTACATCGCCGACGAGCTCCAGCGCACGATGCTGCCCGAGACCCTGCCGCGCCCCACCGGCGTCCGCCTGGCGTCCCGGTATCTCCCGGCCGCCGAGACGGCCCGCGTGGGCGGTGACTGGTACGACGCGATCCCGCTGCCCGGCAGCCGGGTCGCGCTCGTGGTGGGCGACGTCATGGGGCACTCCATGACCTCGGCCGCGATCATGGGCCAGCTGCGTACGACGGCCCAGACCCTGGCCGGGCTCGACCTGCCGCCCCAGGAGGTCCTGCACCACCTGGACGAGCAGGCCCAGCGGCTCGGCTCGGACCGCATGGCGACCTGCCTCTACGCGGTCTACGACCCGGTCGCGCACCGCATCACGATCGCCAACGCCGGTCACCCGCCGCCCGTCCTGCTGCACCTGGGCGGCCGCGCCGAGGTCCTGCGGGTCCCGCCGGGCGCGCCCATCGGCGTGGGCGGCGTGGACTTCGAGGCCGTGGAGCTGGACGCACCCGCGGGCGCCACGCTGCTCCTGTACACGGACGGCCTGGTGGAGTCCCGGCTGCGGGACGTGTGGACCGGGATAGAGCAGCTGCGCGAACGTCTCGCCGCCACCGCGCAGTTGACGGGCCCCGACCATCCGCCGCCCCTGGAAGCCCTCTGCGACGACGTGCTCGACATGCTCGGCCCCGGCGACCGGGACGACGACATCGCGCTGCTCGCCGCCCGCTTCGACGGGATCGCGCCGAGCGACGTCGCGTACTGGTACCTGGAGCCGGAGGACGCCACGCCCGCCCGCGCCCGGCGCCTGGCCCGCAGCGCCCTGGAGCGCTGGGGCCTCCAGGAGCTGACCGACTCCCTGGAGCTCCTGGTCAGCGAGGTCGTGACGAACGCCGTGCGGTACGCGTCGCGCCCGGTGACCCTGCGTCTGCTGCGTACGGACGTGCTGCGCTGCGAGGTCGGCGACGACGTGCCGCAGCTGCCGCGGCTGCGGCAGGCGCGGGCCATGGACGAGGGCGGGCGCGGCCTCTATCTGGTCAACAAGCTGGCCCGGCGGTGGGGCGCGACGCGCCTGAGCACCGGCAAGGTGGTGTGGTTCGAGCTGAACCACACCTGAACCGGGCCTGATCGCGGGGCACGGTACGGCGAAGGCGCCCGGAAGCAGTTGCTTCCGGGCGCCTTCGCCGTACCGTGCCGTGCGACGTGCCGTGTAGCCGTCAGTCCCTGCCCGGCCGCCCGTTCGGGTTCTCCGGGATCTCGATGGAGTCCGTCGGGTCCGGCTCCTCCGGGTCGCCCGTCGGCGGCTCCGTGGTCGGGTCGTCCGTCGGCGGCTCGGTCGTCGGGGTCTCCGTCGGCTTCTCCGTCGTCGGGTCGTCCGTCGGCGGCTTCGTCGTCGGCTTCTCCGTCTCCGACGGCTCCTCCGTCGGCTCCTCGGGAGCCTGCGTCGTCGGGTCCGGGGGCGGCGCGATGGCCGCGCCCATGGACGTGTCCAGGTCGAACTTGCTGGGCGAGCCCATCGCGTCGAAGGTGTACGCCGCCCAGATCTGCGCCGGGAAGCTGCCGCCGTCCACGCGCGGCAGACCGCCGGCGCCCTTCATGGAGACCTGCTTGCTCTGCTCGGCCGTGCCGGCCGCGCCCTCGCCGAACAGGCCCACGGAGGTGACCAGCTTGGGCGTGTAGCCGACGAACCAGGCCGACTTGTTGTCGTCGGACGTACCGGTCTTGCCCGCCACGTCCTGGACGGGGCTGCGCACCGCGCGGCCCGTGCCGTCGTCGACCACACCGGTCAGGACCGAGGTGAGCGAGTCCGCGGTGCCGCGCTCGACCACCCGCTCGCCGATCGCGTCCGGCAGCTCGATCGTGCGGTCCTTGTGCTCGACGGAGGCCACGATCGTGGGGGTGACCTTCTTGCCGTGGTTGTCGAGCGTCGCGTAGACACCCGCCATCTCCAGCGGGCTCGCGCCCATGGTGCCCAGGGTCTGCGCGGGCACGGCGGGCAGGTCGTCGACGTCCATGCCGAGCTTGCCCGCGGTCTCCAGGACGTCGTCCATGCCGACGTCCACGCCCATCTGCGCGAAGACGGAGTTGATGGACTTGTTCATCGCCTTCTGGACGGTGACCGGGCCGTAGCTCTTGTCGTCCTCGTTCGGCGGCGCGAAGGCGACGTCGCTGCCCTTGACCGGGCGCTTGCTGGTGCCGTCGTAGACGGTGTTCGCCGTGATCGGCTGGCCGGACTGCGTCCTGGCGCCGTTCTCCAGGGCGGCCGCCAGGATCAGCGGCTTGAAGGTCGACGCCGGCTGGTAGTCACGCCGGGTGGCGTTGTTCGTGTAGTGCTTGACGTAGTCCTCGCCGCCGTACATCGCCAAGACCTTGCCGGTCTTGGGGTCGACGGACGCGGCACCGGCCTGCACCCGGGCGTCGGCCTTGCGCTTGTCGGGGTCGAGCTGGTCGTTCAGCTTCTTGTCGACGGCCTTCTCGAGCTGCTTCTGCTTCTTCTTGTCGATGTTGAGCGTGATCGTGTAGCCGCCCGCGTCGAACTGCTCCTCGCTGAGGTGACCGGCCTTCATGACCTCGGCCTTGGCCTCCCTCACGAGGTAACCGGCCTGGCCCTCCAGGCCGGGCGCGGCCTTGGGCGGGTCCGGCTTGTCGAACTTCAGTTGCTCGCGCTCGCTCGCGGGCAGCCAGTTCTCCTCGACCATGTTGTCGAGCACGTAGTTCCAGCGCGCCTCGACCAGCTTCCTGCTGGCGTCCGTGGCGGAGGTCCAGTCGTACTGGCTCGGGGCCTGGAGGAGGGCGGCGAGATAGGCGCCCTGCGAGACGTTCAGCTCCTCGGCGTCGACGCCGTAGTAGGCCTGGGCCGCGGCCTGGATGCCGTAGGCGCCGCGGCCGTAGTAGCTGGTGTTGATGTACCCGGCGAGGATGTAGTCCTTGCTCTTGTTCTGGTCCACCTTCAGCGAGATGACCAGTTCCTTGAGCTTGCGGGTCACCGTCTGGTCCGACGTCAAGTAGTAGTTCTTGACGTACTGCTGGGTGATCGTCGAGCCACCCTGCTTGCCCTTGCCGGAGACGGTGTTGATCACGCCGCGGGCCGTGCCCTTGAAGTCGACGCCCTTGTCCTTGTAGAAGGACTTGTTCTCGGCGGCCACGAAGGTGCGCTGCACCTTCTTGGGCACCTTGTCCAGGTCGACGACCTCGCGGTTCAGCTCGCCGGTCCTGGCGATGACGTCGCCGTTCTTGTACTTGTAGACGTTGCTCTGGAGCTTGGCCGCCGCGTTGCCCTCGGGCACGTCGACCACCATGTAGAGGACGACGAAGGAGAGCATGCCGAGCAGGCAGAGCCCGAAGAACGTACCCAGGATCTTCTTCAGCGTGAAGAAGCGGCGTATGCCCGTGCGCTTGGGTTTGCCGCCACCGGCGGTGCGCCCGCGCGACGCCCGGCGCGCGCCGCGCTGCCGCGCTTGTCGCTCTTCCGCTCGGCCCATGAGTCTGAGTGCTCCGCTTCCGTCTCGTTCGCTTGTCCGTACGTCGTCGTGCGGTGTCGTCCGTACAGATGACCGTCAAGTCAGCTCAAGAAGCTAACACCGCACCTAGGGACAAAGGACTGCCGATCCGGCCTTTTCCGGACGTGACAATCAGCACCCGCCCCACCGGAACCGGTGATTGCCCCGAGTAAATCGACGGTTTCGGGGCCCAGAAGGTTGCCCGGATTTCGAACCTGTGAGCCCTTGGTCAGACCTCGATCAGCCCTCGCCCAGCTCTGCACCAGGGGTATACACGGCACGTATACACGCCGTGTAGAGTGCTCCGCATGTCCATCGGTCACACCCTCCTCGGCCTTCTTGAGTCGGGCCCGCGCCACGGCTACGACCTCAAGCGCACCTTCGACGAGAAGTTCGGTCACGACAAGCCACTGCACTACGGGCAGGTCTACTCGACCATGTCCCGCCTCCTGAAGAACGGCCTCGTGGAGGTCGACGGCATAGAGGCGGGCGGCGGACCCGAGCGCAAGCGGTACGCGATCACCGAAGCCGGCATCACCGATGTCGAGCGGTGGCTCGCCACCCCGGAGAAGCCCGAGCCCTACCTCCAGTCGACCCTCTACACGAAGGTCGTCCTCGCGCTCCTCACCGAGCGCGACGCCTCGGAGATGCTCGACGCCCAGCGGGCCGAGCACCTGCGCCTGATGCGCATACTCACCGACCGCAAGCGCAAGGGTGACCTCGCCGACCAGCTGATCTGCGACCACGCGCTCTTCCACCTCGAAGCCGATCTGCGCTGGCTCGAACTGGCCGCCGCACGCCTCGGCAGGCTCGCCCAGGAGGTGCGCTCCGCATGACCCCCGCCGGTTCCCTTCTCACCGCCTCCGGTCTTCGCAAGACGTACGGTCCGACGACCGCGCTCGACGACGCGGGCTTCTCCATCCACCCCGGAGAGGTCGTCGCCGTCATGGGCCCGTCCGGCTCCGGCAAGTCCACGCTCCTGCACTGCCTCGCGGGGATCGTCAAGCCCGACTCGGGCTCCATCACGTACAACGGCCGCGAGCTCGTGGGCCTGCCGGACGCCGCGCTGAGCGCCCTGCGCCGCAGCGAGTTCGGGTTCGTCTTCCAGTTCGGCCAGCTGGTCCCGGAGCTGACCTGCGTGGAGAACGTGGCGCTTCCGCTGCGGCTCAACGGCGCGAAGCGCAAGGAGGCCGAGGCGACCGCCCGTACCTGGATGGAGCGCCTGGAGGTCGAGGACGTCGCCGCCAAGCGGCCCGGCGAGGTCTCCGGCGGCCAGGGGCAGCGCGTCGCCGTGGCCCGCGCGCTCGCCACGAGCCCGCGTGTGGTCTTCGCCGACGAACCGACCGGCGCGCTCGACTCGCTCAACGGCGAGCGCGTGATGGAGCTGCTCACCGACGCCGCGCGCTCGACGAACGCCGCCGTGGTCCTGGTCACGCACGAGACGCGGGTCGCGGCCTACTCCGACCGCGAGATCGTCGTGCGCGACGGCAGGTCACGGGACATGGAGCGGGCGATATGAGTCTCGACACGCGTTCCAGGGCCCGTGCGGCCTCCCGGCCGCCGCTCGCCGACGGCACCGCGACCGTGTCCACGGGGGGACCCCGCGCCTTCGCCCGCGACCTCGTGATGGGCATACGTTTCGCCGTCGGCGGCGGCCGTGAGGGCTGGACCCGCACCCTGCTCACGGCGGTCGGCGTGGGCCTCGGTGTGGCGCTGCTGCTCGGCGCCTCGTCCGTGCCCAATCTGCTCAAGGAGCGCGAGGACCGCTCGGTGGCCCGCTCGGCCAACGACCAGTTCACCGCCGAGAAGGTCGAGCGCTCCGACTCCACGGTCCTCCAGCGCGACGTCCCCACCGACTTCCGCGACGCGACGGTCAGCGGCCGCGTGCTGCGCGCCGAGGGCAGCAACCCGACCCTGCCGCCGGGCCTGAAAAAGCTCCCGGCGGACGGCGAGATGGCCGTGTCGCCCGCACTGCGCGAGCTCCTGGACAGCTCCGACGGCGCCCTCCTGAAGGAGCGGTTCGGCGAGTACCGGATCACGGACACCATCGGCGACGCGGGCCTGACCAACCCCAAGGAGCTCTACTACTACGCCGGTTCCGACGCCCTGACCCAGGCCAAGGGCGGCCACCGCGTGGCGGCCTTCGGGTACGAAGAGCCCGCGGAACCCATGGACCCGCTGCTGATCGTCCTGGTGGTCCTGATCTGCGTGGTGCTGCTGACCCCGGTGATCATCTTCATCGGCACGGCGGTCCGCTTCGGCGGCGACCGGCGCGACCGGCGGCTCGCCGCGCTGCGCCTGGTCGGCGCGGACGCGCACAGCGTGCGGCGGATCGCGGCGGGCGAGGCCCTGTGCGGCGCGCTGCTCGGCCTCGCCCTGGGCGGGCTGTTCTTCCTGGGCGTGCGCGAGGTGATCGGCACCCTCGACGGGTGGAAGATCAGCGCGTTCCCCTCCGACGTGGTGCCGGTGCCCGGCCTCGCCGCGCTGATCCTGCTCGCCGTGCCCGTCACCGCCGTCGTGGTCACGCTGATCTCGCTGCGGGCCGTCTCCATCGAACCGCTGGGCGTCGTGCGCAGCACCAGGCCCCGCAAGCGCCGCGTCTGGTGGCGCGTCGTGATGCCGCTCCTGGGCCTCGGAATCCTCTTCGCCTCGGGCCAGGTCGGGGGCGACGTGGTCAACGGCTACGTCGGGGGCGACGTGGGGGCGCCGGTCGTCTCCATCGGTGTGGGCGCGACGCTCACCCTGGTGGGCCTGGCCGCGCTGCTGCCCTGGCTCGTCGAGGCGAGCGTGGCCCGGCTGCGCGGCGGCGGCCCCGTGCCCTGGCAGCTGGCCACCCGCAGGCTCCAGTTGAGCAGCGGTACGGCGGCCCGCGCGGTCAGCGGCATCACCGTCGCGGTGGCGGGCGCGATCGCCCTGCAGATGCTGTTCGTCGCGATGAACGACGACTTCAACCGGATGACCGGCAGCGACCCGGGCCGCGCCAAGCTGGTGGTCAGGGCGGACGTCGGCGACGGCGGCCTCGCCGACCGGATGATCGACAAGTTCCGCACGACCAAGGGCGTCAAGAACGTCATCGGCACGGTCTCCACGTACGTCGTGAAGCCGGGCAAGCTGAAGGACCCCGACGCCCTGCGGCCCACCACGGAGCTGACGGTCGGCACCTGCGCGAACCTGCGCGAGCTCGCCCGCATCGGCAGCTGCACGGACGGCGACACCTTCGTCGTGCACACCGGCGACACCGAGATGAACGACTGGGTCGACCAGTCGGCAAGGCCGGGCAAGCCCATCGACCTGAACGCCATCAGCTGGGACGAGGCCGGCCACCGGCACGTCCCGTGGACGCTGCCCGCCGACTCGCGCACGGTCACGGCGCGCCCCGACCCGGGCGGCGACCTGCACGACGGCATCTACGCCACACCCGGCGCGATCGACATGTCCAAGATGGCCGACGCCACGACGACGGCGATGATCCAGGTCGACCCGGACGTCCGGGACTCCGAGGAGTACATCCGCAACACCGCGGCCCACGTCGACCCGTTCCTCGACGTGACGACGCTGCGCGCGGTCGAGCGCGACAAGCAGTACGCCACCATCCAGAACGGCCTGCGGATCGGCGCGATGGCGACGATGGGCCTGATCGCGGCGTCCATGCTGGTCTCGATGACCGAGCAACTGCGGGAGCGCAAGCGCCTGCTCGCGGCCCTCACCGCGTTCGGCACGCGCCGCGCGTCGATGGCGTGGTCGATCCTGTGGCAGACCGCGATTCCGGTCGTGATCGGCCTGGTGCTCGCCGTCGCGGGCGGCCTCGGCCTCGGCTGGGTCATGGTCCGCATGATCCAGAAGTCGGTCACCGACTGGTGGCTCTTCGTCCCCCTGACGGCGGCCGGCGCCGCCCTCGTCGCGGTCGTGACGCTGCTCAGCCTGCCGCCGCTGTGGCGCATGATGCGCCCGGACGGCCTGCGTACGGAGTAACTGCCCCAGCGGGGGCGGATCGTTGCCGGTGCGGGGTCACAACACCCGCACCGGCAACGGCTTTACGGCCCCCCTCAGGGCGGCGGCGAGCACCTCGTACTCGGCGGCCCGCGCGGCCCCCGTACGCATCGCGAGGGCGATGCGCCGGGTCGGCGCCGGGTCCGCGAAGTACCCCGTGAGCAGCTGGTTGCTGCGGCTGGTCTCGACGCGGACGGCGGTGCGCGGAAGCAGCGTCACACCGAGCCCGCCGGCCACCAGCTGTACGAGGGTGGAGAGCCCGGCGGCCGTCGTGGTCACCGGGGCGTCCGCGCGCCCGGCCTCCCGGCAGATGTCCAGGGCCTGGTCGCGCAGGCAGTGCCCCTCGTCGAGCAGCAGCAGGTTCAGCTCGCGCAGGGCGTCGCGCGGGATGCCCTCGCGCCCGCCGAGCCAGTGGTCCAGCGGGGTGACGAGCACGAAGTCCTCGTCGAACAGGGGTAGTTCGGTGACGCCGGGCACGCCGAGCGGCACGGCGAGCAGCAGCAGGTCGAGGCGTCCCGCGCCCAGGCCCTCGATCAGCGACGAGGTCTGCTCCTCGTGCACCTGGAGATCGAGGTCCGGGTACTTCTCGTGGACGAGCCCGATGAGCGTGGGCAGCAGATAGGGCGCCACCGTCGGGATCACGCCGAGCCGCAGCGCCCCGGTGAACGGCGCGCGCACCGCGTCGGCCTCCTCCATCAGCGCCCCGACCTCCTCGAGGACGGCCCTGGCCCGCACCGCGAGGCGCTCGCCCGCCGACGAGAGCAGCACCTTGCGGGTCGTACGCTCGAGCAGGGTGACACCGAGTGTCTCCTCCAGGGCCGAGACGGCGCCGGAGAGCGCGGGCTGACTCATGCCGATCGCGGCGGCGGCATCCCGGAAGTGCAGATGCTCGGCGACGGCGGCGAAGGCACGCAGCTGGGCGAGGCTGGGCTGGCGGGCGCCGCGTTTGGCCGCGGGCTTGGCGCTGGTGGCCACGGCACTCCTCCTTGATTCCGGTGTCGATTCCGGTGTCCTCTTACTACTGGCACTGATAGCCAGGTCCGATCAACACGACCCACTCTAGCTATTTCCCTAATCAATGCACCCTGTGCCACCATCAACATCAGTCCAACCCCCCAGGAAACTCCCCAAAAGGGATTTTCTTTGCAGCAAGGAGAGCGCGTGCTCACTGTCGGTGACAAGTTCCCCCAGTTCGATCTGACTGCCTGTGTCTCGCTGGAGCAGGGTTCCGAGTTCCAGCAGATCGACCACAAGACCTACGAGGGCAAGTGGAAGATCGTCTTCGCGTGGCCCAAGGACTTCACCTTCGTGTGCCCGACCGAGATCGCCGCTTTCGGCAAGCTGAACGACGAGTTCGCCGACCGTGACGCCCAGGTCCTCGGCTTCTCCGGTGACTCCGAGTTCGTGCACCACGCCTGGCGCAAGGACCACCCGGACCTGACGGACCTGCCCTTCCCGATGCTGGCCGACTCGAAGCACGAGCTCATGCGTGACCTCGGCATCGAGGGCGAGGACGGCTTCGCCCAGCGCGCCGTCTTCATCGTCGACCAGAACAACGAGATCCAGTTCACGATGGTGACCGCCGGTTCCGTCGGCCGTAACCCCAAGGAGGTCCTCCGGGTCCTCGACGCGCTCCAGACGGACGAGCTCTGCCCGTGCAACTGGAGCAAGGGCGACGAGACCCTGGACCCGGTCGCGCTCCTCTCGGGCGAGTGAACGGAGCCTACTGACATGGCACTCGACGAACTGAAGTCCGCCGTACCGGACTACGCCAAGGACCTGAAGCTGAACCTCGGCTCGGTCATCGGCAACTCGGACCTGCCGAAGCAGCAGCTGTGGGGCACGGTGCTCGCCTGCGCGATCGCCTCCCGCTCCCCCAAGGTGCTGCGCGAGCTGGAGCCCGAGGCGAAGGCGAACCTCTCCCCCGAGGCGTACACCGCCGCCAAGTCGGCCGCGGCCGTCATGGCGATGAACAACGTCTTCTACCGCACGCGCCACCTGCTCTCGGACCCGGAGTACGGGACGATGCGGGCCGGCCTGCGGATGAACGTCATCGGCAACCCGGGCGTGGAGAAGGTCGACTTCGAGCTGTGGTCGCTCGCGGTTTCCGCGATCAACGGCTGTGGCCAGTGCCTCGACTCGCACGAGCAGGTGCTGCGGAAGGCCGGCGTGGATCGCGAGACGATCCAGGAAGCCTTCAAGATCGCCGCCGTGATCCAGGCGGTCGGCGTCACGCTGGACTCCGAGGAGTCCCTGGCGTAACGCCTCCCGGCACAACGGAAAGGCCCCCGCTCAGCAGCTGCTGAGCGGGGGCCTTTCCGCGATTCAGGCCGAAGGCGGTGGATCCACCGGAGCGATGTCGGCCGCCGTCGCGCCCCGCGGCTGCGGCGACTGCTTCAGGGCGGCCTCCCGGGAGTGCGCCCGCAGGTAGCCCACCACCGTGTTCGTCACGGCGACCAGCGGCACGGCCACCACGGCGCCGCCGATCCCGGCGACGAGCCCACCCGCGGCCACGGACAGCACGACGGCCAGCGGATGCACCCGCACGGCCCGTCCCAGGATGAACGGCTGGAGGATGTGCCCCTCGATCTGCTGCACGGCCAGGACCACGACCAGGGTCATCACACCGGTGAAGACGCCCTGGGTCACCAGACCCACCACCACGGCGAGCGCGCCCGAGATCACCGCGCCCACCAGCGGGATGAAGGCGAAGAGGAAGATGAAGACGGCCAGCGGCACCGCCATCGGCACCCCGAGGAAGTAGATCCCGAGCCCGATGAAGATCGCGTCGATCAGAGCCACTATCACCGTGCCGCGCACATAGGCCGTCAGCGTGCGCCAGGCACGCGGCCCCGCGCCCGCGATGCCGGGCCGCGCGGGCGCCGGGACGAGCTTGAGGACCCACTGCCAGATGCGCTTGCCGTCGTACAGCAGGAACAGCGTCGAGAACATCGCCAGCAGCATGCCGGTCATGGTCTCCACGATCACGGTGACCCCTTCGAGCCCCGCCGACGTCAGCTCCTCCGTGTTCGCCCCGACCGCGTCCCGCAGGCTCTTGGCGATGTCGTTGATCTGGTCCTCGGTCACATGGAACGGGCTGTTGAGCAGCCAGTTACGCAAGTCGTCGATGCCGTCCTGGAGCTGGCTGGAGAGCGTGTCCGCGTTCTCCATGACCTGCCAGACGACGAACCAGCCGACGAGCCCGATGACGACGAAGCCGAGTACGGCGGTGAGGACGGTCGCAAGGCCCCTCGGCAGGCCGAGCCGCCGGAGCCGGGCCACCGTCGGCTGGAGCATCGCGGTGATGAGCAGCGCCGCGACGAAGGCGAAGATGACCAGCTGCACGGCGCTGATGACCTTCATCAACACCCAGAGCGTGCCCGCGAGTACGAGAAGACGCCAGCCGGCCTCGGCCGCGACGCGCATGCCCCACGGCACCGCGTCGACGGGGTCGGGCCGTGCCGCTATGTCCGGCGCGTAGGCGGGCGGCGCGGGCACCACGGTGTCCGAACCGTCGGCTTCATCCGCCGCCGACTGCCGCGAAGACCGGACGTCGTCCCCGAAGTCGTCGTCCGACTCCGCCCGCCTGCTCCTCCGCTCGCCCATCTCAGACAGTCCGGCTCCCAGCCGGCCGATCCACTCCGGTACTCGCGCCATGATCCGTCCTCTTCCCCCGTCTCTCCGCACCACTCCCCCCTGGAAGTTGTCGGACTGACCGTACACGGCAAGACCCCCCACCGAAGGACGGTGAGGGGTCTGCAAAAGGTTGAGCGAACCGCGGCTCAGTACCAGTTGTTCGCCTGCCAGAAGTCCCACGCTCCGCAGGGGCTTCCATAGCGGTCGTTCATGTAGCCGAGGCCCCACTTGATCTGCGTGGCGGGGTTCGTCTGCCAGTCGGCTCCGGCCGAGGACATCTTGGAGCCAGGGAGCGCCTGGACGAGGCCGTACGCACCCGAAGAGGGGTTGCTGGCCTTGTAGTTCCAGGTGGACTCGTGGTTGACGATGTTGCTGAAGCACTGGAACTGGTCACCGGGGACCATCTGCCGTGCCATCGCCTGGACCTGCGAGACGGAGTACGAGGACTGCGGGGCGAAGTCCGAGGCGTCGCGTGCGGAGGAACGGCTGGCCTTGGTCTCCGCCTCCGCCTCACGCTCCTTCTTGGCCGCGGCCTTCTCGGCCTTCTCGGCTGCGGCCTCCTTCTCGGCGGCCTTCTGCTTCGCGATCGCCGACTCGGCGGCCTGCTTGCGCGCTGCTTCCGCCGCCGACTTCTTCGCGGCCGTGTCGGCAGCCATGGCCTGTGCGTCGGCCTGCTGCGTCAGGGACGCGGTCTGCACCTGGGCCTGCTGGCCCGCGGGAATGTCTGCGAGGAGAGTCGCGTCGCTTGCCGCCGCCTCGAAGTCGTTGTCATTCGAGGCGCCCGGGGTGCTGCCCGAGGCGACACCGACGACAGCGCCAACAGTGGTGACCGCGGTGGCGGATGCCACGGCGAATCCCCGGACCGAAATCCGGCTCACACGGTTTCCTTCCAGCATCGCCCGCATAGGTGACCTCGCGGACGCAATCGTGCCCCTGGCACTGGCCTCCGCTTGGTTCTCGGTCACGGGAGGCACGGACCCGGTGGACAACTCCCGTGACGGGAGCGTCGCGTGGTGCTTCGGGCGGCATGCGACGGCCACTATGAAGTTCTGGTGTTTCCGGGTTGCGGTACCGCTGGGGGTACAGGTGTGTCGCATGCGGGGCCTGACAGGACCCAGACTCTGCCCCAGCCGGACGTCGCAAGGCAATTCTCCGTGCCGTGTGAAAGCTCACACCTCGTTTGCCCCAGGAGTTTTTCGGAAAAGGGCGAACGCCACGACGCCGCCCGGCTAAGCTCCTTCGCTTCGCCGGGCGGCGCCAACTGCTGCGTAACCAGGGTGAACTGGTTCAGATCTGACCGTCCTCCAGCATTTCGGTCACCAGCGCCGCGATCTGCGAACGCTCCGATCGGGTGAGGGTGACGTGGGCGAAGAGCGGATGGCCCTTCAGCTTCTCGACCACGGCAACTACACCGTCGTACCGCCCCACTCGGAGGTTGTCGCGCTGGGCGACGTCGTGCGTGAGGACGACTCGGGAGTTCGCCCCGATCCTGGACAGAACGGTCAGAAGAACGTTCCTCTCCAAGGATTGGGCCTCGTCGACGATCACGAACGCGTCGTGCAGCGAGCGCCCGCGGATATGGGTGAGCGGGAGCACTTCGAGCATGCCGCGCGCCGTCACCTCCTCGATGACCGCCTTGCCCGCCACCGAGCCGAGCGTGTCGAAGACCGCCTGGGCCCAGGGGCCCATCTTCTCGGCCTCGGTGCCGGGCAGGTAGCCGAGCTCCTGTCCGCCCACCGCGTACAGCGGCCGGAAGACCATCACCTTCTGGTGCTGGCGGCGCTCCAGGACGGCCTCAAGACCCGCGCAGAGCGCGAGAGCCGACTTGCCGGTGCCCGCCCGGCCGCCCATCGACACGATGCCGATGTCCGGATCGAGCAGCAGGTCCAGCGCGATGCGCTGCTCCGCACTCCTCCCCTTGATGCCGAAGGCCTCACGATCGCCGCGTACGAGACGGACGTTGCCCTCGGCCGTGACGCGGCCCAGGGCCTTGCCCTTCTCGGACTGGATGGTGAGGCCCGTGTGGACGGGCAGGTCGGCCGCCTCGGGTACGTACAGGGTGTCTTCCTCGAAGAGGAGGTCCACCTGTTCGCCGGAGAGGGTCAGTTCGGACATTCCGGTCCAGCCGGAGTCCGTGATGGCGAGCTCGGCGCGGTACTCCTCCGCGAGGAGGCCGACCGAGGACGCCTTGATCCTCAGAGGCAGATCCTTGGAGACGACGGTGACGTCGTACCCCTCTGCCTGGAGGTTGCGCGCTACGGCGAGAATCCGTGAGTCGTTGTCCCCCAACCGGTAGCCGGCCGGAAGCACGCCGGGATCGGAGTGGTTGAGCTCGACGCGCAGCGTGCCGCCCAGATCGCCGATCGGGATCGGCGCGTCCAGGCGACCGTGCCGGACCCGGCAGTCGTCCAGCAGGCGCAGGGCCTGCCGGGCGAAGTAGCCGAGCTCGGGATGGTGCCGCTTCGCCTCCAGCTCCGTGACCACGACGACGGGCAGCACGACTTCGTGCTCGTCGAAGCGGTACATGGAGTTCGGGTCTGCGAGCAGAACGCTGGTGTCGAGAACATAGGTGCGCCTGTCGGGCATGCGGCGCTTTGTGCTGGTCACCACGGAAGGACGTACCCCCTCGGATGAGGTCGGGGAGCGACGGGAAGGATGCCGGGAGAATCCGGACCGGTCTCGGGACCGCAGTGCGCGGGCCGAGCTCCGGCCCTCCACTTCGCCCGTACTCACCGCACGGTCGTCCTGGTGCAAAGGGCCTCCCGGGCGGACGGCCCCATGCCGCCCGCTGAGATACGACATCCGTGAATCGGATGTCGACCTGGAAGGCTTATTCCCTCGAACAAGCGCCGCCATGCCAGGGCATATGACGGCGCATCCGTGAACTCTGGGTTACTCACACCTCACCGACATGAGCACCTCGCGGGGTCAGCCCCCGTAACGCCGGTGCCGGGCCGCGTAATCGCGCAGCGCTCGCAGGAAGTCCACCTTGCGGAACGCGGGCCAGAAGACTTCACAGAAGTAGTACTCGGAGTGGGCCGTCTGCCAGAGCATGAAGCCGGACAGGCGCTGCTCCCCACTCGTTCGGATCACCAGGTCCGGGTCGGGCTGGGCCCTGGTGTAGAGGTGCTTGCCGATGAGATCGACGTCGACCTTGTCGGCCACCTCCTCGAGCGACTGCCCCTTGTCGGCGGCGTCGAGCAGCATCGAGCGGACGGCGTCGGCGATCTCCTGGCGGCCGCCGTAGCCGATGGCGACGTTGACCACTATCCCGTCGACGTGGGCCGTGGCCTCTTCCGCCTCCTTGAGGACATTGCGCATGCCCGAGGGCAGGATGTCGGTGGCGCCGACGTGATGGACGCGCCAGCGGCCGTCGCGGCCCAGCGAGCGGACGGTGTCCTCGATGATGCTGAGGAGCGGACCCAGTTCGTCCTGGGGCCGGTCGAAGTTGTCCGTCGAGAGCAGCCACAGCGTGACGACCCTGACGTCCGTCTCGCTGCACCAGCCGAGGAACTCCCCGATGTTGTCCGCCCCCGCCTGATGGCCCTGGACGGTGGTGGACCCGGCGGCCTTGGCCCAGCGGCGGTTGCCATCCATGATGACCCCGATGTGCTTGGGCACCTGGTCATGGTCCAGATGACCTTCCACCCGGCGTGCGTACAGCCCGACCAGCAGGCCGCGCAGCCTGTCCCGCAGGTTCACGGTCTTTCAGCCCCTCCGTGCAGACGGCAGTCCCCGAAGGCGAAAGCCTACCGCTGTGAGGGCGTGCCTCCGCCCTCGGGTGATCCGGCGCCGGGCCCCGGAAGATCCCCGGCTGAAGTAGCTTCGTACCCATGAACGACACGTCTCTGTACCGAGCGGCAACGGACCGTTACAGCACCATGGAGTACCGGCGCACGGGCCGCAGCGGCCTGAAGCTGCCCGCCGTCTCGCTGGGCCTGTGGCACAACTTCGGTGACGACAAGTCCCTCGAGAGCCAGCGCGCGATCCTGCGCCGCGCCTTCGACCTGGGCGTCACGCACTTCGACCTGGCGAACAACTACGGACCGCCCGCCGGTTCGGCCGAGCTCAACTTCGGCAAGCTCTTCGCCCAGGACTTCGCCCCGTACCGCGATGAATTGGTCATTTCGACCAAGGCGGGCTACCTCATGCACCCCGGCCCGTACGGCGAGTGGGGTTCGCGCAAGTACCTGATGTCGTCCCTGGACGCGTCGCTGAAGCGGATGGGCGTCGACTACGTCGACATCTTCTACTCGCACCGCTTCGACCCGGAGACCCCGCTCGAGGAGACGATGGGCGCGCTCGCGTCCGCCGTGCGGCAGGGCAAGGCGCTGTACGTGGGTGTCTCCTCCTACAACAGCGAGCAGACCGCCGAAGCGGCGCGGCTGCTGCGGGAGATGGGCGTTCCCGCCCTCATCCACCAGCCCTCGTACTCGATGATCAACCGCTGGACCGAGGACGACGGCCTGCTCGACACCCTCGAGGACGCGGGGATGGGCTGCATCTCCTTCGTGCCGCTGGCGCAGGGCCTGCTCACGAACAAGTACCTCAAGGGCATCCCGGAGGGTTCGCGTGCCACGCAGGGCAAGTCGCTCGACCCCGACCTCCTGAGCGACGAGGTCGTGCGCCGGCTCAACGGCCTGAACGACATCGCGGCCCGCCGCGACCAGTCGCTCGCGCAACTGGCGCTCAACTGGGTCCTGCGCGACGAGCGGATGACCTCCGCGCTCATCGGCGCCTCCAGCGTGAAGCAGCTGGAGGAGAACGTGGCGGCGCTGGCCGGTCCGAAGCTCACGGACGCGGAGCTGACCGAGATCGACACGTACGCGGTCTCCACGCCCGGCACCAACATCTGGGCCGGTCGCGGCTGACGGCTCCCCTTTCTCGGGGTACGTCCAGTCGGGTACACCCAGTCGGGGTACGCCTGGTCGAGGTACGTCCAGTCGAGGTACGTCCGGTCGAGGTACGTCTAGAAGGTCCGCGGGCGCTTGAACCAGGCGCCCGCGGCACCCTGGCTGAGCAGGATCACGAGCGCGATCGAGCAGCCGACCAGGAGGAGGGCGCCCGGCCCCGCGTTCCGGCCGAGGGCGCCGAGCCCGACCAGGATCTGCACGCTGCTGAGCACGATCGAGGCCACACGCTTTCCGTGACCGGGCAGGTCGAAGCGGAAGGCCAGGACGCACAGCGGTATCAGGAGGAAGTTGGCCCCGAGGACCGCGCCCGCGGCCTGGGGCCCGTACATCGCGCCGGCGATGACGGAGCCGAGCAGGCACATCCCGGAGAGCACCCAGATGATCACCTGTGCGGCGCGGACGCCGCCCGGCATCGTCTGCGGCGGGACCGGTCCGTACCCGTACGCAGGGTCATGCGCGGGACCCGTGTAAGTGGGCAGGCCTGCCTGCGGGTTCTCGTACGGCGGGGGGAACTGGTTCGACATGTCCCTGACCATAGTCGGAGGCTCTGACTCCGTGATCGGGCGGCCTGCGGCGCGGGCGGTACGGGCTCCGGCGTCCGGGCACAAAAAATCGGGCCGGTCCGTGGGGGGGGGAGACGGACCGGCCCGAGGGGGGGTTTCCACCATAACCCTTCGTGAGGGAAGTCGCGCGCATCGGCGTGCCACAACTACTCTCCGAAATCGGCCGACAACTCCGTGACCCCGTTCTCCCACCGGATTTCGGCCCCGTCGGCAGATTCAGGCCCCTCCTGGCGATAGCCCATAGGAGGGACAGGGGTGGGGCACGCGCTTGACGCGGCGGGCGTGCGGGCCGCTAGCTTCGGCTCGCATGGCGACGCTTCTGCTCCCGACCGGACAGCCACTCCCCCTGGAGATCGCGGACTCCGCCGGTGCGCGGCGGCGCGGGCTGCTCGGGCGGGACGGGGTGAGCGGGGCGCTGCTGCTGACCCCGGCGAGCGGTGTGCACACGGTGCGGATGCGGTTCGCCGTGGACGTGGCGTATCTGGACCGGGAGCTGCGGGTGCTGTCCGTGCGGACGATGCGGCCCTGGCGGATCGGGCGGCCCCGGCTGCGGGCCCGGCACGTCCTGGAGGCGGAGGCCGGGGCGATGGCCCGGTGGGGCGTGCGCCGGGGTACGCGGGTCGAGGTGCGGTCCGGCGGCGACTGATCGCCGGGAGATGTCCGCCGGGGAATGTCCGCCGGGAGGTTCGTCGGGGAACGTCCGCCGGGAGGTTCGTCGGGGAACGTCCGCCGCGAGATGTTCGCCGGGAGATGAGGGCGCGCGGAGCCGCGCAGCCCCCTCCGCCGCGCGGCACCGCACACGTGGCTTTGCTCACGCGAATTCGCCTTGGTCTGAACTTACGTGATTCCGGGGCTCAGATCGAGCCGGTCCCGATAACGATGCGGAATCAACGCCACCTGTTTCGGGATCACTTGGTTAACGATCGGCGTGCGAGGCAACCTTCCGTGCCGTTTCCGCGTCAGGCGGCTTTGCCGTCGCCCTTGCTCCCGGCCTTGCTCTCGTCCTTGCCGTCGCCCTTGCCCTCGCCCTTGCTCTCGTCCAGGCGATCCTGGCGGCCGCCGCCCCGCGTGCCGACCTTGTCGCAGTCCCGGTTGGCCACCAGCTGCTGCATGTGCTCGTCGCCCCACACGCCGAGCGGGATCAGCGCCTCGTTCAGGGACTGGCCGAGGGGGGTCAGCGAGTACTCGACCTTCGGCGGGACCTCGCGGTACACCTCGCGGTGCACGATGCCGTCGGACTCCAGCTCGCGCAGCTGCTGGATCAGCACCTTCTCGCTGATGCCGGTGATGTGCCGCCGGAGCTCGCCGAAGCGCAGCGTCGTGCCCGCGTACAGCGCCCAGAGGATCATCGGCTTCCACTTGCCGCCGACGACGTCCACGGCGGCGTCGAGGCCGCACGCGTACAGCGTCTTGGTCTCCTTGCCGCTCTCCGAATTGCCCTCCGTGCCGCTCTTCGGCATGGTCCACTCCTCTTGATCCGCTGAACTCGCAGAGCCACTTACTGGATCGACAGTACTGAAGGGGAACACTGATGACCCTCGCCGCTATTTCGTGGAGCGCCGCCAACGCCCGGCGCATGGAGCGGCAGTTCCTGCTGAGTCCGGCCAAGCCGGGCGAGGCTGGCCCCGGCGAGGTGGTCGACGCGATGCTCGCCGCGCAGGCGCAGGTGCTGTCCGCCGCCGAGCTGTCGGTGGGGCTGCGGATGGACGGGGCGACCCGGCAGGACGTACGCGACGCGCTGTGGGGCGATGAGCCGAGCCTGGTCAAGACGTACGGACCGCGCGGCACGATCCACTTCCTGCCGACGGCGCGACTCCCCCTCTGGACGGGTGCGTTATCCGCGATCCCGGGTGTCCCGAGCCCCTTCAAGGCGGGCGATCGCCTGACTCCGTCCCAGACGGACGAGATCGTGGCCGCGATCGGCGACGCCCTTGACGGGGCCCGGCTGACCGTCGACGAGCTCGGCGAGGAGGTGGTGGCGCGTACGGGGCCCTGGGCGGGCGAGCTGGTGATGCCGGCCTTCCAGGGGATGTGGCCGCGCTGGCGCGCGGTCATGCATGTGGCGGGCCACCGGGGGGTGCTGTGCTTCGGGCCGAACCGGGGGCGCAAGGTGACGTACACGCGCCCGCCGGACTTCGGGGCGCCGGTGGCCGCGGAGGAGGCTACGGCGGCTCTGGTGCGGCGCTTCTTGTACGCGTACGGGCCCGCGACGCCGCGCGAGTTCGCCAAGTGGGCGGCGGCGCCTGGTGGTTGGGCGGGGGATGTCTTCGCGTCGATGGCTTCCGAGGGGGAGATCGAGGCGGTGGATATGGACGGGGTGTCTCCGGTGTGGGTGGTCGCGGGCGACACGGAGTTTCCGCGGGAGGCGGCGGGGGGTGTGCGGGGCGCGCAGGGTGGGCGGGATGTGCGGGGCGTGCGGGGTGGACGGGACTTGCAGGGCGTGCGGGATGTGCAGGGTGTGGGGGATGTGCAGGGCCTGCGCGGTGTGCGGTTGCTGCCGTACTTCGACGCGTACGTGATTGCCTCGCACCCGCGCGAGCGGCTCTTCCCCGGTCGGGCCTACGAGCGGGCGCTGGCCGGGGGCCAGGCCGGCAACTTCCCCGTGCTCCTGATCGACGGGGTCGTGGCCGGGGTCTGGCACCAGCGGCGCTCGGGGCGCCGGGTGACGGTCACGGTGGAACCGCTGGGGCGTTTGACCGCGGGCCAGCGGCGGGAGTTGGAGGGGCAGGTCGAGCGGGTGGGGGAAGTGTTGGAGGGGCAGGCGGAGTTGGTGGTGGGGCCGGTGAGTGTGGGCGCCCACGCGTAGGGGGATACGCGTAGGGGGACACACGTAGGGCGACACGCGTAGGGGGGAACTGGGTCCGCCCGGCCCCGGGATGTCTCGTCAGGGGGGCGAGTCAGGAGGGGAGCGAGGCAGGGGCGAGTCAGGGGGAGTCCGGGGGGCGAGGCCAGCCTCAGCGCTTACGGGCGTCGAAGAGATGCCGCGTGCTGTGCGCCACGAACGGGCCCTCCGCTTCGATCTGCTCGTGCAGCTCCCGCAGCTGTGGGCGATACCTCTCCACCGAGAAGTCCGGCACCATCCACACCACCTTGCGCAGGAAGTGGACGACTGCCCCGATGTCGTGGAACTCGATCCGGAGCCGTTCGGACCGCAGGTCGACGATCTCCAGGCCCGCCGCCTCCGCCTCGGCCCGCTCGCCGTCGGGGTGGCGGCCGTTCCGTACCGCGTCGGGCTGGCGCCCGAGGAAGTACTCGACGACCTCGAAGACGCTGGCGGGGCCCACGTGCTGGGCGAAGTAGGTCCCGCCGGGGCGCAGCACGCGGGCGATCTCGTCGAAGTGTGCCTTCACCGGATGCCGGCTGGTGACCAGGTCGAACGCCTCCGCCGCGAACGGCAGCGGCGCGTCCTCCGGCGAGGCCACGACCACCGCGCCGCGCGGATGCAGCAGGGCGGTGGCCTTGGCGACGTTCGGCGGCCACCCCTCCGTGGCGACGGCGAGCGGGGGCAGCGCGGGCGCGGATGCGAGGACTTCGCCGCCGCCGGTCTGGATGTCGAGGGAGGCGGTGGCGTGCCCCAACCTCTCCCCCATGGCGTGGGCGTACCGCCAGGAGGGCCGCTCCTCGGTGGCCCTCCCCTCGAACCAGGAGAAGTCCCAGCCCTCGGTCGGGGCCGACTCCGCTTCCGCCACAAGTGCGTCGAAACTGCTCATGCAGTGATCTTCGCATCGCGTGGGCCGGGGCTCACGCCCATTTCTGCGGAGAGGCGGGCTTCACGGCGACGGGTCTCTCTGCTTCCTTGCGTCTGTCTCCTTGCGTCTGTCTCCTTGCGTCTGGCTCCTTGCGTCTGACTCCTTGCGTCTGGCTCCTTGTGTCTGGGCAACTCCCGCTTATCTCGGCTTAATTAGGGCACCCTTAGGGTCCGATCATGGCTACCGAGAACGTCACCTTCATCAACATCTTCGAGATCGCCCCCGAGGACGTCGACGCCTTCGCCGAGAAGTGGGAGCAGCGGGCCGCGATCATGAGCGAGAAGCCAGGCTTCATCGACACCCGGCTGCATCGGGCCCAGGCCGCCGACGGGCGCTTCCAGCTCGTGAACGTGGCCCACTGGGAGAGCCGGGAGGCGTGGGAGGCGGCCGGGGCCGACCCCGCGTTCGCGAACCGGGCGAACGCCGCGCGGGACTCGAAGGAGACTCCGGTGACGGCGAACCCGGGGCTTTACGACACCATCGTCACGTTCCCCTGACGCGCGCGCCCGCGTCGGCGGTGCGCCGGCGCGGGCTCCCGCAGCCGTTCCCTCTCTGTTGCCGCCCTCATGAATGCGCAGGTCAGAGTCGCTGAGTCGTCGAGTACGATCTTTGGCGACCAAGATTGAACATGGGGGAACGCATGCGCCTTAGCTCGACGACTCGCATCGCCGGAGCCGTACTCGCCCTGTCCGCCACGCTGGTGGCCACCGCCGCCCACGCGAACGCCGCACCCGCAAACGAAGAGGCCTCGCCCACCGCGAAGTCCGGCGTTTCGACCAGGGGTGCGGTCGGCAAGTACAGCAAGCTCATCAACAAGTCGAAGCAGAGCAACTACACGAACAGCAAGGACGAGATCGCCCGCTGCACGGCCCAGACCCAGGGCATGACCTGCATGATCAACAAGACGGCGTCGGCGACGCGCACCATCGACGCGGGGTTCGGTCTCAGCCGTGGCGCCGTCGCGGGCAGCCTGAACATCAGCCAGGCCAAGACCCAGTCCGTCGCCGTGACGTGCAGCTCGCCGGTGAAGAAGGGCCACTCGCTCGTCGCCTACCCGATCGGCACCCGGTACAAGTACAAGATCGAGAAGCACATCACGACGCCTCTCGACTACAAGGCCGGCAGGAGCGGGTGGAAGCATGCCTTCAACCCGGCGCCCGCGAAGGTGAGTTGCAAGGTCAAGTGAGTGGCTCTTCTGATGCTGATGCGCGTGCCGCGCGGGGCGTCGCCGTGCTTTTCGCCGGGGTCGTCGCCGTACTGCTGAGCGGGTGCGGTGCCGGCGGTGGCGGTGTCGGCGGTGGCTCGGGCGAGACCGGTCATGTGCCGGTCTCCTCGTTCGTCGGGCAGACCGTGGCCCAGGTTGAGGGAGGGCTGCCGGCCGCCTCGTCGATGGTGTCGTACGACCTGTCCAAGCCGGTCACCGGCGCCGAGGCGACGTACGGCACCGCCAAGGACAAGGGGACGCACGCCGATTGGATCGTGGTGGTGGCGTGCGCCGATACGAAGAACCTTGAGGACGACACCCATCTGGCGGCCGGTGTGCTGCGGGCGGATGCGTATACGGATGCCGTTGCGCGGAAGGCCAAGGATGGGGTCTTCGATCGGTACTTGGGGGAGTGCGGGAAGTAGCAGCTTGTCGGCCGAGGGCTGGGGGCTGGGGGCTGGGCCCCCTCTCTCCCCCCGGCCGGCGGAGCTTCGGGGGGCCTGCGGCCTTGCTGGGTGCCGGGGCCGCCCGGTTGTCCCTAGGTTGGCGGTTCCGGGACGGGAGTCAAGGGCGCTCCTTCGTCGCGTCGGCTGCGCCGATTGCGCTGCGCTCCACCCTTGACACCCGTCCCTCCACCGCGCGAGGGAAGACGACCGGACGGCCCGAAGGGCGGGACTCTCGACCACTCCCGCAGGGCCGTGGGGTCTCACTGCCGGGTGCGGACCGGATCTTCCGGGGTGGCCGTCACGGGCAGGGGTGCGCGGTCGCCCCGGGGATCGGTGCCGGTCTCGTCAAGCGGCTGACCACCGGACCGGCGGGTGGCGCACCTACTTTGCAAAGTTGTGTTCTGACAGGGATGGGGCGCGCGTGTTGTGCCATGCGCCCTCTCGGGAGAAGGAAGGTGCCGGGACTCTGGCAGCGTCCGGTCAGTGGCCGGGAACCGCGTCGGGTGCGAGTCCCCTTGGGTTGGGGATCTTGCCGGGGCCCTGGCTGGGCCAGTCTGTCGGGGACGGGGTGCGCCAGTCCTTCGGCCTCTCCGCTCGCCAGGTTCCGTCTCGGCAGACGTAGGAGCGGATGGTGTCCTTGAGGTGCCAGGCGCCCTCGTCCACGCAGGGCTCCTTCGCCTCGGGAGGGCTGTGCCAGGTCCAGCGCCACCGGCCCTTGGTCTCCTCGCACCACAGCCGCGTCCCGTGGCGGGTCACGCCCGTCCTGCCCCGCTTGTCCGGCGAGCAACTGGGTTTGAGCCAACCCCACTTCGCGTCCTTCTCCGGGGCCATGGTCACCGTGGGCAGGGGGCTGGGCGAAGTCTGTTCCGGGCAGCCTGCGGACGTCCGGCTCGGCGGCGGTGCGGTGCCTGGCCAGAAGCACATCATTCCCGCTTGCCCGCCCCGGGACTCGGTGGGCGCGGCGGAGGGCTCATGCGTGCTGCTGCCGCATGCGGTCATCAGCAGTGCCGTGGCGCCGATGCTGCTGAGGGAGAGCCTGAGCCTTCGGGTCGGGTGGGGCCGTCTGGGAGGCAACGGTCAGTCCTGGCTCCCGGAGGGCGCTGTTCCCGTGTCCGCCCCGCCCGAGCCCCGGGGGAAGGAGACCTCGACTCGGCGGTTCTTCTTGCGGCCCTCCTCGGAGCCGTTGTCCGCGATCGGGTAGTCCTCGCTGTATCCGCGTACGGAGTAGGTGACCTCGGGGCCCAGATAGGCGGCCATCTTGTCGTGTACGGCCTCGGCGCGTTCGCGGGACAGCTTCTTGCCGTGGCTGTACGAGCCTAGGTCGTCCGTGAAGCCGAACACCCGGACGTTTGTGGCCTTTTGGGCCTTGGCCTCTTCGGCGATCGCCTTGATCCGCGCGTTCGCCTCCGGGTTCAGCTTGGGGCTGTCCTTGGGGAACAGCACCTCCGCCTGCAGCGCGAACTTCACGTCCGTGTTCGTGTCCTCACGGCGCTCCTCGCCACCGAGGTCTTCGACCACGGACTTGATGTCCAGGACCTTCGCCGGGGCCAGGGTCGCTCCGTCGGCCAGCTTCAGTCCGGGGCTGTTGGAGTCGACCTCCTGGGGCGGGGTGGTGGTCGTACTGCCGGGGGGTGCGCTGGGGTCTTCGTCGTCCGCGAAGGCGGGGGTGCCTGTCAGGAGGACCAGGGCCGTGAGGGTGGCGGCCGTTGCTGTGGCGAGGGTTCGGGGGCGTGGTCGGGGGTGGGACATGGTCACTCACCCTCGGCAAGTTCGATGGCCGCCGGGGGCATCCCGCCTACTTGGAACGTGACCTTGTTCGTCTCCTCCGGTGGAGCGGGGAACTGCGCGAACCAGTCGGCCGTGTTCCCCGAGTCGATGCCACCCTCGAACTTGGTGCAGAGGCAACGTCCGGTGGTGTCGCGCAGGACCAAGTACCGCTTCTTCCCCTGTTCATCCACAAGGCTTGCACCGGCAATGGAGCCGCCGTTCTTCTGCAGTTCCCTTTCATCTCCGCGCCATTGCCCCCCGGTCCAAAGGCCATCTGAGGTGTTGGTCACCTTGCCTGAAACGGTAAGGAAGCCCCCCTCATCACGCTTGGCCGAGTTGATGACCAGAGTCACTCCGTCCCCCTTGGACTCGGCCAAAGTCTGATCGGCGGCAGGCGGCTGCGACTCCTTCTCATCACCCCCATCGTCACCCTTTGCTGACGCGGAAGGCTTGGAGTCCTTGTCGGGCTTGTCATCGTCCCCACCGCCACCGCAGCCAGCAACCGTGAGGACCAGCCCAGTCGTGATCGCCACAGCGGTCATTGCCCTGCGAGTCTTCATGGTGCGCCGAATGTTCATCGCTACGGCTTCCTTCTTTCGTCGATCACTCATCAGTCGGCCAGATGCACAGAGAAGAGGACAGATGCGTCCGGAAGATCCTCCAGATCGAAGTCATCCGGATCGATCTCAAACGAATCGCCACCATCACAATCGAACTCCACTTCCTTCTCCGGATCGGAAGAGGAGGTGATGCCGCAGCGCGGCTTGATGATGGCAGTTGCCCCCGCCTTGGCGTGCTGGGACTCCGTGCCAGGAATGATCGAGTCGCCAACGGTGTAGTTGGTCTCGATCTCTACTCGATACCCCGGGTATCCATTCACTTCCTCCGGACCGAAGCCGGTCACGGAGGAGTCGTTATCGGCGGCCAGCGCATCAGCCGCGCCCCGGGCTCCGTCACCGGTGAAGTTGTCACCGTCCAGCCAGTCGAGCCAAGTGTCACCATCGCCGATGGACTGACCCAACCCATCGACCAGCTCTTCCCTGGAGTCCTGCGCAGCGGCCAACGCTGCGGCATCCGCCGCTGATTGCGCGCCGTTACGCGCGGATGCCGCCTGGGCAAACGCAAAGAAGGCGAACGCAACGAAAAGCAGAATCCCCGTCATCCAGATGTAGATCGGGAGAGTCTGCCCTTTGTCGCTTCGCAGAGAGGGCCGTGCTGTCACCCACCGATGACGTCGCCCACCGCGTTTCCGATCGCCGTGGAGATCTTGTTGTCCAGGGCGAGGCCGTCGATCAACGTATAGATCCCCGCGATCAAAATCATCAGCCCCGCATACTCCACAAACCCAGCCCCCGCATCCCGCTCCCTCCCCCGAACCCGGGAAGTCACGGTTACGGTCCAGTCGACCCAGACTCTGAGTACGCGATCTTTCAGCACGACGGCCCCTTCTCTCCCACCCAGTACACGTACCGCTGGCGCAGCCAATTCCGACGTCGCTGTCGTCATAGGCAACGTACGCGAGATCATGTGACCCATCAGCCACTCTCCGCAACCAATGCCGTTTGAGACTCGCAAGTTGGCGAGTTCCCTTCCCCGGCGGTGAGGTCATCACGCACCCCGGGGGCGTGCGTCGGAGGTTCGTGACCGGACCGTGGGCGACTCGATGCGTTCCACGACTTCCCCTCCCGCGAATACCGTGAACACGTCTTTTGCAAAGGCCAGTTGGGGTGGCAGGCCCCGGCGGGGGCCGCCTCCGGGGGCTGTGTGCCCTTCCTGCTCTCGGGGCGACTGTCCCATATTTGGTTGCAGCCGCGAAGAGGTTTCGATTACTGGCTTGATACCGGCTTCCGGGGCGGAGCCCACCGCACCGTTCATCGTCACCCTCACTTCCCCAGAATCGAGCCGAAGTCCGAACCCGAGCCCAGGAACATGCCCGCCGCGATCAGGATCATCGTGGCCGGAAGCATGAAGACCAGCGTCACCATCGTTGCCTTGGGGATCGTCTTGGCCGCCCTGCGGCGGGAGTTCTGCGCGTCCGTGCGCCGCATGTCCGTGGCCAGTTGGATGAGCGTGTCCGCGATGGGCGAGCCCAGTTCCTCGCCCTGCTGGAGCGCCGAGACGAACTGCGAGACCTGCTCCGAGGCGTTCCTGCGGCGCAGTTCGTCGAACGCCTGGCGGCGGCTCACGCCCATGTCCATCTGGCGGAGCGTTATGCGCAGTTCGTCCGCCCAGGGGCCCTCGTAGCGTTCCGCCACGCGGTCGAGCGCCTGGCGGAAGCCGAGGCCCGCCGAGACCACCACCGCCAGTACGTCCAGGAAGTCCGGCAGTGTGCGGTCGATGACCTCGCGGCGTTCCCGTATCGCCTGCCAGATCAGTGCGTCCGCCGCCGTCACGCCGAAGGCGAAGGTGAGGAGGCCGAAGAGCGATGAGCCGTTGGTGAGGAAGACCAGGCCCATCACCAGGCCGAATGCGCCGTAGACCGCCCGGCGGGCCGCGTAGCGGTCGATCGTCAGGCCGCCGGGGTTGCCCGCCATGTCGATCTTGCGGCGCTTGGCGTCCACCCGTTTCGGGCCCATCAGGCGCAGGACGAGGGGGGCGAAGCGCATGCCGAGGCGGTCCACCGCCGAGCCCGCCGTCGAGACGCGGGTGGCGCCGATCTCCAGGGCGATCGCCAGGTCCGTGGGGAGCTTCGCCTCCGCGCGGTACATGCGCACGCCTTGGCAGGCGCCCGCCACGGCGAGTCCCATCACCACTGCCAGAGCCAGTGCCAGCAACGTAACTCCCCCCTCAAACTTCGATCTTGCCGAGACGTCTGATCACGAAGAAGCCCACCGCGTACAGGCCAAGGGCGATCAGGATCAGCGTCTGGCCCACCGGTGAACCCGTCACCCTCGCCAGTGCTCCCTCATTGGAAGAGTTGATGAGGAGCAGGGAGCCAAGGCCCAGGAGCGGGACCGTGAACGCCGTCGCGTGGACCTCCGACAGCATCGTGCGGACCTCGCGGCGGGTCTCCTTGCGGTCCTCCAGGGTCTGGGTGAGGTTCCGGAGCGAATTCACCACCGAGCCGCCCGCCTTGTTGGAGAGGATCAGGGTGGTGACCAGCACTATCAGCTCTCGGGACGGGAGGCGCTCCGCGAGCTCGCCCAGGGTGTCGTCGATCGAGCGGCCCAGGGACAACTGGTCCGCCACCATGGAGAGTTCCTCGCCAGCTGGGGCTTCCAGTTCTTCCGCCGCCATTGCCAGTGATGTACGTAGGGCCAGGCCTGCTGCCGTCGCGTTCGCCAGGATGCGCGCCACGTCCGGGAGTTGGTTGATGAAGGCCTCGATGCGCTTCTGGCGTTGCCAGTTGAGGAAGACGACCGCGCTCCAGACCGCCACGATGCCCGCGATCGGGCCGAAGAACGGGGCCAGCGTCGCCGCCGCCATCAGCCAGAGCGCGGCGACGACCGCCACGACGTAGACGAAGAACTCGCCCGCCGTCAGGTCCAGGCCTGTCGCCGAGAGGCGCAGGTGGATGGAGCGCCCCAGGCGCGTGCGGCGCAGGCGGCGGTCCACGGCCGAGAAGCGGCGGCCCCTGCCGCCGGTGTCGGCCGTGCCGGGGCCGATCGACAGGCGGTCGACCAGTGCCTGGCGCTGGGCGCGCCCCGAGGCGTACGCGTGGATTCCGGCGACGGCGAGCGTGCCGGTCAGGATGGTGGCGCCGAGGGCCAGCAGGGCGGCCTGGTTCTCCATCAGCCCGTGGCCTCTCTCGTACGCGCCCTCGTGCTCATCCGATCGCCTCTCGTGTGTTCAGTACGTCTATGGCCTGGGCCACGCCGAAGCCGGGCGGCACCGGCTCGCCCGCGACGTACAGCCGTTCGGCGACGGAGCGCGGCAGCGGCAGGTGCTCGAAGTAGCCGTGCACGCGGCGGTCCAGGCCGTTGCCGCCCGGCTGGCGCGGGACGAAGCGGGTCACCGGGGCGATGCGGAACTGTTCGCGACCGTGCGAGACGAGCAGGACGATCTCGGCGATCTTGCGGGAGCCGTCCGCGTGCCGGGCCAGCTGGACGACCACGTCCACCGCCGAGTTGATCTGGTCCTTCAGCGCCTCGAAGGGGATCTGGACCTCGGACATCGAGCCCAGGGTCTGCAGGCGCATCAGGGCGTCCTCCGCCGTGTTCGCGTGGACCGTGGCGAGGGAGCCGTCGTGGCCCGTCGACATCGCCTGGAGCATGTCGAGCGTCTCGCCGCCTCGGACCTCGCCGACGATGATGCGGTCCGGGCGCATGCGGAGGCTGTTGCGGACCAGGTCGCGGATGGTGATCTGGCCCTTGCCCTCGACGTTCGCGGGGCGGGATTCGAGGCGGATCACGTGGTCCTGCTGGAGCTGGAGCTCGGCCGAGTCCTCGATGGTGATGATGCGTTCGTGGGAGGGGAGCAGGCCGGAGAGGGCGTTGAGCAGGGTCGTCTTTCCGGAGCCCGTGCCGCCCGAGACGATGATGTTGAAGCGGGCGCGCACGAAGGCGGAGAGCAGGAGCAGCATGTGCTCGTCGAGCGAGCCCAGGCCGATGAGCTCGTGCAGCGTGTACGCGCGGGGGAAGCGGCGGATGGTGAGGGTCGCGCCGGTGAGGGCCAGGGGTGGAATGATCACGTTCACGCGCTCGCCGGTGGGCAGGCGCGCGTCGACCATCGGGTTCGACTCGTCCACGCGGCGGTTGACCGTCGAGACGATGCGCTCGATGGTCTGCATGAGCTGGTCGTTCGACGCGAAGCGCAGGGGGAGCTGTTCGACGCGGCCCGCGCGCTCGACGAAGATCGAGTCGGGGCCGTTGACCATGATCTCCGTGATGGAGGCGTCGGCGAGGAGCGGTTCGAGTACGCCGAGTCCCAGGGCCTCGTCCACGACGCGGCGGATGAGCTGGGAGCGCTCCGAGGTCGACAGGACGGGGCCCTCGCGGCTGATGATGTGGCCCATGACGCGTTCGAGGCGCACGCGGCGGTCCGCCGTCGTGAGGGACGACATCTCGGCGAGGTCGATCTCTTCCAGGAGCTTGGCGCGGTAGACGGCCACGAGGCTGTCGTCGCGGCTGGGTCCGCTGCCCTCGCCGTGGTCGTGCGGGGTCGCTATGCGGTCGCGGAGGCTCATCTTTTCTCTCTCAGCTCCCGTCTTCGTCTTCGTCGTTGGGCATGGTGGCCGACTTCGTGACGGACCAGCCGGCGTCCACGAACGGCAGGAGCGTGGGGACTTGGACGGTGACCTCCGCCGTCGTCGTGTCGCCGCCCCCGCTGAGGGCGACCTGGGCGTCGAGGCTGCCGTCCATCGCCGCCAGGCCCGCGGCTTCGCCGCCCTCCCCCTGGGATGCGACGCGCGCTGCCGCGCGGGCGCCGGAACCGGCTTGGTTGACGGCGTAGCCGACGAGGCCGAGCTGGATGGCGGCGAGACCGATGAGGAGCAGGATGGGGAGGAAGCCGGCGAATTCGAGCATGGATACGCCGCGGTCGTCCCGGCGACGGTTCCAGCGGACGCTCCGGCGGTCGCTCCAGCGGTCGCTCCAGCGGTCGCTCCAGCGGTCGCTCCGGCGGTCGCTCCGGCGAGGGTTCCTTCGCCGGAACCGACGCGCGCCGTCCGTCGCGGGCTGGACCGTCAGCCCTGTCACTGGTCCTCACCCTCCTTCGCCGCGCCCGCCTCCCCGCTCACACTCCACCCCGCGTCGATCCCGGGGAAGAAGAGCGGGACGTCCGCGTCCACGTGGGCCTTCCACACCGCCCCGTCGTCCGTGCAGGACACCTCCGCGCCCTGCCACGCCGACGGCAGATGCTCCTTGGCCGCGGCCTCGCACGCCGCCGCGCCGCCCTCGCCCACCGCGTACGCGGCCGTCGCGGCCCGCGCCGCCTCGTCGGCGGCGTTCCCCGCGAGGGAGAACGTGTAGCCGTACAGCGCGCACTGCCACAGAAGGCCCATCACGGCGAGCAGCAGGGGGAACATCCCGGCGAACTCCAGGGTGACCGCGCCCCGGTCGCCGCCGACCCGCTTCCGGAGCGTCAGCGCGCCGCCCCGCTTGCTCGCCCCGGCCGCCTCCGGGTCGACCAGGCCCAGCTCGCCCGCGAGCGCCCACAGGGCCTGCTTCACCGTCGACTTGCTGTCCAGGTCCTGCATGCGGCCCGCGTCGACGGCGCCCTGAAGCTCCTTGAAGTTGGCGGGCACGGTGGTGCGGGCCACCCGGGTCCCCGTCACCCTCTCCACCAGGGAGGGCTGGATCTCCGCGCCCTTGCCGTTGCGGTTGACGACCGTCAGCGTCTCCTCGGCCTTGCGGATCTGGAGGCGGTCCCACAGGCGCACCATGCGCTTGGCGGCGCGTACGGAGACGACGTCCGGGGTGACGAGGAGGAGCGCCTGGTCGGCGAGTTCGATGGCTGCGGCGCTCGCCCCGGTGACGTACGTCCCGCAGTCGACGAGCACGACGTCGTAGCGGCTGCGCAGGGCGCCGAGCGTCTGGCGGGCCACCCGGTCGGTGATCTCCTCGCCGCGCTCGCCCTCGCCGGGGGCGAGGAGGAGGCCGATGCCGGTCTCGTGGGTGTAGACGGCGTCCTGGAGTACGCGGGGCGTGATGTCGGTGATCGCCGCGAGGTCGGCGATGGAGCGGCGGAACTGGACGTCCAGGTAGGAGGAGACGTCCCCGGACTGCAGGTCCAGGTCGAGGAGGGCGACGCTGCGGCCGGAGGCGCGGGCGGCGAGGGCGAGTTGGACGGTGGCGAGGGTGGTCCCCACGCCTCCCTTGGCCCCGCTCACCGCGACGACGTGCCCGCCGCCGGGGGTCTCCCCCGTCCCGGCGTAGAGCTCGATGCCCGCGCTGCCCAGGTGCCTGCGCATCCCGGCGGACCATGCCGCCGCCGCGTGCACGCGCTCGGCGAGGGCGTCGTAGGCGAGCGGGAAGCCGACGATGCCGCGCGCGCCGGAGTCCATCGCGGCGGTGAGGAGGGCGGGGCTGGTGTCGGCGGTGATGAGGACGACGCCGACCGCCGGGAAGCGCAGGACGAGGTCGCGGATCAGGTCGAGGGCGGGGACGGGCCCGATGCGCTCATGGATGAGGACGACTTCGGGCAGCTCGTCGATGGACTCGGCGGCGAGGCGCGCCAGGGTGTCGAGCAGGGCGGTGGAGTCGGCGACGGGAAGGGCGGGTTCGGCGTCCGGCAACTGCCCGACGAGCGTCGAGAGCGCGCGGGCTGCGTCCATGTCCCCTACGGCGGGCAGGATGCGGGTCGTCATGCGCGATCGCCTCCCGGCAGGGGGGCGGTGCCGCGGGCGGCGGAGTGGACGTTCCGTGCGTCGGCAGCCCGCAGCGGGCGTCGGCGAACAGGCATTTCCCGCCCACCCGCCCGATTGCCCCGCGTCGGCGACCAGCCCAAGAGCACCTCCCGCCCCACCCCGCACCGCGGGGCGAACGGGTGGGTGGGCGGGAGAGATCCGCCCCGCAGCGGCGGCTCAGAACATGCACCCACCGGATCGAGCGATCCGCCGCGCAGCGGCGGCCTACGACAGCTGCCCGCAGCGGGAGCGAGAAGCGGCGGTTCAGACGTGCAGCACATCCGCAGGCCCCCTACTTGTCCTCGTCGAGTGTGTACGTCCGGTCGCCCCGCGGGATGGCGCTCTCCCCGCCCTGGCCCACCAGGGCCAGGCGGACGTGCGTGGCGAACGACTCCGCGTACGCCACGCGCTGCGCGTCCGCCGTGTCCAGGGCGAACGTGATCGGCACCGCCTCCGTCGCCGTACGCCGGCTGCTGCCCGCGCGGTCGTCCTGGTCCGGGTCGAGGGCGGTCAGCTTGCCGACGTCGATCACCTTCGCGGACTCGACGATGACCTTCGACTGGTCCTTGGCGTTGTCGGTCTCGCCCTTGAAGGTGGCGTAGATGTTCACCGTCGAGCCCGGCGTGATCTTGCCCGCGACGCCCGTCGCCGCGTCGATCATGATGGCGATCTCCTGCTGCCCCGGCTCCAGTTCGGGCCGGTTCACGATCATGTCCGTCTGGAGCAGCGAGCCCTTCCGCAGCTCCGTCACCGCGATCTTCCCGCGGACCTGGCGCAGATCGGTGACCGCGTTCTTCGAGAGCCACCGCTCCGGCATCTCCACCTTCTCGAACTGGTCCGCGCTCAGCTCCTTGTAGGGGGCGATGTCCCCCTTGAGCTTGTACGCGGCCACCTCGGGCCCCACCTTCGAGTTCACGTCCCGGATCACCGAGAGCACTCCCGCGAACGCGCCGAACGCGGCCAGGACCGACAGGACCAGCAGGATGACGCCGCGGCGCTGGCGTGAGTTCATGGACCGGAGTACCTCGATCGAGTGCGGATGGCTACGGACAGTGAGCGGTGTCGTGCGCGTTCGGTTCGGGGTCATACGGGTCGTACGGGTCGTACGCGGTGGGGCCCGGTCCTACGTCGCGCCTCGCGGCAGCGCGCGTACGGCGGAGGCGCGACCGGCGGGAGCACGGCCGGTGGAGGCCGGCGCCGGGCGATCGGGGGGCGGCGGCAGCGGCGCGGCGCAGAAGCCGCAGCGGTCGCCGATGAGTTCGAGGCCGCACCAGTGGCAGTCGTCCCGCCGGACGGACGAGACCAGTTGGTAGAGCACGGAGATGTCGGGGATCGCAGCGGCGAACTCGACCAGCTTGCCCGTCGCCCACCACCGCGCGGACTCCCCCGGCAGGCGCGCCTGAGCCACCCCCTGGGTGCGCCACGCGGGAGCGAGCGTCTCGGTGACCCAGTCGGACGTCAGCTGCCCGGTGGCGTACAGCAGCTTCGTGCCGAATCCAGGGCCGGGGAGCGTCGCTTCCCCCGTCACCTTGATCAGCTCGGGTCGCGGTGTCGCGAGGACGGCGAACTGCGCGCCCGGCACCCATGACTTGGCGTGCGACTGGAGGGTGACAGGGACCCGGTCGAGCTTGGCCACCGAGCCGAGCAGCGCGCCCGCGTAGATGTAGTGGGAGAGGAGGCGGGCCGCCGACGCGAGCACGCCGGGGCTGAAGTCGCAGATCGACAGCTGGCGGAGCTGGAGCGCCAGGACGGCGAGGCCGAGCGGCGGCAGGTCGGGGCGGAGGATCGCGATGCGGTCGCTCTCCAGGATGGAGCGGATCGCGTACATGCGCTGGACGACGGCGGGCGGCGCCGACGCCGGGCAGAGGACGATCACATAGCCGTGGTGCTCGATGAGGGTGTGCATCTCGGTGAGCGCCTGGTCCAGGGAGTACGTCCGCGGCGACTGGACGGCGCTCTGGAGGACGGCCGCCGACGGGGTGTGCCGGTCGGGCGACGGCAGCACCAGGTCGGGTCCGGTGACGGCTATGGCGGTCGGCATGCGTACACCCCCCGGTCTTCGTGCACTTCTGCCTCAGCACCATATCCAGGTCAGCGCCACCTCAACACCCAACTTCCCACTGTTCACATTGAGGTTGGCCGGACTGCCGGGGTCCGGGGGATGTCAGAGGTCTTGACAACTGAATTGGTCTGGACCAACTTGTACGACCACTGGACCAGGTCGCACCCCCCAAGCGAGAGCTCTCCGCATGCCCCAACTCCCCCCACCGGAGGCAGAAGTGGATCACGCACGTGGCAGGACACGCAGGAAGGCAGGGCCCGTCATCGGTCTGACAACGGCACTCGCCCTGGCGCTCACCGGCCTGCTCACCGGCGGCGCCGACAGCGCCGACGCCGACACCCGCGCGGTGCCCGAGCACGCGGTCACCGGCTACTGGCAGAACTTCGACAACGGCGCCACGGTCCAGAAGCTGGGCGACGTACAGGACGAGTACGACATCATCGCGGTCTCGTTCGCGGACGCGACCGGCACGCCGGGCGAGCTGGCGTTCATCCTCGACTCGGCCGGGCTCGGCGGGTACACCGTCGACCAGTTCAAGGCCGACATCAAGGCGAAGCAGGCGGCGGGGAAGTCCGTGATCCTCTCGGTCGGCGGCGAGAAGGGCGCGGTGTCGGTGAACGACTCCGCGTCCGCGACCGCCTTCGCGGACTCGGCGTACAAGCTCATGCAGGAGTACGGCTTCGACGGCGTCGACATCGACCTGGAGAACGGGCTCGACTCGACGTATATGTCCCAGGCGTTGAAGTCCCTTGCCGGGAAGGCCGGTTCGGGGTTCGTGCTGACCATGGCGCCGCAGACGATCGACATGCAGTCGACGTCGAACGAGTACTTCAAGACGGCGCTCGCCGTGAAGGACATCCTCACGGTCGTCAACATGCAGTACTACAACAGCGGTTCGATGCTGGGCTGTGACGGCAAGGTCTACAGCCAGGGCTCGGTCGACTTCCTCACCGCGCTCGCCTGCATCCAGCTGGAGGGCGGCCTCGCCCCGTCGCAGGTCGGCATAGGCGTCCCGGCGTCGGCGAAGGCCGCGGGCGGCGGCTACGTCTCGCCGTCCGTCGTGAACCAGGCCCTGGACTGCCTGGCGAAGGGCACCGGCTGCGGCTCCTTCAAGCCGGCCAAGACGTACCCCGACATCCGGGGCGCGATGACCTGGTCGACGAACTGGGACGCCGCGGACGGCAGTTCCTGGTCCAAGGCGGTGGGCGCGCACGTGCACGGCCTGCCGTAACCGGCGGCACCCGGCTCGCACCGGCCGGGTAGCCACCCCTCACACCTGCAGCGCCGCCGCTCCCCCGGCGGCGCTGCGGCCTGCGTGTCCGGTCCGCTAGAAGAAGCTGCTCCAGTCCTGGTCCGTGATCTGCTTGACGCACAGGACCAGGAACAGCAGGCCGGCGATCGCCAGCATGCCGTTGCTGAGCCAGCCGTTGCGCCATTCACTGGGCGTACGGGCGGAGTTGAGCAGCCAGACCAGGGTCAGCGCCAGGAACGGCATGAAGGCGGCGCCGAGCACGCCGTAGAGGATGATGAGGCGGAACGGCTGCCCCTGGAAGAGCAGGATCATCGGCGGGAAGGTCAGCCACAGCAGGTACGCGCGGAAGGGCACCGACTTCTCGCGCGCCCCCGAGGCCACCTCCTCGCCGGTCAGGGCCTTCGAGTCGGCGCCCGCCCGCTGCTTGCGATAGCGCTCCACGAAGTCGGCGAACATCAGGCTCACGCCGTGCCAGACGCCGATCAGCGAGGTGAAGGACGTGGCGAAGAAGCCGATCAGGAACAGCTTGGCGGTGGCGTCGCCGTACTCCTTCTCCAGGATGCCGGAGAGCTGCACCAGGCCCTGGTCACCGCTGGCGATCGCGACGTTCGCGGAGTGCAGCAGCTCGGCGCCGACGAAGAGCATGGAGACGACGAAGATGCCGGTGGTGATGTACGCGACGCGGTTGTCGAGCCGCATCACCTTCATCCAGCTCGTGTTCGTCCAGCCCTTCGCGTTGACCCAGTAGCCGTAGGCGGCCAGGGTGATGGTGCCGCCGACACCGCCGATCAGGCCGAGCGTGTTGAGGATGGAGTCCTTCTCGTCGGGCAGCACCGGCAGCAGGCCCGCGAAGGCGTCGCCGAGGTGCGGGGTGACGCGGATGGCGAGATAGACGGTGACGACGAACATGATGCCGACGAGCACCGTCATGACCTTCTCGAAGACGGCGTACTTGTTGAACCAGACGAAGACCAGGCCGACGATGCCGGTGAGCATCCCCCACCACTTGAGCTCCATGACGTCCGGGAAGAGGGCCTGGAGCGGGAGTCCCGACGACGACATGGCCGCGGCCCCGTAGACGTACCCCCAGATCACCACGTAGACGACGAAGAACCACGTCGTCCAGCGGCCGAGGCTGGCCCAGCCGTCGAAGAGGGTGCGTCCGGTCGCCAGGTGCCAGCGCCCGGCCGCCTCGGCGAGCGAGATCTTGACGACGCAGCCGATCACGGCGGCCCAGAGCAGGGTGTAGCCGAAGTTGCTGCCCGCGATGAGCGTCGCGACGAGGTCACCCGCGCCGACGCCGGTCGCGGCGACGACGATGCCGGGGCCGATGTATTTCCAGCTGGACTTGCGGGGCTGGGGAGCCGCATCTCCCATGGCAGCGTCGCTGCCTGTCGTTTCAGCCATGCCGATCAAGAAACCGCATGGCGGCTCGTGGCACAAGGGGTTGGCCGAAGACAGCGTTGACCGGAGCATGCCATGCCCCGACGATGGGGCCGCGCAACCCGCACCGCACGCGTCGCACTGAACCACCCCCCCACCCCCAGGAGACTTCATGCGACTTCGCATACGCGGCAGAAGATCCGCTGCTCTCGCGGTCCTTCTCGCCCTCGCCGTGGCGGCGCCCATCACCGCCAATGCCTCACCGGACAGCACCGACCGGACCGCGCGCGCCGCAGCCGCGGCCGCGGCCGACGAGGAAACGCGCCAGTACGAGATCCCCCTCGGCGACGACAAGGGGGCGCGCACCGCGCTCGCCCGCACCGGCGTCGCCATCGACGAGGTCGACGCCCGCGCGGTGGTCGTCTCGGCCGACGGCCGCGAGGCGGCGAAGCTCCGGGCGGCGGGCTACGAGCTCAAGGCCCTGGCCGGACCCCCGAAGCGTACGAACGGCGAACCGGTGGAGGCCAAGGACTTCCCGCCCGCCGACGCGAGGTACCACAACTACGCGGAGATGAACGCGGAGATCGACCAGCGCATCGCGGCCCATCCGACCCTGATGAGCAAGAGGGTCATCGGCAAGTCCTACTCGGGCCGGGACATCGTCGCCATCAAGATCAGCGACAACGTGGGCACCGACGAGGCCGAGCCCGAGGTCCTCTTCACCCACCACCAGCACGCCCGCGAGCACTTGACCGTCGAGATGGCGCTCTACCTGCTGCGCGAACTCGGCGACGACTACGGCACGGACGCGCGCATCAAGAAGATGGTCGACGAGCGCGAGATCTGGATCGTGCCGGACCTGAACCCGGACGGCGGCGAGTACGACATCGCGACCGGCTCCTACCGCAGCTGGCGCAAGAACCGCCAGCCCAACAGCGGTTCGTCGAACGTCGGCACCGACCTGAACCGCAACTGGGCCTACCGGTGGGGCTGCTGCGGCGGCTCGTCCGGCTCCACGGGCTCCGAGACCTACCGCGGTCCGAGCGCCGAGTCGGCGCCCGAGGTGAAGGTCGTCTCCAACTTCGTGCGCAGCCGCATCGTCGGCGGCAAGCAGCAGATCAAGGCCTCCATCGACTTCCACACGTACAGCGAACTGGTCCTGTGGCCCTACGGCTACACGTACAGCGACACGGGCCCCGGCCTCACCCAGGACGACCGCGACGCGCACGCCGCCATCGGCCGGAAGATGGCCGCGAGCAACGGCTACACGCCGCAGCAGTCCAGTGACCTCTACATCACGGACGGGTCGATCAACGACTGGCTGTGGGGCAACCAGAAGATCTTCAGCTACACCTTCGAGATGTACCCGTCGTCCGCGGGCGGCGGCGGCTTCTACCCGCCCGACGAGGTGATCGAGCGGGAGACCAACCGCAACAGGGACGCGGTGCTCCAGCTCATGGAGAACTCGGACTGCATGTACCGGTCCATCGGCAAGGAGCAGCAGTACTGCACGGGTTGAGCCCGCACGACGGACAAGGGGCGCCCGGCGATCCGCCGGGCGCCCCCATGAACGTACAAGCCCGCTAGACGAACAGGCTCACCACGGCCGCGACCGCGAATCCGGCCAGGGAGAGCACCGACTCCAGGACCGTCCACGTCTTGAGCGTGTCCCGCTCCGAGATGCCGAAGTACTTCGCCACCATCCAGAAGCCGCCGTCGTTGACGTGCGAGGCGAAGATCGAGCCCGCCGAGATCGCCATGATGACCAGGGCGACGAACGCCTGCGAGTGGTCGCCCTCGGCGAGGAGGGGGGCCACGATGCCCGCCGTCGTCACGATCGCCACCGTCGCCGAGCCCTGGGCGACGCGCAGGACCAGGGAGAGCAGGTAGGCGAGGACGATGATCGGCAGGCCGACGTCCTGGAAGGTGTCCGAGAGGGCCTTGGCCACGCCGCTCGCCTTGAGGACCGCGCCGAAGATGCCGCCGGCGCCGACCACCAGGAGGATGTTGCCGACCGGCTTCAGGGAGGAGGTCGACACCGTTTCGAGGGACTTGCGCGACCAGCCGCGGCGGATGCCGAGCAGGTAGTACGCCATCAGCAGGGCGATCGTCAGGGCGACGAAGGGGCTGCCGAAGAACTCGATCACCGAACGGAGGGTCGAGGGGTCGAAGGCGATCGACGAGAAGGTCGCGAGGAGGATCAGGAACAGCGGCGTTCCGATGATCGCGAACACCATGCCAAGGGGCACCGGCTTCTCGCGCGGCTCGACGCCTGCCGCACGCTGCTCGGCGACGACCGCCGCCTTCGCCTCTTCGGCGGCCTCGACCATGTCCTGCGGGACGGGCACGAAGATGCGCTTGCCGATCCAGGCCGAGTAGACCCAGGCGGCGATGACGGCCGGGATGCCGCAGACGATGCCCATCAGGATGACCCAGCCGAGGTCCACCTTCAGCAGACCGGCCGCGGCCACCGGGCCCGGGTGCGGGGGCAGGAACGCATGGGTCATCGACAGGCCCGCGAGCAGGGGCAGGCAGTAGAGCAGGATCGACTTGCCGCTGCGCTTGGCGGCGGCGTACACGATCGGCGCGAGGACGAAGATGCCGACGTCGAAGAAGACCGGGATGCCGAAGATCAGGCCCGTGAGGCCCATCGCGAGGGGCGCCCGCTTCTCACCGAAGAGACCGAGGAGGCGCGATGCCAGCACCTCCGCGCCGCCCGAGACCTCGAGGATCGCGCCGAGCATCGTGCCGAGGCCGATGATGATCGCCACATGGCCGAGGATGCCGCCCATGCCGGACTCGATGACGGAGACCGCGTCGGACTTCTGCACCGTGCCGAAGAGTTCGGTGACGGAGAGGCCGGCCGAGAGGCCGACGACTATGGAGACCGCGAGCAGCGCCACGAAGGGCTGCAGCCTGATCTTGATGATCAGGAAGAGGAGAAGCACGATGCCGAGCGCGGCGACGGTCAGCAGACCGGCGGTGCCGTCGATCAGGGTGAGGATTCCGCCCGTGTGAGGTGGTGCCTCGGCGGGGGCGGCGGCCGCGAGCGCGGCGAAGGGGGACGGGGACATCTTTGACCTCGTAAGTGCATGGGGCTTTCGGGGCAGGGGGGATCACGGCGCGGCGCCCGAAGGGGGGAGTTGGGCACCGCGCCGTGACGACTTGCGGCTTGCGGGGGGTGGTTCAGGGGACGGGCTGCGTCAGCTCAGGACGGCGAGCGCGTCGATCTCGATGAGCAGCCCCTTGGGCAGGCCCACGTAGACCGTGGTGCGGGCCGAGGCGGGGGCCTTGAGACCCTGCTCCTCGAAGTAGGCGTTGTAGATCTCGTTCATCTCGGCGAAGTGGTCCACGTCCGTGAGGTAGACGCGCATCATCATCACGTCGTCCCAGGTCGCGCCGCCCTCTTCGAGGATCGCCTTGACGTTGGCGAAGGTCTGGAGGGTCTGCTCGCGCAGGGTGGGGCCCGCGGGGGTGGGGGCCTTGCCCTCCTCGGCGGGCAGGAAGCCGACCTGACCGGCGACCTGAAGGATGTTGCCCTTCTTGACGCCGTGGGAGAACTTCGCGGGCGGGGTGGTGTGGGTGGCCGGGGTGAGCGCTGTTTTTACGGTGTTCTCGGTCATCGGTCGTTCAGGCTTCCTTGAGGGGTGACTTGCCGGAGTACTCCCGGCTGATGGCGTCCGCCGTACGGCGCACCAGCGGGAGCAGCGTGAGGAGTTCGTCGGCGGTGACGACGACATTCGGCGCTGAGACCGACATGGCGGCGACGACCCGGCCGTCCGCACCGCGGATGGGGGCCCCGATGCAGTTGATGGACTCCTCGTGGCCACCGAGGTCGGTGGCCCATCCCTGTTCGCGCACGGCGCCGAGCTCCTTGAGGAACGCGGCGGCGTTGGGCGTCGAACGGGACGTGTACGTGGGGTAGTCGAGCTTCTCCGCGATGGCGCGGCGCTCGGCCTCGGGAAGGTCGGAGAGCAGCAGCTTGGCGACGGCGGCGACCGTGATCGCCACCGGCTTGCCGATGCGCGAGTACATCCGCACCGGGTAGCGGCTCTCGACCTTGTCGATGTAGAGGACTTCCTGCTCCTCGTAGACCGCGAGGTGGACCGTGTGGCCGCACTTCTCGTTGAGCGCGAGGAGGTGGGGGTGCGCGATCTCGCGCACGTCGAGGTTCTCGACGGCTTCCTGGGCGAGCGCGAAGAGGCGGGCGCCAAGGCGGTAGCGCTGGTCGGACTGGCGGTAGACCAGGCCGTGTTCGTGGAGCGTGCGCAGGAGCCGCAGGGCGGTGGACTTGTGCACTTCGAGGCGCTCGGCGACCTGGCCGAGGTCGGCGGGGCCTTCGGCGAGCAGCGGCAGGATGGACAGGGCGCGGTCGACGGTCTGGCTCATGTACGTGCCTCCTCCTTGGCCTCAGTGTTCCTGGGGACGCCGTCCGTCCAGCCGGGGCCGAGACGAAGTGTCCCCCAGGCGTGGGCGTCCAGTGCGGCAAGACGATCGGTGTGCGCCCGGGCGGGCGGCGTGGCGAGGTCGCCGGGGACGGTGAGCGCGGCGGCGGCCATGAGGTGCCCGTGGCGCAGGCGCTGCTCGGCGGTCAGGCCGCGCAGGGTGGCGGAGAGGAATCCGGCGGCGAAGGCGTCGCCGGCGCCGACGGGGGCGACGACGTCGACCTTGAGCGCGGCCTGGAAGACGGCGGGCTCCCCGTGGGTATGGATGGTGGCGCCGCGGCTGCCCTGCTTGACGACCAGGGTCGCGGGCTCGGGGAGCGCGGCGCGGATGGCGTCGGGGCCGCCGGTGACGCCCCACGCGTCGGCGGCCTCGTCCTCGCCGACGAAGACGAGGTCGGCGCCTCGGGCCAGGTCGAGCAGGACGCGGGGTCCCTCGACCGCAGCCCCGCTCCACAGGCCGGGGCGGTAGTTGACGTCGAACGACACCAGGGGGCGTCCTGGCCGGGGGGCGGTCAGCTCGCGCAGGAGGGCGAGGCAGTCCGCGGAGAGGGCGGCCGTGATGCCGGAGAGGTGCAGGATGCGGCCGGCGTCCAGGGCATCGCGGTCCACGCTGCGGGGTGCCATCGCCGACGCGGCGGAGCCCGCGCGGTAGTAGAGGACCTCGTGGGCGTCGGTGTCGCGGTCGTCGGCGGTGCGGAAGTAGATGCCGGTGGGGCGGTGCGGGTCGCGGCCGACGCAGCGGGTGTCCACGCCGTAGCGGGCGATCGCCTCGACGAGGTGGTCCCCGAAGCCGTCGGCGCCGACGCGGCTGACCCAGCGGGTGCGGTGCCCGGCCGCGGCGAGCGCGCAGGCGACGTTCGACTCGGCGCCGCCGATCCCGCGATCGAAGGAGGGCACGTCGGCGAGGCGGCCCGCGCGGGAGGGCAGGAACGTGACCATGGACTCGCCGAGCGCCACGACGTCCACTGCTGCCTGCGCGGCCTCTGCTGCCTGCGCGGGCTCCGCGGCGTTTGCGGCCTCTGCGGTCACGATCTTCCTGCCCCTCAACCGACTGTCCGGATCCGTTGACCCGGCGTTGGCTCGGATGTTAGACAGCAGTAAGCGACATACGCAATGACCGTTGCATATCATGCAACGCACCTTTTCGAGGAGGCGCCATGGCCGCCGACAACGCAGTCGACCGCACCGCCCGACGCAGGGCCCAGGAGCTCGACCGGCTCGCGGAAGAGCGGATCGACCACCGCTTCAAGGGCCTCCCGCCGGACGCGGAGGGACTGACGGTCGGCGAGCTGGCGGCCCAGCGCCGCAACCTCTTCACGGACGGTTTCACCACCCCCGTCCTCGCCCTCTCCGCCGAGCGCCTGGAGCACAACCTCGCGCTGATGGAGACGTACTCCGAGCGGCACGGCCTCGCCTTCGCGCCGCACGGCAAGACGTCCATGGCGCCGGAGCTCTTCGAGCGTCAGATGGAGCACGGCGCGTGGGGCATCACCCTTGCCGTGCCGCACCAGGTGCGGGTGGCGCGCGCCTTCGGGGTGGAGCGGATCTTCCTCGCCAATGAGCTGGTGGACGCGTCCGCACTGCGCTGGATCGCGGGCGAGCTGGACGCCGACCCCGCGTTCCGCTTCATCTGTTACGTCGATTCCGTGCCCGGCGTCGCCCTGATGGACGCCGCTCTGCGCGAGGCGGGCGCGACGCGTCCCGTCGACGTCGTGGTGGAGCTCGGCGCGGGTGAAGGCGCGCGGACCGGTGTGCGCACGGAGGCCGAGTGCGTCGAGATCGCCAACGCGGTCGCGGCTGCGGACACGCTGCGCCTGGTGGGCGTCGCCGGTTACGAGGGCGAGGTGCCGGACGCGACGCCCGAGCGCGTGCGGGCCTGGCTGGAGCGTCTGACCTCGCTCGCGGTCGAGTTCGACAAGGCGAACCGGTTCGCGGACCTGGAGGAGGTCGTCGTCAGCGCGGGCGGCAGCGCGTGGTTCGACGCGGTGGCGGACGTGTTCGCCGAGATCCCCGATCTGTCGGTGCCGGTACTGAAGTTGCTCCGGTCGGGCGCGTACGTCTCCCATGACGACGGCCACTACCGTCACCTGACCCCGTTCAACCGTGTCCCGGACGAGGGCGCCCTGCACCCGGCGTTCCGCCTCTGGACGCAGGTGGTGTCCCGGCCGACGCCGGAGCAGGCGTTCACGAACGCGGGCAAGCGGGACGCGGCGTACGACATCGACCTGCCCGAGGCGCAGGTTGTGCGCCGGGGCGGTACCGACCGCCCTGCAACCGGGATCACGGTTACCGGGCTCTCGGACCAGCACGCGTGGATCCGTACTACTCCGCAGGCGGAGCTGGCCGTGGGCGACTGGATCGGCATGGGTCTGTCCCACCCCTGCACGTCCTTCGACAAGTGGCAGCTGATTCCCCTCGTCGAGGCGGACGGAACGGTCACGGACTACATCCGCACCTATTTCTGACCCCTGGGTCCTGGGGGCTCCCTGAACCGCCGCTCCGCGGCGGGTGTCTCCCACCCACCCACCCGATTACCCCGCAGCCGAGCAAAGTGAGAGGCACCCCGTGGACCTCGTCATCCGAGACGCCCGCGTCATAGACGGCACCGGAGGTGCCTCCTACCGAGCCGATGTCGGCGTACACGAGGGCAGGATCACCGAGATCCACCGGGAGGGAGGGGACGCGGGCCCCCGCCCCACGGGGGACCGCACGGTCGAAGCCCACGGCCTGGCCCTCGCCCCCGGTTTCATCGACATGCACGCCCACAGCGACCTCGCCCTCCTCCGAGACCCTGACCACAGCGCGAAGGCGGCCCAGGGCGTCACCCTGGAGGTCATCGGCCAGGACGGGCTGAGCTACGCCCCGGTCGACGACCGCACCCTGGCCCAGGTCCGCCAGGCCATCACCGGCTGGAACGGCGACGGCAGCGACATCGACTTCGACTGGCGCACCGTCGGCGAGTACCTGGACCGCCTGGACCGCTCCCACGGCGGCCAGGGCATCGCCGTGAACGCGGCCTACCTCATCCCGCAGGGCACCGTCCGCATGTACGCGCTCGGCTGGGACGACCGCCCGGCGACCCCCGCCGAGGTCGAGCGGATGAAGCAGCTCGTCGCCGAGGGCATGGAGCAGGGCGCCGTCGGCATGTCCTCCGGACTCACGTACACCCCCGGCATGTACGCCGACGACTCCGAGCTCACCGAACTCTGCAAGGTCGTGGCTCAGTTCAACGGCTACTACTGCCCCCACCACCGCAGTTACGGCGCCGGCGCCCTCCAGGCGTACGAGGAGATGGTCGACCTCACGCGCACCGCGAACTGCCCCCTGCACCTCGCGCACGCCACCATGAACTTCGGTGTGAACAAGGGCAAGGCGCCCGACCTGCTCGCCCTCCTGGACGACGCGCTGGCGAACGGCGCGGACATCACCCTGGACACCTACCCCTACACCCCCGGCTGCACGACGCTCGTCGCCATGCTGCCGAGCTGGGCGAGCGAGGGCGGGCCCGACGCGATCCTGGCCCGGCTGCAGGACGACGAGACCGCCGAGAAGATCCGCCACCACATGGAGGTCATCGGCGCCGACGGCTGTCACGGCGTACCGATCGAGTGGGACAAGATCGAGATCTCAGGCGTCTCCGACCCGGGGCTCGCCTCCTGCGTGGGCAAGACCGTCGCCCAGTCCGCCGAGCAGCGCGGCGAGGAGCCCTGGGTCACCGCCCGGCGTCTGCTCATCAACGACAAGCTGGGCTCGACGATCCTCCAGCACGTCGGCCACGAGGAGAACGTGCAGGCGATCATGCGCCACCCCGTGCACACGGGCGGCAGCGACGGCATTCTCCAGGGCTTCAAGCCGCACCCGCGTGCCTACGGCACCTTCCCCCAGTACCTCGGCCGCTACGTGCGCGAACTCGGCGTCCTCACCCTGGAGGAGTGCGTCGCCCACCTCACCGCGCGCCCGGCCGCCCGGCTGCGGCTGCCCGACCGGGGCTTCGTCCGCGAGGGCTACCGCGCCGACCTGGTCCTGTTCGACCCCGAGACGGTCGCGGCGGGCTCCACCTTCGACACCCCCCGCACGCTTCCCTCCGGCATCCCGCACGTCCTGATCGACGGCAAGTTCGTGATGGAGGACGGGCGACGCACGGACGTCCTCGCGGGGCGGTCGGTGCGCCGGGCTCCCTAGGCCGGGGGGTTTCGCGGTGCCTGCGGCCTTGCTGAATGCCGGGGCCGCCCGGTTGTCCCGAGGTTGGCGGTTACGGGACGGAAGACGACCGGACGGCCCGAGGGGCGGGACTCTCGACCACTCCCGGCATGCTGTTCGGTGTTCCGGTCGGCTGCCGACCAGTCTTCCGGCATGACCGTCACGGGCCTCTCACCGCCGGGCCCGCGAGAGCTCCGGGATCGGAACCGGTCTCGTCAAGCGTCTGCGGACCGGATCTATCCGCGTGGGGTGGCGCACCTACTTTGGGAAAGTTGTGTTCTGGCAGCAGGGGGGCGCACGCGTTGCCGAATGCGCCCTCTTGGACCGCCAGGTCCCCTACTTCTTCTTGCCCTTGATGTCGATGTGGGCGTTGAACTTCGCGCCCAGGATCGTCACGAACACGTTGCCCTGCCGGCCGCGTGTGTCCAGGGTGTCCCCGACCTGCCCCTTGCCGAGGGCGGCCTTGTCCTGGATCGCGGTCGAGCGGAGGTTCGTGAACTGGTTGTAGCGCTGCGACGCCAGGTCGGCGGCTTCCGCCCACTCCTCCTGGAAGGAGGCGTATTCGGTCTCCGTCATGCCGGAGCCGAACGTGAAGTTGGGGTGGTTGGCCTGCTCGTAGTGGTGCCTGCACAGATCGAGGAGCGAGCCGGCGCTGCTCGACACTCCGACCGCGTTCACAAAGGAATCGGCCTGCTTCTTGATCTCCGCCGTGCGTTCCGCCACCCGCGCCGCGCGCCGCTGTTCGGCCACATCGTCGTCGAGGGTCTTCTTGGCCGCCGCCAGACCGTTGTTCTTGTCCTCGTAGGTCGCGATGCGGACGGAGGCTTCCCGCTTGCGCTGCGGGATCAGTCCCCAGGGAAGGCCGATCGACTCGCTGTACTCGGTGAGCAGGTCGGTCGCTTCCGTCTCGTCGTTCGCGTATTCCACGTGCCCGATCATCTTGGTCATGGTGTTCCCTTCCTCCCCGCCGGTCCGTCCGGCGACGAGTGCCGCGGGCAACGTCTCACCGGAGCGGACCGCCGTCACCGGGTGGCGGCCCGTCCGGTTCTCGCCGCTGGATCCGCTGCCTCAAGACGGTCCCGCCCGCCGCCACGAACCGCTTCTAGGCCGCGTGACCTTCGAACCAGAGCGAACCGAGGTCGGTGACCAGGGGTGAGGTGCGCGTCCGGGTCGAGAGCCGCCGCAAGCAGCCTGAGCAGCTCCAGCGTCGGGGCCGTCCCGCCCTCGGCCCGCCTCACTGAGACCGTCCAGCCACGCTCGCACCTCCGGCTCGATCTCGAAGCCGTACAGGTCACTCATACGAGGAACAACTCGGGTACGCGGGATACCTCACGCACGGCAGCTCACCGCCGGGCTGCCGGACCAGGTGCACTCCCCCGGCGCTTTCGTCCGCCGCAGGCTGCGCGACAAGCTGCCGCCGCAGCTCGCGGCACGGCGTCAGGTCCTCGTGGAGTGCACGCCTCACGAGGTACGGCGGCGAGTGGCGGCGCTCAAGGGCTGTAAGAGCCTGACAGGGTAGGGGTACAACCATTCGACTCCTTGGATTGTCTTGGGCACCGTCCAGGACTGCTCCAAGGAGAGAACCTTCATGCCCATGCCCTTCCGCACCGTTGTCGCCGCCGCGGCCGTCACCGCCCTGACCGGCGGCTTGTTCGTCGCTGGTCCAGTGGCGTCGGCGGCTGCCGCACCCGCCAAGCTCGCCGACGACTTCAACGGTGACGGGCACCGGGACATCGCGGTCGGCGCGCCGTACAAGACCGTCGGCGGGGCGCAGGCCGCGGGTGAGGTGGTCGTGGCTTTCGGGACGGCCGACGGTCCGGCCACCACCGGCAAGGCCTCGCTCACTCAGAGTTCCTCGGGCGTGCCGGGCACGCCCGAGGACAGTGACCATTTCGGGATGTCGATCGCCAGCGGCGACCTCGACGGTGACGGATACGCGGACCTCGTCGTCGGCGCCGACGGCGAGGACGTGGGGGACTTCGAGGGCCAGGGCAGCGTCACCATCCTGTGGGGCGGCGTGAAGCCGTTCACCAGCAGCACCACGACCACCGTGGAGAACCCGGAACAGTGGCAGTCCCACGGCTGGGACGTCGCGGTGGGGGACTTCACCGGCGACAGCGGCGCGGACCTCGCGGTGATCGAGCCGCGCGCGGCCGTCGTCTACAAGGGCGGCTTCGACCGAGCGAGCAAGCCGGTGCCCGCGTACACCCTGTCGGTCCCTGGTGGAGGGCTCCGGTACTCGGAGGCCGCCGTGGGCGACGTCAACGGGGACGGCAAGGACGACCTGGCCGTGACCGGCGATGCCGGGACCGGACGGCCGGGCACCGACATCTTCACGGGTCAGGAGGGCCGCCCGAACCGGATTCAGCGTGTGGACGACGGGAACACCGCCGTCGCTCTCGGTGACGTGAACGGTGACGGCTTCGATGACATGGCCACCTCCCTGACCTGGCCCGAGTTCTTCTCCGTCGACGACCCGAGCAACGGCTCCGGCTACGTCAGGGTCCGTCTGGGCAGCCCGACGGGCTTCGGCGAGCCGGTGACCCTGCACCAGAACAGCGCCGGCGTGCCCGGTGCCAACGAGGACGGCGACAACTGGGGAGCCTCGGTGGCGATCGGTGACGTCACCGGCGACGGCAAGGCCGAGCTGGTGGTCGGCGCCAACGGCGAGCAGCTCGGCGACCTGGACAACGCCGGTGACGTGACCGTGTTCCGCGGTTCCGCCTCCGGTGTCTCGCAGTCCTCGGTCGTGCGTGTTTCCCAGGACACCGCCGGGGTTCCGGGCGCCGCCGAGGCCGGGGATCTCTTCGGCGCGCAGGTCCGGATCGCCGACTACGACAAGGACGGCAAGGGTGACCTGGCGGTGACAGCCTCCTTCGAGAACAACCGCAGCGGCGGCCTGTGGACCCTGCCGGGCACGTCGTCCGGCCTCACCGGTTCCGGTTCCACGTCGCTCAGCTCTGCCGACTTCGGCCTCGCGAGCGGCTCGCGGTTCGGCGAGAGCCTGCTCGACTGAGAACGGTCCCCATCCCCGTCACCGACGGGGATGGGGACCACGTACACCGCCCGCTACCGCCTCGCGGCTGCCGGGCGCGGCAGCTTGCAGCCCTTGCGGCCGAGGTCGATCTTGCTGTCGTGTCCGACGCAGGGCACGATCCCGTACGTCTGCTGGGCGTAGTTGATGCCCTTGCGGACCGTCACGTTGCCCTTCCGGTCCACCTCACACGGGTTGTTGAGGGTGCAGCGCTCGCCGTCCTCGTTCCCCGTGTTGTTGACGGCCGTGACCTTGCCGGTCTTGTGGTCGATCACCGGCGAGCCCGAAGTGCCGCCGATGGTCTGGCACTCGGGGGTGTAGCGGACCGAGTCCTTCCAGGTCCACTCGCCTTCCTTGAGGCGGTACGCGAAACCGTCGATCTTGCAGGTGTACGTCTGCTTCCAGTAGCCGGAGACGACCGTGATGGCTCGCCCCTTGACCGGGTGGTCGTCCTCGATCTCCAGTGCCTTGATGCCGTACTTCTTCTGGATGTCGGCGTAGCTGGTGGTGAGTTGGTAGATCGAGATGTCGGTGTCGGTCATCGTCGCGTACGAGATCTTGCTCGCCGTGAGTGTCGCCTTCTCCGCGCCCTTGGCGTCCAGGAGCTTGAAGGTGCGGGTGGACGGCTGGTCGACGATGACCTCGCCCGCCGCCGGGAAGCCGCTCTCCAGGCAGTGGCCGTTGGAGAGGACGAGCGCGGGGTCGTCCGCCTTCGACTGGGGCGTGCGGACGACGGAGCCCGAACAGTTGCTGAGCGCGACGGTCCCCGCGAAGTCGACGCCCTTCTTCGCGGCCTCCCCCGCCGCTCGCGTCGACGACGTGCCGTCCGGAGCCGCGACCGAGGGTGCGGAGCCGAACCCTACGAGGGTGAGGGCGAGTAAGCCGCCCGCGAGAGCCTTGTTCATGTGTGGAGCCCCCCTTGTAGCTGTGCCCTGTGTGGTTGTCATGGGCATTCTTCGGGGGCCCGTGGAGGGGGACAAGGGGCGAGAACTCTTGACAATTCGGCGGGCCGGCCCGGCTGGGCCGACCCGCCGTGGTCCGAAGCCTTACGGCTTGGGGAGCTCGCAGCCCGAGCGGCTCAGGTCGATCTTGTTGCCGGGCGCCACGCACGGCACGACGCCGTACGTCTGCTGGGCGTAGTTGATGCCCTTGCGGACCGTCACCTTGCCGCTCTCGTCGACCTCGCACGGGTTGTTGTCCGTGCACTCCTCGCCGCTCTCGTTGCCGGTGTTGTTGACGGCGACGACCTTGCCGGTAGCGTCATCGATCACCGGAGAGCCCGAAGTGCCGCCGATCGTCTGGCAGTCGGGGGTGTAGCGGACCGAATCCTTCCAGGTCCAGTTCCCCTCCTTGAGGCGGTAGGCGAACCCGTCGATGCTGCACTTGTACATCTTCTTCCAGTAGCCGGACGCGACGGTGATCGCCTTGCCCTGCTCCGGTCGCGACGCGTTCAGTTCAAGGGCCTTGATGCCGAACTTGCTCTCGATCTCGCTGTAGGTGCTGGTGAGTTGGTAGAGCGAGAGGTCGGTGTCCGTCATCGTGCCGTAGGCGATCTTGCTCGCCTTGACCGTGCCCGCGTTGCCGCCGCTGGAGTTCAACAGCGTGAAGCTGCGCGAAGAGGGCTTGTCGACGACGACTTCGCCGGGCGCCGGGAATCCGGCCTCCAGGCAGTGGCCGTTGGACATCACGAGCGCCGGGTCGCCCGGCTTCGAGTCCGGCACACGGACGACGGAGCCGGAACAGTTGCTCAGCGCGACCGTGCCCGCGAAGTCAACCGCCTTCGCCTTGACGGGCCGTTCGTCGCTGACGGCCGTCGCGGGCACCGCGGTCGCTCCGAGGAGCAGGGCGGAAAAGCACGCGACGACGAGAGGCTTGTTCATGTGGGGGGTCCCCTCTGATGACTGTGTGACCGAAGTTGCTTCGGTTTTGTCATGCGCATTGTTGAGGTACTCGGCCGCGAGGACAAGACCGCATACGGACACGGCTGACCGCTGACAGGACACCCGGAAGGCCCGGCCGCTCCCCCGCACCCCCTACGTGGCGCAAAACACGAGGCGGGTCTCCTTACGCGCCCGTAAGCTCGCGGACATGCAGGTCATCCAGTCGACGAAGCTCGCCAACGTCTGTTACGAGATCCGGGGCCCGGTGCTCGAGGAGGCGATGCGGCTGGAAGCGGCGGGCCACCGCATCCTGAAGCTCAACACCGGCAACCCGGCGGCCTTCGGGTTCGAGTGCCCGCCCGAGATCCTGGAGGACGTCCTCCGCAACGTCGGCGACGCGCACGGCTACGGCGACGCGAAGGGCCTGCTCGCCGCCCGCCGCGCGGTGGTCATGCACAACCAGACCTTGGGCATCGAGACGGACGTCGAGCACGTCTTCATCGGCAACGGCGTCTCCGAACTCATCGTCATGGCCATGCAGGGCCTGCTCGACGACGGCGACGAGGTCCTCGTACCGGCGCCGGACTATCCGCTGTGGACGGCCGCGGTCTCGCTCTCCGGCGGCACGGCCGTGCACTACCGCTGCGACGAGCAGGCGGACTGGATGCCGGACCTCGCCGACATCGAGCGCAAGGTGACCGACCGCACCAAGGCGCTCGTGATCATCAACCCGAACAACCCGACCGGCGCCGTGTACAGCGAGGAGATGCTGCGCGGCCTCACCGACATCGCGCGTCGGCACAACCTCCTGGTCTGCTCCGACGAGATCTACGACAAGATCCTCTACGACGATGCCGTCCACACCCCCACCGCCGCCATCGCCCCGGACCTGCTCACCCTCACCTTCAACGGCATGTCGAAGGCCTACCGGGTGGCCGGATACCGCGTGGGCTGGGTGGCCATCTCGGGGCCGAAGGCCCACGCGTCCTCGTACATCGAGGGCCTGACGATCCTCGCGAACATGCGCCTGTGCGCGAACATGCCGGGCCAGCACGGCGTGGTCGCCGCGCTCAGCGGGCGGCAGACCATCAACGACCTCGTGCTGCCGGGCGGCCGGCTCGTGGAGCAGCGCGACACGGCGTACGACCTGCTCACGCAGATCCCCGGCGTGAGCTGCGTGAAGCCCAAGGGGTCCCTCTATCTCTTCCCGCGGCTCGATCCGAAGGTCTTCAAGATCAAGGACGACCGCCAGATGGTGCTCGACCTGCTCCGCGCCGAGAAGATCATGGTCGTGCACGGCACCGGCTTCAACTGGCCCGAGCCCGATCACTTCCGGGTCGTCACGCTGCCCACCGTGACGGACCTGACCGAGGCCGTCACCCGGATCGGCACCTTCCTGGACGGCTACACCCAGCCCTAGCCCCAGCCCTAATCCGCGGAGAGCCGCCGGAGTCAACTTTAGACTGAATCTAATGTAGGATGGTTTTCAAGCTACCCGCCAGGAGGCCATTCCATGTACGAGCCGATCCGCACCAAGTCGGTCCACGCCATGGCCGACCCCGGCGACTTCCCGCACCGCTCGCGCGAGGAGGAGCTGGACATCCAGCTCGCCGCGCACCTGGCCGCGCTCCTCGCCGTCACGGACGAGCTGCGCGCCCTCGCGCCCGCCACCGACCTGGACGACGCCGCCGAGCAGCTGGCGTCCGAGGTGGCCCGGCTGCGCGGCGGTCTTCCGCCGGTCCGCTCCGCCGTGGTGACCGCGATCCACGAACCGCACCTCACCGCCCTGCACCAGCGCGCCCACGCCCTCGCGGGCCGCGCCCTGGTGGTGGCGGCGTCCCGCGCCGACACCGCGGCGGCGATTCTCGCCGCCCGGCGCATGGACGCGCACGAGGGCGCCGCCCGGCTGGTTGGCGCCCTCTGAGCTGCCACTGAGGCCGCGTGCGCGGCTGCGGGTGATTCGCGGCTTGTCGCGCAGTTCCGCGCGCCCCTACGGGGCGCGGCCCTGAACGGCCCCGGTCCGAAGGCCCTGAGGTCTTCGGACCGGGTGCCATCTGCCCGGCTAGCCGATCACCCGCACCGTCGCCTCGGCCGACGAGCCCGCGTGCAGGGCGTCGCCCTCGTAGCTGACGGCGTAGACCGTCCTGCCGCGCTTGTTCGGCAGGTCCTTGATCCTGAACGTGCCGTCGGCCGCGACCGATGCCGAGGCCAGCTCGCCCGTCGTGCCGAACCGGTCGGTCCGCGTCACCTTCAGGCTGATCCCGGACGGCAGCGCACGCCCCTGCCCGGTCAACGTGCCGGTGATCTCCACACCACCCGTACGGGTCGCCTCGGCGGGCGCCGTCAGCTCGATCGCCGTCGCCGCCTTCGCCACGTCGACGGTGACCGTGACGTCCTGGGCGGGGCGGTGCGTGACGTCGCCGAGGAACCGCAGCGTGTACGTCGCCTCGCCGAGCCGGTCCGGCACGTCCAAGACGGTGAAGCTGCCGTCGGCCGCGACCTTGGCGGCCGCCACCTCCTGCGTGCCGTCGGCGTCCTTGCGGACGGCCTCGACCTTCACCGGCTCCGCGGGCGCGGGCCCGTCCAGCTCCAACTTGCCGCGGATGCCGAGCGGTTCACCGACCACGGGCTTGGTGGGCGTGGTGCTCAGGGTGCCCGTGAAGCGCGAGTCGTACTGGGCGGCCGGGGGCTTGATGACGTGCAGCCAGTGGCCGCCGCCGCCGTCCGAGGTCACCGCGAAGAGCCGCGAGCCGTCCTTGGCCCAGCTCAGACCCTGCGGCACGACCCGCGCCCCGTCGAGCTCCCCCTCGAAGGCGAACTCCAGCGGTGCGCCGCCGTCCGCCGGGTCGGCGGGCTGGATCAGCAGGTCGGACGTGCTGCCGGAGGCGGCCGCGCCCCGCGCCACGTACTTCCCGTCGCCGCTGAACGCCACCGCCGACGCCTTCGCGCCCTCCGGCAGCGGCTGGTAGCCGACCGGGGCGTCCGCCAGGTCGGCGGCGTCGAGCAGCCGGGTGCCGTACGCGGCGTCCGCCACGGCGATCCGCTTGCCGTCGGCGCTCTGGGCGATGTCCTTCAGGTCGAGCGCGCCCTTGCCCTCGGCGTCCGCGAAGCGCCGCTGGGGGCCCCGCACCAGGTTCTCGCCGCTGGCGTCGAAGGTGGCGAGGAACGCGTTGGCCGCGTTGCCCGCGCCCGCCTGCCCCATCACGAGCCGGTCCGGCGCCCCGGGCCCGGTGTCGAGCCGCAGCCGCCCCTCGCTGTTCCAGCCGGTGTTGGTCGAGGAGGTGCCGTTGACCCCGTACAGCAGCGCGATGTTGTCGGGGCGGTCGCAGTACGAGCCGCCGGTGTACGGCGTCTCCGTGAACCACGTCTTGCCGCCGGCGACGGCCACCTCCCGGCCACAGGTGACGTCATAGGGCGTGCTCGCCGCGCCGGTCCTGGCCTGCGTCGCCGTGTCGAACGTCAGGATGCGGTTGGACTGCGACACGTGCAGCGTCGCGCCGTCCGCGCTGAGCGCCATGCCGGACGCCGGCTGATCCGTGGCGAGCGAACCGACGCGTTGTCCCTGGAAGTTGTAGACCAGGACGGCGCTCGCGCCACTGCCGCTCATGCGTCCGTCGGTGACGTAGACCCGCTCCTGCGCGTCGTCGACCACCATCGCCCCGAACGAGGAGATCGGCAGCTTCGCCACCTCGTCCGACGGAGTGGCGGCGTACGCGGCGGGCGCGGTGACGGCGACCAGACCGGCCGACCCCAGGACCGCCGCGAGCGCGGCGCCCGTCACACGCCTTAACCGCTGAGAGTGCTTCAACTTGTCCCCCCACAGGCTCATTTGGTGGCCCGAAATGATCGAAGGGCCGCCGTGTGGGGTCATTGAAACATGTGAGGGGCATGTGAAGGCGGCGTATGCAAGATGCGGATATACGCGGATGGGCCCCGCACGCCGTTGTGCGGGGCCCATCCGGAATGCGCGGGATCTCAGCCGAGACGCTGCACCAGCGCGCGGTACTCGTCCCACAGCTCCTTGGGCGTGTGGTCGCCGAAGGTGTTCAGGTGCTCGGGGACCAGCGAGGCCTCGTCGCGCCAGACCTCCTTGTCGACCGTGAGCAGGAACTCCAGGTCAGCGGTGGGCAGTTCGAGCCCCTCGGTGTCCAGCGAGTCCACCGTCGGCAGGATGCCGATGGGGGTCTCGACGCCCTCGGCCTTGCCGTCGAGGCGGTCGACGATCCACTTCAGGACGCGGCTGTTCTCACCGAAGCCGGGCCACACGAACTTGCCGTCGGCGTTCTTGCGGAACCAGTTCACGTAGTAGATCTTCGGCAGCTTGGACTGGTCGGGCTTGTCGGCGCCGACCTTGACCCAGTGGGCCATGTAGTCGCCCATGTTGTAGCCGCAGAACGGCAGCATCGCGAACGGGTCGCGGCGCAGCTCGCCGACCTTGCCCTCGGCCGCGGCGGTCTTCTCGCTCGCCACGTTGGCGCCGAGGAAGACGCCGTGCTGCCAGTTGAAGGACTCCGTCACCAGCGGCACCGCGCTGGCGCGACGGCCGCCGAAGAGGATCGCCGAGATCGGCACGCCCTTGGGGTCCTCCCACTCGGGCGCGATGATCGGGCACTGCGAGGCGGGCGTGGTGAAGCGCGCGTTCGGGTGCGCGGCCGGGACGCCCGACTCGGGCGTCCAGTCGTTGCCCTTCCAGTCGGTGAGGTGGGCCGGAGTCTCCTCCGTCATGCCCTCCCACCAGACGTCGTTGTCGTCGGTGAGCGCGACGTTCGTGAAGACCGAGTTGCCCCACAGGGTCTTCATGGCGTTGGCGTTGGTGTGCTCGCCGGTGCCGGGCGCGACGCCGAAGAAACCGGCCTCGGGGTTGATCGCGTAGAGCCGGCCGTCCTCGCCGAAGCGCATCCAGGCGATGTCGTCGCCGATGGTCTCGACCGTCCAGCCGCGGACCGTCGGCTCCAGCATGGCGAGGTTCGTCTTGCCACAGGCGGACGGGAAGGCCGCCGCGACGTACTTGCTCTCGCCCTGCGGGGGCGTCAGCTTCAGGATCAGCATGTGCTCGGCCAGCCAGCCCTCGTCGCGCGCCATGACGGAGGCGATGCGCAGGGCGTAGCACTTCTTGCCGAGCAGGGCGTTGCCGCCGTAGCCCGAGCCGTACGACCAGATCTCGCGGTCCTCGGGGAAGTGCGAGATGTACTTGGTGGAGTTGCAGGGCCACGGCACGTCGGCCTCGCCCTCTTCGAGCGGGGCGCCGAGCGTGTGGACGGCCTTGACGAAGAAGCCGTCGTCGCCGAGCTCGTCCAGGACCGCCTGGCCCATGCGGGTCATGGTGCGCATGGAGACCGCGACGTACGCGGAGTCGGTGATCTCGACGCCGATCGCGGAGAGCGGCGAGCCGACCGGGCCCATGCAGAAGGGCACGACGTACATCGTGCGGCCGCGCATCGAGCCGCGGAAGACGCCCTTCTCACCCGTGAAGATCTCCCGCATCTCGGCGGGGTCCTTCCAGTGGTTGGTCGGGCCCGCGTCCTCCTCCTTCGCGGAGCAGATGAAGGTGCGGTCCTCGACGCGCGCGACGTCGGTCGGGTCGGAGGCCGCGTAGTACGAGTTCGGGCGCTTGATCGGGTCGAGCTTCTTGAAGGTGCCCTTGGCGACGAGCTCCTCGCACAGGCGCTCGTACTCGGCCTCGGACCCGTCACACCAGACCACGCTGTCCGGCTGCGTCAGTTCGGCGATCTCGCTCACCCAGGAGACGAGGTCCTGGTGGTTGGTGGGGGCGGTGCCCTGGGACTCAGAGAGAAGGGGAGCCGCGATGTCGCGCGCCACGATTGCTCCTATACGAGGGGTTTATAGGTTTGTTGCCCCGTGGGGGCTGCGACCCGGACGCTTCACGTGTTGTTCCCTCTGGCGCTCATCCGGTGCCGACCGCACTCATTTGATCATCCGACGCTTCCGCGCATATGTCCAGAGGGCCTCACACGTGAGCGGCGTGAGCATCGCCACTCGCTCGGGCGGCCTTCTGTACGCGAGTCCGTCACTTGTACGCTCGGGTATCACCGTGAGCATCGCCACTTGTACGCCACGGCTCTCCCCTGACTGATGCCTAACTTACGGTTGCGTAGGTACGATTCCTCTCATGACCGCTCCCGTCCCCGACGCGATCACGGACCCCCCGACCAAGGGCGCCGACTCGTCCGCGCTCGATGCCCTGCCGCTCCCGGACCTCTCCGAAGTGAAGCCGAAGATGCGCGGCTGGCTGCACGCGGGCATGTTCCCCCTGGTCCTCGTGTCCGGCATCGTGCTCACGGCACTCACGGACTCCACCCGTGGCCGGATCGCCGTCGGCATCTACGTCCTGTCGGCCTGCCTGCTCTTCGGAGTGAGCGCGATCTACCACCGGGGCACCTGGACCCCGCGTGCGGACGGCGTGCTGCGCAGACTCGACCACGCGAACATCTTCCTGATCATCGCCGGCACGTACACCCCGCTGACGATGCTGCTGCTGCCCGGCTCCAAGGGGCAGTGGCTGCTGTGGGGCGTCTGGGGCGCGGCGGTGGCCGGCATCCTCTTCCGCGTCTTCTGGGTCGGCGCGCCGCGCTGGCTCTACACCCCTTGCTACATCGCGATGGGCTGGGCCGCGGTCTTCTTCCTGCCCGACTTCATGCGGGCGGGCGGCATCGCCGTCCTGGTCCTCGTGATCGTGGGCGGACTGCTCTACAGCGCGGGCGGCGTGATCTACGGCATCAAGCGCCCCAACCCCTCCCCGCGCTTCTTCGGCTTCCACGAGGTCTTCCACTCGCTGACGCTGGCCGCGTTCGCGGTGCACTACGTGGGGATCTCGCTGGTGGCTTACCAGCACGGGTAGTCACCACGCCCCACCCTCTCCTTCTCCTTCTTATGGCCGCGGCTTTCGAGCCGCGGCCATGTGCGTGCGCGGGCGCGGACCGACGCAGGTATTGACGGTGACTACCTTTTGAGAGCTACTCTCATTTCATGGCCACTGTCACGAATGCGTCTGCCGTGGAGCAGCGCGACCCCCGCCGCTGGTGGGCGCTCGCCGCCCTCGTCGCGAGCATGCTCGTGCTCGGTTTCGACATGACGATCCTCAACGTCGCCCTGCCGACGATGGCCGGGCAGCTGGACGCGAGCACGGGCGAGCAACAGTGGATGGCGGATGCGTACGTCGTCGTCTTCGCGGCCCTGATGCTTCCGGCCGGGCTGCTCGGCGACCGGTTCGGGCGCCGCAAGATGCTGGTCACCGGGCTCGGCGTCTTCCTGGTGGGCTCACTGCTCGGCGCCCTCGTCCACTCCGTCGAGCTGGTCGTCGTGGCGCGGGCGGTCATGGGCATGGGCGGCGCGCTCGTCATGCCGCTCGCCCTGGCCGTGCTGCCCGCGCTCTTCGCTCCCGGCGAGCGGACCAAGGCCATCGGCATCGTCTCGGCGGCCTCCGCGCTCGGCGCGCCGCTCGGGCCGATCGTCGGCGGCTGGCTGCTCGACCACTTCTGGTGGGGCTCGATCTTCCTGATCAACGTCCCGATGATCGCGATCGGCATCACGGCCTGCGTCTTCCTGCTCCCGGAGACGACCGACCCGTCCTCCCCCAAGGTCGACGTCGCCTCCACCGCGCTCACCGCGGCCGGTCTTGGCGCGCTCATCTACGGGATCATCGAGGCTCCCGTACGCGGCTGGGGCGACCCGCTGATCCTCGGCATGTTCGGCGGCGCGGCCGTCCTGATCACCGCGCTCGTCCTGCGCGAACGGCGCATGCCGCGCCCGATGCTCGACATGTCGCTGCTGCGAAACCGCGGCTTCCTGCTCAACACGCTCGCGGCGACCCTCGTCATGTTCGTCCTGTCGGGTCTGATGTTCGTCCTTCCGCAGTATCTCCAGGCGGTGCTCGGCCACGACGCCTTCGGCACCGGGCTGCGGATGCTGCCGATGATGGGCGGCCTCCTCGTCGCGGCGAGGGGCGCGGAGCCCGTCGTACGCCGCTTCGGCCCGCGTGCGGTGATCAGCGCCGGGCTCGTCGTCCTCGCCTTCGCGGCGATCCTCGGCAGCCGTACGACGGTCGAATCCGGCTACGGCTTCACCGCGCTCTGGCTCACCGTCGCCGGACTCGGCTTCGGCTTCGCCGTCGTGCCGTCCATGGACTCGGCCCTCGGCGCGCTCCCCGTCGAGCGGGCGGGGTCGGGCACGGGTCTCCTGATGACCGTGCGGCAGGTGGGCGGCGCCGTCGGGATCGCGCTGCTCGGTTCGCTGCTCTCCAGCGTGTACGTCGACCGCCTCGACACCGCGCGGCTGCCGGACGCGGCGGCGCAGACCGCGGGCGATTCGGTGGTGGCCGCCCACGCGGTCGCCGAACGGCTCGGGGCTCCCGGGCTCGTGGACTCCGCCGACGCGGCGTACATCGACGGCATGGTGACGGTCCTCCTGGTGAGCGGCATCGCGGCGCTGGTGACGGCGCTGCTGGTCGCGGCGCTGCTGCCGAAGGCGGCCGGCACGACGCCGGACGGCGCCGACATGGCACGGCGGCCGGAGGATGCCCGACAATGAGCGCCATGACCGCCGCACGCACCACCGCTTCCGCGCACGGCCCCCGGCCGGGGCTCCGCGAACGGAAGAAGCTCAAGACCCGCATCGCGATCCGTGAGGCCACCTACCGGCTGATCGAGGAGCAGGGGTACGAGGCGACGACGGTCGAGCAGATCGCGGAGGCGGCGGAGGTGTCGGCGTCGACGGTCTTCCGCTACTTCCCGACCAAGGAGGACATCGTCCTCACCGACGAGTACGACCCGCTGCTCGAGGACGAGTTGCGGGCGCGCCCCGCGGACGAGCCGATCGTGGAGTCCCTGCGGATCGTGCTGTGCAGGGCGGTGGGCCTCGGATTCACGGAGGAGCCCGAGGTCTCGCGCCTGCGTACGCGCCTGATGATCGAGGTGCCCGCCGTGCGGTCCCGGCTCCTGGAGAGCATGTCGGTCACCGGCCAGATGCTCTGCCGCGTCATCGCGGAGCGCAGCGGCCGCGACCCCGGGGAGCTGGAGGTCCGGGTGTTCTCGATGGCCCTGATCGCCGCGCTCACGGAGACGGCGGCGTACTGGGCGGAACACGGCCACCAGGACGACCTGGGCGAGCTGGTGGGCCGCACGATGGACATGCTGACCTCCGGCTTCGGCACGGGTGCGCCGGAAGCCTGACACTCCGCGCGGTCCCGCCCGCGGGGCCGCGGGAAATCCCCGGCCGTGCGCGTTCGGCCCGTGCCATCCTGACCGCATGAACGGTCCGGAGATCCTCATCCGCTTCGCCCCCGAGCTGGGCCTCTTCGTGCAGCACGACCGAAGGGGCGGCCCCACCAAGGCCGTTACGGACGGCGCGTCCACGCTCGGGCACGTCGTCGAGTCGCTCGGGGTTCCGCTGACGGAGGTCGGCTCGCTGGTGGTGGACGGCGCGGAGGTCGCGGTCTCGCACGTCCCGGCGGCGGACGAGTCGGTCGAGGTCCGCGCCGTCCCCCGCCCCCAGCCTCTCCCCGACGCGCCCCTGCGCTTCCTCCTGGACGTCCACCTCGGCACGCTGGCGCGGCGCTTGCGCCTGCTCGGCGTGGACACGGCGTACGAGAGCACGGACATCGGCGACCCCGCCCTGGCCACGCGCTCGGCCGCTGAGCGGCGGGTGCTGCTCAGCCGGGACCGGGGCCTGCTGCGGCGGCGGGAGCTGTGGGCCGGCGCGTACGTCTACAGCGACGCGCCGGACGAACAACTCCGGGACGTACTGAGCCGTTTCGCCCCCGCCCTGCACCCGTGGACCCGCTGCACGGCGTGCAACGGCTCGCTGCGGGCGGCGAGCAAGGAGGAGGTCGCGGAGCGTCTGGAGGGCGGTACGCGAGGGACGTACGAGGTGTTCGCGGAGTGCGGGGAGTGCGGGCGGGTGTACTGGCGGGGGGCGCATCATGACCGCCTTGAGGGGATCGTGGCGCGGGCGGTGGCGGAATTCTCCCCGCCCCCGCCCCTTCCCGAAAACCCGCTCGGCGCGGGGGCCTAGCTGGGGCTCCGCCCCAGACCCCGCTCCTCACACGCCGGAGGGGCTGAAATACAGCCCGGGGGCCGGACCCTGGGTGGGCACCCGCTCCGGCCACAGACCCGGGGGCTCCGCCCCCGGACCCCCGCTCCTCAAACGCCCGGAGGGCTGGATCTCCAGCCCGTCCGGCGTTTGAGGACAAACTCGGCGGAGCCGGTGATGGACGGCCACCAAGGCCCCCGCGCCAGAGCCCTCAGCCAGACAGCTTCGCCGCCAGCTCCCCCACGTCAGTGGTAGGCGCGTCGCAGACGAACCGCCGGCACACATAGGCCGCCGGAAGCCCCTCCACCAGCCCCCGCCCCGCGAGCAGCGGAAGCTCGCCGTCCGCAGGCCCGGCGGCGATCACCGCCCCAGGCGCCCCCGCGAGCATCGCGGTGCGGTGCAACTCGCCGCCCACCGGACCGATCACGGCCACCTCCCGCGGCCCGTCCAGCGCCGCCTCCGCCACCGCAAGGCCATGCCCGATGAACCGCGGCGCCCGCGGCGCGAGCCCCTTCACCACGCCCAACGCCCGCTCCGCAGCCAGACGATGCGGCTCGGCCCCGGTCTGCGCCGCGTACGAGAGCAGCGCCCCCGCGGCCGCCGTCCACCCGGACGGCACCGCGTTGTCCGTGGGGTCCTGCGGCCGCCGGATCAACTGCTCGGCGTCCGCGGCCGTGTCGTACAGAGACCCGGACTCCGCGTCCACGAACTGGCCGAGCACGTGGTCGAGGAGGAACCCGGCGAACTCCAGCCAGACCCCCTCCCCCGTCACGGACGCCAGCGCGAGGAACCCCTCCGCGACATCGGCGTAGTCCTCCAACACGCCCGCGTTCGCGCCCACTTGGCCGTCCTTGGATGTCCGGGAGAGCCGTGCGCGGTCGTCCATGTGCAGCCGTACGAGCAGGTCACCGGCGCCCACCGCAGCCGCCACCAGGTCGGGCCGGTCGAAGTACGCGCCCACCTCGGCGAGCGCGGCGACCGCGAGCCCGTTCCAGGCGGCGACGATCTTGTCGTCGCGGCCGGGCGCGGGCCGCTCCGAGCGCGCCGCGAGCAGCCGCTCCCGGATCGAGGCGATCCGGTCGGCATCCGCCACCGCGCCACCGCCCCCGTCCCCGCTCCCGCCCTCGGGGAGCTGCAGCACCGAAGCGCCTTCCTCGAAGGTCCCTTCCTCCGTCACCCCGAAGTACGCGACGGCGGTCTCGGCGTCCGCGTCGCCGAGCACCTCACGCAGCTGCTCCGGCGTCCACACGTAGTAGGCGCCCTCGACGTGCTTGCCGGTGGTGGCGTCCTCGCTGTCCGCGTCGAGGGCGGAGGCGAACCCGCCCTCGTTCGTGCGCAGTTCGCGCACCATGAAGTCGGCGGTCTCCAGGGCGACGCGCCGCGCGAGGTCCGAGCCCGTGGCCCGCCACAGGTGGGCGTAGACCCGGCAGAGCAGGGCGTTGTCGTACAGCATCTTCTCGAAGTGGGGCACGACCCACTCCCGGTCCACGGAGTACCGGGCGAACCCGCCGCCCAGCTGGTCGTAGATCCCGCCGCGCGCCATCCGCTCGCAGGTGTCGGCCGCCATCTGCAGGGCGCCCTCCGAGCCGGTGCGGGCGTAGTGCCGCAGCAGGAACTCGACGACCATGGACGGCGGGAACTTGGGCGCGCCCCCGAATCCGCCGCGCGATGCGTCGTAGTCGCGCGTCAGGCCGAGCAGCGCCTGCGCGAGCTCGTCCTCGCCGGGCAGCTCGTCGGCGCCGAACGCCAGCTGGCGCTCGGAGAGGTCGCGCACAATCTTGCCCGCGACCTCGGCGACCTCGTCGCGCCGGTCCGTCCAGGCGCGCCGCACCCCGTCGGCCACCTGCTGGAAGGACGGCATGCCGTGCCGGGGCTCGGGCGGGAAGTACGTGCCGAAGTAGAAGGGCTCGGCGTCGGGCGTCAGGAAGACCGTCATGGGCCAGCCGCCCTGACCCGTCGCGGCCTGCACGGCCTCCATGTAGACGGCGTCGATGTCGGGCCGCTCCTCGCGGTCGACCTTGACGTTGACGAAGTGCTCGTTCAGGAAGGCGGCCGTGCCGGCGTCCTCGAAGGACTCGTGCGCCATGACGTGGCACCAGTGGCAACTGCTGTACCCGACGCTGAGCAGCACGGGAACGCCGCGCTCCCGCGCCTCCGAGAAGGCCTGCGCCGACCAGGGCCACCAGTCGACGGGGTTGTCGGCGTGCTGAAGAAGGTAGGGGGACGTCTCATGGGCCAGTCGGTTCGGCATGCCTTCCATCCTCGCGCACCCGGCCCTCCGATCCGTGGACTGCCCCACGTGATCCGCGGACTCCCTCGCGCCGGAGCTCCGTACGCAGGACACTTGTGCCCGCAGGTGACTATTGCTCTCGGAGGGGGACCCATATGCGGGACAGCCATCGGGCCGAAGCCGAGCGGCTGTTGGTGCGGGCGGTGGAGGAAGAGGTGCGCCGCTCCGGCGGGCGGATCGACGGGGGCGTGCTGCTCTCGCGGGCCCGGGGCGCGCTGGATGCCATGGGGCAGAGTGCCGCCGAGGAGTACGCCGCCTACACGCAGGCCGTGGACGAGGCGGAGGCGGGGCAGCTCTCCTTCGGGCAGCGGTACGCCAAGGAGGGGGCCGGAACTCCCCTGCTGGTGGCGGCCGTTGCCGCCGTGGGCGCGTGCCTGGCCGACCTCGTGCTCGGGACCGGGGTCTCGACCGCCATGGGGGCGGGCGCCGCCGTCGCCGTCGCCGGTGCGGCCACCACCGTCCTGAAGGTCACCGCGTCCCACGTGCCCGCGGCCAGCCGCCGCGCCGGTGCGGTCAGCCAGCCGGGCGGGCCCGAGCAGCTGCGGCTGCAGTGGCTGACGGCCCTGGAGGTGCGGGGCATCCGGCCCTTCCTGGACCAGCAGCGGGTGCTCCAGGCGTCCTCCGGCTCCGGCAAGAAGAAGGCCGCGCCCCAGCTGCGGGGCACGGACAAGAGCGCGGCGGCCCGCAGGCGCACCGTACTGGAGCAGTCCTTCACCCAACTGCCGGAGCCGGACGGGCCGTTCGCCGGCCGCCGCGCCGAGCTCGCCCGCGTCGCCCAGTGGGTGCACGCGGCGCGGGCCAGCACCGAGACCCGGCCCACCGTCGTCGTGCTGCACGGCGCGCCGGGCTCCGGGCGGTCCTCGCTCGCGGTGCGTGCCGCGCACGATCTGCGGGACCAGTTCCGGGGCGCCTGCGTGGTCGACCTGCGGGGCGAGAGCTCCAAGCCGCTGTCCACGCGGGACGCGCTCCTGCATCTGCTGAATCGATTGGGCGCCCCGCGCGAGCAGCTCCTCATCCGGGAGCGCTCCTCGCAGGAACAGCAGCTCAAGCGGCTCAGCGAGCTGTACCACCAGTATCTGACCGGGCTCGCGGTGACCGTCGTGCTCGACGACGCGAGCGACCCGGAGCAGGTGCGCACCCTGGTGCCCGAGCGCTCCGACAGTCTCGTCCTTGTCACCACCCGCAAGCCCCTGGAACTGCCCGCCGACCTCCCGGCCTGGGTGCACCAGCTGCCGGTGGAGCCGCTGGACGCGGCGGGCGCGGAGGAGCTCCTGCGGGATGCGGCCGAGGACGCGTCGGGGCCCTACGACGCCGAATCCGCCGACGCGGTGCGGGAGTTGTGCGGCGGCCTGCCGCTCGCCCTGCGCGTCGCCGGGTCCTCGATCGGCGCGCGCACACCGAGCCGGCTCGCCGCCGACCTCGCGGCGTACGGCCCCGTGGAGCCCGTCGAGCGCGTCCTGTGGCTGCGCTACACCGACCAGACCGAGCCCGCGCGGCGCCTCCTGCGCAGGCTCGCGCTCGCCGGCCGCGCGTCCCTGGGGGCGGCCGCCGCCGCTGCCCTGCTCGGCGCCGACGAGACGGAGGCGGCCCGCCAGCTGACCGCGCTCGCGCGCGCGGGCCTCGTCGACCACGTGCGCGGCAGCCGCTACCGCCTGCACGATCTCGTACGCGCCTTCGCGCTCGCCCGTCTCATCGACGAGGAGGAGCCCGCCGAGCGCACGGCCGCCCAGGAGCGGCTCATCGTCAGCTACAGCGAGCTCGCCGGATCGGTGATCCGCCTGGTCGACGGCAAGATGTCGACGCGGGCGGGCCAGTTCGACCGGCACGGCTTCTCCTCGCTCGAAGCGGCCCTGCGCTGGCTGGACGACGAGTCCAGCTTCATCACGGCGACGCTGCGGCACGCGGAGGGCGTGGACCAGGAGGCGGTGCTCAACCTCCTGGGCGCGCTGTGCGACTACTGCCTGCTGCGCGGCGACCTCTACCGCCTGGGCGAGATCAGCGAGCTGACGCAAGCCGTCGACCAGGGGCTCCTCACACGCAGCGTGCGGTGGCGCACCGGCATCGCGTCCCGCCAGCTCGGCGAACTCGACCAGGCGCGCACCACCCTGACGTCGGTCGTGGACCTGTACATGGAGGCCCACCAGGACGCGGGCGCCGCTCTGGCCCTGTGCTCGCTGGGGATCACCCTGCACCACCAGGGCAATCTGACGGAGGCGTCCGCGCGGCTGCACGAGGCCCTGGAACTCCAGGCCGCCGACGAGCTCGCCGGTGACCGCGCCTGGACGATGCACGCCCTCGCCGCCGTGGAGCGCGACCGCGCCAACCTCAACGAGGCGCTGGGTCTCCTGGAGGCCTCGCTCGTCCTGCACCGCGAGAACGACTCCCTGCACGGCGAGGCCTGGGCGCACTTCCAGCTCGGTCAGCTCTGCCTGCGCATGGGCGACGTACCGCGCGCGGAGAAGCAGCTCAAGGGCGCCCTCGACCTGTACGGGCGCACGCGCGACGGCCGCGGCGAGGCCTGGGCCCTGACGCAGCTGGCGCGCGCCCGCCTGGTGGACGGCGACGCGTCGGCCGCGGTCGACGGGCTGCGCCAGGCGGTGTCCCGGCACCGCGACAACGAGGACGCGCGCGGCGAGGCGTGGAGCGCCTACTACCTGGGCCAGGCCCTGGAGGAGGCGGGCAGCCTGGACCAGGCGGTGCGCGAGCTGGAGCGCTCGCGGACGATGTTCTCGCGGATGCGCGACGTGTACGGCCTGGCCTGCGCCCGGCACCACTCGGCCCGGGTGACCCGCGACCAGCGCGCCGCCCAGACGGGCTCGCTGCGCAACTCCGGCTTCGCCCGCCAGCTCCTGGTGGACGCCCGCGCCGACTTCCAGCGCATCGGTGTCGCGCACGGCGAGGCCTGGACGTGCCTGGAGCTCGCGGTGGTGGACGCGGGGAACACGCGCGCCCAACAGGCGCTCGCCCTGTGCGACGAGGCGGCCGCGCTGTTCGCCTCGTACGGCGACCGGCGGGGCGAGGACTGGGCCCGCTTCCTTCGCTGCACCCTGCTGCCGTACGGATCGCCCGGCGGCTGGGAGATCGGCACCGCGGTCGCCCAGGAGGAGCTCAGCCAGCTGGCCCGCGCCGGTCACCCGACGCGCGACGGCAAGCTGGACGACTACATGGAGGCGTACGGCCTCCTCCTGGAGCGCGGCGCCGACCTGGAGGCCGGCTGGCAGGCCTGGCGCCTGGGCATGGTGCCGAACCGTCACTCCCGCGAGGTGATGGGAGTGACGGTGGCGGCAGCGGGCTAGCCCTTGCGGGGCTCGGCCTCGGAAGCCCTCGCCTCCGAGGCCGAGGCCTCCGCGGGCTCCTTGAAGTCGACCTTCCGCATGTGCTTGCTCATCGACTTCATCAGACCCCAGACGGCGAGAGCCATCACCGCGAAGACGATGAAGCCGAGAACACCCGGGGTCACCTTGTCATCGTCGACCTCTTTGGCGAGAGGGACGAGATGCGTCATTGCCAGATGTGCGTTCACGCTAGGCATTGTCGCGGATGCCCGCAAAGAGGTCGTCCTCGGGGAGGGATGTATCGACGAGCGACTTCGCGAGCTCGTACTCCTCCGTGGGCCAGACCTCCTTCTGGAGCTCCATCGGCACCCGGAACCAGCCGCCCTCGGGGTCGATCTGCGTGGCGTGCGCGATCAGCGCCCGGTCGCGCACCTCGTAGAAGTCGGCGCAGGGAACATGCGTGGTCAGCGTGCGCTCGACCCGCTCGAACTCGTCCCAGCGCTTGAGCCAGTCCCCGTACGGCGACTCCAGGCCCTTGTCGAGCATCGCCTGGTGCAGCGCCTCGGTGCGCGGCCGGTTGAAGCCCTGGTTGTAGTAGAGCTTCTTCGGCTGGTAGACCGGGCCGAACTCGCTCTCGGGGTACTTCTCGGCGTCCGCCGCCCCGTCGAAGGCCACCATCGAGATCTTGTGGGTCATGATGTGGTCGGGGTGGGGGTAGCCGCCGTTCTCGTCGTACGTCGTGATGACCTGCGGACGGAAGGAGCGGATCTGCCGGACCAGCTCACCGGCCGCCTTGTCGACGTCCTCCAGGGCGAAGCAGCCCTCGGGCAGCGGCGGCAGCGGGTCGCCCTCGGGCAGCCCCGAGTCGACGAAACCGAGCCAGTCCTGCTTGACGCCGAGGATCTCGCGCGCCTCCTCCATCTCCTTGCGGCGCACCTCGTGGATGTTCTGCTGGATGTAGGTGTCCCCCTGGAGCTTGGGGTTGAGGATGTCGCCGCGCTCCCCGCCCGTGCAGGTCACGACATGCACGTCCACCCCCTCGGACACGTACTTGGCCATGGTGGCCGCGCCCTTCGAAGACTCGTCGTCGGGGTGGGCGTGGACGGCCATCAGTCGAAGCTGCTCAGTCAAGACTCTGATCCTCAGTGATCCGGCGCCCTCGGTCATTCGGCGCAATGGGCGGCTTCTATAGTGACGGAACCGGGGGGCGGAAAATTCCGGCATCCCTTTTCCTGGAGGACGATCATGACCGCCGTGGGCGAGAAGATCCCCGAGGGCCGATACGGCCGCTCGCGCACGGCCGACGAGCGCGCGGACCGGAAGCTGAAGATCACCGGCGGCGTCCTCGGCGTGCTCTTCCTCCTGATGATCGGCTGGTTCGGATACGACTACGTCTCCGGCACCAAGGTCAGCGGCGAAGTGATCAAGTTCGAGGTCGCGTCGGACAGCGCGGTCAAGGTGCACCTCGAGGTGCGCAAGGACGCGGACGCGCACGGCTACTGCACCCTGCGCTCGCAGGCCGAGGACGGCGAAGAGGTGGGCCGCGCCGACTTCCGCTTCGATCAGGACACGGGCCGGATCGACAAGGTCGTCACGCTGCGCACGAAGGCGCGCGGGACGAGCGCGGAGCTGCTGGGCTGCCACTCGGACTGACGTCGGCCGCCGCCGGAGTGCCGTCGGAGTGCCGTCGGGGTGCCGTCGGGGTGCCGTCGGGGTGCCCCTCGCGCCACACCGGTCGTCCGACGCCCCCGGCGTACCTGCTCTCACCTGCGTTGACGTATTTCTGATGGCTTATGTCCTCCCCCTCACGCGCCTGAATTGTTAGGCTCGTGGTTTCGCCCACCCGTTAGGGAACATCCTTCTGGGTAGGGCGATGCTTTGTATTCCCAGTACCTACGAGGAGCACCTGTGACCCAGACCAGCGAAAACGTCACCTGGCTGACCCAGGAGGCGTACAACCAGCTCAAGGCCGAGCTGGAGTACCTGTCTGGTCCTGCGCGCACCGAGATCGCTACGAAGATCGCGGCGGCACGTGAGGAGGGCGACCTGCGCGAGAACGGCGGGTACCACGCGGCCAAGGAGGAGCAGGGCAAGCAGGAGCTCCGCGTCCGCCAGCTGACTCAGCTCCTGGAGCATGCGAAGGTCGGCGAGGCGCCGGCCGCGGACGGCGCGGTGGCGCCCGGCATGGTCGTGACGATCGCCTTTGACGGCGACGAGGACGACACCCTGGCGTTCCTGCTCGCCTCGCGCGAGTACGCGAGCAGCGACATCGAGACGTACTCGCCGCAGTCCCCGCTGGGCAGTGGCGTGAACGGCAAGAAGATCGGCGAGGACGCGCAGTACGAACTGCCGAACGGCAAGCTCGCATCGGTGAAGATCCTCGAGGCCAAGCCCTACCAGGCCTGAGGCCTCTTCGGTTGATGATCGGTTGACGTTAAAGGCCCCCCGCGCCCCGCGCGGGGGGCCTTTCGCGTGTCCGCGGTCAGGTCACGTGTCCGCGGTCAGGCCGTGGCCGAGCGGTACTTGCGGACCGCGAGGGTCCGGAAGAGCACGACGATCAGGATCGAGTAGATCACCGAGGCCCAGACGGGGTGCTGCATGGGCCAGGCCGACGAGTCGACCACTCCTGGGTTGCCGAACAGCTCGCGGCAGGCCTGGACGGTGGCGCTGAAGGGGTTCCAGTCGGCGATGGTCCGGATCCAGGTGGCCATGTTGTCCGTGGGGACGAAGGCGTTCGAGATGAACGTGACCGGGAAGAGCCAGATCAGGCCGCCCGAGGTGGCCGCCTCCGGGGTGCGCACCGAGAGGCCGATGAGCGCGCCGATCCAGGTGAAGGCATAGCCGAGCAGGAGGAGCAGGCCGAAGGCGCCGATCGCCTTGCCGATGCCCTCGTGGACCCGCCAGCCGACCAGGAGCGCCACGATCGCGAGCACGACCAGGGTGAGCGCGGTCTGCACGAGGTCGGCGATGGTGCGGCCGGTGAGGACGGCGCCGCGCGCCATGGGCAGCGAGCGGAAGCGGTCGATGAGGCCCTTGTGCATGTCGTCGGCGATGCCCGCGCCGGCGCCCGCGGTGGCGAAGGTGACGGTCTGGGCGAAGATGCCGGCCATCAGGAACTCGCGGTAGACACTGGGGTCCGTGCTGCCCCCGATGTTCATCGAGCCGCCGAAGACGTAGGCGAAGAGCACCACGAACATGATCGGCTGGATCAGGCCGAAGATGATCATCTCCGGGATGCGCGTCATGCGGATGAGGTTGCGCTTGGCGACGACGAGCGAGTCGTTGACCGACTGGACGACGCCGCCGCGCGGCCTGGGGGCCACGGTCCGGACCGCTTCGGTTGTCGAGCTCACTTCGCGCCCTCCGTGTCTTTGCCGTTCTCGCCGATCTCGCCGATCTCGCCGTTCTCGCCGTTCGTTGCCTCGGCCGCGTGGCCGGTCAGGGAGATGAACACGTCGTCCAGGGTCGGGCGGCGCAGTCCGATGTCGTCGATCTCGACCCCGCGGGCGTCCAGCTCGCGGATGACCTCGGCGAGCAGCTTGGCGCCGCCGGTGACCGGGACCGTGAGCTTGCGGGTGTGGTTCTCGACGGCGACCTCGCCCTTGCCGAGGCCGCGCAGGACCTCCGTGGCCGGGGTGATGTCCTCGCGCTCGTGCACCACGACCTCGACGCGCTCGCCGCCGGTCTGCGCCTTGAGCTGGTCGGAGGTGCCGCGCGCGATGACCCGGCCGTGGTCGATGACGCAGATGTCGTGCGCCAGGTGATCGGCCTCTTCGAGGTACTGGGTGGTGAGCAGCAGGGTCGTGCCGCCCGCCACCAGCTCCTGGATGACCTCCCAGAGCTGCTGGCGGTTGCGCGGGTCGAGGCCCGTGGTCGGCTCGTCCATGAACATCACCGGGGGCGAGACGACGAGCGCGGCCGCCAGGTCCAGGCGGCGGCGCATGCCTCCCGAATACGTCTTGGAGGGGCGGTCGGCCGCGTCGGCGAGGTTGAACCGGTCGAGCAGCTCGCCGGCCCTGGCCTTCGCCTCCTTGGCCCTCATCTGGTAGAGCTGGCCGACCATCTGGAGGTTCTCGCGGCCCGTCAGATATTCGTCGACGGCGGCGAACTGGCCCGAGAGGCCGATCGAGCGCCGCACTTCGTTCGGATGCTTCAGTACGTCGATGCCCGCGACGACCGCCCGGCCGCTGTCCGGCGTCAGAAGCGTCGTCAGACAGCGCACCGCCGTGGTCTTGCCCGCGCCGTTCGGTCCCAGGAGACCGAGCACGGTGCCTTCCGGGACATCCAGATCAACGCCGTCCAGAGCCCTTACGTCGCCGAAGGTCTTCACGAGACCTTCGGCGTAGATGGCGCCTGGCATGAGGGTTCTCCCCGTGGTTTGGGTGACTTCCTTCGGAAAAGCTTAGATTTGCCGGGTATCGCGCGCCCGGCGACCAGCGACGTGAGACACACCATAACGCGATACATCGCGTCTCTTCAACGGGATGGGCGAAGCCTGTGGACAACGCGGAGCGGCCGGGGGGGAACGGCGTCGGACGTAAGGGACTCGCGGCGGGGCACGGCGTCATCGGCCTCAGCGGCCGGCCGATCAACCGATGACGGTGTAGCCCGCCTCGCGCAGGGCCACGCCGACCTCGGCGCAGTGCGCCGGACCCTTGGTCTCCAGGTGCAACTCCACCTCCACCTCCGTGAGTCCCAGGCGCGGATCGGTCCGCACATGGCCCACGTCGAGGACGTTGGCGTCGACCACTGACAACACCCCGAGAAGCGTGGCCAGCGCCCCGGGCCGGTCCGTGAGGCGAAGGCGCAGCGACAGATAGCGGCCCGCGGCCGCCATGCCGTGGCGCAGGATCCGCTGCATCAGGAGCGGGTCGACGTTGCCGCCCGACAGGAGCGCGACCACCGGGCCCTCGAACTCCTGCGGCCTGCTCAAGAGCGCCGCGACGGGGCTCGCGCCCGCGGGCTCGACGACCATCTTGGCCCGCTCCAGGCAGAGCAGCAGCGCGCTGGACAGCTCGTCCTCGGAGACGGTGACCACGTCGTCCAGCAGCTCGTCGATGATCCGGAACGGCACGTCGCCGGGGCGCCCGACCTTGATGCCGTCGGCCATCGTCGCCGGGTTCTCGATCGACACCGGGTGCCCGGCCGCGAGCGAGGGCGGGTACGCCGCGGAGCCCGCCGCCTGCACGCCGATCACCTTGACGTCCGGGCGCAGCGTCTTGACCGCCACCGCGATGCCCGCCGCGAGCCCGCCGCCGCCGACGCCCAGGACCAGGGTGCGCAGCTCGGGGCACTGCTCCAGGATCTCCAGGCCCACCGTGCCCTGCCCCGCGATGATGTCCGGGTGGTCGAAGGGGTGGATGAAGACGGCGCCCGTCTCGTGCGCGTACTCCTGCGCGGCGGCCAGCGTCTCGTCGACCACCTGGCCGTGCATCCGCACCTCCGCGCCGTACTCGCGGGTCGCGGCGACCTTGGGCAGCGGGGCGCCCACCGGCATGAAGACCGTGGACCGCACGCCGAGCAGCGAGGACGCGAGGGCCACGCCCTGCGCGTGGTTGCCCGCGCTCGCGGCGACCACACCGGCCGCGCGCTCCTCGGGGAGCAGGCCCGCGATCCGTACGTACGCGCCACGCAGCTTGAAGGAGCCCGTCCGCTGGAGGTTCTCGCACTTGAAGTGGACCGGCGCGCCCACCAGCTGCGAGAGGTGCCTGCTGCCCTCCATCGCCGTCACCCTGGACACACCCGAGAGCATCTTCTGGGCGCCGCGCACGTCGTCGAGGGTGACCGTCGGCAAGGAGTGAGGCGTGCGGTAGCTCATGACGGCCAGTCTCCCAGCTCACACCAGGGTCCTCCTGTGGTGACCACGTGCCGAGACTGGTTTGCGCAGCGCTGGTACGCCCCGCGTCCCGGCCGCGTACCCTGTCCCCCAACCCATCGCCCTCGCATGAAGTGAGCCCCCGGCCATGCCCACAACTCCGGACATGACGACCGCCAGCGATCCCGGCCTCCTCGACACGCTGCAGCACCAGGTGGCCGTGTTCGCCCGCCGTGCGGAGCAGACCCGCCTCGGCGGCGTAGGACAGGTCCGCAACTCCATGGACCGCGCCGCATATCTGCTGCTCAACCGCCTCGACAAGGAGGGGCCGATGGGCGTGAAGGCGCTCGCGGCGAGCATGGGGATCGACTCCTCGACGGTCACCCGGCAGGTCGCCCCGCTGGTCGACACGGGGCTCGTCAAGCGCACGTCGCACCCCGAGGACGGCCGCGCCGTGGTCCTCCAGCTCTCGCCGCGCGGCGAAGCCCGCCTCAACGAAGTGCGGTCGTCGAGGCGTGACCTCATGGCCGAACTGACCGGTGACTGGTCCCCGGAGGAGCGCGAAAGCTTCTGCACGCTCCTCACGCGCTTCAATTCAGCGCTCTCCGCCCGCCAGACCTCCCAGTCGGCTCCGGACGCGCCGGCTTCCTGAGCCCGACGCCTCCCGGGGCGTCCGCATCCCGAGCCCGACCGCTCCGGGGGCTCCCGCCTCTTGACCTCGGCCGTGTGCCTGGCCTCATATGAGACCGGGGGCCCGTCCCCCTCCAGGCGGGAGGCGCGGTGCGCGGACGGCAGGCGTTTGCGGACGCCCGCCGGGCCCGGGAGTTCGAGGCGTTCGTCGCGGGCGCGGCAGGGCGGCTGCTGCATGCCGCCACGCTGCTCACCACCGAGCCGCCGGACGCCAACCCACGCGCGCGTGCCCTGCTGACCGCGTCCCTCGCCCATTCGTACGCGGCCTGGGACCGGATGCGCGGCGAGGACCCGTACGACCGCACCCGCCAGCAGCTGGCCATCCGCTTCGCCCGCGGGGCCTGGCGGCGGCACCGCGGCCACGGCGGCGTCCTGGCCCGGCTCACGCCCCAGGAGCGGCTGATCCTCGTACTGCGGCTGTACGAGGGGGTCGCCGAGGAGCAGACGGCCGCCCTCCTCGGCCTGCCCGCCGACCGGGTGGGGGCGATCTGCGCCCGCGCGATGGAGACGGTCCTGCACCCGCCGCGCGGCCCGGCACCGACGCGGCCCCTGGAGGAGGCGGCCCCGTCATGAGCCAGTTCGATCGCAAGGCGAACGCGGTCCGCCACCTCCTGGACGACGGCACGCCCCCCTCGGTCCCGCCCGAGCTCCACGAGCAGGCGGTCCGCCGCGGCGGCCGCATGCTGCGCCGCAGGAGGGCGCTGCGCCGGCTGCTGTGGCTCACGCTGCTCGTGGCGGCGGTCGCCTTCGTGATCTGGGCGTCGGTCGAGCAGCCCTGGGTGGAGCCGCCCTCGGAGACGACTCCACCCCTCACCCGCTGGTGAGCGGGGTCGAGGGCGACTAGCCCAGCGCCTGCTGAAGGTCGGCGAGCAGGTCGTCCACGTTCTCGATGCCCACCGAGAGCCGCACCAGGTCCGCCGGGACCTCGAGCGCCGAGCCCACCACGGACGCGTGCGTCATCCGCCCCGGGTGCTCGATCAAGGACTCCACGCCACCCAGCGACTCCCCCAGGGTGAACAGCTTCGCGCGGTCGCAGACGGCCACCGCGGCCTCCTCGCCCCCGGCGACCTGGAAGGACACCATCCCGCCGAACGCCTTCATCTGCTTGGCGGCGGTCTCGTGACCGGGGTGCTCCGGAAGCCCCGGGTAGAGAACGCGCGTCACGCGCGCGTGCCGCGTCAGCATCTCGGCGACCTTCGTCGCGTTCTCGCTGTGCCGGTCCATCCGGACGGCCAGCGTCTTGATGCCGCGCAGCACCAGCCACGCGTCGAAGGGCCCGGCCACCGCGCCCATCGCGTTCTGGTGGTACGCCAACTCCTCGCCCAGCGCGGCGTCGTTGACGACCAGCGCGCCGCCGACGACGTCCGAGTGCCCGCCCATGTACTTCGTCAGGGAGTGCACGACGACGTCCGCGCCGAGCGCCAGGGGCTGCTGGAGGTAGGGGCTCGCGAAGGTGTTGTCGACGACGAGGCGGGCCCCCGTCTCCTTGGCGACCTGGGCGACGGCGGCGATGTCGGTGATGCCGAGCAGGGGGTTGGAGGGGGTCTCCACCCAGATCGCCTTCGTACGGTCGGTCACGGCCGCCCGTACCGCCGCCGGGTCGGAGGTGTCGGCGACCGACCACTCGACGCCCCACCGCGAGACGACCTTCGCGAAGAGCCGGAACGTGCCGCCGTACGCGTCGTTGGGGATGACCACGTGGTCACCGGGGGCGAGCAGCGTACGCAGCAGGCAGTCCTCGGCGGCCAGGCCCGAAGCGAAGGCGAGCCCGCGCCTGCCGCCCTCCAGGGCGGCCAGGTTCTCCTCCAGGGCGGTACGGGTGGGGTTGGCGCTGCGGCTGTACTCGTAGCCGCCGCGCAGCCCGCCCACGCCGTCCTGCTTGTACGTCGACACCTGGTAGATCGGCGGGACGACGGCGCCGGTCAGCGGGTCGGCGGTATTGCCCGCGTGGATCGCGACGGTCTCGAAACTCTGGCTGCTGAACGTGTCACTCATGTGGCCAGAGCCTAGTCCGGGACGGGGAGCGGGCCGACGAGTTCGAGACTGGTTCGCCAAGTGTCAGACCCGTCTGGTTCGCTTGAGTCATGGAGATTCTCTGGGTGCTGATGGCAGCGATCATGATCGGGGCGGTGCTCGGCCCTGTCCTGCTGCGCAGGCGCGGCGGAATCCGCCAGGTCGCCCCCGGTTCACCGGACGCCGCGGACCCTGCCGACTACGGCTTCGCGCGGCAGGAGGAGCTGGACATCCGCATGCCGGGACCGGACCGCGACCTCCTGGACGTCCTCGACGTGGTCCAGCGGTCGCAGAGCTGGCAGGCGGCCTCGCAGCTGCTCGCGGGCACGGAGGTGCACGGCGAGGAGCGCTGGCAGCGCGTGCAGGCGTTCGCGGGAGCGGCCTCCCTGGAGCTCCAGCAGCGCCCCGGCGGGGTCGGCGACCAGCCCGGCGGGCAGTGGCTGCGGGTGTGGCGGGCCGAGGCGCCCAAGGACGCGGGCGGCGCGGCGGTGCACGCGGAGTTCCTGGTCCAGCAGGCCTGGAGGTCGTCCACGTCCGGGACGGACGAGTTCCGGATCATCCTGGAGGAGGCGAAGGAGGCCTGTGCGCAGGCGGCGCTGCTCTCCCCCGGGGACCCCGTGCCGTACATCATCGAGCTCTCCATCGCCCGCGGCCTCGCGTACCCGCGCGAGGAGTTCGAGCAGCTGTGGCTGAAGATCCTGGACCGCGCGCCCGCGCACATGGGGGCGCACCTGGCGGCCCTGCACTACTGGTGCGAGAAGTGGCACGGCTCGCGTGAGCTGGCGAACAACTTCACGGAGGCCGCGGCGGCCCGCGCCCCCAAGGGCTCGCTCCTGGCCGGACTCCCGCTCTTCGCGGTGTACGAGCACCTGCCCGAGGTCAACATGGTCAGTGGTTTCTACGAGAGCGAGGTCGTACGCAAGGCCATGGAGGGCGCGCTCTACGCGGTGCACTCCGCCCGCCCGGACGACCCGATGCTGGCGCACGTCCGGCACCTCCTGATCTTCTTCCTGGTCCGCAGCGAGCGGTGGGCGGAGGCGATGAACCAGCTGATCCACGTGGACGGCCACGTCGGCGCCCTACCCTGGACGGTCTCCGCCGACCCGGCCGCGGACTACGCGGTGTACCGCGCGCTCGCGGTCGCGGGGTACGAGGCGAACGGCGGCAGCCCGGCGACGCTGTCGCACTGAGACGGAATGCGTTTGGTGCCGAGAGCGTTGACGCGGGAGCGAAAGCCCCGCACAGAAAACGCCCGGCCCCACCCCACACCGCCTCACCTCGCCTCACCCTGTTCCGCCCCGTTCCGCCCCAGGAGGACAGCTCCATGCTCTTCGGCCGTACGCCCGAGCTCCCCACCCCCGAGCAGGCCCTGAAGGGCCGCGCGACCCCCGAATTCGAGGTCCCGTCCCGCCACACGGTCCTCGGCAACCCCCTCCTGGGCCCCTACCCCGAGGGCCTGGAGATCGCGGACTTCGGGCTCGGCTGCTTCTGGGGGGCGGAGCGCAAGTTCTGGCAGACGGAGGGCGTCTGGACGACGTACGTCGGCTACCAGGGCGGTTACACCGAGAACCCCTCCTACGAGGAGGTGTGCTCGGGCCTGACCGGCCACGCCGAGGTGGTCCGCGTGGTCTTCGACCCGACCCGCGTCTCGTACGCCGCGCTCCTGAAGCTCTTCTGGGAGTCCCACAACCCCACGCAGGGCTTCCGCCAGGGCAACGACGTGGGCACGCAGTACCGCTCGGCGATCTACACGCACTCCGCCGACCAGGAGGCGGGCGCGGTGGCATCCCGAGACGCGTACCAGCAGGTCCTCACGGCGGCGAGGCACGGCGAGATCACCACGACGATCCTCCCGGCAGCCTCCCGCCCGTTCTGGCCGGCGGAGGCCTACCACCAGCAGTACCTCGACAAGAACCCCGACGGCTACTGCGGCATCGGCGGCACGGGCCTGCAGCTGGACAGCCCCTCGGAGACGAACTGGGGCCGGGCCTGCCCGACAGGGATCGCCCCCGCTCCCGCTCCCACGGCGGAGTAGCGGCAGGGCGGCGGCGCCGGGCAAGCTCTCTCAGGACGGTTCGTCGGGCAGCATTCCCAGCTGCCCGAGAAACTCCATCTCGTCGAAGTAGAGCCGGTAATCGACGATCCGGCCGTCCGCCACGGTGGCGATGTCCACCCCGCGGATCCTGACCTCCTTCTGGGTCGCGGGAAGGGTCTCCCCGGACGGCAGACGCAGCGGCCCGGTGTTCCTGCCGCTGAAGATCCCCTCGTCGATGGCCGTGTCACCGGCCTCGTACGCGTGCAGTGTCTCGAACGTGGCCTCGGGGACCGCCTCCGTCATCTGCCGCCAGTACTCCACGATGTTGTCGCGGCCGCGGATCTCCCCCTCGTCCGGGGTGAGGGCGACCGCGTCCTCGGCATACAGCTCGCCGATGGCCTTGAGATCCGGGTGGGTGGTGAGCGCGTCCGTGAGCCGGTCCATGACGTCACGTGCCTGTCCCATGATCCGCCTCCTCAACTGAGGATCACCCGCTTTCATTTTCCCACCGAGGCGGCGCACCAGCAGATCGGCGGACGGGCCGGACGGCCGGGCGGGCATCCGCTCTGCCCTCGGCGAATCTGCTGCGGGGCGACAGGCCTTACGCGGCAGGGACGGTCGGCCGAAGGTGGTGGGACAGAACAGCGCGGCCGACAGGTCAGCCGCCGCTCCCACCGTCAGGAGGACCAACGATGCCACCCATCGTCCACGCCACTGCCCCGCGAGCCTCCGAGGGCGAGACGCCCTCGACTCGGTTCGACGATCATCTGGCCGCGCAGTTGCTGACCCAGCGGATCGTCTTTCTGGGGACGCAGGTCGACGAGGTCTCCGCGCATCGCGTCTGTGCGCAGATGCTGCTGCTCTCCGCCGAGGACCCGCGGACCGACATCAGTCTCTACATCAACAGCCCCGGCGGCTCCGTCACCGCCGGGCTCGCCATCTACGACACCATGCAGTTGATTCCCAACGACGTGTCGACCCTTGCCATGGGGTTCGCCGCCAGCATGGGGCAGTTCCTGCTGGCCGTGGGCACCGCGGGCAAGCGGTACGCCCTGCCCAACGCGCGGATCATGATGCACCAGCCCTCCGCCGGCATCGGCGGCACCACCGCCGACATCGCGATCCAGGCCGAGAACCTGGAGTTCACGAAGAAGGCCGTCGAGCGGATCACCGCCGCGCACACCGGGCAGTCGCAGGAGACCATCTCGCGTGACGGTGATCGTGACCGGTGGTTCACCGCCGAGCAGGCCAAGGAGTACGGGATGGTCGACCGCGTGCTCGACTCGCTCGCCGATGTGCGGCCCGCCGCCACCAAGCCGCGGATGGGACTGGGGGTCTGACATGAGCCAGTACACGATTCCGACCGTCGTCGAGCGCACCCCGCAGGGAGAGCGTGCCTACGACGTCTTCAGCAGGCTGCTCTCGGAGCGGATCATCTTCCTCGGCACCGAGATCGACGACGGCGTGGCCAATGTCGTCATCGCGCAGCTGCTCCACCTGGAGTCCTCGAACCCCGAGCGGGAGGTGGCCATTTACATCAACTCGCCGGGCGGGTCCTTCACTTCGCTCATGGCCATCTACGACACCATGAGCTTCGTCCGCGCCCCCATCTCGACCTTCTGCGTCGGGCAGGCCGCGTCCACCGCCGCCGTGCTCCTCGCCGGTGGCGATCCCGGGCGGCGGTTCGTCCTGGAGCACGCGCGCGTACTGCTCGGGCAGCCCGCGAGCGGCGGGCAGCAGGGCACCGTCTCCGATCTCACCCTCCAGGCCAAGGAGATGGTGCGGATCCGCTCGCAGGTGGAGGACGTCCTGTCCCGGCACTCGGGGCAAGATGTCGCCACGCTGCGCGCGGACATGGACCGCGACAAGGTGTTCACCGCCGAGGACGCGGTGGCGTACGGACTCGCGGACGAGGTGCTCAGCCGGCGGATGCTCGCCGCGGCCTAGGTGCCGGAGAGCCCTTACGCCGCCAGGCGGATGTCTCCCTGGCGCGGTCGCGTCGACTGCGTCTGGCGGGTCAACTCGGTCTGCGCCAGGGAGAGAAGGTCCGCCAGGCTCAGACCCAGGGCGTGCGCGCCGGCCGCGAGGACTTCGGACGAAGCCTCCTTGCGGCCGCGCTCCACCTCGGAGAGGTACGGCATCGAGATGCGGGCCGCGTCGGCGACGTCCTTGAGCGTCCGCTCCTGGGCGAGGCGCTCGCGGCGCAGCACGTCACCCACCACGTCCCGCCACAGGGGCTCTTTCACCTTCGGTGACACGGGAGTTGTGCGCACCGGGGCGGCGGGCCGGTGCGGCGCCGCCCCCGCCGTGCGGGGGCGCAGCGGGATGACGCGGGCCTGCCGCTCCACCGTCGGGGGCTGCTCCACCTTCGGGGGCCGCTCCGTCTTCGAGGCCTGCTCCGGCTCGTGGTACCGCTCTTGGCTGCTCACCTTCTCAGGGTAGGAGCCGCCCCGGCCGCCAGCCAGCGATCAGCGTTCCGCCCCGGGCGAACGCCCCGCCGCGCGACGCCTCACGTCAGCGCCTCCGCCAACGCCGCCGTCGCCTTGACCACCCACGCCGGGTCCCCGTGCCGCAGCCCCCAGTGCGCCGCCGTCACCGCCCGCGCCTGCGCCCACCTCCGGGCACGCTCCCGGTCGACCTCCGCCGCGTCGGCGAAGACGGCGAGGCGGCGCAGGGCCGCCGCACGCGGATCGGGCGCGGTGAGCAGGGGCTCGAAGCGGGTGCGCAGCAGCGTGATCGAGTCGTACGCCGGGTCTCCGACATAGCCCTTGGGGTCGATGGCGAGCCAGGGTTCGCGTTCCGACCTCAGTACGTTGGTGAAGTGCAGGTCGCCGTGGACGAGGGTGTCCGGCTGGTCCCGGCCGAGTTCACGGACCGTCCCGATCGCCGCGGCGACCACGGGGGCGGGCAGTGGTGACCCCAACTCCCGGTCTTCGTCCCGCAGTTCGCGCTCCCACTCGGCCACGAGCGAACTCATCCGCGGCAGCCCCGCGGGCGCGGGCACCGCGAGCCGGCGCGCGAGCCGCCCGGCGACGGTCACCGCCTCGTCGGTGTCCTCGACGTCGGCGAGAGACCCTGCCCCCGGGCCCGAGCCCGAGCCCGAGTCCGGGCCCGCTCCCGCACCCGCACCCGCACCCGCCCGCTCCAGCAGCATCGCGAACCGCGCGTCCTCCCGCTCGTACAGCCGGACCGCGCCCCGCCCCGCCCACACCGCGAAGGCGTCCGGCTCGTGCGCGTTGCCGGGGTGCGGGAAGGAGATCTTCAGGACGGCGGGCGTCCCGTCGTACCGCCGTCTCACGGGGACGACGATACCGACCTGCCCGTGCGTGACCGCTTGTGTCGGCTCGCAGTCCCAGCGCGTGAGCAGTTCGCCGGCCAGCTCCGGCAGGGTCGCGAGCCACGCGCGGCCCCGATCGCCCTCCCGCTGGACCGTGCCGAGCGCGAAGCCCTCTGGTACCTGAATGGGTGTCCCGATCATCCCGGCACCCTAGCGAGGGCGGCGCGGCCGGCGGATGGTTACCGTTCACCCATGCCCCTCGCTGAAGCCCCCGACGGCACCGCCCTGCACTACGAAGTCCACGGCTCCGGACACCCCCTCGTCCTGCTCGGCGGGCAGTCCAACAGCCACCGCTGGTGGGACCCGGTGCGGGACGACTTCGCCGCCGCGTACCGCACCGTCGTCCTCGACTGGCGCGGCACCGGCGAGAGCGGACACCCGGAGACCGACAGCTACAGCACCCCGGGCTTCGCCCGCGACGTCGTCGCCGTGCTCGACCACGCGGGCATCGACAGCGCGCATGTGTACGGCACGTCGATGGGGGGCCGTGTCGCCCAGTGGATCGCCGCCGACCACCCGGGGCGGGTCGACCGGCTCGTCCTCGGATGTACGTCACCGGGGGCGCCGCACGGCATCGAGCGCGGCCCCGAGGTGCGTGCCGCCCTCAGCCAGGCCGACGCCTCGGCCGCGCGCCGCGCCCTCATGGAGCTGATGTACACCCCCGGCTGGATCGCCGAGCGGGAACGCGGCTCGCAGAAGCCGGTGTTCCACACGCTCGGCGATCCGGCGATGCCCCCGCACGCCCGGCGCCGCCATCTGCGGGCCAGCGCCCGGCACGACTCCTGGGACGCGCTGGCGCGGATCACGGCGCCGACGCTCGTCGTGCACGGCACGGACGACGTGTTCAACCCGACGGCCAACGCGCCCCTGCTCGCGGACCGCATTCCCGGGGCCCGGATGCGGCTCATCTCCGGTGCGCGGCACGCGTACTTCGAGGAGTTCGCGCGGGAGGCGACGCCCCTGGTGCTCGACTTCCTGGCGGAGGGGCCAACAGCCGCAGGCGCCTAGGACCCGCTGCCGTACGGCTTGGTGAGGATCTCCAGGACGTGGCCGTTCGGGTCGTCCCAGTACACGCCCCGGCCGCCGTCGTTGGTGTTGATCTCTTTGACGATCTTGTGCTGCGGGTCGGCCCAGTAGGTGAGCCCCGCTTCCTTGATGCGCCCGAAGATGGCGTCGAACTCCTCATCGGAGACCAGGAAGGCGTAGTGCTGGGGGGTGATCGGCGCGTCGTCGCCCTCGCCCTCGTAGTAGTCCAGCGTGACGCCGTTGGGGATCTCCACGGGGGTGAACGGGCCGTACTGGGGGCTCACTTCGAGGCCCAGGATGTCGGCCAGGAACTGAGCGGACGCCTTCTTGTCCTTGGCGGCGACGATGGTGTGGTTGAGCGCGATGGTCATCGTGCGACCTCTTCCTCTGCGTCTGAAGTGCCCGTGTTGACGCCCACCACACTAGGCACGGGCCGCGCCCCCGACATCGGTCACACGGCCCCCCACCTGCTGCGCAATGCGTCCTAGGGCCGCGGGCCGAGGCGAGTTCCGGCCACACGGCCACACGGCCACACCGCCGCCCGCCCACACCCCGGGCGGAAACGCCGTCGCCCTGCTGTCCCTTTCGGGGCAGCAGGGCGACGGCGGTCACGTCCTGGTTCACACGCCTCGCTGAAGGCGGCCGATCAGACCGGTCAGATCGTGGCCGTGTCGATCACGAAGCGGTAGCGCACGTCGCTGGCGAGGACACGCTCGTACGCCTCGTTGATCTTGTCGGCGTCGATCAGCTCGATCTCCGCGCCCAGGCCGTGCTCGGCGCAGAAGTCCAGCATTTCCTGGGTCTCCTGGATGCCGCCGATGCCGGAGCCCGCGAGGGTCTTGCGGCCCGCGATGACGGAGAAGAGGTTGAGCGAGACGGGCTCCTCGGGGGCGCCGACGTTCACCATGGCGCCGTCGGTCCGCAGCAGGCTCAGGTACTTGTCCAGCGGGAGCGGGGCGGAGACCGTCGAGACGATCAGGTCGAAGGAGGCGGTGAGCTCCTCGAAGGTCGCGTCGTCGCTGGTCGCGTAGTAGTGGTCGGCGCCCAGCTTCAGGCCGTCGTCCTTCTTGCGCAGGGTCTGCGAGAGGACGGTGACCTCGGCGCCCATCGCGTGCGCGATCTTGACGGCCATGTGGCCGAGACCGCCGAGGCCGACGACGGCGACCTTCTTGCCGGGGCCCGCGTTCCAGTGCGCGAGCGGGGAGTACGTGGTGATGCCCGCGCACAGCAGCGGCGCGGCGACGTCCAGGGAGAGGCCGTCGGGGATGCGGACGGTGAAGGCCTCGTCCACGACGATGTGCGTGGAGTAGCCGCCGTAGGTGGGCTCGCCGTTCTTGTCGAGGGCGTTGTACGTGCCGACGTTGCCCTTGAGGCAGTACTGCTCAAGACCCGCCTTGCAGTTCACGCACTCGCGGCAGGAGTCGACCATGCAGCCGACGCCCACGCGGTCGCCGACGGCGAACTTGGTGACGGCGGAGCCGACCTCGGTGACGACACCGGCGATCTCGTGGCCCGGGACCATCGGGAAGATGCCCTCGCCCCAGCCGTCGCGGGCCTGGTGGATGTCCGAGTGACAGATGCCCGCGTACTTGATGTCGATCAGCACGTCGGACTCGCCCACCGGGCGGCGCGGAATGGTGGTCCGCTCCAGGGGGGCCTTGGCGGACGGGGCGGCGTAAGCGGTAACGGTGGTGGTGCTGGTCTGTGCGGTCATGTCCTCCACCGTGCCAGGCGTGCGGACATCTACCCAGGTCACAGCTCTGCCTACGTCCAGTGGTCCTACTACTGGTGGGGACAGGCTCGTACCCCCGCGAGCCCTGATACTGGGAAGCATGGACGACCACGCCCAGCACTCCCCCGCCCCCGAGCCCCTCGACGGCCGCGCCGAGCTCAGCGAGTTCCTGCGCACCCGCAGGGCCCGGTTGCAGCCGGAGGACGTCGGCCTGCCGAACTTCGGGCGCCACCGGCGGGTGCCGGGCCTGCGCCGCGAGGAGCTGGCGCAGCTGGCGGGGGTCTCCGTGGCGTACTACACCCGTCTTGAGCAGGGCAACGGCCGCAACGTCTCGGGCGAGGTCCTGGACGCGATCGCCCGCGCCCTGCGCCTCACGGACGCCGAGCACGCCCACCTGACGCACCTGGCCAAGCCCAAGCAGCACAAGAAGAAGCGGGCGGCCCGCCCCCAGCGCGTGCGGCCCGCGCTGCTCCAGCTGATGGACGCGATGGACGGCGTCCCCGCCTATGTGGTCGGCCGCCGCTCGGACATCCTCGGCTGGAACCGCATGGCCGCCGCGCTCTTCGGCGACTGGGGCACCATGCCGCCCGAGGAGCGCAACTGGGCGCGGATCTGTTTCCTGCACCCCGAGTCGCGTGTGCTCTTCCGTGACTGGGAGCAGAAGGCGTCGGACATCGTGAGCTTCCTGCGGATGGACGCGGGCTGCTTCCCGAACGATCCGCTGCTCTCGGCGCTGGTCGGCGAGCTCTCCGTGAAGAGCGAGGAGTTCCGGGGCCTGTGGGCCACGCACGACGTGCGGGAGAAGGGCCACGGCGTCAAGCGCCTGCACCACTCCCTGGTGGGCGACATGACCCTGTCGTTCGAGACGCTGCGGCTGCCCGACGACCACGACCAGTCACTGGTGACGTACCACGCGGAGCCGGACTCGGCGTCGGCCGACGCCCTGCGGCTGCTCGCCAGCTGGGGCGTGGACGCGACGCGCACCGGCACGGCGGGCGCCGGGAAGTAGCCGTCCCGGGCGCCCGCCCCCGGCCGTCACGGCTGGTAGGGAGGTGCCGCGCCCCAGTTCCACAGCGGCACCGGCTGGTCGGTCGGGCGGCTGGCCTCCGGTCCCGAGAAGTAGACCGCGAGCCGGGTGCCCCACTCGATGTAGGCGAGGAAGGCGGACCGGAACTCGGCGTCCGTCGGCAGGCCCGCGTCGTCCGCCGCGTCCTGCATCAGGTTGACCCAGCGGCGGCGCTGCGGCTCGGTGATGCCCTTGCCGAGGTGCTTGCCGACCATCTCGGAGTGGCCGCCGTGCTCCTGAGAGTAGGCGGCGGGGCCGCCGAAGACCTCGCCGAGCCACTGGGCGACGTGCCGGGCGTGCTCGGCGGGCAGGCCCTCGAAGAGCGGTGCGAGGAGGTCGTCCTTGAGGACCTTGGCGTAGAAGATCTCCGTCAGGCGCTCGAAGTTCTCCTCGCCGCCCGCCCACGCGTACAGGGTCGGCGTCGACGCGCCCTTGCCGCGCACGGCGGTGGGCGTGTAGTGGCGCATCTCCTCGATGTTCTCGACGTACGGACGGATCTCCGCGAAGAAGTCGCGGAAGAGCTCCGATCGCCGGAAGCCCTCCATGTGGTCCTTGGTCGACGTCCAGGTGATGCGCAGGACGAAGTGCTCGAAGTCCTCCTCGCAGCGCGTCAGTTCGTAGTCGACGCAACTCGGCGCCGCGGCCAGCGGGACGGCGGCGCGGGTGTACGCGGAGAGGAACTCCGCGGAGAGCTCGGGCGGGATGCGGTAGCGGATGTACTCGACGGTGTGGACGGTCATGTGACGTCGGCTTCCTGTGCGGTGGGTGGTGCCGGCACGCGTGCTCCCCAGTCCCACAGCGCCTGCAGGACCGGGCCGAGTTCTTTCCCGTGGGGGGTGAGTTCGTAGGTGACCGTGGGGGGCCAGCCGGGCGTTCTGGTGCGCAGGACGACGCCCGCGGCGACCAGCTGGGAGAGCCGCTCTGTGAGCACCTTGTCCGACAACTCCGGCAGCGTGGAGGCCAGTTCGCTGTACGCGTAGGAGTCGACCCGCAGCAGCTCCCGGACGATCAAGGTGGTCCAGCGGCCGCGCAGGGCGGCGAGGGCGATCTCCACGGGGCAGCCGGGCGCGGGTGCGCCGACGCGGGCCATCGGGTCGTCCGGGAGCCCCTGCACCGCGCCCTGCCCCACCCCCTGTCCCACCCCCTGGCTTACCGTTCGGTGAGTCACGGGAGCGCCTCCTACTGTTGCCGGCACAGGCCCGCTCCAGGGCCCTTCCCGGAGGGTTGCACATGACCGCCACGGCTCTTCCCACCCGTCCCCAGGACGTCCCCGCCGCCTTCGCCGAGCGGTTCAACAGCGGCGATCCGCAGGCGGTGCACGAGCTCTACGAGGAGAACGCCGCCTTCGTGCCGCAGTCGGGCGACACGGTGCACGGACTCGCGGACATCGCGCGGGCGAACGGCCCGTTCCTCGCGACCGGCCTGCCGATCTCCGTGCGCCCGCGCCAGGTGCACGTCTCCGGCGACATCGCGCTGCTGGTCGTCGACTGGGAGATCGAGGGAGTCGTGAGCTCCACGGCCACGGACGTGGCACGCCGCGGCGCCGACGGGTACTGGCGATACGTGATCGACAGCCCCTTCGGCGCCGCGGTTCCTGCCTAGTCAGCGCGTGGTGCGGCTAACTTGCCCGCCTCACTCGCCTCACCTGCCTCACTTGCCGTAGTACGCGTTGTAGATCGACAGCGTCGACTTGTTGCCCTTCTTGTCCGCGATCTTCGCGTGGAAGGAGATCCCCTTGCCCGCGGCCGGGTTCTTGACCTTGATCTTGCCGCCGCTGACGGTGGCCTTCTTCCAGGTCTGGCCGTAGTCGTACGACACGTACACCGCGAGGGACTTGAGGTTCGCGCCCGCGGCCGCGCCCTGCACCGTCACCGGCACGGACTGGGTCTCGCCGGCCTTGGCCTTGCTGCTCAGGTCGACCGCCGGGGCGAACCGTGCCGTGGAGACCGGCAGCTTCGCGTTGTCGGCCTTCTTGGAGCGGAACGTCCAGGCGGCGTCGATGCGCGTGGAGGCGGCAGCCACCTTGACGCTGCGCTTCACGGACGTCGACAGCTTGTACTCGGCCTCGGCCGCGGGGACCTTGAACGTGGAGCCGCCGGCCAGCGGGTCCTCGTTCTCGCCGATCTTGGTGGAGCCCTTGTGGAGGGTGGTCTTCACCGAGGTGTAGAGCGAGGAGCCCACGTGCGTCTTGCCGTCGGCGAACAGCGGCAGAGAGCCGCCGATCTCGTTGCCCCGACGCGTGACGCCGTACTCGCCGCCGATGCGCGGGCCGAAGACGGCCGTGTTGAACGTCTTCTCGTAGCTCTTGCCCGCCTCGAACTTCTGCGCCGCGCCCAGCGTGTAACCGGCGTCCGTGATCGGCCAGCCGTCCGGGTCGACCCCTGCCTGCTGCTCGAAGTAAAGACCCCACTTCACGGCGTCGGCCGTGGACAGGTACAGCGTCCGGGTGCCGGGCAGCGCCTGCGGAACGTTGATCGAGGAGCCGCCCGAGCTGCCCGGGAGGTATCCCAGGGCTCCGATCGTGCCCTTCTTGCCCTTGGCCGAAGCGCCCAAGTTCGCCTTCACCGTGGCCAGTTCGGAGGCCTTGAAGTGCTTGGTGTAGCCCGTGGCGACCTGCTTGACCTTGCCGCCGATCACGGTGTCGTACTCGGCGTCGTCACCCTTGACCCAGTGTCCGTTCCACTGCTGGTAGAGCGACCCGTCGGTGACCTGCGGACCCAGGTGCGAGGTCCGGAAGTCGGTGTACGAGTCGAGGAACCAGCCGAAGGAGTAGCTGGTGTGCGGTGTGTCGACCGTGAAGTCCGCCAGGGCGAAGGACGGCTTGGCGTCCGCGGCCGGGACCGTGAAGTCGACCGGCTTGCCCTTGCGGGCGTCCAGCGTCACCGTCGTGTCCTTGGTGACGCTGAGCTTCGGCTGGGCGATCCAGTCGGCGCCCTTGGTGAAGTCCTCCGGGTCGGCGAACATGCTGGTGTTCAGCAGGTAACCGCCCTTGGGGACACGGATCTTGACCGTGCCGGAGGCGTCGTGGGGGTTGAAGGACTTCCGGGTGGCGAGCCCGGAGACTCCCTCCAGGTCGCTGTCGTAGTACTTCGGGGCCTGTCCGTCGCGCCCGATGTGCTTCAGCGTCAGCTCGTACGACTCGACCTCGCGCTCGACCGCGGCCGCCGTGCGCACGGTCTGGCCGCCGCCGGTCGCCACGACATACGCGGAGTACGCGCCGTCGACGGTGCCGCCGAGCTTGGTGTCGATGGTCAGGTCGACCGCCGCCGTGCCGCCCGCGGGGACCTTCACCGTCTTCGCGCCGAGCTTGAAGAAGCCCGCGGGGGCCGGAGCGCCCTTGGGGTTCGTGCCCGTCGCCGTGAGGTCGAGGGTGACGTCCTCCTTGCCGAGGTTCTTGTACGTCACCTTCTTCGTGGCCGGCTTGTCGTCGGTGTGCGGCCACTGCTGCGCCTCGAAGGAGAGCGACACCGGCTCGGCGACCACCGACTGCTTGATGGCCTTGTCGAGCGCGATGCGTCCCGAACCCTGCTGGAACGGCGTGTACTTGCCGCCCTTCGTGGACGCGGTCAGCGCGCCCTTGAGCTCGGCGTACTTCCACTCCGGGTGCTGCTGCTTGAGCAGGGCGGCGGCGCCCGCCACGTGCGGGGTCGCCATCGACGTACCGGAGATCGTCAGATAGCCCTCGGGCTTCTGACCGACCTCCTGCTCGATGACGCTGCCGGGGGCCGCGGCCGCGGTGATGTCCACGCCGGGGGCGGTGACGTCGGGCTTGATGGCGCCGTCGCCGACGCGCGGGCCCTGGCTGGAGAAGTCGGCGAGCTTGTCGTTGTCGTCGACCGCGCCGACCGTGAGGGCCGCGTCCGCGCTGCCCGGGGAGCCGACGCTGCCGGGCTCTCCGTCGTTGCCCGCGGCGATCGCGAAGAGGATGCCCTTCTCCGCGGAGAGCTTGTCCACCTCGGCTTCGAGCGGGTCGACACCGGGGGTGTCGCCGCCGCCCAGGCTCAGGTTCACGACGTCGGCGCCCTGGTCGGCCGCCCACTCCATGCCCGCGATGATGCCGGAGTCGTCGCCGTAGCCGTTGTCGTCAAGGACCTTGCCGTTCAGGAGCTTGGCGCCGGGCGCCACGCCCTTGAGCTTGCCGCCCGACTTCGCGCCGGTGCCGGCCGCGATGGAGGCGACGTGGGTGCCGTGGCCGTAGCGGTCCTTGGCGTCGGCCGCGGTGGTGAAGTTCTTCTCGCCGACGACCTGGTCCTTCAGGTCGGCGTGCGTGGCGTCGACGCCGGTGTCCAGGACGGCGACCTTGACGCCCTTGCCGTCGAAGCCCGCCGCCCACGCCTTGTCGGCGCCGATCTGCGGAACGCTCTTGTCGAGCCTCGCCTTGCGTACGCCGTCCAGCCAGACGCGGCTGACGCCGGACGCGGTGGCGGCGCCCTTCTCGGCCACGAGCGCGGACCACAGGTCGCCCGCGTCCTGCTTCGGGGTCGTGATGGCGTCGGCGTTCAGGGACTTCAGGGTCCTGCGGACCGTGGTGTCGCCCGCGGCGCGCACATCGGACCTGGCCCCCGCGGCGGCCCCCTTGTAGCCGACGATCAGCTTGAGGCCCTTCTTCTGGGCCCTGCGGTTGTCCTTCTTGCTCAACTCGGTGATGTCGAACAGACGCTGGTCCAGCTTGCCGGTGGCTATCAGGCGCTGGGCGTCGGCCGGGATCACGAGCGTGTGACCGCCGACCCGCTTGGTCATGACGGGGATCCGCTCCCGCCCCTTCGCCCGCTCGAAGCGGGTGACGCGCCCCTTGGAGTCGGCGGTGACGCGGTCGCCGGTGATCAGGGTGATGCGGTGCGTGGTCCGTTCGGCGCTGTCGAGACCCGCGGCCCGCGCGGCTGCCGGGTTCGCGTCCGGCGCCTGCTTCGCCGCCGATGCCGGGCTGGTCATGCCCGCGGCGAGGGCCACGGCCGCCGCTGTGGCGATCGTGGCCCCGTAGGCTCTCTTCACTTGTCTGCGCAAGTCTCCCCCTGGAGGTCAAGGGGCTCTCGCCCCTGGACGAGGAAGTATTGCCCAGAGTCGAACATCTGCTCAATAGTGCGTCAGAAGTTCAATAGCGCGCCAGAAGTGGTGAGTTGGTCACTGCGCGGCCTGCTCCGTGACCTCGATCCGCCCGCGTCGGATCGTCGCGAGACGCGGTGCCTTGCGCGCGATGGCGCTGTCGTGCGTGACCATCACGAACGTCAGGCCGTGCTCCTTCCAGAGCCCTTCGAGCAGGTCCATGATCTCGTCGCGCATGGACTCGTCGAGGTTGCCGGTGGGCTCGTCGGCGAGCAGTACCTTCGGCCGCTTGACCAGGGCGCGGGCGATGGCGACGCGCTGCTGCTGGCCGCCGGAGAGCTCGGCGGGCAGGTGGCTGCGGCGTTCGCCCAGGCCCACGGACGCCAGGGCGTCGGCGGCGCGTTCACGGCGGTCGGCGGCGCGCAGGCCCAGCGGCACGAGCGCCGTCTCGACGTTCTCCTGGGCGCTGAGCGTGGGGATCAGGTTGAAGGACTGGAAGACGAAGCCGATCGACTCGGCGCGGACCTTGGTGAGCCGCGCCTCGGGCAGCGCCGCCAGGTCGACCCCGTCGAGCTCGACGCTGCCGGACGTCGGCCGGTCGAGCCCGCCGAGCATCTGCAGGAGCGTGGATTTGCCGCCGCCCGTCGGACCCTGGATGACGAGCCGGTCACCGTCGCCGATGGCCAGGTCGACTCCGGCGAGCGCGTCGACGGTCTCCTTGCCCCTGCGGTACTGCTTGGTGACGCCTCTGAGCTGATACATGGTGTGACTCCTGCGATGCGTAAGGGGGTTGGCGGCGTGAGCGGCGTTCGCTGGCCGCCTACTCGACGCGGCGCAGGGTGTCCGCGGGCCGCAGCCGCGAGGCACGCCAGCCGCCGAAGGCGCCCGCGACGAGACCGCCGGCCACGGCGAGGCCGACGGCGAGCGCGATGGTGGTGGCGCTGACCGGTGCGGTCAGCGAGATGTCCAGGGCCTTGGACGCCGACTCGCTCAGCGCGGCGCCGGGGCCCCCGCCGCCGGGTCCGCCGCCCATGCCGCCGCCCGACTGCCCGCCGGCCGAGCCGAGCCGGGCCGTCAGGGTGGGGCTGATCGCCGTCACCAGGTACGCGCCGCCGAGGCCGACGGCGATGCCGAGCACGCCGCCCACCAGGCCGTTGACCACCGCCTCGCCGATGACCTGCCGGGTCACACGGCCGCTCTTCCAGCCGAGCGCCTTCAGGGTGCCGAACTCCCGTACGCGACGGCTGACCGCCGACGAGGTGAGCAGCCCCGCGACCAGGAAGGCGGCGACGAGCACGGCTATGGAGAGCCACTTGCCGACGCTGGACGCGAGGTCGGAGGCGGTGGAGAGCGAGCCCGAGACGGTGTCGGCGAGGTCGGCCGACGTGGTCACGGTCGTCCCGGAGACGTTCTTCTGGATGGCGCTCTTGACCGCGTCGATCCGCTGCGAGTCCGCGGCCTTGACGTACACCGTGGTGATCTTGTTCTTCGAGTCGGCGAGGGTCTGGGCGCGCTTGAGCGGCAGGTAGAGGTTGGCCGCGGCGTCCCCGCTGTCGGGCGTCGCGATGCCGACGACCTTGATCTTGGTGCCGGAGACCGTGACGGTGTCGCCCACGGAGAGCTTCTTCTCCTTGGCGTACGACGCGTCGGCGACGGCCACCTTGGCGTCGGACTCCGACCCCGTGAACGTACGCCCCTCGCTGATCTTGGAGGAGGTCAGCGGGCCCAGGTCGAGCTTGCCGACGTCCGTGCCGTAGACGCTGTAGGAGTCGACGCCGAAGTCGGCTCCGCCGCCGCGCACCTGCCCCTCCTGCTGGTCGCTGCCGCCGCCGGGCGGCCGGCCCTTGCCGGTGGAGCCCGGCGTCTGCTCGAACTCGCCCCGCTCGAACTGGCCGTTGACCTTCATCACCTGCAGGCTGAGACCGCCGACGGCGTCGGCGACACCGCTCTGGCCGTCGACCTTGGCGACGGTGGACGAGGACAGCGTCTGGAAGCCCTGCACCATGACGCGGTCGCTGCTCTGCTCCTTGCCGTCCTCGTCGGCGTCCTTGGCGTCGAACTTGAAGCGCGGGCGCCCACTCTGGCCGCCCTCCTTGGGCGGAGTGGCCGCCTTGGTGACGGTCATGTCGGTGCCGAGCCCGTAGAGCGACTCCAGGACCTTGCCCTGCGCCTGCTTCATGCCGGACGACACGGAGCTGACGACGATGACCAGCGCGATGCCGAGCGCGAGTCCGGAGGCCACGACGAGGGCCGCTTTTCTGCGGCGGCGCAGCTCGCGCCTCAGGTAGGTGAAGAACATGAGCGTGAAGCTAAGTACGCGCCGTGATGAACGGATAAGGGCGGCATAAGAGAAAGATGAGAAGCCCGAACGGCGGCGGCCCGCACCCCTGTTGTGGGGTGCGGGCCGCCGCCTGCGTCTTCTTGCGTGTCCTGGGTGCTCCTAGACGGCCGAACCGGCCTTCCACTGCGCCCAGTCCATGACCCAGCCGTTGAAGCCGTTGTCCGGCTGGACCGTCTTGTCGCCGGTGTTCCGGACGTCCACGACGTCACCGATCATCGAGTTGTCGTAGAACCAGGCGCCCGGGGTGCTCTTGTCGCCCGCGCCCTTGGCGTCCTCCAGGCCGACACAGCCGTGGCTGGTGTTGGCGCCGCCGAAGATGGACTTCGCGCCCCAGTAGTTGCCGTGGATGAACGTGCCCGAGTTCGACAGGCGCATGGCGTGCGGCACGTCCTTGATGTCGTACTCGCCCTTGCCGTCGTCGTCCGTGAAGCCGACCGTCGCGCCGTTCATCCGGGTCTCCTTGAACTTCTCGGAGATCACCATCTTGCCGTTGTACGTCTTGTTCTCCGGGGAGCCCGCGGAGATCGGGATGGTCTTGATGACCTTGTCGTCCCGCATGACCTTCATGGTCTTCGTCTTGGCGTCGACGATGGAGACCTGGTTACGGCCGATCTTGAACTGGACCGTCTTCTCCTGGACGCCGGTGACGCCGTCCGAGCCCTCGACGCCGTCCAGGGACAGCTTCATGGTGACCGTGGAGTTGCCCTGCCAGTAGTCCTCGGGGCGGAAGTCGATGCGGTTGTCGCCGAACCAGTGGCCGACGACTTCCTGGCCGCTGCTGGAGGACACCTTGATGTTGGACTGAACGTCCTTCTTGTTGCTGATCGCCTTGTCGAAGTTGATCGACACCGGCATGCCCACGCCGACCGTGGAGCCGTCCTCGGGCGTGAAGTTCCCGATGAAGCTGTTGCTCGGCGAGACCGTCGTGAACTTCGAGTTCTCGTGCGCCTTGCGGCCCTCGGAGTCCTTGGCGGTGGCACTGATCTTGTACGTGGTCGCACGCTCCAGCTGGCCGCTGGGCTTCCAGCTCTTCTTGTCGGCAGCTATCTCGCCGGCTACCGCGGTTCCTTCCTCGGTCGTCATCGTGACGTCCGTCAGCGAACCGCTGCTCACCTTGACCTTGGCGGCGTTGTTGATGCCCGCGTTGTCGGAGCCGTCCTTCGGCGCGATCTTGATATCGGCGTCGGAAGTCTTCTTGGCAGCCGCTTCGTCGACCTGGTTCTGGGACTCCTTGCCGCCCGCGGCGGTCTTGTCGCCGTCGTCGCTGCTACAGGCCGAGAGCACAAGGACGCCGCCGACCAGAGCGGATACGGCCGCAAGACCCTTGCGCCGTCCGCGCTGCCGCCTACTGTCCGTCATCACACGCTTCTCCATCGTTGCCGAAATTCTCAACACGCCAAGAACGCCGAGAGTCCCCGTAATCCCGCATAACGTCCTGCCCGGTTCGTCCCGTTCCACTTCCGCCGAAGATGTGGGGAACACCACGTCATGCGATGCGCCGGTGACAGCCGTGCATCTCTGAGACGACGGAACCCCGGGCGGCGGTTGCCGTCCGGGGCTACGGGTTCCGTTTTTTCCGTCCGGTAGACGTACGAATTTCGTCTAACCGCTACAGCCCCCGGCCACCGGCACCGTCATCGCCCGTGTCCTCGTCGTCGCCATCATCCTCGTCCGGGTCCCAGTCCGGCGAATCGGGGTCGTAGTCGATCTGCTCGCTGCTCCAGGACGCCTGCGAGAGCTCCACTCCGGGCACCGCGCTGACCAGGTCGAACGGGTCCACCAGATAGGCGAGTGCCTCCGCGTCGTCCTCCTTGACGGCCGTCTCGGCATGCAGCCGCTCCTCGGCGGGCATGTGCTCGTCCTCCGCGATCCGGCGCAGCGCGGAGGCCGCGAGCTCGCCGGAGTCGTCGACCTCCACCACCAATTCGACGCGGAGCCGTACAAAACGTGATGTCTCAGATGTGCTCATGCGTCGGAGCGTACGACCCATGACCCCCGCGACTTTCCCGCGACCCGCGCCTTTCATTACCATCGCCCCACACGGCCAATTCGCCAGCGCCACAAGGGGGATCCGATTCCGTGTCCGCACGTCGATCGCTGCTGACCGCCACTGCCGCGGGGGCCCTCCTCGGCGCCCTGTGGTTCGTTCCCTCCGCCAACGCGACGGCGACGTTCAGATCACCGCAGGCCCCTGAATCGCCCCAGGTCGTCCACACCGAACAGCGTCGCGCGACGCCGCCCTCGGAGACCACCGCCGCCGCTCCCACCGAGGACCGCCTCGCGGACACGGGCGCGGGCGTCGACACGACGCCGTACCTGATCGGCGGGACGGCCTTCCTGGGCCTCGGGGCGGGGTTCGTCGCGTACTCCGTACGCCGGGAGCAGCGGGGCCCGGCCTACTGAGGAACCGCCTAGGCGCCCCGGAGGAGGGGCGCGCGCGCCGGGCAGTCGGGTGACCCCGGCCGCGCGGCGCCCCGGCCGGATACGGGGCGAGGGCTAGGCATGCGGTTATGAGATTCGAGCCCCGGAACAAGAACACCGCGACGCCCCGCGCCCGCCGCCTCCGCCTCGTCGGCGCCCTGTGCGCCGTCGCGGCTTCGGCAGCCCTGGTGACGGGCTGCGGGGAGGACGGCGACGCGTCGTCCGCCGAAGCGACCTCGAAGGCGGCGAAGAGCGTCCCGAAGGAGGCGCCGTCGGAGAGCCCCACGGGCAGCGCGTCCCTCACGCAGGACCAGCAGGAGCGCAAGGCCCTGCTCGCCGCCACCAAGGTCACCTACGACAAGGCGGCCGGCACGGCGGTGGACAAGGTTCCGGGCGGCAAGCTGACCGACCTGGACCTGGAGGGCGTGGACGACGACAACGACGGCGACGACGATGACGACGCGAGCGCGAGCCCCAGCCCGAGCCCGAGCCCGAGCGGCAGCGCGGGCGCCCCGCAGTGGGTCGCCGAGGTCGCCGAGAAGGACGGCACGGTGCACGACGTCCGTATCGACGCGGTGTCGGGCAAGGTGATCAGCTCCGCGCCGGAGAAGGACCAGGACGCCGACGACAAGAAGGAGACGGCCGACCGGCTCTCCCGCGTCAAGCAGTCGCCGGAGCAGGCCGCCAAGGTGGCGACGGACAAGAAGAAGGGCACGGTCACGTCCATCGGCCTGGACGACAACGACAGCAACGCGCTCGTCTGGTCCGTCGACGTCGTCACCAAGGACTGGAACAAGACCGACTTCGAGATCGACGCGGTCAAGGGCGACATCACCCGTGAGCACGTCGACCGCGACTGACGCGCCGTCACCACGCAAGGGGGCGCCGTCACCTGGTGACGGCGCCCCCTTCGGCGTACGGAAACGCCTTGGCTAGGCCAGCGGACCCGTCACCGGCTCGACCGCGGCGAGCAGCGCGCCGGAGCGCACGAACGCGTCGGCCGCCGCCAGGTCGGGCGCGAGGAAGCGGTCCGGGCCCGGGCCCTCGACGCCCGCCTTGCGGATGGCCTCGATGACCGCCCGGGTCGCCGGGGCCGGCGTGAGGCCCTCGCGGAGTTCGACCGCGCGCGTCGCCGCGTACAGCTCGATCGCGACGATGCGGGTGAGGTTGTCGACCGCCGTGCGGAGCTTGCGGGCCGCCGACCAGCCCATCGAGACGTGGTCCTCCTGCATCGCGGAGGACGGGATCGAGTCCGCCGATGCCGGGACCGCGAGCCGCTTCATCTCGCTGACCAGGGCCGCCTGCGTGTACTGGGCGATCATCAGGCCCGAGTCCACGCCCGCGTCGTCCGCGAGGAACGGCGGCAGGCCGTGCGAGCGGTTCTTGTCGAGCAGCCGGTCCGTGCGGCGCTCCGTGATCGAGCCGAGGTCCGCGGCGGCGATCGCGAGGAAGTCCAGGACGTACGCGACCGGCGCCCCGTGGAAGTTGCCGTTCGACTCGACGCGGCCGTCGGGCAGCACGACGGGGTTGTCGACGGCGGCGGCGAGCTCGCGCTCGGCGACCAGGCGCGCGTGCGCCATCGTGTCGCGCCCGGCGCCCGCGACCTGCGGCGCGCACCGCACCGAGTACGCGTCCTGGACGCGCGGCGCGTCGTCCTGGTGGTGACCGGTGAGGCCCGAACCGGCAAGGACCGCGAGCATGTTGGCGGCGGACGCCCCCTGGCCCGGGTGCGGCCTGATGGCGTGCAGCTCGGGGGCGAGGACCTTGGCGGTGCCGAGCAGCGCTTCGAGGGTGAGGGCCGCGGTGATGTCGGCGGACTTGTAGAGGGCGTCGAGGTCGGCGAGGGCCATGACCAGCATGCCGAGCATGCCGTCGGTGCCGTTCAGGAGGGCGAGGCCCTCCTTCTCGCGCAGCTCGACCGGCGTGATGCCGTGCGCGGCGAGCAGCTCGCCCGCCGGCTTCAGCTCGCCGTCCGGGCCCTCCGCGTCGCCCTCGCCCATGAGCGTGAGCGCGCAGTGGCTGAGCGGCGCGAGGTCGCCGGAACAGCCGAGCGAGCCGTACTCGTGCACGACGGGCGTGATGCCCGCGTTGAGTACGTCGGCCATGGTCTGCGCGACCTCGGGGCGTACGCCGGTACGGCCCGAGCAGACCGTCTTGAGCCGCAGGAACATCAGCGCGCGGACCACCTCGCGCTCCACGCGCGGGCCCATCCCCGCCGCGTGCGAGCGGACGATGTTGCGCTGGAGCTGGGCGCGGAGGTCAGGGCCGATGTGCCGGGTGGCGAGGGCGCCGAAGCCGGTCGACACGCCATAGACGGGCTCGGGCTTGGCCGCGAGGGCGTCGACGATCTCGCGCGACGCGGCGAGGGCGGTCACGGCTTCCGCCGAAAGCTCGATGCGGGCGTTGCCACGCGCGACGGCGATGACGTCCGCTGCGGTTGTCCCGGACGTCCCCAGGACCACGGTGTGCATATCCATATTCAGCAGCGTACGGACTGAATCGCCAGGTGTCACGGGTGGATACGGACTGAGCCTCTTACCGGGGTCGACGCCACCGGGCCCCTCCAGGGCCACGACGAACTGCACGCCAAGCCCCCACGACCCCGCAAGGGGCACGAGGAACGGCGCGCCAAGCCCCCACCAGCCCGCAGCCAACACCCGACACCGGGCCCCACAAGGGGCGCGGGGAACTGCGCGACAAGCCCCCACCAGCCCGCACCCCCTCACCGACCCCCCTGCCCACCCTCCCAGGAGCCCCGCTCGCCGCCCCGCCGCTCCGGCCCACGCCCCCGGAAGCGGCGCCTCTCCCCCGCCGGGCGCGACGCCTCCGAGTCAGCAAGCCGCACCACGGGGTCATCCGCACCTTCGCGCCCCGCAACCACCGGCTTCGGGGCGCGTGCCGCCTTCGCGCGGTACTGGGCCGCGTCCGCGAGGCGGAACAGGCGGCGGGCCGAGCGCACCTCGCCGATCGGGTCCTCCGTGGAGGCGACCCCGCACGCGACACCGTCCCCCAGCTCCAACTCGGCCGCCCGTACGCAGAGTTCATCGGCGACCCGCACCACCTCGTCGGCGGTGGGCCCCACCGAGAGCAGACAGAACTCGTCCCCGCCCAGCCGCGCCGCCAGCGTCCCCGGCAGCATCGCCCCGCACAGGGACAGCACCGAACCGAAACGTTCGAGCAGACGGTCGCCGACCGCGTGCCCCTGGGTGTCGTTGACCCACTTGAGGCCGTTCACGTCACACACGACCAGGCTCACCGCGGTCCCGTCCGCGCGGTGCCGCTCCACCGCCTCCTCGAGGCGCAGATCGACCGCGCGCCGGTTGGCGAGCCCGGTCAGCGCGTCAGTGAAGGCAAGACGGCGGGCCTCCTCCAGCCTCTCGGTCTGCGCGATCCCGGCCGCCACGACCGAGGCGAGCACCGTCGCGAAGTCCGCGTCCTCGCGCCCGAAGACCGGCGCCCCCACCGCACGCGCCACGTACAGCTCGCCCCACGCCCGCCCGTGCAGCACGATCGGCGCGACCACGCAGCAGCCGCGACCGCGCCTGCGCAGGGCGGCGACACGCTGGTGGCAGTAGCCGGGGGTCGCGGCCTCCGCGGGGCCCTGCGCCGTCTCCACCCAGGCGTGCGGCTCACCGCCGCCCGCCCAGCGCTCGTGCAGGAACTCGGTGATCTCCGGGAACTCGTTCACCGGGTACGCCTCGCGCTCCGGGAACTCTTCCTCCCCCTCGGCCCGTTCGCCCACGTTCACGAGCACCCTCAGCCGTCCGAGATCGCGCTCCCAGACGGACAGGGCCGCGAAACTCCCCGCCAGCGCTCGGCACGCGCCGCGGGCAGCGGCCCGCCAGGACTCACGCGGAGTGTGCGCGGCGGCCATCCCCTGCGCCAGCACGACCACGGCCCGCAGCCGGAGATCCTCTCCCATCTCCCCAGGCTAGGAGATTTACGACATTTTGGGCGATCGGAACATCACGCAGAGTGCGGACCGGGCCTCGGACTCACTCTCCCGGCCACTGCGGCTTCCGCTTCTCGTTGAACGCCGCGACGCCCTCCGCCCGGTCACCGGAGAAGGCCACCGAGCGCCAGGCCGCGTCCTCGACCTCGAGCCCGGCGCGCAGGTCGAGCCCGTGCCCGAGCCGCAGGGCGCGCTTGGCGGCACGCAGCCCGACGGGCGAGTTGGCGGCGATCCGCGCGGCGAGCGCGAGCGCTTCCGTACGGTCCTCGCCCTCGCCCACGAGCTGATCCACGAGCCCCAACTCCCGCGCCTCGGCCGCCTCCACGCGCCGCGCGGTGAAGATCAGCTCGGCGGCCCTCGCCGCGCCCACCCGGCGCGGAAGCAGCTGCGTACCGCCGCCGCCCGGGATCACGCCGACCGACACCTCGGGGAGGCCGACCACGGCGGTCGGGTCGGCGACGATGAGATCGCAGGCGAGCGCGAGCTCGAACCCGCCGCCGAGCGCGAAGCCGTGCACGGCGGCGACGGTCGGCACGGGCAGTTCGAGTACGCCGGTGTAGGCGGCCCGCGCGGTGGGGCGCTGGCGCACCAACTCGGCGTCGGAGAAGGAGTTGCGCTCCTTCAGGTCGGCACCGACACAGAAGGCACGCTCGTGGCTCGACGTCACGACCACGACCCGCACGTCGCGGTCCTCGGCGAGGGCGGCGCAGGCGGAGCCGATGGCGCGGGCCATGTCCGTGGACACGGCGTTCATGGCCTTGGGCCGGTCGAGGACGAGCTCGGCGACGTGGTCGTGCCGCCTGACGCCGACGAATTCCCCGAACCGCTGCTCGCCACCCATTGCTTTCCTCCACGGAAGGTTAACGGTCGTTACCGCATTGCAGGAGGATCATGTCACCGCCACGGAGCGCACGGTGGGCGGGCAGGAAAATTCCGCGCCGCAGCGGTGGTCGGGAAGTCAGCTGCCGCGCCGGGCCAGCAGCCACGGCTCGACGACACCGAGTCCTCGCACGGGCCGCTGCCACATCGGCTGCAGGGCGAAGCGGTAGGAGGGCGGCTCCGAGCCCTCCTTCTCCGCGGTCTCGGCGGCCTCCGCCGCCTGGGTCTCGGAGGCGGGGGCGTCTCCCGTGCGCGTCAGCTCCTCGGCGAGCGCGCCGTCCACCAGGACGGCGTCCCGAGGCGCTATCGACGTGAGGCGGCTCGCGAGGTTCACCGTCGTACCGAAGACGTCGCCCATGCGCGTCGTGACCGTGCCGAAGGCGATGCCGACCCGCAGCTCGGGCATCGTCTCGTCGTTGGCCATGGTCTCGATCAGCCGCAGGGCGATCTCCGCGGCCACGCCCGCGTCGTCGGCGGCGTAGAGCACCTCGTCGCCCAGGGTCTTGATGAGCCGCCCGCCGTGCGCCGCGACCAGGTCAGCGGCGGTGGTCTCGAAGGCCTCGACGAGCTCGCCGAGTTCCTCCTCCTCCATGCGCCGGGTGAGCCGCGTGAAGCCGACGAGATCGGCGAACCCGACGGCGAGCCGCCGGTCGACCATTTCCTCGTCGTCCGCGGCCTGCACGACCCGCCCGGTGGCGGCGGCGAGCTGCCGCCGCCAGACGTAGACGAGGAACTCTTCGAGCTCGGGCAGCAGAAGCTCTATCAACGGATAGGTCACTTCGGTCCGCGTCATGCCCGGCTCGGGCGGCTCCGTGAGACCTTCCAGGAAGGAGTCGATCTGCCATTCGGCCAGCCGGGCGGTGGTCTGCCCGGTGGACCGGGCCACCTGCACCGCCATCGCCTCGCTGAGCAGCCCCGCTTCGACGAGACCGGCGAGGCGGCGCAGCGCGAGCACGTCCGCCTCGGTCAGGGCCTTGGCCTGGCCGATGTCGGGAAAGCCCATGGCCCGCCAGAAACGGGAGGCGAGCTCCATGGATACGCCGGCGCTGCGGGCCGCCTGGAACGGGGTGTAGCGGCGGTCGGCGCCGAGGATGAGCCCTTCGAGGCGCAGGGCGAGGGGATCCTTCTCGGGATCCCCCGGCTTCTCGTCCCCCGAGTCCATCGAGTCGAACGCGTGGGTGACGGACCCAGCGGTACGTCCGGGCTCGCCGTCGGGGGATGCACCCGTGCCGGAGCCCGTGTCGTCGACGGTCACGCCTGCTGCCCTTCCGATCTGCCGCGGTCAGGTATCGACCGGCGCCAACTTTACGGCAGGTGTGCCGCAGCTCACGCCTTTCGCCGGCGTGGGCGCCCAGGACAGCGCTTTCCCCGCCCCACCGGCGCCGAACACCCTTTCCCCACCCACCCGCCCGTTTGCCCCACATCCCCACCTGGACGAACAAGCCTCATCCACCCGCCCGAATCCCCGCATCCCCCCTTACACCCCCCTCAGATGCACCACATCCCCCGCCCCCACAGGCTCCTGCACCCCGTCCCCCGTAGCCAGCACCAAGCGGCCGTCGCCGTCCACCGCCACCGCCTCCCCCGTGATCGACCGATCACCCGGCAGCTCCGCCCTGACCTTGCGGCCGAGCGTCGCGCAGCCCGCCGCGTACGCCTCCTGGAGGCGGGACGCCGCCGGATCGCCCTCCGCCGCGCGCCAGTCCCCGTACCACTGCTCAAGAGAACGCAGCACCGCCCGCAACACCGTGTCCCGGTCAGTGCTCGCCGCCCCGGCCAACGCCAGCGACCCCGCCGTCGGCACCGGCAGCTCCTCCTCGCGCAGGGTCACATTGATCCCGATGCCGACCACAACACCGCCCCCACCGGAACCCGCCCGCTCCGCGAGGATCCCCCCGGCCTTGCGCTCCTCTCCCCCCACCGTCACCAGCAGGTCGTTCGGCCACTTGAGGGCCGTGTCCACCCCCGCCGACCGCGAGAGACCGGTGGCCACGGCCACCCCCGTGAGCAGCGGCAGCCACCCCCACCGCTCGACCGGCACCGACGGCCCCGGCCTCAGGAGTACGGAGAAGAAGAGCCCCGAGCGCGCGGGCGCCGACCAGCGGCGGTCGAGCCGGCCCCGCCCCGAGCTCTGCTCCTCGGCGACGAGCACCGCCCCCTCGGGCAGTTCGTCCGCGCGTGCGGCCAGATCCGTGTTGGTCGACCCCGTCGCGGGCACCACGTCCAGAGAGGTCCACAGGCCCCCGCCCCGCACCAGCGCCCGCCGCAGCGACGCGGCGTTCAGCGGCGGCCGGTCGAGGTCGGACCAGCGGTTGTCCTCAGGGAGGTCGGAAGGGTCGTCTGAAGCATCTCGCGGCGTCATGCAAGCCACCTTAGGTGTGGTAAACGCCGCACTGCCGAACCGTATCGGCGCCGATACCCTACGACTCAGTAGCAAGCGAGTCACAGCAGCCACAAGCCACGCCGCAAGCCGCCAGTCGCCCCTTTGAGCAGGCAGGGAGCCGCATCCCTATGTCCGAGCCGGAAGAGCCCAACGTGCCCGTGCCAAGCGCCGCAAGCGATACCCCCACCACCCCTGACGCAGGTGACACAGGTATCGACATCCATACGACTGCGGGAAAACTCGCTGATCTGCAGCGCCGCATCGAGGAGGCCAAGCACGCCGGTTCCGCTCGCGCGGTCGAGAAGCAGCACGCCAAGGGCAAGTTGACGGCGCGCGAACGCATCGACCTGCTCCTGGACGAGAACTCCTTCGTCGAGTTCGACGAGTTCGCCCAGCACCGCTCGACCGACTTCGGCCTGGAGGCCAACCGCCCCTACGGCGACGGCGTCGTGACCGGCTACGGAACCGTCGACGGCCGCCCCGTGGCCGTCTTCTCCCAGGACTTCACCGTCTTCGGCGGCGCCCTGGGCGAGGTCTTCGGCCAGAAGATCGTCAAGGTCATGGACTTCGCCCTGAAGACCGGCTGCCCGGTCGTCGGCATCAACGACTCCGGCGGCGCCCGCATCCAGGAGGGCGTCATGGCCCTGGGGATGTACGGCGAGATCTTCCGCCGCAACACCCACGCCTCCGGCGTGATCCCGCAGATCTCCCTCGTCGTCGGCCCCTGCGCGGGCGGCGCCGTCTACTCCCCCGCGATCACCGACTTCACGGTGATGGTCGACCAGACCTCGCACATGTTCATCACCGGGCCCGACGTCATCAAGACGGTCACCGGCGAGGACGTCGGCTTCGAGGAGCTCGGCGGCGCCCGCACCCACAACAGCACCTCCGGCGTCGCGCACCACATGGCGGGCGACGAGAAGGACGCGATCGAGTACGTCAAGTCCCTCCTGTCCTACCTGCCTTCGAACAACCTCAGCGAGCCCCCCGCCTTCCCCGAGGACGCGGACCTGGAGCTGACGGACGAGGACCGCGAGCTCGACACCCTCATCCCGGACAGTGCGAACCAGCCGTACGACATGCACACGGTGATCGAACACGTCCTGGACGACGCCGAGTTCTTCGAGACGCAGCCGCTGTTCGCGCCGAACATCCTCACCGGCTTCGGCCGCATCGAGGGCCGCCCGGTGGGCATCGTCGCCAACCAGCCCACGCAGTTCGCCGGCTGCCTGAACATCGACGCCTCCGAGAAGGGCGCCCGCTTCGTCCGCACCTGCGACGCGTTCAACGTCCCGGTCATCACCTTCGTCGACGTGCCGGGCTTCCTGCCGGGCGTCGAGCAGGAGCACACGGGCATCATCCGCCGCGGCGCGAAGCTGATCTACGCCTACGCGGAGGCGACGGTCCCGCTGATCACCGTCATCACCCGCAAGGCGTTCGGCGGCGCGTACGACGTCATGGGCTCCAAGCACCTGGGCGCCGACCTCAACCTGGCCTGGCCGACCGCGCAGATCGCGGTGATGGGCGCGCAGGGCGCGGTGAACATCCTGCACCGCAAGACCCTCGCCGCGGCCGAGGCATCGGGTGACGTGGAGGCGACCCGGGCCCGCCTGATCCAGGAGTACGAGGACCGGCTGCTCAACCCGTACACGGCTGCCGAGCGCGGCTACATCGACGCCGTGGTCATGCCGTCGGAGACCCGCTCCCACCTGGTGCGCGGCCTGCGCCAGCTGCGTACGAAGCGCGAATCCCTGCCCCCGAAGAAGCACGGCAACATCCCCCTCTAGACCGGGCGGACCGGGGCAGGCCATGCAGAGCGCGCCCCGGCGAGGAGAGCGAGGAGACCCTTCATGATCAAGGTCGTACGGGGCAATCCCACCCCGGAGGAGCTGGCCGCCGCACTGGCGGTGGTCCAGGCGCGCGCCGCGGCGGTCGCGAACCAGCCGTCCGGCGCGCCCGCGGTCCTCGACGCCTGGGCGGACCCGGCCCGCGTGGCCCGCGACCGGCTGCCCGCACCGGGGCCGACTGCCTGGGGCCGCACGTACTGGCCCGGCTAGCCGGGCGCGGCGACCCGGGAATGAGTGACACGGGCCGGGGCGCCTGAGTACGCGTACTCAGGCGCCCCGCCGCCACCGCGCGCAGTATCGGTCTCATGCTGTGGTCGGACCCCGAGAACAACCCGCCCAAGGACATGCGGGACATGCAGGCGAAGATGCGCCGTGCGGGGCTCGTCCTTGCCCTCGCCATGGTCGTGGCGATGTTCGTCCTCGGCATCCACTGAGCCTCGATACGCTGACCGCATGAGTGATCAGCCCCGCCGTCTCGTCCTCGCCTCCAAGTCCCCCGCCCGGCTCGGCCTCCTGCGCCAGGCCGGTCTCGCCCCCGAGGTGATCGTCAGCGGGGTCGACGAGGACGCGATCTCCGCGCCGACCCCCGCCGAGCTCGCCGTCGCCCTGGCCGAGGCCAAGGCGTCGGTCGTCGCCGCGCGCCCGGACGCGAAGGGCGCCCTGGTCATCGGCTGCGACTCCGTCCTCGAACTGGACGGACAGGCGCTCGGCAAGCCCGCCGACGCCGAGGAGGCCACCGCCCGCTGGAAGTCCATGCGCGGCCGCGCGGGCGTCCTGCAGACCGGCCACTGCGTGTACGACACCGCGGCGGGCCGCCACGTATCGGCGCTCGCCTCGACCGTGGTCCGCTTCGGCGAGCCCTCGGACGAGGAGATCGCCGCGTACGTGGCGAGCGGCGAACCCCTGCACGTGGCGGGCGCGTTCACGCTCGACGGCCGCTCGGCCCCCTTCGTCGACTCGATCGAGGGCGACCACGGCAACGTCATCGGCCTGTCGCTGCCGCTGCTGCGCCGCCTGCTCGCCGAACTGGGCGTCGGCATCACGGAGTTGTGGACGAAGTAGCCCGCCCCGGCGGTCCCGGGCGACCTCAGCGGCGGCCCCGGCTACCTCAGCGGCCCCAGGAGGGCTCTCAGGCGGGCTGTGGAGCGCCGTTCTCCGGCGCGCCACCGCCCGCTGCCCCGTTGCTCGCGCGGGGCCCGTCGGCGACCTCGTCGGGCTTCTTGTCGTATGCCACCAGCGTGAGCACGATCAGGCCGAGCACGACCATCATGAAGGCGAAGGCGGGCCAGCCCACCAGGCCGACGGAGAACGCCCCGAGCAGCGCGTGCACCACGGCGGCGCTGATCAGGAGCAGCCGGCCGAGGCGGCCCGGCGCGCGGTCGCGTATCGCCGAGCGCAGCATGACGACGGCGCACAGCGCGAGGTAGCAGCCGAAGACGCCGCCCGCGATCCACGTCGACACGGACATCGCGTGCGGGTCGAGGCCGGCGAGCGACATGTCCTGCTTGTTCACGACGAGGCCGAGGAACCAGTTGAGCAACGCGATGCCCACCGCCTCCACCAGGAGCACGATCGCGCCCACCCAGGCCACCGGTCTACGCGCCACGGCGCCCACCCACTTCCGCTGTTACCGCCAGTACGTGCCAGACATCGCGAACGCTACATGGGGGCACCCCCTGCTCGTTAAGAGCTCGGGGGAGGGTAAACCGAGGGACAAGGGCCCTGCCGAAGGCAAAGAATCATTGGGCCATTCGTAGGGACTCGACAAAGAATGGCCCTCTGCCGCAGCACGCCCTCACAGAGACCTTGACCACACCGGCGCGTTAGTCTGCCTCGAAGGGACCCTGCGTACCGTGGTGCGACAAGGGATTTCGCGGACGGGCAGGCCCCGGATCACGCTCCGTGTGGGCAAGCTCACCATTGGGGACGGGTCGAAAGGTCGTGTCGGCAGTCCCTAAACTCGGCTTGTTTCAAGGAGGGAGCCATCGTGCGCAAGGTGCTCATCGCCAACCGTGGCGAAATCGCTGTCCGCGTTGCTCGGGCATGCCGGGATGCAGGGATCGCGAGCGTAGCCGTCTACGCAGATCCTGACCGGGACGCTCTGCATGTACGTGCGGCAGATGAGGCGTTCGCGCTGGGCGGTGACACTCCGGCCACCAGCTACTTGGACATCTCCAAGGTGCTGGCAGCGGCCAAGGACGCGGGGGCGGACGCGATCCACCCCGGCTACGGCTTCCTTTCGGAGAACGCCGACTTCGCGCAGGCCGTTCTGGACGCGGGTCTGATCTGGATCGGCCCGCCGCCGCAAGCAATTCGTGACCTGGGTGACAAGGTCGCCGCCCGGCACATCGCGCAGCGCGCGGGTGCCCCGCTCGTGGCCGGTACGCCGGACCCCGTGAGCGGTTCGGACGAGGTCGTGGCCTTCGCCGAGGAGCACGGACTGCCGATCGCGATCAAGGCCGCCTTCGGTGGCGGCGGACGCGGTCTCAAGGTGGCCCGGACCCTCGAAGAGGTGCCCGAGCTGTACGACTCCGCGGTGCGCGAGGCCGTCGCGGCCTTCGGCCGTGGCGAGTGCTTCGTGGAGCGCTACCTCGACAAGCCGCGGCACGTGGAGACCCAGTGCCTGGCCGACCAGCACGGCAACGTGGTGGTCGTCTCGACCCGTGACTGCTCGCTTCAGCGCCGCCACCAGAAGCTGGTGGAGGAGGCCCCCGCGCCGTTCCTGAGCGAGGCCCAGAACGCCGAGCTGTACGCGGCGTCCAAGGCCATCCTCAAGGAGGCCGGCTATGTGGGCGCCGGCACCGTCGAGTTCCTCGTCGGCGTCGACGGCACGATCTCCTTCCTGGAGGTCAACACCCGTCTGCAGGTGGAGCACCCGGTCACCGAAGAGGTCACCGGCATCGACCTGGTCCGCGAGATGTTCCGCGTCGCGGACGGCGAGGAGCTGGGCTACGGAGACCCCGAACTGCGGGGCCACTCCTTCGAGTTCCGCATCAACGGCGAGGACCCGGGCCGCGGTTTCCTGCCGGCACCGGGCACCGTCACCGTCTTCGCCCCGCCGTCGGGTCCGGGCGTGCGCCTGGACGCGGGCGTGGAGTCCGGCTCCGTGATCGGCCCGGCGTGGGACTCGCTCCTCGCCAAGCTGATCGTGACCGGCGCGACGCGCGAGCAGGCCCTGCAGCGCGCCGCGCGCGCCCTGGAGGAGTTCAACGTGGAGGGCATGGCCACGGCCATCCCCTTCCACCGCGCGGTCGTCAAGGACCCGGCCTTCGCCCCCGAACTGACCGGCTCCGCCGACCCGTTCACGATCCACACCCGGTGGATCGAGACCGAGTTCGTCAACGAGATCCCCGCGTTCGCCGCGGCGACCGACACCGAGACGGACGAGGAGCCGGGCCGCGAGACGGTGGTCGTCGAGGTCGGCGGCAAGCGCCTGGAGGTCTCGCTGCCCTCCTCGCTGGGCATGACCATCGCCCGCACCGCGGCGGCGGGCGGCGCCCGCCCCAAGCGGCGCGCGGCGAAGAAGTCGGGCCCGGCGGCTTCCGGTGACACCCTGGCCTCGCCCATGCAGGGCACGATCGTCAAGATCGCGGTCGAGGAGGGCCAGGAGGTCCAGGAGGGCGACCTGATCGTCGTCCTGGAGGCCATGAAGATGGAACAGCCCCTGAACGCACACCGCTCGGGCACCATCAAGGGCCTCACGGCGGAGGTGGGCGCGAGCCTGACCTCCGGCGCGGTGATCTGCGAGATCAAGGACTAGTCCTCGGCCATCGGGCGCCGGACGGGCTGAATGTTCAGCCCGTCCGGCGCTTGAGGACGAACTCGGCGAAGCCGGTGACAGGCGGCACGCACGCTTCGGGCAGACTTGAAGCACGCGTACGTTCAGGGAGGCACGCCATGGCAGAGGCAGAGAGCCCGCAAGAGCGCCCCCGCTCGAAAAGAGCCGACGCGCGCCGCAATTACGACCGGCTCCTCGCAGAGGCCCGCACCGCCTTCGCGGAGCACGGCACGGACGCCTCGCTGGAGGACATCGCCCGCCACGCGAACGTGGGCATCGGCACCCTCTACCGCCACTTCCCCAACCGGCACGCCCTGATGAGCGCCGTCTTCGAAGAGGCGGTGAGTGATCTCCTGGACCGCTCCCGCGCGCTCCTGAAAGATCCGCAGCCCTGCTCGGCCCTGGTGACCTGGCTCCGCGCCATCATCACTCATGCGGGTGAGTACCGCGGGCTCTCCCGCGCCCTCATGTCGGCGTCGCACGACGACAGTTCGGCACTCTCCCGATGCAGCAGGCCGATGCGCGAGGCGGGCACGGCCCTGCTCGTGCGGGCACAGCAGGCAGGTGCCGTACGCCCCGGTGTCTCGATCGCCGATCTGATGCAGCTGACCAACGCGATCGCGCTGGCCGCCGAAGAGACCCCCGACGAGCCCGAGTTGGCCGACCGCCTCCTGATGCTGACCCTGCGCGGCCTGAAGCCCGAAGGGTCGGCACCGGACGAGCCCGGCCCCGCGACCGGTTCAGCGGCGGCGTAGATCCGCCACCCGCGCGGCACGCTCCCCGGGCTGCTGCTCCCCGAGCACCGCACTGCGCAACTGCGCACCGGGTCCCGACCCGTGACCGCCGTGGTTGCGGCGCTGACCCGGCAGTGGCACGTCCCGGCGCGACTGCCGCGCCGGGACGGAATCCACCCCTGATCCGGAGTTGGGGCTCGCGCTCCCGCCCGCGACCGCGATCTGCACACCCTGGTCGGCCAGGGCCTGCAGCTCGGTGGCCGCACGGTCGTCGTGCGTGGGCGGCTCGTCCGTGACCAGACGGGTGATGACGTCCGTCGGCACCGTCTGGAACATCGTGTCGGTGCCGAGCTTGGTGTGGTCGGCGAGGACCACCACCTCGGCGGCCGCCTGGACGAGCGCACGGTCCACGCTCGCCGAGAGCATGTTGGACGTGGAGAGCCCGCGCTCGGCGGTCAGACCACTGCCCGACAAGAAGGCGCGCGACACCCGCAGTCCCTGCAGGGACTGTTCGGCCCCGCTGCCCACAAGTGCGTAGTTGGACCCGCGCAGAGTGCCGCCGGTCATGACGACCTCGACGCGGTTGGCATGGGCCAGGGCCTGTGCCACCAAGAGGGAATTGGTGACGACGGTCAGACCGGGTACCCGCGCGAGCCGTCGGGCCAGCTCCTGCGTGGTCGTACCCGCCCCGACGACGATGGCTTCGCCTTCTTCGACGAGTCCCGCCGCGAGATCGGCGATAGCCGTCTTCTCGGCGGTCGCGAGATGTGATTTCTGCGGAAAGCCGGACTCCCGCGTGAATCCGCCCGGCAATACCGCACCGCCATGTCTGCGGTCGAGGAGTCCTTCTGCCTCCAGCGCGCGCACGTCCCGCCGTACGGTCACTTCGGAGGTCTGGACGACGCGGGCGAGCTCCCGGAGCGATACAGCTCCGTTGGCCCGCACCATTTCGAGGATCAATTGGCGACGTTCTGCAGCGAACACGAAACTGACAGTAACCCCAACGACCGTCTGCTTTCAGCAGTTTGCGCCGAATTACAGAAGTTGTTCGCACAGTTGGGTGGGAAGTGGTATAGGCGCCTACTCACCCCGCCTATGCCGGGCGAATGGGCGACAACAGCCCGTGACCTGCGCAGAGTTGATACCCCGCCGGACGCCGATCAGTCGGCGATCAACCGACGATCAGTCCGCGATCAGGCTTCGCCCGCCGACTTCCGCGTGTGAAGTTGACGCGCGACCTCGGCGATCGAGCCCGAAAGGGATGGATACACGGTGAACGCATTCGCGATCTGCTCGACCGTCAGATTGTTGTCGACCGCGATCGAGATGGGGTGGATCAGTTCCGAGGCGCGCGGCGCGACGACCACACCGCCCACCACGATGCCCGTACCGGGACGGCAGAAGATCTTGACGAAGCCGTCGCGGATGCCCTGCATCTTCGCGCGCGGGTTGCGCAGGAGCGGCAGCTTGACGACGCGGGCGTCGATCTTGCCGCCGTCGACGTCGGACTGGCTGTAGCCGACGGTCGCGATCTCCGGGTCGGTGAAGACGTTCGACGACACGGTCTTCAGGTTCAGCGGCTGCACCGCGTCGCCCAGGAAGTGGTACATCGCGATGCGGCCCTGCATGGCGGCCACGGAGGCGAGCGCGAAGATCCCGGTCACGTCACCGGCGGCGTACACACCCGGCGCGGACGTGCGCGACACCTTGTCGGTCCAGATGTGCCCGGAGTCCTTGAGCTTGACCCCGGCCTCCTCCAGGCCCATGCCGCTGCTGTTCGGGATGGCACCGACAGCCATCAGACAGTGCGTACCGGTGATGACGCGGCCGTCGTCGAGCGTCACCTCCACGCGGTCGCCCACGCGCTTGGCGGAGGCGGCGCGCGAGCGCGACATGACGTTCATGCCGCGGCGCCGGAAGACGTCCTCCAGGACGGCGGCGGCGTCCGGGTCCTCGCCGGGCAGCACGCGGTCACGGCTCGACACGAGCGTGACGTTCGACCCGAGCGCCTGATAGGCGCCGGCGAACTCGGCACCGGTGACACCGGAACCGACCACGATGAGCTCTTCGGGGAGCTCGTCCAGGTCGTACACCTGGGTCCAGTTCAGGATCCGCTCGCCGTCGGGCAGCGCGTCGGGGACCTCGCGCGGGTGCCCGCCGGTGGCGATCAGGACCGCGTCGGCGACGAGGGTCTCCTCGCTCCCGTCGGCCGCGCGCACGACGACCTTGCGCGAGCCGTCGGTGTCCTGCTGGCCCTCCAGGCGGCCACGGCCGCGCAGCACGCGGGCGCCGGCCCGCGTGACGGAGGCGGTGATGTCGTGGGACTGCGCGAGCGCCAGGCGCTTCACACGCCGGTTGACCTTGCCGAGGTCGACGCCGACGACGCGCGCCGGGCTGTCGATGTGCGGAGTGTCGTCCGCGACGATGATGCCGAGCTCCTCGTAGGAGGAGTCGAAGCTGGTCATCACCTCGGCCGTGGCGATCAGAGTCTTGGACGGGACGCAGTCGGTGAGCACCGACGCCCCGCCCAGACCGTCGCAGTCGACGACGGTCACCTCCGCGCCGAGCTGGGCGGCAACGAGTGCCGCCTCGTATCCGCCGGGTCCGCCGCCAATGATCACGATCCGAGTCACGTACTCCATTGTCCCGCACGCTTCAAGGTGCTTCGCCCCGGGGGCTCCATCCGGGCCGTTCTCCCTACAAGAAGGGCACTTCCGTTACCGGAGGGACGCACGCGTCGGCTGCCGTACCCTCGACCCCATGTCGCTCTACGCCGCGTACGCCGGCAATCTGGATCCGCGGCTCATGTCACGCCGCGCCCCGCACTCGCCGCTGCGCCAGACCGGCTGGCTGAACGGCTGGCGGCTGACCTTCGGCGGGGAGCACATGGGGTGGGAGGGCGCGCTGGCCACCATCGTGGAGGCGCCGCGTTCCCAGGTCTTCGTCACGCTGTACGACGTCGCCCCCATGGACGAGGACTCCCTGGACCGGTGGGAGGGCGTGGGGCTCGACGTCTACCGGCGGATGCGGGTGCGCGTGCACACCCTGGACGGCGAGGAACCCGCCTGGGTGTACGTGCTCAACGGATACGAGGGCGGCCTGCCGTCCGCGCGCTATCTGGGGGAGCTCGCCGACGCTGCGGAGACCGCGGGAGCGCCCCACGACTACGTGATGGAGCTGCGGAAGCGGCCCTGCTAGGGGCGCCTGCCCCGGGCTGTGGCGCGCGCCGCGCCCCTCTTCGAACCTTCCTCGCCCCCTCGAACCTCTCGTTGAACCTCTCGTTGAACCTCTCGTCGAACCTCTCGTCGAACCTCTCGTCGGAAACGACAAGACAACGATCCGAATCCCGTGAGCATCGTCATCTACGCGCGTAGGGCACGAGCGGCTACTCTCGTCCGCGTGAACGCTTCAGTTATTCCGGACGACATCCAGGGCGACCCCTACGCCGCCGCCGACGCCGCCGCCGCGCGCCTGCGTGAGCTGACGGGTGCCGAGACCCACGACGTAGCCCTCGTGATGGGCTCCGGCTGGGCACCGGCGGTGGACGCGCTCGGCGTGCCCGACGCCGAGTTCCCCGTCACCGAACTGCCCGGCTTCCCGCCGCCGGCGGTGGAGGGCCACGGCGGCCGCATCCGCTCCTTCACGGTCGGCGACAAGCGCGCCCTGGTCTTCCTGGGCCGCACCCACTACTACGAGGGCCGTGGCGTGGCCTCCGTCGCGCACGGCGTGCGGACGGCCGTGGCCGCGGGCTGCAAGACGATCGTGCTGACGAACGGCTGCGGCGGTCTGCGGGACGGCATGCGCCCCGGTCAGCCGGTCCTGATCAGCGATCACCTCAACCTGACGGCCACGTCGCCGATCGTCGGCGCGAACTTCGTGGACCTCACGGACCTGTACTCGCCGCGTCTGCGCACCCTCTGCAAGGAGATCGACCCCTCTCTCGAAGAGGGCGTCTACGCGCAGTTCCCCGGCCCGCACTACGAGACTCCGGCCGAGGTCCGCATGGCCCGCACGATCGGTGCGGACCTGGTGGGCATGTCGACGGTCCTCGAGGCGATCGCCGCGCGCGAGGCCGGCGCGGAGGTGCTCGGCATCTCCCTGGTCACGAACCTCGCCGCGGGCATGACGGGCGAGCCCCTCAACCACGAGGAGGTCCTCCAGGCGGGCCGCGACAGCGCTACCCGCATGGGGGAGCTGCTGGGTCAGGTCTTGGGCCGCATTTAGCGGGCGGGGGCCCTTGTCTGGCGGGGGCGCCTTGCCTGGCGGGGGCGCCTTGCTGGTGGGGGTGTTGCCTTGCCTGGCGGGGTGCCTTGCCTGGCGGGGTGCCTCTGCCGGGGTGCTGGGTGGGGTGGCGTGCGGTGCTCGCTGCCGCGCGGGCTTCTCCCACCCGCCCACCCGATCGCCCCGCAGCATTGCCCGCTGCCGCACAAGCCTTCCCGCCCACCCGCCCGATCGCCCCGCAGCACCGGGACCACCGCCCAGTTGCCTCGCAGCGGCAGCAGCACCCATTGCCGCACAAGCTTTCCCGCCCGCCCACCCGATTGCCCGGGAGCTGCGGGGTGATCGGGTGGGTGGGCGGGAAAGCTCCGTCGCGGAGCGACGGGACAGGGAAGCCACGAACGAGCCGCACCAGGTAGGTGCAGCGGGACAGGGAAGTCCCGAACGAGCCGCACCGGGTGGGTAGCGGCGGGACAGGGAAGCCCCGAACCAGCCGCACCGGATAGGCGCGGCAGGACGAACCAGCCGCACCGGGTCGGCAGGGGGCGCACCCGGCCCAGTTGCAAATGCGCCCGCAGGGCCGCCGCGCCGGGTAGGTAGGGGGCGTACCCGGGGCGGGCCGAAGAACCCCCGTAGGGCCGTACCCCGGGTAGGGGTACCCGGAGCGCCCCGCAATAGAACTCCGCATACGAGAGGCTGACGTCACGTGTTGGACGACTCTGAACTCATCGCGCGGGCCCAGGCCTGGCTGGCCGAGGACCCGGACCCCGACACCCGCGACGAGCTCGCCAAGCTCATCGACGGCGGGGACACCGAAGAGCTGGCCGCCCGCTTCGGCGGCACCCTCCAGTTCGGCACCGCCGGCCTCCGCGGCGAACTCGGCGCGGGCCCCATGCGCATGAACCGCTCCGTAGTCATCCGCGCGGCCGCGGGCCTCGCCGCGTACCTCAAGTCCAAGAACCAGACCGACGGCCCCGTAGTGATCGGCTACGACGCCCGCTACAAGTCGGAGGACTTCGCGCGCGACACCGCGGCCGTCATGACCGGCGCCGGTCTCAAGGCCGCCGTACTCCCCCGCCCCCTCCCCACCCCCGTACTCGCCTTCGCCATAAGGCACCTCGGGGCGGTCGCGGGCGTAGAGGTGACGGCGAGCCACAACCCTCCGCGCGACAACGGCTACAAGGTCTACCTGGGCGACGGCTCCCAGATCGTGCCGCCCGCGGACGCGGAGATCGCGGCGCAGATCGACGCGATCGTCTCGCTGCACGACGTCCCCCGCCCGGACACCGGCTGGGAGACCCTCTCGGACGACGTCCTGAACGCCTATCTGGCCCGCACGGACGCCGTCCTGGCCCCCGGCTCCCCCCGCACGGCCCGCACCGTCTACACGGCGATGCACGGGGTCGGCAAGGACACCCTCCTCGCAGCGTTCGACCGGGCGGGGTTCCCCGCCCCGGTCCTCGTCGCCGAGCAGGCGGAGCCCGACCCGGACTTCCCCACGGTCGCGTTCCCCAACCCGGAGGAGCCGGGCGCGATGGACCTCTCCTTCGCGAAGGCCCGCGAGGTGGACCCGGACCTGATCATCGCCAACGACCCGGACGCGGACCGCTGCGCGGCGGCGGTCAAGGACGGCACAGACCCCGCCGACTGGCGCATGCTCCGGGGCGATGAGGTCGGCGCGCTCCTCGCTGCCCACCTCGTACGCAGAGGCGCCCGCGGCACGTTCGCCGAGTCGATCGTCTCCTCCTCCCTCCTGGGCCGGATCGCGGAGAAGGCGGGCCTCCCGTACGAGGAGACCCTCACCGGCTTCAAGTGGATCGCCCGCGTGGACGGCCTGCGCTACGGCTACGAAGAGGCCCTCGGCTACTGCGTGGACCCCGAAGGCGTACGCGACAAGGACGGCATCACGGCGGCGCTGCTCCTCACCGAGCTGGCGTCCGAGCTCAAGGAGCAGGGCCGCACGCTGCTCGACCTCCTGGACGACCTGGCCGTGGAGCACGGTCTGCACGCCACCGACCAGCTGTCGGTCCGCGTGGAGGACCTCTCCCTGATCGCGGACGCGATGCGCCGCCTGCGCGAGCTGCCGCCGACGGAGCTCGCGGGCCTGCCCGTGACCAAGGCCGAGGACCTGACGCAGGGCACGGAGAAGCTGCCGCCCACGGACGGCCTGCGCTACACGCTCGACGGGGCACGCGTCATCGTGCGCCCGAGCGGCACGGAGCCGAAGCTGAAGTGCTACCTGGAGGTGGTGGTCCCGGTGGCGACGAAGGCCGACCTGCCCGCCGCCCGCGCCAGGGCGACGGACCTCCTCGGAGCGATCAAGAACGACCTGTCCGCGGCCGCGGGCATCTAGCGGGCCTCCGGGGCGGGTGGCCGCAGGGCCGCCACCCGTCCGGGTGGTTCCGACGGCGCAGCTGCCGCAGCGATCCGGTGCGCTGCCGGTCCCCCAGGAAGGGTGACCGGCAGCGCACGATCACGTTCCGGGAGCTGCCGCAGTGCCGTACGGACCGACCCCAGACACCCCGACCGACACCTCGACAGACACTCCGCCAGACACCTCGACCGCCTCGACGTCCGCCGCCCCGCCCCGGATCGTCCCTCCGTCCCGCCGCCCCCGCGTCACCCCGAACCGCACCCAGGGCCGCCCCGCACGCGCCGCCCGCGCCCTGCGGCACGCGTCGCCCGCACTCCTCGCGTACGCCGCCGTGCGTCTCTTCGGAGTCCTGGTCTTCGCCCTCTGGGCGCGCACGGAGCATCGCGGCGTCTGGCACCTGCTGGCGGAGTCGTGGGACTGCGACTGGTATCTGAGGATCGCCGACAAGGGGTACGCGGACACCCTGGGCACCCAGATCGACGCGAACAACCTCGCCTTCTTCCCCCTGCATCCGCTGCTCATCAGGGCCGGCAGCGTGATCGTCCCGGAGCCGCGCGGGGCCGTGGGGCTCGCGGTCGCCGTCGGCTGCTCGTTCCTCGCGGCGTGGGGGATCTTCGCGGTGGGCGACCACCTCCACGGGCGCAGGACCGGCGTCCTGCTCGCCGCCCTCTGGGGCTCGCTGCCCGTCGCGCTCGTGCAGTGGATGGGCTACACGGAGTCGCTGTTCACGGCGCTCACCGCGTGGGCGCTGTACGCCGTGCTCACCGGCCGCTGGATCTGGGCGGGCTCGCTGGCCGCGCTCGCGGGCCTGACCCGCCCCACGGGCGTCGCGCTCGCGGCCGCGGTCTCCCTGACGGCGCTGCTCACGCTGTTCCGGCAACGTCGGCGCAAGGGCTCCGAGGGCTACAGGGACTTCAAGGGCTACGAGGGCCACGAGGGCCACGAGGGCCACGGAGAGGGTCGCTTCCCCGTGCGCACCCTCCTGGGCGCCCTGCTCGCCCCGCTCGGCTGGGTCGCGTACGTCGCCTGGGTGGGGCTGCGGCTCGACCGCTGGGACGGCTATTTCGCCGTACAGAAGCTGTGGCACAACGAGTGGGACGGCGGGGTGAGCACCCTGCGGACCATGTACGACCTGCTCGCGGTCCAACGGCCGCAGCTGTTCCTGACGATGGTGACGGCGACACTGCTCGCGTCGCTGGCGCTGTTCGTCCTGTCGGTGGGCGACCGTCAGCCGCTGCCGCTGCTGGTCTTCACCGGCTTGCTGCTGCTGATCGTGCTCGGCAGCAAGGGGGTCTACTTCCCGCGGGCCCGCTTCCTGCTCCCCGGCTTTCCCCTGCTGCTGCCGCTCGCGGCGGCGCTGGCCCGCGCGCGGACCCAGGTCGCCGTGACGGTGATGGTGGCCGCGGCGGTGACGTCGGCGGCGTTCGGGGGCCACATGCTGCTGGCGTGGATGGGCCCGCCGTGAGAGCGGCGCTCGGGCAGGCCGGTGAGCGTCCCTAGAGGAAGGCCAGCACCACCGCGAGGAGCACCGCCCCGGCGACCGCGGGCGCGATGATCTCGTAGCCCCAGCGCACCTCGGGCTCGCCCTGCGCGGTCTTCGCGTCGGCGCGGAGCTCGGAGAGTTCGCGCAGGTCGTCCATGATCTGGTCGCCGGCCGCGCGGAGGGACGCCTGCTGTCCGGGGCGCCGCGGGTCGAGGAAGCCCGGATCGCCCGCGGCCACCCCCTGCGACTTCCTCCTGGAGGCCTTCTTGCGGCCGCGGAGGGAGACCGGGATGGCCCAGAGCTGGTACTTGGTGCCGGACTGGGTGAAGACCTCGTTCGAGTACCCGGAGCGCAGACCCGAGACGGACGCCCACGGCAGCGTGATGGTCCGGAAGGGGTTGCGGATGCGGATGCGGTCGTCGTTGGCGTACACGGCGGGGCGCACGGTGAAGGCGACGACGAGCGGCACCGCGAGGAGCAGCCCGGCGAGCGCGAGCCACGGGGTGCGGCCCTCGCCGCGGATCATCGCGTCGATGCCGAGCCAGCCGCCGAGGGCGAGCAGCAGCACGCCTCCGGCGATACCGCCGGACGACCGGTACGTCCGGTCCTTGTACTCGGGCTCCGCCACGGGGTGCTGGGGGTCGGTCATACCCCTGATTCTGCCTGAGGTCCCACGCGGGGGGCCTGCGGGTCCTCCGGGGACGCCCCCCGGCTGCCGCGACGCCCGCCCCCTCTCCGTCGCGACCCGCCCCCTGTACAGCCGCTACGCGCGTAGATATGCTCCCCTCGTGACCATGCCCACTGCATCCGTACCCGCACACGCGCTGAGCGACGCCACAGCGTCGGACCGCACGCTGCGCCGCTTCCTCCACGGGCTGCCCGGCGTCGACACGGTCGGCCTGGAGGCTCGTGCCGCGGCGCTCGGCACCCGCTCGATCAAGAGCACGGCGAAGGCGTACGCCATCGATCTCGCCATCTCGATGATCGACCTGACGACGCTGGAGGGCGCCGACACCCCGGGCAAGGTCCGGGCGCTCGGCGCGAAGGCCGTGAACCCGGACCCGACCGACCGCGGCACGCCGAAGACCGCCGCGGTCTGCGTCTATCCGGACATGGTGGCCACCGCCAAGGCGGCCGTCGGCGACAGCGGCGTCAAGGTCGCGTCCGTCGCGACCGCCTTCCCCGCGGGCCGCGCCGCCATCGACGTGAAGCTCGGTGACGTCCGCGAGGCCGTCGCGGCGGGTGCCGACGAGATCGACATGGTCATCGACCGCGGCGCCTTCCTCTCCGGCGACTACATGACGGTGTTCGAGCAGATCCGCGCCGTGAAGGAAGCCTCCGGCGAGGCCCGGCTCAAGGTCATCTTCGAGACCGGCGAGCTGTCCACGTACGACAACATCCGGCGTGCCTCCTGGATCGGCATGCTCGCGGGCGCGGACTTCATCAAGACCTCGACCGGCAAGGTCGGCGTGAACGCCACCCCCGCGAACACCCTCCTGATGCTGGAGGCCGTACGCGACTTCCGCGAGCAGACCGGGGTACAGATCGGGGTGAAGCCCGCAGGCGGCATCCGCACCTCCAAGGACGCGATCAAGTTCCTCGTCCTGGTGAACGAGACAGCGGGCGAGGACTGGCTGGACAACCACTGGTTCCGCTTCGGCGCCTCATCGCTCCTCAACGACCTGCTGATGCAGCGCCAGAAGCTGGCCACGGGCCGCTACTCCGGCCCCGACTACGTGACGGTGGACTGACCCATGACTTCCCCACGCTTTGAGTACGCCCCCGCACCGGAGTCCCGCTCCGTCGTCGACATCGCGCCGTCGTACGGCCTGTTCATCGACGGCGAGTTCGTGGAGGCGGCGGACGGCAAGGTCTTCAAGACCGTCTCGCCCTCCACCGAAGAGGTCCTCTCCGAAGTCGCGCAGGCCTCGTCCGAGGACGTCGACCGCGCGGTGAAGGCCGCCCGCAAGGCCTTCGAGAAGTGGTCGGCGCTTCCGGGCGCCGAGCGCGCCAAGTACCTCTTCCGCATCGCGCGGATCATCCAGGAGCGCAGCCGCGAACTGGCCGTCCTGGAGACCCTCGACAACGGAAAGCCCATCAAGGAGACGCGCGACGCCGACCTCCCCCTGGTCGCCGCGCACTTCTTCTACTACGCGGGCTGGGCCGACAAGCTCGACCACGCGGGGTACGGCGCGGACCCGAGGCCGCTCGGCGTCGCGGGCCAGGTCATCCCGTGGAACTTCCCGCTCCTGATGCTGGCGTGGAAGATCGCCCCGGCGCTCGCGACGGGCAACACGGTCGTCCTGAAGCCCGCCGAGACGACTCCCCTCTCCGCGCTCTTCTTCGCGGACATCTGCCGCCAGGCGGGCCTGCCCAAGGGCGTCGTCAACATCCTTCCCGGGTACGGCGACGCGGGCGCGGCCCTGACCGCCCACCCGGACGTGAACAAGGTCGCCTTCACCGGCTCGACCGCCGTCGGCAAGGCCATCGCACGCCAGGTCGCGGGCACGGACAAGAAGGTCACGCTCGAACTGGGCGGCAAGGGCGCGAACATCGTCTTCGACGACGCCCCCATCGACCAGGCCGTCGAGGGCATCGTCACCGGCATCTTCTTCAACCAGGGCCAGGTCTGCTGCGCCGGATCGCGCCTCCTCGTACAGGAGTCGGTCCAGGACGAGGTGCTCGACGCCCTCAAGCGGCGTCTGACGACCCTGCGCCTGGGCGACCCGCTCGACAAGAACACCGACATCGGCGCGATCAACTCCGCCGAGCAGCTCGCCCGCATCACCGCGCTCACCGAGACGGGCGAGGCGGAGGGCGCCGAGCGCTGGTCCGCCCCGTGCGAACTGCCCTCGTCCGGCTACTGGTTCGCGCCGACGCTCTTCACGAACGTCACGCAGGCGCACACCGTCGCCCGCGACGAGATCTTCGGCCCGGTGCTCTCGGTCCTCACCTTCCGTACGCCGGAAGAGGCCGTCGCCAAGGCCAACAACACGCAGTACGGCCTCTCCGCCGGCATCTGGACGGAGAAGGGCTCCCGCATCCTCGCGGTCGCCGATCGCCTGCGCGCGGGCGTCATCTGGGCCAACACGTTCAACAAGTTCGACCCGACCTCGCCCTTCGGCGGCTACAAGGAATCGGGTTACGGCCGCGAGGGCGGTCGCCACGGCCTGGAGGCGTACCTCGATGTCTGATCGACTCACGGTCTTGAAGACCTACAAGCTGTACGTCGGCGGGAAGTTCCCGCGTTCCGAGAGCGGCCGGGTGTACGAGGTGACGGACTCCAAGAACAAGTGGCTGGCCAACGCCCCGCTCTCGTCCCGCAAGGACGCGCGTGACGCGGTCGTGGCCGCGCGCAAGGCGCAGGGCTCCTGGGCGGGCAAGACGGCCTATCTGCGCGGCCAGATCCTCTACCGCGTCGCGGAGATGCTGGAGGGCCGCAAGGACCAGTTCGTCCGTGAGGTCGCCGAGGCCGAGGGCCTGTCGAAGTCCAAGGCCGCCGCCGTGGTGGACGCGGCGATCGACCGCTGGGTCTGGTACGCGGGCTGGACCGACAAGATCGCCCAGATCGTGGGCGGCGGAAACCCCGTCGCGGGCCCCTTCTTCAACCTCTCCTCGCCCGAGCCGACGGGCGTGGTGACGGTCGTCGCCCCGCAGAAGTCGTCGTTCCTGGGCCTGGTGTCCGTCATCGCCCCGGTGATCGCGACGGGCAACACGGCCGTGGTGATCGCGAGCGAGGACTCCCCGCTGCCCGCGCTCTCGCTGGGCGAGGTGCTCGCCACCTCCGACCTGCCGGGCGGCGTCGTGAACATCCTGTCGGGCAGGACGGCGGAGATCACCCCGTCGCTCGCCGCCCACCAGGACGTGAACGCGATCGACCTCGCGGGCGTCGAGGACGAGACCCTGGCCAAGGATCTCGAGGTCGCCGCGGCGGACAACCTCAAGCGCGTCGTCCGTCCACAGCCTGTGGACTGGTCGGCCGATCCGGGCACGCACCGCCTGACGGCCTTCCTGGAGACCAAGACGGTCTGGCACCCCACGGGTTCGCTGGGCGCGTCCGGCTCCTCGTACTGAGGCCTGCCGCACCGAGCCACTCCCCGCACGGCGAAGCCCCGGTCCTCCTCCGTCCAGGAGGTCCGGGGCTTCGCCACGTCGGTACGCCGCTGGGGCTAGCCGGGCAGCAGCGCCGCGGCCGAGCTCACCACCGGCAGGTCGTTCAGCGAGCCGCCCTTGGCCAGCGGCGCGGTCAGCGGCGCCGTCGAGACCGGCTTGAAGTCCGCGATCCGGGTGCCCACCGCGTTGTCCAGCGGGTCCACGCCGGTCCCGGCGAGCGGGTTGAGCTTGAGGTCCTTGGTGGGGCCGATCCCGCCCGCGGCGACCTCCTCCACCGCCCGGAGCACTCCCTCACCGGCCGCCGGCAGGTTGTCGGACGCGGGGGCGGCGGGCGCGGGTGCGGCGTTCGCCGTCGCCGCCCCGCCGATGCCGAGCGCCGCGCCCGCGACGGTGACCGTCAGACCCGCGCGCAGGAGGGCTCGGGAGAGGTTCTTGGAGGCTGTTGCGTGCCGTGCCATGGGTACCGCCCGTATCCTCTTGAGTAATCAGTTGCCCACGTAGAGTAGTTGAGTGATGGTGCGGGCACCAAAGCCCTACCCGTCGGGTCATCTGAGCGGCCCAATGCAGCACACTGTTCTCTCGTGAGTTCCCATCCCCCGATACCCACCCGAGTCGTGCTGCTCGCCGGTCCCTCGGGCTCAGGCAAGTCGTCGTTCGCCACCCGCTCCGGACTGCCCGTCCTGTGCCTCGACGACTTCTACAAGGAAGCCGGCGACCCGACGCTTCCACTGGTCCCCGGCAGCACCGACATCGACTGGGACTCCCCCGCATCCTGGGACACGGACGTCGCCGTCGCCGCCATCGAGCAGCTGTGCCGCACGGGACGTACGCGCGTCCCCGTCTACGACATCGCCACCAGCTCGCGTACGGGCGAGAGCGCGATGGACATCGAGCGCACGCCCCTCTTCATCGCGGAGGGCATCTTCGCGGCGGACATCGTGGGCCGGTGCCGGGAGATCGGCGTGCTCGCCGACGCGATCTGTCTGCGGGGCCGGCCGTCGACGACCTTCCGGCGGCGGCTGCTGCGGGATCTGCGCGAGGGCCGCAAGTCCGTGGCGTTCCTGCTGCGGCGCGGCTGGCGGCTGATGCGCGCCGAGCGCGCCATCGTCGCCCGGCAGACCGCGCTGGGCGCTCACCCCTGCGGGAAGGACGAGGCGTTGGGGCGGGTCGCCGCCGCTGCCGCCGGGCGGTGCGTCAAGGCTCGCGCGGACGCCGCGTAGCTCCACGGGGCTCCACGTACGAAGAGACCGCGTACCAAAGGCAGCAGGACCGGAAAGACCCCCCGGCCTTCCGGTCCTGCTGCCTGTTTCCCCCGTGATCCCCGTTTTCCCCCGTGGATCCCCCCGGATCCCCCTCCAACCGCCGCCTCCCCCCGGGAGCGGCGGCCCCCGTGATCCCTAGGCGACCAACTCGCCGAAGGACTCTTCCTGGTCACGGCCGAAGCTGAGGACCTCGTCCTCGCGCATCCGGCGCAGGGAGCGCCAGATGCTGGACTTCACCGTGCCCACACTGATGTCGAGGATGTCCGCGATCTCGGGGTCCGTGCGGCCCTCGTAATAGCGCAGGACCAGCATCGTCCGCTGAAGTTCGGGGAGGCGGGCCAGGGCCTGCCAGAGAACCGCACGGAGTTCGGTGCCACGCATCGCGTCCGTGTCGCCCGCCGTCTCCGGCAGCTCCTCGGTCGGGTATTCGTTGAGCTTGCGGCGCCGCCAGGCGCTGATGTGCAGGTTGGTCATGGTGCGGCGGAGGTATCCGCCGACCGCGGCCTTGTCGCTGATCCTGTCCCAGGCCCGGTACGTCGAGAAGAGGGCGCTCTGGAGCAGGTCCTCGGCCTCGAAACGGTCACCGGTCAGGTGATAGGCGGTTGCGTACAGGGAGGCACGACGCTCCTGGACGTAGGCGGTGAACTCCGCCTCCGACGCGGATGTGCGCTCCCCCGTGTCCTCCCTGTACGCGGCTCCCCCGTGAGCCCCCCCATCGGTTCCCCCGTCGCTCCCGTGGGTTTCCCCCCGGAACGCGTCAACCACCGTCATGTACGCGGTGTGCTGACGCCCGGTGCCGCGAGCGCACCCCCGCCCGCTCACGGCACCGGACTTCTCGTGCCTCTCGGCAGTCCGGATCACGTCGTGGAGACGCGTGATAACTGCGCTTGAGCTGGTGCTGTGCAGTGTGTTCATCTCGCGCCCCCCGTCGGTGGAGTCCGGCTTCTTCCGTGTGACCAAAACTCTGCCGGACCCACTTCATGACGGTGTCCGCCGACTGTCACAGGCCTGCAACAGCCCTTCTATGTGTAGGGGAGAAGTGTGGGAGCGCTCCAACAGTCGAACTGTGGCCTTGCCATGGGACAGAATGACGTCCGTGCCTTCCCTGTTGCTGATCGAGGACGACGACGCCATCCGTACGGCCCTTGAGCTTTCGCTCACCCGCCAAGGGCATCGGGTGGCTACTGCTGCCACCGGCGAGGACGGCCTGAAGCTGCTCAGTGAGCAGCGGCCGGACCTGATCGTGCTGGATGTGATGCTGCCGGGCATCGACGGGTTCGAGGTGTGCCGTCGCATCCGGCGCACCGACCAGTTGCCGATCATCCTGCTGACCGCGCGCAGCGATGACATCGACGTGGTCGTCGGGCTGGAGTCCGGTGCCGACGACTATGTCGTGAAACCCGTGCAGGGCCGGGTGCTCGACGCCCGTATCCGCGCGGTCCTGCGGCGCGGTGAGCGCGAGGCCAATGACGCGGCGACCTTCGGTTCGCTCGTCATCGACCGCGCCGCGATGACCGTCACGAAGAACGGCGAGGATCTCCAGCTCACGCCGACCGAGCTGCGGCTGCTCCTTGAGCTGAGCCGCAGGCCCGGACAGGCGCTGTCGCGGCAGCAGTTGCTGCGCCTGGTGTGGGAGCACGACTACCTCGGCGACTCCCGGCTCGTGGACGCGTGTGTGCAGCGCCTGCGCGCGAAGGTGGAGGACGTGCCGTCCTCGCCGACTCTGATCCGTACGGTCCGTGGGGTCGGCTACCGGCTGGACACTCCTCAGTGACCAAACCGCAGGACAAGCTCCGCGGTTGGGCCGCGGCGCGCAAGGCGATAATGGCGGGCCTCCGCTTCACGAGCCTGCGGCTCAGGCTGGTCGTGGTGTTCGGCCTGGTGGCGCTCACCGCCGCCGTGACGGCCTCCGGAATCGCGTACTGGCTCAACCGCGAGGCGGTCCTGACCCGCGCGCAGGACGCGGCCCTGAAGGACTTCCAGCAGGAGATGCAGACCCGCGCAGGCGCGCTGCCGCCCAATCCGACCCAGGACGAACTGCAGCAGGCCGCCGGGACGATGGCCAACAGCAGCCAGCGCTACAGCGTGCTCCTGATCGGCAAGGACGCCGACGGCGACACGATCGTGGGCTACTCCGACCTGGACGCCTTCACGCTCGCCGACGTGCCCAAGTCGCTGCGCAAGACGGTGAACAAGGAACAGCCGCTCACCTCCAGCAACAAGAGTCCCTACCACCTGTACTGGCAGCGGACCGTGGACGGCGGCACCCCGTATCTCGTGGGCGGTGCCAAGGTCATCGGCGGTGGCCCGACCGGTTACATGCTCAAGTCCCTCGAGCCGGAGGCGAAGGACCTGAGTTCGCTGGGCTGGTCGCTCGCGATCGCCACCGGGCTCGCGCTGATCGGTTCCGCGCTGCTCGCGCAGGCCGCGGCGACCACCGTGCTCAAACCGGTGCACCGGCTCGGCGTCGCGGCGCGGCGGCTCGGCGAGGGCAAGCTGGACACGCGCCTTCGGGTGTCGGGCACGGATGAACTGGCCGATCTGTCACGGACGTTCAACCGGACCGCCGAGAGCCTGGAGAAGAAGGTCGACGACATGAGCGCCCGTGACGAGGCGTCGCGGCGCTTCGTCGCCGACATGTCGCACGAGCTGCGTACGCCGCTGACCGCGATCACCGCGGTGACCGAGGTCCTGGAGGAGGAGCTCGACGCGGAGACCGGTTCCGTCGACCCGATGATCGAGCCCGCCGTACGTCTGGTGGTCAGCGAGACCCGCCGGCTGAACGACCTGGTGGAGAACCTGATGGAGGTCACCCGCTTCGACGCGGGCACGGCCAGGCTCGTCCTGGACCACGTCGACATCGCCGACCAGATCACGGCCTGCATCGACGCCCGTGCCTGGCTCGACGCGGTCGAGCTGGACGCGGAGCGCGGCATCATGGTGCGGCTCGACCCGCGGCGCCTGGACGTGATCCTGGCGAACCTGATCGGCAACGCCCTCAAGCACGGCGGTTCGCCGGTGGAGGTCTCGGTGCGGCTCGCGGGCGAGAAGCTCGTCATCGCGGTGCGCGACGGCGGCCCCGGCATCCCCGAGGACGTACTGCCGCACGTCTTCGACCGGTTCTACAAGGCGAGCGCGTCCCGGCCGCGTTCGGAGGGCAGCGGTCTGGGGCTCTCCATCGCCCTGGAGAACGCCCACATCCACGGCGGCGAGATCACCGCCGCGAACTCGGCGAAGGGCGGTGCGGTGTTCACGCTGTGGCTGCCGCGCGATCCCTCGGATCTGCTGCCCGAGGACGAGGCGGCGGACGGCACGGACGACGACGCGGACGCCGTCGAGGGGGAGAAGCGATGAACCGCCGACGGCTGCGGGCCGCTCTCCTCGCCACCGCCCTGACCGCGACGCTCGCCGGGTGCGGCATCCGCGCGACGGAGGTGCCGACGGACTTCGGGCCCGGCCCTTCCCGGGTGCCGTGCGTGATGTCCGGGTCGAGCATCGCCTCGCAGTCCACCAGCGGCGTCCCCGTGCAGGTCTTCCTGGTGTGCGCGGCGCAGCTGGTGACCGTCGACCGGTCGGTGCGCATCCCCACCGACAAGGCGACGACCGACCGGGTCCGCATCGCTCAGGCGCTCCTGGACGAGCTCGCGCACGCACCGTCGGCCCCGGAGAAGCAGGCGGGCTTCGCGACCGACGTACGCGGCGGCACGGTCGTCAGCGGCCCCGAGAAGGGGGACCCCGAGGACGCGCTGCGGTTCAGCACGTCCCCGGAGGACCTGTCGGCGTTCGCGCTGGCGCAGATCGTGTGCACGTTCGCGGACAGCGCGGCGGCCGGCGACGACCGCGAGGTGATCATGGGCGGCCCCGGCGACGACCCGCTGCGCCGCTACGAATGCACCCAGGCGGTCCGCCAGCGCCCCGGGACGGTGGCTCCGCCCACCGAGACGGTGAAGTAGCCGAACAGGACAGTCACCCTGTGCGATCAGGACACCGCCGCGTACCGGGAGGAGATGCGCGGAACCGATCCTGCCGCTGGGCGCGTCTTGGGGGGCGTGCGTCAAGGCTCGGGCGGCCACGGGCCCGCCATCCGCTTCCGTGCGGCAGGAGGATTCCTCCTCGTCGCGCATCTTCTGTTCGTCGGCTGGCTCACTCTGCGTCCACTGGACGTGCCCTGGGTCAGCGCGGCGAACCTTCAGCCGTTCGCCGGCATCAAGGCGGATCTGGCGCTCGGGCCTGTGCAGGCCGCCCGGCAGATAGGCGGCAGCCTGCTGCTCCTGGCCCCGCTCGGCCTGCTGCTTCCGCTCGCCGGGGGGCGGGTCCACGTCTCGCCGCTGGGTTCGCTGGTGCGTACGGTCGCGGCCGGCGCGCTGATCTCGCTCGGCATCGAACTGCTCCAGACCGGGGTGCCGGGGCAGGTCGTCGACATCGACTCGCTGTTCCTGAACGCCGTGGGCGTGGCCCTCGCGCATCTCGCCGTGGTACCCGCGGTCAGGGCCAGGCTCCGTCGCCGTAACGACTTCGGGCAGCGCGCGACCCTCCTTCGGGAGGACGCTTCTCAGGGGTCGACCCCGACGATTCCCAGGGTCGGCATCGCACCCTAGAGTGACGCTTTGCCCGCTTCGTGAACGTAACTTTGAGTCATCGGGGAAACGCCCCCGGACCTCAGGCCGACGGTTCACGAAGGAGCCACCATGACCGCCCTTGCCCGCCCCACGAACGGCCGGATGATCGGCGGAGTCTGTGCCGCCCTCGCCAAGCGCTTCGGCACATCGGCGACCACGATGCGCGTGATCTTCGTGCTCTCGTGCCTTCTTCCCGGACCGCAGTTCCTGCTCTACATAGCGCTCTGGGTCCTGTTGCCCACCGAGGGCAAGGCCCGGCAGGCAGCCTGGTGATCCGGCGGCCCCCGCCGCCACACGCGTACGCCGATGGGGCGCGCCCTTGCGAAAGGGTGCGCCCCATCGGCGTACGCGGAGACCGGCGAGGATCAGCCGAGCGGCAGGCCCTGGAGGGGCAGACCCTGCGTGGGCAGGCCCTGGGTGGGCAGGGCGCCGGCGAGCGGCAGGCCACCGAGCAGCCCGGAGACCGGGTCGCCCGCGGCGGGCTTGCCGCGGTCGGAGGCGTCCTTCACACCCTCGCCGAGCGCGGCGACGGTCGGCGCGCTGGCCTCCAGGGTGCTGCCGAGCGCGCTCTGGCCCGCGGCGACGGCCTCGGGGCCACCGGCGGGCAGGTTCTCGGCGACCTGGTTCGTGGGGAGCGCGGAGGCGGCGGAGCCCAGCAGGCCCGAGGCGTCGGGCAGGGCCGGGGCGGCGTTGGCGGCACCCGCGCCGGCGGCTGCGAAGGCGGCGCCGAGAGCGGCGACACCGAGGGTCTTGGCGGCAGACTGCTTCATCTTCAATGCGTCCTTGATGAGGGGGACTTTTGAGCGGCCCACGACCGTAAACATGTGAAGGGGCGGTCCGCAAACAGCGAAACAGCAAAAACGCGGCCGGGAATTAATGTTCCCGGCCGCGTCCGCATTGCGTCAATTTCTGTTACACGTCGGCAGAAGCCCTGGTGGAGGCGGTCTGACGGAACAGCCATTCGGACTTCAGCTCGGCATATCCGGGCTTGATCACGTCATTGATCATGGCCAGGCGTTCATCGAAAGGAATGAACGCTGATTTCATCGCATTGACTGTGAACCACTGCATGTCGTCGAGTGTGTAGCCGAATGTGCCGACCAGGTGCTCGAATTCGCGGCTCATGCTGGTGCCGGACATCAGACGGTTGTCGGTGTTCACCGTGGCCCGGAAGTGCAGCTTGCGGAGCAGGCCGATGGGGTGCTCGGCGTACGAGCTGGCGGCGCCCGTCTGCAGGTTCGAGCTGGGGCACATCTCCAGGGGGATGCGCTTGTCGCGCACGTAGCTGGCGAGGCGGCCGAGCTTCACGGTGCCGTCGTCGGCGACCTGGATGTCGTCGATGATCCGCACGCCGTGGCCGAGCCGGTCCGCGCCGCACCACTGGAGGGCCTGCCAGATCGACGGGAGGCCGAAGGCCTCGCCCGCGTGGATCGTGAAGTGGTTGTTCTCGCGCTTGAGGTACTCGAAGGCGTCGAGGTGGCGGGTGGGCGGGAAGCCCGCCTCCGCGCCCGCGATGTCGAAGCCGACGACGCCCAGATCGCGGTAGCGGTTGGCGAGTTCGGCGATCTCCAGGGCGCGGGCGGCGTGCCGCATGGCGGTGAGCAGCGCGCCCACGCGGATGCGGTGGCCGTTCGCCTTCGCGCGCCGCTCGCCCTCCCGGAAGCCTTCGTTGACGGCCTCGACGACCTCTTCGAGGGTGAGGCCCTGCTCCAGGTGCTGCTCGGGGGCGTACCGGATCTCGGCGTAGACGACGCCGTCCTCGGCGAGGTCCTCGGCGCACTCGGCGGCCACGCGCTTGAGGGCGTCCTTCGTCTGCATCACCGCGCAGGTGTGGGCGAAGGTCTCCAGATAGCGCGGCAGCGAACCGGAGTCGGCGGCTTCCCTGAACCAGATCCCCAGCTTGTCGGGGTCGGTCTCGGGCAGCCCCTCGTACCCCGACTCACGGGTGAGGTCGACGATGGTGCCGGGGCGCAGGCCGCCGTCCAGGTGGTCGTGCAGGAGCACCTTGGGGGCGCGGCGGATCTGTTCGGCGCTGGGCGTTTCGCGGTCCGTCTGACCGGCTGTGGTGGTCTGGCTCGTCATCTCGGCACTCTAGCGCCTACGCGCGTAGATCGCTGGGGGGATCTCATGGGTCGATACGTAACAGTGACCCCGCGGACGGGTGGCGTACACCATCGCTTCTGACACTGTTCTGTCATGGCACAGCAAGCGACGCCCGATTCCGCGCGCGCGGCCAGGCTGGGGCGTGTGATCGGCACCCGGCCTTCGGCGGTCAGTGGCGCGGTGCTGCTGCTCCCCGGCGGCCACGAGACCTCCGCCCGCAAGCCGTCCCCGTTCGCCGCGGTCGCGGTGCGCGCGCTCGGCCGCAAGCTCGCCCAGGACGGCCGCGGCGAGGGGCTCGCCGCGCACGTCGTGCACTACCGCTGCCGCGGGTGGAACGGGGCGCAGGCAGAGCTCGCGCGGGACGCCGAGTGGGCGGCGGACGAGATCGTCCGCCTCTACGGCGACGTCTCCATCTGCCTTGTCGGCATGGACATGGGCGGCCGGGCCGCGCTGCGGGCCAGCGGCCACGACGCGGTCAACTCCGTTCTGGCGCTGGCCCCTTGGCTGCCCGAGGACGATGTGGCCGCGTCCCCCGAGCCGGTGAAGCAGCTCGTGGGGCGGCGGGTCCTGATCGTGCACGGCACGAACGACGAGCGGACCGATCCCGAGCTTTCGTTCCGGCTCGCGGCGCGGGCGAAGAAGGCGAACCGGGAGGTGTGCCGGTTCGAGGTCCACTCCGACGGCCACCGGTTGCAGCAGCACCAGTCCGAAGTCCAGGCCCTGGCATCGGACTTCGTCCTGGGCTCCCTGTTCGGCCACGCGTACGCCCGCCCCTTGGAGGACGCGTTGGCCGCTCCCCCGCCGCTCGGTCTGCGCATGCCGCTGGCCGCGGGGTTCGGGGATTCGATGCGGCACTGATTCGATGCGGCACGGAACGGCCGCTACTCCGGCAGCAACCGGCCCCGCCGCCCCAGCAGGAACTTCTTGAACGCCGCCACCGGCGGCGTGTCCGGGTGGCCGTCCAGCCAGGCCACGCCGATCTCCCGCACCGCCCGCTGCCCCGTCACCGTCAGCTCCACGACTCCCGGGCGGGGAACGGCCGGTGGTGGGAGCAGGGCCACGCCCAGGCCCGCCGCCACCAGACCCCGCAGCGTCTCCGCCTCCTCCCCCTCGAACGCGATCCGCGGCTTGAAGCCCGCCTCCTGGCAGAGGTCGTCCGTGATGCGGCGCAGCCCGTAGCCGGGCTCGAGCGTCACGAAGGCCTCGTCCGCCGCCTCCGCGAGCCGCACCCGCTTCCGTGAGGCCAGCCGGTGGTCGTCCGGCACCACGAGACGCAGCCGCTGCTCGTCCAGGCGGCGGGCCACCAGATCGGGGGCGTCGGGCACGGGCGAGGTCAGGCACAGGTCGAGCTCCCCCGCCCGAAGCCGCTCGATCATCGCCTCCCCGTAGTTCTGCACGAGGCTGAAGCGGACCCTCGGGTGGTCCGCCCGGAAGGCGCGGATCAGGCCGGGCACGGTCTCCGAGCCCATCGTGTGCAGGAACCCGAAGGCCACCTTGCCCGACGCCGGGTCCGCGTCCGCCCGCACGGACTCCGCGGCCCGCTCCACCTCGCCGAGCGCCCGCTCGACGGAGGCGAGGAACGTACGGCCCGCCGGGGTCAGGGACACCGTCCGGCCGTGCCGCGCGAACAGGTCCACCCCCAGGTCCTGTTCCAGGCGCACCAGCGCGCGCGACAGCGTCGACTGCGGCACCTGCATCTCCTGCGCGGCCCGCGTCACGTGCTCCGTCCGCGCCACCCCCGCGAAGTACGCGAGCCGGGGCGAGAGCAGCGCGGACCAGGACCCGGGGGTCAGCTCGGCCGGCAGCGACGCGAACGCTCCGGTGTCTCCTACGTAACTGCTCTGCGACAGACGCCGCTCTGAACTGCGCTCATGCACCATGGGAACGATTATGACCATTCCATGCATTGGACGGATGAGTCACGTGTGCCTACGTTCGACACATGCCTCCTGCCAGTAGCGGGGCGTCCGCCACCCACGCGGTCGCCCTTCCTCCGTCGTCCCCTCCCACCGATGCCACCGACACGCGCCTGAATCCCGGCGGGCCCGGCTACCGCCGGATGAGCTTCGCCCTCTTCCTCGCGGGTGTCGCCACCTTCGCCCTGCTGTACTCCACACAGGCGCTGCTCCCCCTCGTCTCCGCCGACTTCGGCGTCAGCGCGAGCACGGCGAGCTGGACGGTGTCGGCCGCCACGGGTGCGCTCGCCCTCTTCGTACTGCCGCTGAGCGCGCTCAGCGAGCGCTTCGGGCGGCGGACGCTGATGACGGTCTCGCTGACGGTCGCGGTGGTCGTGGGTCTTCTCGTCCCCTTCGCGCCCTCCGTGGGCGCGCTCATCGCGCTGCGCGCCGTCCAGGGCGCGGCGCTCGCCGGGCTCCCGGCGTCCGCGATGGCCTTCCTCGCGGAAGAGGTCAGGCCCAAGGCGCTTGTCGCGGCGATCGGCATGTTCGTGGCGGGCAATTCCATCGGCGGCATGAGCGGGCGCGTCATCACGGGCTGGGTCGCGCAGGCCTGGGGCTGGCGCGTGGCCGTGGGCGTGGTGGCCATCGTGGCCGTCCTGTGCGCGCTCGCGTTCCGCGCGCTGCTGCCCGCGCCGCGCCACTTCACCGCGGGCTCGCTCAACCCCAAGGCGCTTGGCCGGACGATCCGTTCGCACCTCGCCAACCCGCTGCTGTGCAGGCTGTACGCGATCGGCGCGCTGTTCATGACGGTGTTCGGCGCGGTCTACACGGTGATCGGCTACCGCCTCACCGAGGCGCCCTTCTCGCTCCCGCAGGGCATCATCGGCTCGATCTTCCTGGTCTATCTCGTCGGCACGGTCTCGTCGGCCGCCGCGGGGAAGCTGGTGGCGCGGCTCGGCAGGCGCGGGGCGCTGTACCTGGCGGTGAGCACGACGGCGGGCGGCCTGCTGCTCTCCCTCTCCGACTCGCTGGTCATGGTGCTGCTCGGGCTCGTCCTGATCACCGCGGGCTTCTTCGCGGGCCACGCGGTCGCCTCCTCCTCCGTGAGCCGTACGGCCACCACGGGGCGGGCACAGGCTTCGGCGCTCTACCAGTCCGCGTACTACCTGGGCTCCAGCGCGGGCGGCACGCTCGGCGCGGTCGCCTTCCACTCCGGGGGCTGGGCCGGGACGGTGGGCCTGGGGCTGCTCGCGGTGCTCGGCGTCGTGTCGATCACCGTCTGGGGATCGCACGCGGCCCGGGTCCAGCAGCGCCGGGGGCTCGTGGCGGCGCACTGAGCCGTCCCGGACGACCACTCCCGCCTGCGGGTTTTCCTACTCCGGGGGCCGTTGTCAGTGGGCTGCGGTAGCTTCCAAAGTGCTGGGACTTTCGTGGCAGCCGCAGGGGTGGGTTGGGATGACGGACATCGCAGGGACGACGTCGGAACTGGACGTCACGCTGGAGAAGCACCGGGTCGAACTGACCGGGTACTGCTATCGCATGCTGGGCTCGGCCTTCGAGGCCGAGGACGCGGTGCAGGACACGATGGTCCGCGCCTGGCGGAGCTACGACAAGTTCGAGGGCCGCTCCAGCCTGAGGTCGTGGCTGTACCGCATCGCGACGAACGTCTGCCTGGACATGCTGAACGCGGGCAACCGCCGCGCCCGTCCCATGGACCTGACCGCGGCGGCGCCGCTGGCCCAGGCCGCGCTCACGCCGCGCCCGGACAATGTGTGGCTGGAGCCGATGCCGGACGCGCGCATGCTGCCGTCCGTCAGCGACCCCGCGGAGGCGGCCGTGGCGAAGGAGTCGGTGCGGCTCGCGTTCGTCGCCGCCCTCCAGCAACTGCCGCCCAAGCAGCGGGCGGTGCTGATCCTGCGCGAGGTCCTCGCGTGGAAGGCCAGCGAGGCCGCCGAGCTCCTCGACACATCGGTGGCCTCCGTCAACAGCGCGTTGCAGCGGGCGCGGGCGACGCTGGCCGAGGGCCCGGCCGACGACACGGCGGTCTCCGACCCGCTGGACGAGGAGCAGCAGAAGCTGCTCGAGCGATACGTCGCGGCCTTCGAGGGCTACGACATGGCGGCGCTGACGGCGCTGCTGCACGAAGACGCCATCATGACGATGCCCCCGTTCGACCTGTGGCTGCGCGGCACGGCGGACATCACGGGCTTCATGTCGACCATCGGCGCCTCCTGCGCCGACAGCAGGCTGTTCCCGGTGGACGTCAACGGCACGCCGGGCTTCGCCCACTACAAGCCCGACCCCGAGAAGGGTGGGTTCGCGCCGTGGGCGGTGCAGGTCATCGAGATCTCAGAGGGGCGGATCGCGGGCTTCCACTGCTTCCTGGACACGCCCAGGTGGTTCCCGCTGTTCGGCCTGCCGGCCCATCTCGATCTCCATGGGCAGCCCGACGAGGTCGAGTAGCTCGCGCAGGTGCGGGGCCGGGTTCCGCAGGCGGATCCGGCCACCGGCGCGGCGGGCGGTGAGCTGGAGCCGGGCGAGGGCGTCCACTGCGGCGAGGACGGGCGGGCCGAGGCCCGCCACGTCACACACGAGGACGTCCGCGTCGGTCGCCTGCAGCGTGGCGCGGGCCTCTTCGCAGAGGCGCTGCGTGATCTCTCGGTCGAGGGTTCCGGTCAGGGTCAGGTGTGGCTGCGTCTCTGGGTTCACGTTGGGATGACTCGCCGGGGGGCCGGAACTCATCGGTAGGTCCACTTCGCCTGCGGCGGGCCGGACCTACCTGGGGCTCCGCCCCAGACCCCGCTCCTCAAACGCCGGAGGGGCTGAACCATTCCGGCCCGGGGCCGGATGGTTCTAGCCCGTCCGGCGTTTGAGGACGAACTCGGCGGAGCCGGTGATGACGGCCACCAAGGCCCCCGCGCCAGAGCGGGTTTTCGGGAAGGGGCGGGGTTGGGGAATAGCCCCGCAGGGGACCGCCCCCACCGCACCCCTACGCGATGCGGTCCAGCACGATCGGCGACGCCGAGAACTCCGTGCCCTCGGGGGCGATGTCGAAGGAACCGGCCACCGCCTGCAAGGCGTACTCGAAGCGCTCGGGGGTGTCCGTGTGCAGGGTCATGAGCGGCTCCCCCGCGCGGACCTGAGCGCCCGGCTTCGCGTGCAGCTCGACGCCCGCGCCCGCCTGCACCACGTCCTCCTTGCGCGCGCGTCCCGCGCCGAGGCGCCACGCGGCCACGCCGACGTCGTACGCGTCGAGGCGGGTCAGGACGCCCGACGACGGCGCCGTCACGACGTGCGTCTCGCGGGCCACCGGGAGCGTCGCGTCCGGGTCGCCGCCCTGGGCCGCGATCATCCGGCGCCACACGTCCATCGCCGAGCCGTCGGCCAGCGCCTTCGCCGGGTCCACGTCCTTCAGGCCCGCCGCGTCCAGCATCTCCCGCGCCAGGGCCAGGGTCAGCTCCACCACGTCGGCCGGGCCGCCGCCCGCGAGGACCTCGACCGACTCGCGGACCTCAAGGGCGTTGCCCGCCGTCAGGCCCAGCGGCGTGGACATGTCCGTGAGCAGCGCCACCGTGCGTACGCCGTGGTCCGTGCCGAGGCCCACCATCGTGGAGGCCAGTTCGCGGGCGTCCTCCAGGGTCTTCATGAAGGCACCGGTGCCGACCTTCACGTCCAGGACCAGCGAGCCCGTACCCTCCGCGATCTTCTTCGACATGATCGAGGACGCGATCAGGGGGATGGCCTCCACCGTGCCGGTCACGTCCCGCAGCGCGTACAGCTTCTTGTCCGCCGGGGCCAGGCCGTCGCCCGCCGCGCAGATCACCGAGCCGACGCCGTCCAGGACGGAGAGCATCTCCTCGTTCGAGAGGAGGGCCTTCCAGCCCGGGATCGACTCCAGCTTGTCCAGCGTGCCGCCGGTGTGGCCAAGACCCCGGCCCGACAGCTGCGGGACCGCGGCGCCGCACGCGGCGACCAGCGGGGCGAGCGGCAGCGTGATCTTGTCGCCGACGCCGCCCGTGGAGTGCTTGTCGGCCGTGGGGCGGGAGAGGGAAGAGAAGTCCATGCGCTCGCCGCTCGCGATCATCGCGGCCGTCCAGCGGGCGATCTCGCCGCGGTTCATGCCGTTCAGCAGGATCGCCATGGCGAGCGCCGACATCTGCTCGTCGGCGACCACGCCGCGCGTGTAGGCGTCGATGACCCAGTCGATCTGCTCGCCGCTCAGCTCGCCTCGGTCCCGCTTCGTACGGATGACGGAGATGACGTCCATGGCATAACCCCTCTTTGCGCCTAAAACGGTGAGCGCGACTCTACGCGCATAGAGCCGCGAGATGAAGTCGCCCCCTGCCCGCGCGACAGCAACAGGCAGGGGGCGACGATCAGTTGAGGTGCTCCGGGCCGAACGGGTCCGGCAGCATCTCGCCCAGGGTCCGGACGCCCGCGGCCGTCTCCAGGAGGAGCGTCGGGCCGCCGAACTCGTAGAGCAGCTGGCGGCAGCGTCCGCAGGGCATCAGGATCTCGCCCTTGGCGTCGACGCACGTGAAGTGCGTCAGACGGCCGCCCCCGGTGAGCTGGAGCTGCGAGACCAGGCCGCACTCGGCGCACAGGCCAAGACCGTACGACGCGTTCTCGACGTTGCAGCCCGACACCGTGCGGCCGTCGTCCACGAGGGCCGCGGCACCGACCGGGAAGCCCGAGTAGGGCGCGTACGCACGGGACATGGCCTCGCGCGCAGCATCCCGCAGCGCGTCCCAGTCGGTCTCGGTCACGTTCCTTGTCCCTTTCGGTAGGGCTGTCCGTCCGCCTTCGGCATCCGAAGCCGCTGGGCGGAGAGCGAGAGCACCAGCAGCGTGACGACGTACGGCGTCGCGGTGACGACCTGGTTGGGAACCTCGTCGGTCAAGCCGTACCACGCGAACATCAGCGCCGAGACGGCCGCGGTGATCGCCGCGGGGACGTAACGCTTGCGCCATACGAGGTAGGCCGCGCCGATGACCAGCAGGATCGCGAGCAGCAGGAGCAGTGCGTGCACGTTCGTGCCGCCGCCCCGGAGCTTCAGGCTGTCGGTGTAACCGAACAGTCCGGCACCGAGCGCGAGTCCGCCCGGCATCCAGTTGCCGAAGATCATGGCGGCGAGGCCGATGTAGCCGCGCCCGCCGGTCTGGCCCTCCAGGTAGATGTTGGAGGCGACGAGCGACAGGAACGCGCCGCCCAGGCCCGCGAGGCCACCGGAGATGATCACTGCCAGGTACTTGTACTTGTAGACGTTCACGCCGAGGGACTCGGCGGCGACCGGGTTCTCGCCGCAGGAGCGCAGACGCAGACCGAACGACGTGCGCCACAGGACCCACCAGCTCAGCGGCACCATCGCGACGGCGATGACGGTGAGCGGCGAGAGGTTGGTGAACAGGCCGCCGAGCAGGCCCGCGAGGTCCGAGACGAGGAACCAGTGCTTCTCGTTCAGGTCCTGCAACCAGTCCGAAAGCCCCGGCACGGAGAACTCGCCGAGCGAGTCGACCGGCGGCGACTGCTTGGACGTACCGCCCTCCTTGCCCTCGAAGGCGAAGGTGGAGAGGTAGCGGGTGACGCCGAGCGCGAGGATGTTCAGGGCCACACCGGAGACGATGTGGTTCACGTTGAAGGTGACCGTGACGATCGCGTGCAGCAGACCGCCGAGCGCGCCGCCGAGTATGCCGAACAGGATGCCGACCCACGGGCCCCACTGGTATCCGGCGAACGCGCCGAACCAGGTGCCGAGGATGAGCATGCCCTCCAGGCCGATGTTGACGACGCCCGCGCGCTCGGCCCACAGACCGCCGAGGCCCGCGAGACCGATCGGCACGGCGAGCCGCAGCGCGGTGGACATCTGGCCGGTGGAGGTGATGCCGTCCGCGCCGGTGATCAGCCGGACCACGGACGTGAGGGCGAGGACGCCCGCGATGATCAGCAGGAGGACGGGGAGCGAGATGCGGCGGCGGCCCGGCTTGGGCTGCTTGGCCGGGGGCTTGGCCACGGTTGCCGTGCTCATCGGGCAGCCACCTCCTTCACGGTGTCGTTGTTGCCGTCGTTGCCGTTGTCGTTGCGGGCGGCCGCGGCCAGCTCCTCGCCGACGCGGCGCTGCTGACGGCTCAGGCCCCAGCGGCGTACGGCCTCGTAGGAGACGACGACCGCGATCACGATGAGGCCCTGCATGATCACCGCGATCTCCTTGTCGTACGCGACCGGCTGGGCGTAGTCGAGAGCGGGCGACGCCTTGTCGAGGAAGGCCCAGAGCAGTGCGGCGAACGCGATGCCGACCGGGTTGTTGCGGCCGAGCAGCGCGATGCCGATGCCGGTGAAGCCGAGCCCCGCGGGGAAGCTGAGGCTGTAGGTGTGGGTGTCGCCGAGCAGGATCGGCATGCCCGCGAGGCCGGCGACCGCGCCGGAGATCAGCATCGCGCTGAGCACCATGCGCTTGGCGTTCACGCCGGAGGCCGCGGCGGCCGACGTGGAGGCGCCGGTGGCGCGCAGGTCGAAGCCGAAGCGGGTGCGGCCCAGGACCAGCCAGTACAGGACACCGGCGAGCGCGGCGACGATCACGAAGCCGTAGATCTCGCCGGACTCGCCCATGCTGATCCCGGGGAACCAGCCGGACTCGTGCATCTCGCCGGTGGTCTGGTTGTTGCCGACCGGGACACCGAAGTTGTCGGTGAGGGTCATGTAGCCGATGACGCTCGTCGCGATGGCGTTGAGCATGATCGTCGCGACGACCTCGCTGACCCCGCGGGTGGTCTTGAGGATGCCCGCGATGCCCGCCCAGAAGGCGCCGGTGAGCATGGCGACCAGCATCAGGAGCGGGATCTGCAGCGGCGCGGGAAGCGCCACGTGCGCGCCGACGACGGCGGTGGTCATCGCGGCGAGGCGGTACTGCCCGTCCACACCGATGTTGAACAGGTTCATGCGGAAGCCGACGGCCACCGCGAGCGCGGCCAGGTAGTACATCCCGGCCTGGTTGATGGTCAGGACCTGGACGTCGGAGTAGCTGATCTGCTCCAGCATCAGGGTGTACGGCTCGATCGGGTTCTTGCCCGACGCGAGCAGCACGACCGAGGTCAGCGCCACGGCCACGACAAGGGCGATGACCGGTCCGGCCACCGCGAGGAGCACGCGCTCCTTGTCGAACTTCTTCATCGGGCCTCGTCCTTTGAAGTGCCGGCAGAGCCCTCTTCGGGGTCTTCTTCTACGTGTTCGAGGTGGCCCGACGCCGCGCCGGTCATGGCCGAGCCGAGCTCCTCCGGCGTGATGGTGGCCGGGTCGGCGTCGGCGACGAGCCGCCCGCGGTAGATCACGCGGAGGGTGTCGGAGAGGCCGATCAGCTCGTCCAGGTCCGCCGAGATGAGCAGGACGGCCAGTCCTTCGCGGCGGGCCTCGCGGATCTGGTCCCAGATCTGGGCCTGTGCGCCGACGTCCACACCGCGGGTGGGGTGGGCGGCGATCAGGAAGCGGGGCTTGTGGCTCATCTCGCGGCCGACGATCAGCTTCTGCTGGTTGCCGCCGGAGAGGGAGGCCGCCGTGACGTCGATGCCGGGGGTGCGCACGTCGTACTGCTCGACGATGCGCCGGGTGTCGGCCTGCGCGCCCTTGGGGTCGAGCCAGAAGCCGCCCTTGCCGCGGGAGTTGGGCTTCTCGGTGATGTGCCCGAGCATGCGGTTCTCCCAGAGCGGCGACTCCAGGAGGAGGCCGTGGCGGTGGCGGTCCTCGGGGATGTAGCCGACGCCCTGCTCGCGGCGGTGGCGCGTGGCCATGGCGGTGATGTCCTCGCCCGCCATGCGGATCACGCCGGAGTCGGCGTGCTTGAGGCCGATGAGCGCGTCGATCAGCTCGGTCTGGCCGTTGCCCTCGACGCCCGCGAGGCCAAGGACCTCGCCCTCGTGGATGGTGAAGGAGATGTCGTCGAGGAGGGCGCGGCCCGACTCGCCGTCGGCGAGCAGCTTGAGCTCCTTGACCTCGATCATCGCCCGTTCGGTGACGGTCGACTCGGCCGTCTCCGGGGTGGGCAGCTCGCTGCCGACCATCAGCTCGGCGAGCTGGCGCGGGGTGGTCTCCGACGGGATCGCCGTGCCGACGGTCGTGCCGCGCCGGATGACGGTGATGTCGTCGGCGACGGAGAGGACTTCGCCCAGCTTGTGGGAGATGAAGATGACGGACAGGCCCTCGGACTTCAGCTCGCGCAGGTTGTCGAAGAGCGCGTCGACCTCCTGCGGCACGAGGACCGCGGTCGGCTCGTCCAGGATCAGCGTGGTGGCGCCGCGGTAGAGGACCTTGAGGATCTCCACGCGCTGGCGGTCGGCGACGCCGAGGTCCTCGACCATCGCGTCGGGGCGCACCCCGAGGCCGTACCGGTCGGATATCTCGGCGATCTTGCGGCGGGCCGCGGCGCCGATGCCGTGCAGCTTCTCGCTGCCGAGAACGATGTTCTCCAGGACCGTGAGCTGGTCGGCGAGCATGAAGTGCTGGTGGACCATGCCGATGCCGCGCGCGATGGCGTCGGCGGGGCTGGCGAAGGTCACCTGGGTGCCGTCGACCGCGATGGTGCCCTCGTCCGGCTTCTGCATGCCGTAGAGGATCTTCATCAGGGTCGACTTGCCCGCGCCGTTCTCGCCGACGAGGGCGTGCACGGTGCCCTTGCGGACGGTCAGGCGGATGTCGTGGTTGGCCACGACGCCCGGGAATCGCTTGGTGATGCCGGTGAGTTCAACGGCGGTGCCACCCGGGGCGGCCGAGACCTTGGCGGTGGGCGGAGGGCTGGTGGACGCGTCGATGGCGCACTCTCCTCGGGAATCCTCAGGAAAGGGGCCACCTACGCGCGTAGCGCCCCTGGTTCGACGGGAGTTGAGCAGTGGGCCGCGCGAACGGGGCGCGGGAGAACCATCGTCCCCCACACCCCGTTCCGCGGCCGTGACTTCGCCGTTAAGGCGCAGTCCCGTTACAGCGTGATCTTGACCTTGATCTTGCCGCTGATGATGTCCTGCTCGGCCTTCTTCACGGCGGCCTGCAGGTCCTTCATCTTCTTGAACTCGGGGTTCGAGTCGGCGAGCGCGACACCGCCGGACTTCAGGTCCGCACGGACCACGCCGCCCTTGGCGTTGTCATCCTGGACCGACTTGGTCAGGTTGTACACCGCTCCGGCGACGTCCTTGGTCGCCGAGGTGAGGATGTACTTCTTGTACTTGTCCAGGGCCTTCTGCTTGTACTGGTCGGAGTCGACGCCGATCGCCCACACCTTCTCGGCGGCGGCGGCTTCGATGACGCCCTGACCCGAGAGGCCGGCCGCGTGGTACACCACGTCGGCGCCATCCTCGATCTGGCCGCTGGCGCCCTCCTTGCCCTTGTCCGGGCTGGAGAAGCCGCCGTCCTCGGCCTTCTCGGTGAGCATCTGTCGCTTGATCTTGATCTTCGGGTCGACGGACTTGACGCCCTGGACGTAGCCGGCCTCGAACTTGCGGATCAGGTTGTTGTTCACGCCGCCGATGAAGCCGACGGTCTTGGTCTTGGTGGCCTTGGCCGCGGCGACGCCCGCCAGGTACGAGGACTGCTCCTCGTTGAAGACCAGGTCGGAGACGTTGTCCGCGTCGATGGTGGCGTCGTCGACGATGCCGAAGGTGACCTTCGGGAACTTCGCGGCGACCTCCTTGACGGCGGGCGCGTAGGCGTAGCCGATGCCGATCACCGGGTTGTAGCCCTGCTTGGCGAGCTCGGTGAGGCGCTGCGCCTTGTCGGCGTCGGACTCGCCGTCCGTCGGCTCGACGGCCTTCTTGCCGACCTTCAGGTCCTTGGCGGCCTTGTCCATGCCGGCGGTCGCGGCGTCGTTGAAGGACTGGTCGCCCTTGCCGCCGACGTCGTACGCGATGGCGACGCCCTTGTTCTTGCCGTCGCCCTTGGAACCGGCGGCGTCGCTGGACGTGCCGCCGCAAGCGGTGGCGGAGACGGCGAGTGCGGCGGTGGCTACACCCGCTGCGGCAATTCGCGAAACCCGGCGCATAGAGAGGAACTCCTTATGTACAAGCAAGCACAAGCACGTACGAGCGCCTCACCTGGCGCTGATTTCGCCGCAGCGTAACGCGCGTAGACCTGACATAAGAACCCTTCTGTCCCGTCCGTTATCGAGCTGTGGCCGCGAGGTTGCGGGAGCATGTACGCAGTGTGGGGCGCCCCTCACCGCACGGGGCGCCCCACCTGCCACAGGACCGGCTACGGCGTGGTCTTCACCGTGACCTTGCCGTCGACGATGTCCTTCTCGGCCTTCTCCACGGCGGCGACCACGTCCTTCATGGCCGTGTACTTCGGATTCGAGTCGGCGAACCCGACGCGGCCCGACTTCAGGTCGTAGCGCTGCTCGCCCGTGATCGGCTTGCCTTCGACGACCGACTTCGTCAGGTCGTAGACCGCGCCGCCGACGTCCTTGAGGGCCGAGCCGAGGATGTAGTCCTTGTACTTGGCCAGGGCCTTCTGCTTGTACTGGTCGGAGTCGACCCCGATCGCCCACACCTTCTGGGAGCCGGCCTCCTGGATCACGCCCTGCCCGGAGAGCCCGGCCGCGTGGTAGAGCACGTCGGCGCCCGACTCGATCTGGCCGCTCGCCGCGTTCTGCCCCTTGTCGGGGCTGGAGAAGCCGCCGTCCTCGGGCTTCTCGGTCAGATACCGCTTCTCGATCTTGATCTTGGGGTCGACGGACTTCACGCCCTGCACGAAGCCGGCCTCGAACTTGTGGATGAGGTTGATGTCGACGCCGCCGATGAAACCGACGTGGTCGGCCTTGGTCGCCTTCGCGGCGGCGACGCCCGCCAGGTAGGACCCCTGCTCCTCGTGGAACACGAGGTCGGCGACGTTGTCGGCCTTGACGGTGTTGTCGTCGATGATCCCGAAGGTGGTCTTCGGGAACTTCTCGGCCGCCTCCTTGATCGCGGGGGCGTAGATGTAGCCGACGCCTATCACCGGGTCGTAGCCCTGCTTGGCGAGCTGCTCGATGCGCTGCACCTTGTCGGCGCTGGACTCGCCGTCGCCGGGCTCCATGTCCACGCCGCCGATCTTGAAGTCCTTGCGGGCCTTGGCGTATCCGGCGTACGCGGCGTCGTTGAACGACTGGTCGCCCTGGCCTCCGATGTCGTACGCGAGGCCGACGCCCTTGGCGTCGTACTTCGAGGACGAGCCGGACTTGTCGTCCTTGTCGTCCTCCTGCGAGGCCTCGCTGCTGGTCTTGCCGCACGCTGAGGCCGCGAGGGCGAGGGACGCCACCACTACGGCCACTTGGGAGAGCTTCGATCCTCGGGTTCCACGAGATCCTCGACGAAGACGCATAGGACGCACCCCTTACGTTCCCCAAAGCACCCTTGAAGGGCCTGATTTCGGCGCACAGTAACGCGCGTAGAAAGCGAGGGGAACGGGGTTTCGCACTGCCGTTACCTATTCGTGCCGAGGGCCGGTTACGTCCGGGTGAACGGGTCCGCCGTAACCGGCCAATAGCGGTGGTTACCTACCGGGCGCCGTCCAGCAGCGCCGCCGCGGTGAAGAGCTCGACGCCCACCGTGATCGCCGACTCGTCCGCGTCGAAGTCGCCCTGGTGCAGATCGCGGACGGTGCGCTCGCCTGGCGGACGGACGCCGAGGCGGGCCATCGCTCCGGGCATGTGCTCCAGGTACCAGGAGAAGTCCTCGCCACCCAGGCTCTGTTCGGTGTCCTCCACCGAGTGCGGCCCGCGCCGCAGCTCCATGGACTCCCGCAGCAGATCCGTCACGTCCGGGTCGTTCACGACGGGCGGCACCCCGCGGATGTAGTTCACCTCGGACTTGGCGCGGTAGAGGTCGGCGATCTCCTGGATCGCGCCGATCACCAGGTCGGGCGCCTTCCGCCAGGCGGTGAGGTCCAGGCAGCGGACGGTGCCGGAGAGTTCGGCGTGCTGCGGGATGACGTTGCAGGCGTGCCCGGACTCGATGCGGCCCCACGTCACCGCGAGCCCCGAGCGGGCGTCGATACGGCGCGCGACCAGGGCGGGGACCTCGGTGACGACCTTGGCCGCGGCCGTGACGAGGTCGGTGGTGAGGTGGGGGCGCGCGGTGTGGCCGCCGGCGCCGTCGAGCGAGACCTCCAGGCGGTCGCAGGCGGAGGTGATCGCGCCGTGCCGCAGGCCGATCTTGCCCGCGTCGACGCGGGGGTCGCAGTGCACGCCGATGATGCGGCCGACGCCCTCCAGGACGCCCGACTCGATGGCGTCGGGCGCGCCGCCGGGCAGCACCTCCTCGGCGGGCTGGAAGATCAGCCGTACGGGCTGCGGGAGTTGGCCCTGGTCGGCGAGGTCGGCCAGCACGAGACCGGCCCCGAGCACCACGGTGGTGTGCACGTCGTGCCCGCAGGCGTGGGCGCGGTCGGGCACGGTGGAGCGGTACGCGACGCCGAGCTTGGTGTCCGGGATGGGCAGCGCGTCGATGTCGGCGCGCAGCGCGAGCATGGGGCGCACGCCGTCCCACTGTTCGGTGCCGATGTCACAGACGAGCCCCGTGCCGATGTCGAGTACGCGGGGCTTGAGGCCCGCGCGCTCCAGCCGGGCCTTGAGCGCCGCGGTCGTGCGGAACTCCTGGTTCCCGAGCTCGGGGTGCATGTGCAAGTCGCGCCGGAAGGCGACGAGTTCGGTGCGCAAGGCGTCCGGGAGCGCACCGGGGAGTACTGCTTCCCCGGGAGCGTCCCCCGCTGCTTCTCCGGGCAGATCGGCCTCGGACCCTCGCTCGGACTCTCGTGACATCAGTTGGTTCACCCTCTGAAGGGTAGGGCGAGGGGCGGGCCAACTGACCCACGATCAACAAAAGTTCAGCCCGATAGGGTAAGAAAAAGTGGCCGCGTGGCGCATAGCCGCTAGTTGAGATGGGTAAACTCTTCCGCTTTTCAGGGGGAAAGACGCTGGTCACGCCGGGGCCGCGGCCCCCCGACGCGCCGTCGGCGCCGAGGCCACCGAAGCCAGGCGATGCACGTCGCGCGCCGTGCCCGTGACGCCCGACAGGAAGCCCTGGGCCCGCGGCGACGCGTTCTCCGTCAGCCAGGCCGGGTCGATGTCGCACACCGCGACCCGGACCTCGGTGCCCGCGAGGGCGAGCGGCAGCGTGTGCACCACCGTCGAGGGGAAGCTCAGGATCGTGCGGCCGATCGGGCCGCGGCGTGCGATCAGTTCGAGGGGCAGGTCGGGGCGGACCACCTGAAGTCCCGTCTCGACCGCCAGGCGGTGGAGCTTCTCGGAGCTCTCGCGCCGGTGTGCGAAGTAGCGCGTGGCGCCGTGCGCGCGGGCGAGGCCGCGGACCGCTTCCACGTAACGGTCGGGGTCCACCACGCCGGTCTCCACCAGCGAGGTGCCGACCAGGTCGGCGCCCTTGGAGACGCGCGGCGGGCCGAACCGCTCCCGTGTCCAGGCGAAGGTGTTCGCCGTGATGCGCACCCCCGCGGGTGCCGAGTCGATCGGCATGGAGGAGAAGACCTCCACCGTGCGCTTGCCGCCGGGCGTCAGCCGGCGCCGGGCGGCGGCCGAGATCGGGGCGAAGGCGATGTCGCGCGCGCCGGGCCGCCCGCCGCGCCGGTGCCAGCGCACCAGGCGCTCGCCGGCGGCCAGTTGGGCCACGAACTCCATCGTGGCCGTGCCGTCGTCCACGACCACCAGCGAGCGGGCCCGCGTGATCGTCAGGAGCAGCTGTACGTAGCGCGAGAACGGATCGCCGATGACGATCCGGTCCGCCGCGCGCAGGGAGCCCGTCAGGCCGCCGATCGTCTGGAAGGGGGCGGCCCCGCCGCCGCGCGCCTCCTCCCAGCGGACGTTCAGGCCCTCGTCCCGGGCCAGCTGGGCCATGCGGCGCAGCTGGCCGCGGGTCATGGGGTCGTTCGGGGAGAGGACGACGACGGTGAGACCCCCGGCCGGGCCCGTGGCCCCGGCCGTATGCGCCCACTCAAGGACGTTGAGGAGCTGTACGGGGCTCTCCACGAACGCCAGGGTGGTGGGCGCCGCAGCGGTGGGGGCCGTCGGCCCGGGTCGGGGGCTCATCGTCGTATGACCGTGTCCTGTCCTTGTCGGCGGTACCGGTGAAAGGTCCCGTTAAGAGCGCCCGCGCGCTCAGACCGAGACCGGCTCGCGCTCGGCCGCGTCGGCCTCGGCGACGACGCCCGCCACGCGGCGCAGCTTCTTCATCGGGCCGAGCTCCGACTCGTAGACCTTCTTGACGCCGTCGCCGAGGGAGGCCTCGATGGTGCGGATGTCGCGCACCAGGCGGGTCAGGCCCTGCGGCTCGACCGAGGCGGCCTGGTCCGAGCCCCACATGGCGCGGTCCAGGGTGATGTGGCGCTCCACGAAGGTGGCGCCGAGGGCGACCGCGGCGAGCGTGGTCTGCAGGCCCGTCTCGTGACCGGAGTAGCCGATCGGGACGTTCGGGTACTCGGCCTGCAGGGTGTTGATGACGCGGAGGTTGAGCTCCTCGGCCTGCGCCGGGTACGTCGACGTGGCGTGGCACATCAGGATGTTGTCCGAGCCGAGGACCTCGACCGCGTGGCGGATCTGCTTCGGGGTCGACATGCCGGTCGAGAGGATGACCGTGCGGCCCGTGGCACGCAGGGCGCGCAGCAGCTCGTCGTCCGTCAGCGAGGCGGAGGCGACCTTGTGGGCCGGGACGTCGAACTTCTCCAGGAAGGCGACGGCCTCGGTGTCCCACGGGGAGGCGAACCAGTCGATGCCGCGCTTCTTGCAGTGCTCGCCGATGGCCTGGTACTCGGACTCGCCGAACTCCACGCGGTGGCGGTAGTCGATGTACGTCATCCGGCCCCAGGGGGTGTCGCGCTCGATGTCCCACTGGTCGCGCGGGGTGCAGATCTCCGGGGTGCGCTTCTGGAACTTGACCGCGTCGCAGCCGGCGTCGGCGGCCGCGTCGATCAGCGCGAGGGCGTTCTCGAGGTCGCCGTTGTGGTTGATGCCGATCTCACCGGTGATGTAGACGGGCTGACCGGGACCGGCGGTCTTCGAACCGAAGGTGCGCAGACGGGAGTTGGAGCTCATGGCAGGAACTTTCCTTACTTGTTGAGGGAGGGGCCGAGGATCCATGCGGCGATCTCTCGGATCGCGCCGTCACCACCGGGGAGAGCGGTGACCGCGCGTGCGGCGCCGCGTACGACGTCGTGGGCGCTCGCGACCGCCACTGGCCAGCCGACGAGGCCGAAGCAGGGGAGGTCATTGACGTCGTTGCCGACGTAGAGCACGCGCTCGGGAGCGATGCCCTGCTCCTCGCACCACTGCTTGAGTGCGAGGTCCTTGCGGTCGATGCCGTGCAGGACCGGGATCTTGAGCTTCCTGGCCCTGGCGGCGACGACCGGGTTCTGTTCCGTGGACAGGATCAGCAGCGGGAGGCCCGAGTCACGCAGGGCCGCGATGCCGAGGCCGTCCCCGCGGTGCACGGAGACGAACTCCCGTCCTTCGGAGTCGATCAGCACCCTGTCGTCGGTCTGGGTGCCGTCGAAGTCGAGTACGACCGCGTCGATGTCGTCGCGGGTCGGAAGGGCGTCGGCCCGGCCGCCGTCGAAGAGCGGGGCGAGCGCGCGGGCGCGGGCGAGGTCGTGCGGATCGTCGACCTCCAGGACGCGCGCGGGGTCGGTCCGTACGAGCTCGGTGCGCCCGAAGAAGCGGTGCTTGTGCTCGCGGAAGCCGGAGACCTCCATCGCGTAGACCGCGCCGGTCTCCAGGAGGTCCTGGGGGCGGTCCTGGCGGCGCGGGCGGAAGGACTTGTCGTGGTTGACGCCGTAACCGCCGTCGGTGGCGGTCGAGTTGGCGACCTTCGTGGTGCCGCCCACCTCGCCGGTGCGCCGCGCGTCGAGGGCGGCGGGCTCGTCGTCGGCGTCGCGCCACACGAAGCCGTGGAAGGGCGCCACGGTCAGTGCCGTGTCCGCGCCGCCGTCCAGGATCGAGCCGACCACGCCGTCCACGTCCTCGCGGACGATGAAGGGGCTGGTGCACTGCACGAGCAGGACGACGTCCACGGTGCTGCCGTGCAGCGACTCGTGCGCGTCCATCGCGTGCAGCACCGCCGCCTCGCTGGTCGCGGTGTCCCCCGCGATCGCCGCGGGCCGCAGGACCACCTCGGCGCCGGCCGAGCGCGCGGCCTCGGCGATCACGTGGTCGTCCGTGGAGACGACGACGTCCGTGACGAGCCGCGCGGCCAGGCACTCGCGGATGGCGCGCGCCACCAGGGGCACACCGCCGACCGGGGCGAGGTTCTTGGCGGGCACGCCCTTGGAGCCGCCGCGGGCCGGGATGACGGCGAGGACGCGGTGGGCCTGGGTTCCCGCTGGGTGGGGGTGGGACATGGGGGCTCCTTGAGGGCCAGGAAGGGGGCCTTGCGGGGGGATGCCTCGGGGCGGGATCACAGCTCGCCCATCCGCCGGATGACGGGGGCCACGCGCTGCACCCCGTGCCGGTAGGCGCCGCGCGCCGCGCTGCGGACGGCCTGGCGCACCGGCCCTGGCCCGCGGTCCGCCGCGGGCGCGCCGGGCAGCGGGGAGCCGTCCGGGCCCAGGTGGTGGCGGGCCAGGATGCCGGGGAGGTATCCGGGGGCGGTGGTGAGGCTGTAGTACGGGGCGATCGCGGGCAGCGCGGGCCGCGCGAGGAGGCTCGCGACGCGCTCACGTGCCGCGTCGAACGCCGTCGCGTACGTCCCGTCGGGGGCGACGCCCTGCCGTGCGACCCACTCCGGAGCGGCCTCGGGGCTGTACCCCGCGTCGATCTCGTCCCAGGACGCCAGGCATCCGGAGCCGATGAAGTGGTGGTTGCCGAGCGCCTCGCGCACCCCGAGGTCGGTGAGGACCGCGGTGGGGATGCGGCGGTGCAGGGATTCGAGCGCGGCGGTGGAGCTGACCGTGACGAGCAGGTCGGTGCGGTCCAGGACCTCGCCCATGTTCCCGTACACGAGACGGCAGTTGGGCGGCAGGTCCTCGCCCTTGGCGAGCTTCTGGTAGGGCAGTTCCTCGATGTGCGTGGTGTGTTCGCCGGGCTTGCTGCGCAGCTTGAGCAGGACCTCGCGGTCCGGGTGCAGCCGTGCGTGCTTGACCATGCGGCTGAGCAGGTACGTCCGGTGTGCGCGGCTGTCCGGGACAGAGGGCTGCGCGGCGAAGACGACCGTGTAGGGGTCGCGCTTCTGGTCCTTTTCGAGATAAGCGGCGCCGCCGAGGAAGGGCAGCGCGCTCTCCACGACACTCGACGCGTCGGCGCCCACTCCTTCGTACACGGCACGGAAACGCTCCGCGTCCTGACGGGAGTTGGCGAGGACGACGTCCGCGCCGTGCCGGAGCAGCAGGCCGTCGGCGAGCTTCTCGTAGACGACGCCGACATAGCCGGTGACGACGACGGGCCGCTTCTCGCCGGCGGCTTTCTCCGCCACGCGGGCGAGACCGTGCAGGACCGCCTGGACCGCGCCGCCCACGAGGGCGAGCACGATGACGTCGGGCGCTTCGCGCTCCACCTCGCGCAGGAACTCGACGGCGGTGACCTCGCGGAGCGAGTCCGCGCGCACCCCGACCTCTTCGAGCTGACGGACGGTGGGCGTGGCCCGGCCGCGGAGGAGGCGTCCGTCGAGGCGTGTGTCCGCTCCCTCACCCGCGAGGCGGCTCGCGGTGAGCGCACCCCATTTCCACCGGGTGTCGGAGTCGGCGAGCACGGTGATCCGTGTCGTCCCGCTGTTGCTTACTGGCACAGGAAGGACGCTAGGAAGGCATTGAGATTGGCGGCCCAACTCAGGTGCAACAAACGGTTAACAGCACGCCGACGAATGGCGAATCAGCCCGGGAAACCGCCGGTAAGCAGGCCGGTTAACCATTCCGCCATGCGTCGTTCACCTGACATCTCACCTTCGGCCAAGACGAATGCCGGGCCGACACCTAACGTCACCCACGTGGTTAAGCTCTCCGTCATCGTGCCGTTCTACAACGTGCAGCAATACGCGCCCGACACCTTGAGGAGTCTGCGAGCGAACGCACGCGAAGACTTCGAATTCATTCTCGTCGACGACTGTTCGAAGGATGAGACTCCAGAAATCCTGGAGCGTGCCGCGCGCGAGCTGCCCGGCGCCGTCCATCTCAGACATGAGACGAACGGCGGTCTGGCGACCGCCCGCAACACGGGCCTTGACGCGGCGCGCGGCGAGTACCTCACCTTCCTGGACGGTGACGACTGGCTCGCTCCCGGTTACTACGCGCAACTCGTCGCCGCCATCGAGCAGTTGGGCTGCGACTTCGTGCGGACCGACCATGTGCAGTGCACCGCTCGGGCCCGCTCCGTCCACCGGGTCCCGCACGGCAGGCGCGGCGTCGTCATGCCGCCGCGGGACGTCATCCTGCCCGCCGACCGGTCGACGTCCGTCGACTACGCCTACGCCTGGGCGGGCATCTACCACCGGCGCCTGGCCGACCAGGGCCTGCTCCACTTCACGGACGGTCTGCGCACCGCGGAGGACCGGCCGTGGATCTGGCGGCTGCACCGCGAGGCGGAATCCTTCGCCGCGGTGGGGCTGCTCGGCGTCTTCTACCGGCGCGGGGTCGCGTCGTCACTGACGCAGATCGGTGACGTACGCCAGCTCGATTTCATCCGGGCATTCGACCAGGTGGTCCGGGAAACGGCAGAGGACCGCGACGCGGACAAACTCCTGCCGAAGGCCGTCCGTACTTACTGCGCGATCATTTCCCACCATCTGGGATCCATCGAAAGGTTCGAGCCACAAGTGGCGCGGAAATTGAAGTCACTGAGTGCGGCCGCCCTGAAGCGGATGCCGCAGGGCGTTCTCGACGACGCCCTCGACTCCATGGACATACAGCGGGCGACCCGTCTTCGCCGGCTGCGCCGGCGCCCGGTGTCGGCGGAGGTGGCCGCGTAATGGCGACGACGCAGATCTTCCTGGCGTCCACGCTGTACGGCACCGCGACGCTGGCCGCCGCGATCGACGCCGACGGCTTCGGCCCGGCCGACCGGCGGCTGCTGCTCATCAGCAACAACGCGGCGACGCCGGAGACGACGGTCGCCGTGGACGAGATGCCGGGCTTCGAGCGCCTGCGGGACCGCTTCGACGACGTACGGTCCTGGAACGAGGCCATCTCCCCTTTCCATCCGGGCGGTTGGGCCCCCCGGATGGACGACGTCCCGCTGTGGGAGCGGTACATCCGGCTCCTGTGGGACCTCGGTGACGACGACATCGAGCTGGCCGTCGAGTCGATCCAGGTCAACCCGGCCCTGGCCCTGACGCAGATCTTCACGGGCGCGCCCGTGGACGTCTACGCGGACGGCCTGATGAGTTACGGCCCAACCCGCAACAAGCTCGACCCGCTGGTCGGCACGCGGGTGCGCCGCCTCCTCCACCTGGACCTGGTGCCGGGTCTGACCCCGCTGCTCCTGACCGAGTTCGACGTCGAGCCGGAGATCGTGCCGACCGAGGCGTTCGTGAAGGTGCTCGGCCGCCTGGCCGACGGCGAGAACGACCTGCCGGACCTGCACGAACCCGCCCTGCTCCTGGGCCAGTACCTCTCCGCCCTCTCCATCCTGACCGCCGAGGAAGAGGAGGAGATGCACGTGCGCATGGTGCGCGGCGCCGCCGAACTCGGCCATACCCGCGTGGTGTTCAAACCGCACCCGACGGCCCCGGCGCGCTGGTCGCGGATGCTGGAGAAGGAGGCGGAGGCGATCGGCGTGGAGCTGACCGTCCTCGACTCGCCGGTCCTGGCCGAGGTCCTCTACCAGCGGATGCGTCCCGCGCTTGTCATCGGCTGCTTCTCGACCGCGCTGCTCACGGCCTCCGCGCTCTACAACCTGCCGGTCGCCCGCACCGGCACGGAGACGCTCCTGGAGCGGCTCGCGCCCTACCAGAACAGCAACCGGGTCCCGGTCACCATCGTGGACGCGCTGATCCCCGACCTCGCCGACAAGAGCGCGGTCACCGGACGGCAGCCGGGCATGCCCGCCGCCGACCTGGGCGAGCTGCTCGTCGCCGTCGGCTTCGCCATGCAGCCGCAGATCTACCCGCGCCGGCGCGGGGCGGCCGAGCGGTACCTCTCGACGCATCTGACCCCGCACACCTGGCGCTACTTCAAGCGGCGCCGCCTGACGGCCCTGGCGCTGCCCGGAGCGGTGCCCTCGCAGCTCTCGTTCATCCCGCGCAACGCGGCCGTACGCCGGGTCGCGCGCCGCGCCCGCTCGGTCCAGCGCTCCATCAAGCGGACCGCACTCGGATGACCTCTCCCGGAACCACGCTCCCGCAGGCATCGCCGGGGCCGGACACCACCGACGCCCTCACGCGCACGATTCCGGCCGCCCCGGCCGCCAAGCGCGCGCGACCCCGCCTCAGAGCGCTCGACGGGCTGCGGCTCATCGCGGCCCTGATGGTCGCGGCCTACCACTACGGCGGCCGTGACGGCGAGATCACCGAGGCGTGGGGCAGCTCGCCGCGGCTCCAGTTCCCCACCGCGCACAGCTGGTTCGCGTACGGCTGCCTCGGCGTGCAGGTCTTCTTCGTGATCAGCGGCTTCGTGATCTGCATGAGCGGCTGGGGCCGTCCGCTGCGCGCGTTCTTCGCGTCCCGCGCCTCGCGTCTCTTCCCCTCGTACTGGGCCGCGATCATCCTGGTGACGGCGGTGTTCGCGCTGCCCGTGGTGGCGTACGAGGCGGTCTCACCGAGCGACGCCCTGGTGAACCTGACCATGCTCCAGCAGCCGCTGGGCGTGGACCGGGTGCTCGGGGTCTGCTGGACGCTCTGGGCCGAGCTGCGCTTCTACGCGCTGTTCGCCCTCTGCGTCGTCCTGCCGGGCGCGAACCGGGCCCGCGTGATCCTGTTCTGCGCGGTGTGGACCCTGGCCGCGGTCGTCGCGGAGGGCGCGAACGAGCCGCTGCTCGACCTCGTCCTCATGCCCGAGTACGCGCCCTTCTTCATCGGCGGCATCGGCATCTACCTCGTCCACCGCGACCGCAAGGACCTCACGGCCTGGGGCATCGTGGGCGTGAGCTGGCTGATCGGCCAGCACTACGCGGTCGATCGCCTGTGGCACGCCCCGAACCCGGACTTCTTCTCCTACCGCACGTCCTTCGGCATCATCGCGGTCGTGACGGCGGGCTTCGCCGCGGTGCTCCTGATCGCGCTCGGCGCCCTGCACCGGGTCGACTGGCAGTGGCTGACGGTGGCGGGAGCCCTGACGTACCCGTTCTACCTGGTGCACGAGCACCTGGGCTGGGTGACGGTGGGCGCGCTGCACCGGGGCCTCGGCCTCCCGTCGTACGCGACCTTCGGCCTGACCGTCGCGGCGATGCTGCTGCTCGCGTGGCTGCTGAACCGTTTCGTGGAGGAGCGGCTCACGCCGCTGATCCGGAACGGGCTCATGACCCGAAAGTGACCGTCGGCCCGGAAGTGACCGTCATCGTCGCCCCGATCCCGGCGACCACCGCGGCGAGGCCCTTCTCGAACCCCGCGTCGAAGTCACGGAACATCTCGTCGCCCGCGGCCGCCGCGAGCGGAAACGCGGAAAGGCGCTCCGCGCGGGCCGCCAGGTCGTAGCCGCCCTCCTCCTTGACGGGGTCGGGGCCCATGGACTGCTCCTCGATCACGTAGCCGATCGTGTAGCTGTACACCGTGAACCAGGCGCGGGCCGCGCCGCCGGGGGTGAAGCCCCCGTCGGTGAGTCTGCGCAGGTGGGCCTCCATGGGGGCGGCGTACGACAGGTCGGTGAAGTGCGTGCCGCTGTAGACCTTCGCGCCGTCGCGGTACATCAGCAGGTGCCGCCGCAGGCCCCGCATCGCGGCGGCCAGGGTCTGGGACCAGTCGGCGCCCGGCATCTCGTCCGCCGCGAAATCCTCGTTCATGCGCCGCAGCATGACCGTCGCCATCTCGTCGAGCAGCGCCTGCTTGTCCTTGAAGTGCCAGTACAGAGCGGGCGCCTTGACGTCCAGCTCCTTGGCGATGGCGCGCAGCGAGAGCCCGTCGAGGCCCGTCTCGTTCAGGAGCCTCAGGGCGGTGCTCGCGACGCGGGTGCGGTCCAGGGGTGTCGTAGCCACCTTGACAATTTAACACCGTTAAGCGCAGGCTCCGACCCATGGAACTTAACAGCGTTAAGGACAGCCCTGCCGTGGCTGTCACGACCGACGTACTCGTCGTGGGCGCCGGGCCCACCGGACTGACCCTCGCCTGCGACCTCGCACGGCGCGGTGTCGGCGCCCTCGTCGTCGAGCGGGCCGACACCCTCTTCCCCGGCTCCCGTGGCAAGGGCATCCAGCCCCGCACCCAGGAGGTCTTCGACGACCTCGGCGTCATCGGGGCGGCCGAGGCCGCGGGCGGCCCCTACCCGGTCGGCATGGTCTGGCAGGACGGCGAGCGGCAGGGCGAGCACCGGATGTTCGAGGAGATCCAGCCGACACTGGACGCCCCCTACGACCGGCCGCTCATGCTCCCCCAGTGGCGCACGCAGGAGATCCTGCACGCCCGCCTGCGTGAACTCGGCGGCGCCGAGGTCGAGTTCGGCGCCGCGCTGACCGGCCTCGCCCAGGACGAGGGCGGCGTCACCGCACGCCTCGCGGACGGCAGGACCGTCCGCGCGGCCTACGCCGTGGCGGCCGACGGCGGCCGTTCGACCGTGCGCGCGGCGCTCGGCATCGGCATGACGGGCGAGAGCGTCGACCCGAACCCGATCCTGGTCGCCGACGTCCGCATCCCCACCCTGGACCGCGACAACTGGCACATGTTCCCGCCCACCGCCGAGGGCGCGGGCTTCCTGGCGCTCTGCCCGCTGTCGGGCACGCCGGACTTCCAGCTGACGGCCCAGTTCCCGGCCGGGACCGCCCCCGACACCTCGCTCGACGGCGTACGCGAGGTCGTCGCCGCGCGGACGCATCTGACCGCCGACGAGGTGACCGAGGTGCGCTGGGCCTCCGACTTCCGGCCGCGCGCGGCGCTCGCCGACCGGTTCCGCGAGGGACGCGTGTTCCTGGCCGGGGACGCGGCGCACGTGCATTCACCGGCGGGCGGGCAGGGCCTGAACACCAGCGTGCAGGACGCGTACAACCTGGGCTGGAAGCTGGGCGCGGTCCTGCGGGGCGGCGCACCCGCGGCCCTCCTCGACACGTACGAGGCCGAGCGGCTGCCCAACGCCGCGCGGATGCTGGGCCTGTCCACCCGCATCCACCGAGGCGAGGAGCGGCGCGGGGCGGCCACGCGCCAGCTGGGTCTTGGCTACCGGGACAGCTCCCTGTCGGTGGAGACCCGGACCGGCCTCCCGGATGAGGCGCTGCGGGCGGGCGACCGGGCGCCGGACGGGCCGTGCGGCACGGGGCGGCTGTTCGACGCCTTCAGGGGCCCGCACTGCACGCTCCTCGCGGTCGGCACGGACGCGGAACTCCCGCCGCTGGACGAGGAGTTGGTGCACGTCCGGCGCATCGACGCCTACGCGCCCTACGGCAAGGGCCTCTTCCTGGTGCGCCCCGACGGGTACGTCGGCTGGGCGGGCGAGGACGCGACGGGCCTGACGGACTACATCAGGCTGATCCACGAAGGCAGTTGACCTCAAGCAAACTTGAGGTTCTACCTTCTGGGCATGGACACTTTCACGTACTCCCACAGCGACGAAGACCTCATCACCCAGCCCATCGGCTACTGGGCATCGGCCGCCGGTGAGGCCGTCGTCCACCACATCCGCACCATGCTCGCCGAGTTCGGGCTCACGCAGCCCGAGTGGTGGATCCTGAACCAGATCGTCGCCGACGACGGACGCGACAAGGCGGCCGTCGTGGCCACCCTGCGCGGCTACCTGAACGTGGGCGACGGTTCCCTGGAGCACGACATCCGCGCACTGAGCGAGCGCGGCCTGCTCACCAAGAGCGCCGACGGGCGCCTTCGCATCACCGACGAGGGCCGCGCGCTCCGGGACGACGCCGCCGCGCGCCAGGAGAAGACCCGCGCGCAGATCCACGCGGGCATCCCGGACGAGGAGTACGTCCGCACCCTCAAGGTGCTCCAGCGGATGATCCACAACGTGGGCGGATCAGCCTGGCACCACTGAGCCCGGCCCCACTGAGCCCGGCCCCTGAGCTCACCCGCCGGCGAGCGACAGCTTCGCCGCGAAACCGAGGAACAGCGCGCCCGCCGCCGAGGTGGCTCCCGCCGAGAGCCGCCTGCGGCGGCGGAACGCGGCCGACAGCCTGGTGCCGCTGAATATCAGGGCGGTGAGGTAGAGGACGCTCGCCACCTGGGCGAAGGCGCCGAGCACGAGGAAGGAGAGCGCGGGGTAGGCGTACCCCGGATCGACGAACTGCACGAAGAAGGCGATGAAGAAGAGGATCGCCTTCGGGTTGAGCAGGCTGATCACCAACGCCCTGCGGAACGGCCGCTCCGCGGCGGCTCCCGCCTCCGCGCCCTCCTGCTCGGCGACCGGCTCGCGCCGCGTCCGCCACATGGCCACCGCAGCCCGCAGCATCCCGAACGCGAGCCAGGTCAGATACCCCGCACCGGCGTACTTCACGATCCCGAAGAGCACGGCATTGGCCTGTAGCAAGGAAGCCACACCTGCCGCCGACAGCGTCATCAGGACCGCGTCGCCGCACCACACGCCCGCCGCGGCCGTATAGCCGGTGCGTACGCCCTTGCGCGCGGCCACGGAGAGCACGTACAGCGAGTTCGGCCCCGGCAGCAGAATGATCAGGGCGAGGCCCGCGAGATAGGTCGGAAGATCGGTGACACCCAGCATGGGGCGGAGTCTCGCACGCGCGTACGACATAGCGGATGCGGTGTCCGCACATCGGACACCGCATCTCCCCTCAGGACCTCAGGACCTCAGGATCTCAAGACCTCAGGCCGGAATGTCGGGACCTCAGAACGCGTCCGTCGGCACGTACGCCCCCCACACCTCCCGCAGCGCGTCGCACACCTCGCCCACCGTCGCCCGCGCCCGCAGCGCGTCCTTCATCGGGTAGAGGACGTTCGCGTCCCCCTTGGCCGCCTCCCGGAGCTCCGAGAGCGCCGCGTCCACCGCCGCCCGGTCGCGCTCCGCCCGCAGCTTCGCTAGACGGGCCGCCTGCTGGGCCTCGATGGCGGGGTCCACGCGGAGCGGTTCGTAGGGCTCCTCTTCGTCGAGTTGGTAGCGGTTGACGCCGACCACGACGCGTTCGCCGGAGTCGGTCTCCTGGGCGATGCGGTAGGCGCTGCGCTCGATCTCGTTCTTCTGGAAGCCGTTCTCGATGGCGGCCACCGCGCCGCCCATGTCCTCGACGCGCTGCATGAGTTCGAGGGCCGCGGCCTCGACGTCGTCCGTCATCTTCTCGACGACGTACGACCCGGCGAACGGGTCGACCGTGGCCGTCACGTCCGTCTCGTACGCCAGGACCTGCTGCGTGCGCAGGGCCAGGCGCGCGCTCTTGTCGGTCGGCAGCGCGATCGCCTCGTCGAAGGAGTTCGTGTGCAGCGACTGGGTGCCGCCGAGCACCGCGGCCAGGCCCTGGACCGCGACCCGGACCAGGTTCAGCTCGGGCTGCTGGGCGGTGAGCTGGACCCCGGCCGTCTGCGTGTGGAAGCGCAGCATCAGGGACTTCGGGTTCTTCGCGCCGAACTCCTCGCGCATCACGCGGGCCCAGATCCTGCGTGCGGCACGGAACTTGGCGACCTCCTCAAGGAGCGTCGTACGCGCCACGAAGAAGAAGGACAGGCGCGGCGCGAAGTCGTCCACGTCCATGCCCGCCGCGACCGCCGTGCGGACGTACTCGATGCCGTCGGCGAGGGTGAAGGCGATCTCCTGCGCGGGCGTCGCGCCCGCCTCGGCCATGTGATAGCCGGAGATGGAGATGGTGTTCCACTTCGGGATCTCGGCCCGGCAGTACTTGAAGATGTCCGCGACCAGGCGCAGCGACGGCTTGGGCGGGAAGATGTACGTGCCGCGCGCGATGTACTCCTTCAGGATGTCGTTTTGGATCGTGCCCGTCAGCTCGCCCGCCTCGACACCCTGTTCCTCGGCGACCAGTTGGTACATCAGGAGCAGCAGGGCGGCCGGGGCGTTGATCGTCATCGAGGTCGACACCTTGTCCAGCGGGATGCCGCCGAACAGGACCCGCATGTCGTCGATCGAGTCGATCGCGACCCCCACCTTGCCGACCTCGCCGCTCGCGATCGGCGCGTCGCTGTCGTGGCCCATCTGCGTGGGCAGGTCGAAGGCGACGGACAGCCCCGCCGTGCCGTTCGCGATCAGCTGCTTGTAGCGGGCGTTCGACTCGACGGCCGTGCCGAAGCCCGCGTACTGGCGCATCGTCCACGGGCGGCCGGTGTACATCGACGGGTACACGCCGCGCGTGTACGGATACGCGCCGGGAGCGCCCAGCTTCGTCGCGGGATCCCAGCCGTCGAGATCCTCCGGGCCGTACACGGGCTCGACGGGCAGCCCGGATTCCGACTCACGCGCCATCGCTCTGTGCCTCCTGCCGGAGATGCTTCTCCGTTACCTGTCCGGTATGGCGGTCCCACTCCAGCATGGGGCAACGTTCAGGGGTGGTCACTCGCGGGGAACACTCCCGGCGAGTCCGGTGAGCGGTCGAGCGATGGCGGGGGTCATTGTGCGCAAAGGTGCGATAGCCGTGGGGGCAGTATTCGCGGTCGCCCTGGTCGGCGGGTGCAAGGCGCAGGCCGACGGTGCGAACGGGCAGGATCAGCCGATCCGGATCTCCCCCACGAAGACGAAGCAGGGCGACCCTGATACGGCGTCCGGGAAGCCGGAGGGGACATCGGAGGGAACCTCGGAGGGGACATCGGACGGGAAACCGGCACAGGAACCGGCCCCCAAGCCGGCCCCCAAGACCTTGCTCGCCCCCGGCCAGCGCGGCGACCAGGTGCGGGAACTCCAGGCCCGGCTCCGGCAGATCCAGTGGATCTACGCGGACCCCACGGCCACGTACGACGACTCCACGGCCGCCGCGGTCAGGGGTTTCCAGGAGAAGCGCGGTCTGCCGGGCACGGGCACGACGGACACGGTGACCTGGCAGCGGCTGCTCGGCATGACGCGCGAGCCGACGAAGTACGAGCTCTACTCCGGGGGCGGCATCCCGCCGTCCAAGCCCGCCAAGGCCTGCCTGACCGGCCGCGCCCTGTGCATCAGCAAGGAGAGCCGCACGCTGACCTGGATGATCGACGGCAAGGTCGTGTCGACGATGGACGTGCGCTTCGGCTCGCAGTACACGCCCACGCGCGACGGCACGTTCACCGTCTACTGGAAGTCCCGCCACCACGTCTCGACGCTGTACGACAGCTCCATGCCGTACGCGCTGTTCTTCAGCGGCGGCCAGGCCGTGCACTACTCGACGGACTTCGCGGCGACCGGCTACAACGGCGCTTCGCACGGCTGCGTGAACGTACGGGACGAGAAGAAGATCGCGAGTCTGTTCGCGCAGGTCAAGAACGGCGACAAGGTCGTCGTCTACAAGTAGTCCGCCACCAGTGGTCCGCCACCTGCGGTGAGCCACGAGCGGTCCGCGCTCGGGCGGTCCGCGCTCGGGCGGTGGGGAGATTAATCAGCGTGGGCGGGATCGGGGGAACGTCTCCCGCCCACGCTGGTGGCACTGAGCCAAAGGTACGGGGGGAACCCCTGGCTCGTGCGCGGGCCGATGACCAGTCGGCTCACTTCTTACTGCGCCGCTGCCTCAAAAAACGTCACACCCGCGGCAAACGGGGTTTCCGAGCAGGTCAGGACCTCGACGGCACGGGCCGCGCACTGTACGAGGCGGTCGGGGTCGGCGCCGGGTGCGACACCGAGGGGACCACGATCGGCGGGACGGGGCTGCTGCCGCCGTTGCCCCAGTGGTCGTTGCCGCCGCCGGACGATCCGTCGCCCTTGTCGGAGTCGCCGCCCTTGCCGCCGTCGTCGTCACTGCCGCCGCTGCCGCTGTTGCCGCTGTTCTCGCGGTCGCCGCCCGATCCGTCCAGGACGCGGCCGCAGAACTCGGTCACCCGGCGCGGTCCCTTGGCGGCCTCCTCCAGGCGGCGCCTCTTCTCGCCCTGGAGTTCACCGCTGCGGTAGTCGCGGCAGGCGGAGACGACCTTGCGGTACCAGTCGCCGGCCTCGTCCTCGCGCTGCGGATCGCCGGAGCCGGGCTGCGCGGTGCCCGTGCCGCCCTTGGACGCGTCCTCGGTCTCCTCGGCGTCCTTCGGCGGCGCGCTGCTGCTGCCGGGGGTGCGCGCGGGGTCCTCCGGGGTGGTCGTCGCGTCGTCGGGCTCCACGTCCGGAGTGCCGCTCTTCCCGCCCGAGGGGGAGGTGAGCGGCTCGGGGGACGCGACGGACGACGCGGAGGCCGCGGGGCCCGGCGGTTCCCGGTCACCGAACGGCGAGGGGAGCACGCCCGTACCGGCCGCGACGGCGACTCCGCCGATCATGCAGCCGGCGAACACGGCGGCGAGGCCGTAGCGCAGGGGGCGGGCCCAGCGTGCGGGGCGCCGGGGCGCGGCCGAGCGCCCGATATGCACCGTCTCGCCCGCTCCCACGCGCGTAGAAGCGGTTCGTGCCTTAGGGCCGCGAGCCTCCCGGAACGCCGCGAGCGCAGCTGCTTCACCAGGGAGTTCGGAGGAAACGTCGGCGGGTACGACGGAGCCCGCGCGGTCGTCCGCTGCCAGTGCGGCCAAGGCTTTGGCCAGTTGTGCGGCTTGCTCCTGCGCGTGATCGTCGGTGCCGTCGATGGACTCACCGCTCAGCAAACGCTCCGCCGCGTCGCGGTCCAGCCACCTGTAGTCCTCGTCGGCCATCACATGTCCTTCTGCGCCCGGGAACGCGAATGCGTCACACCGGCGGACGTCACCGTGCGCCCGCGCGGCTCCCTCTGCGGCGGTACGGCGTCCAGCGCGCCCTCGCTCGGCGGGCCGTCCGCGCCGAGCAGTTCCGCGAGCCGCTTCAGGCCGCGGTGCGCGGCGGTGCGGACCGCGCCGGGGCGCTTGCCCAGCGTCTGGGCCGCGCTCTTGGCGTCGAGGCCGACGACCACCCTGAGCACGACGGCTTCCGCCTGGTCCTGCGGGAGCTGGGCTATCAGGGCGAGGGCGTCGCCGGTGGCGAGGGACTCCATCGCCTCGTCCGCGGTGTCCGCCTCGCCCGGCTTCCCGGTGAGCTCGGTCTCGTCGCCGCCTATCGCCGGGCGGCGGCCCCGCATACGTATGTGATCGAGCGCGCGGTTGCGCGCTATGCGTGCGGCCCAGCCGCGGAACCGGTCCGCGTCGCCGCTGAAGCGATCGATGTCCCGGGCTATCTGCAGCCAGGCCTCGGACGCGACGTCCTCCGCGTCCGGGTCTCCGACCAGCGTGCGTACGTAGCCGAGCAGCCGCGGGTGCACGGCGCGGTACACAGTCCGGAACGCGGTCTCGTCCCCGTCCTGCGCCGCAAGCACCGCGGCGGTCAGTTCCGCGTCGTCCCCCAGCACAACTACTCCCTATGCGCCTACACCGGTCGCGGTCCTGCCCCCGCAGCCTGGCGCGAAGCAGCACGCTACGGGCTGAAGTGGGCCCGCGTCCATGTTTGGTACAACGTGCAACTAGCGCGTGACAGAACGCGGTGTGACAGAAAACGCACGCGCGGCGCTGAAGGGAGTACGGGCCGCGTGCGGTCCGTCCGCGTGACGGCCGGGGTCTCTCCTGTGGGGGGTGGCGACCCCGGCCGCTCACCTTGGCAGGGGCCTACCGGAAGTTCCCCCCGAGGCTCCGCCCCACCGGGGTTGGTCCCCGGCCCCCTCAACTATTGGCACCGCCCATTCCGTCTGCGGGTCGACTGTGGCTGCTCGCGCAGTTCCCCGCGCCCCTAACGGGACGCCCCGTCAGGGGCGCGGGGAACGGCGCGGCCAACCCCCACACACCCGCACCCAAGAACGGACCGAAAGCCGGTAAAGGGGCGCGGGGAACGGCGCGGCCAACCCCCACCCACCCGCACCCGAGAACCAACCGAAAGCCGGCGAAGGGGCGCGAGGAACTGCGCGAGCAACCCCCGCACACCCGCAGCCGGAATCAACGCCAGTCGTCCCGAGGGCGCGGAGCCCCCGCCGAAGTCCCCGCCCGGCGGGCCAGACGGAACGCCGCGACAGCCCTCCGCTGCGCCTCAGCGTCAACCCCCTCGGCCCGCATCGCCTCCGCGAGAAGCGCAGCAAGGGGCTCACCGGAATCCACCCACGGCTCCCGCGGCTCCCGCGGCTCCCCCGCCCCCCGCAGCCCCCGCGGCCCCCTCACCCCGACTCCCCCAACCGCTCCGCAAGCCGCTTGAGCCCCCGGTAAGAAGCAGTCCGCACCGCCCCGGGGCGCTTGCCAAGCACCCGCGCCGCCGCCGACGCGTCCAGGCCGACGACGACCCGCAACAGCACCGCCTCCGCCTGGTCCCGCGGCAGCCCGGCGATCAGCGCGAGGGCCTGGTCCGTGGAGATCGACTCCAGCGCCTGCTCCGACGTGCTGTGCGGCCCGGGAATCTCCAGCATGTCCTGTTCGAGGGCGGACGGCCGCGGCCGGACCTTCTGGCGCCGCAGGTGGTCCAGAGCCCGGTGGCGCGCGATGGTCGCCGTCCAGCCGCGGAACCCCGCCCCGTCGCCGCGGAACCGCCCCAGATCGCGGGCTATCTCCAGCCAAGCCTCGGCCGCGATGTCCTCCGCGGTCTCGCCGTCGCGGCCGACCAGACCCCGCAGATAGCCGATGAGCCCCGGCTGCACCAGGCGGTACGCGGCAGCGAAAGCCGCCTCGTCGCCCTCCTGTGCCCGCGCGACCGCGGCGCCCAGCTCCTCGTCCCGCGCCCGTGCGCGACGGGGTTCCCCTCCTCGGCCCACGCTTTCCCATCCGTACCGATACGACACAGCTCACCGTGTCCATGCCCCCACGCTGAGCTGCGCCAGGCCGCACAGAAATGTCACAGGCGCGGACGGCAGAGGCCTCAGCCCCGAACCCTCAGACCTCGAACAGCGAGCCCCCGCCGACACCCATGCCGAGCGCCCCGGGGTCCAGGACCAGGGACGGGTCGGGGACGTGCGCGGCGACCGGCTTGTCGTAGTCGGACATGCGCATCTCCATCTGCTCGTCGCCCCGCGTCTGCGTCATGCCGACGATGTACGGCTTGTCGCCCGCCGCCAGATAGGCCGTCATGTCGTGCCCGTTGTCCGTCGTGGCGAGCGGGGTGACCTTCTCCCCGTGCCACCGCCGGTCCGGCAGGGCCCGCGCGTCCTCCATGTCGGAGGGCGAGCCGCCGCCCAGCTGCCCCAGCACCTTGTCGAGATCGCACATGTTCGCCGGCGAGGCGACCCCCGAACCCCCTGAGCCTCCCGCGCCCCCTGAGCCTCCCGAGCCTCCCGAGCCTCCCGAGCCTCCCGAGCCTCCCGAGCCCGAACTCCCGCCGCTCTTCGGCAGCTTCAGGTACTTGCCGCGCGCCAGCGCCGTCCGCTCCCTGGCCTGCGCCGCGATCTGCGGCCCGCGCGACACGGCGGCGTCCCGGATCGCGTCGAGCGACTCGTCCGAGAACCGGATGTACGCGTCCCCGCCCCCGACCATGACCAACTCGCCCTGCTGCATGGGCCCCGAGTCGAAGGTGCCCGTGCAGTTGCTCGCGCGGTCCAGGTGCACGGAGACCTCCCGGTGCCCCTTGGGGGAGTTCATCTCGACCCCGATGCGCAGCGAATCGGCTTCCCTGAGCAGCCCCATGGCCTCCGCGGCGAGCCGCCCGCCCCGCACCTCGTCGGCCGGCTTCGCCGGTGCCTTCGGCGTCCGCTCGACCAGCCCCTCGTAGACCTTCCCCCCGCCACCACCGCAGGACGCGAGCGCTCCCATCACGAGACAGCAGGCGACTCCCCGCGCCCACCGGCGTCTCTTCCCCACCACAGAAACCACGTCCCCCACCCGCACTCGTCCGCACTCCTCGTTCACAGCTGTCACGTGGTCCAGCGCAATGCTCAGTGCATATGTCACACCCCGGGAGTGCGGGATACGTCACGTCACATTTCGCCCACCGCCGTACAACCGTTTTCGTCGGCAGGCAGTCGTACGGACTCGCTTTGGTCAACCCGGTTGAACCGGCAATTCCGCTAAGGGGTGGGGCATTTGAGCCCGCGCAAACCGCGCGAAGCAGCGCGAACCACGCACGCGTACCGGCCGCTGAGTCTCAAGCGCAGGGCGTGGCTGACCATCGGGGCCGTCGTCCTTGGCGGCGCGGGGGCCGTCACGTACGCGATGGCGGACTCCTCGACCGGCGATCAGCCGGGCGACGTCGCACGCGGCAAGCGGCCGGTGAGCGTGCACGACATCGCGCTCAAGGCCGACGGCGCCAAGGAGAGGGAGCTGCCGCGCACGTCGACGGAGCAGTTCTCGCTGCTCGGCGTCTCGTGGACCGGCGTGACGAAGGAGCTCGAGGGCACGGCCCAGGTCCGTACGCGTTCCGTCGAGAGCGCCGAGTGGACGGGCTGGCAGCACCTGGACCTGGAGCTGCACCTGCCCGAGAAGGCCGAGGCGGGCATGCGGGCCGCGTCCGAGCCGCTGTGGGTCGGCCCGTCGGACGGCGTGGAGGTCCGCGTGGTCGCGGCGGACGGCACCACAAGTGCCGCACTGCCCAAGGGACTTGAGGTCAATCTCGTGGACCCGGGCGTGACCGCCAAGGAGGCGAAGAACCCGGCGCTCGACGGTTCGGCGATGGCGCCCGTGGCGTACGCCGACGAGACCGTGCCGCCGAACTCGCCCGAGCCGAGCGAGCCGGCGTCGCCCGTACCGTCGGAGGCCCCCTCGGAGGCCCCTTCGGAGGCGCCCACGTCGCCGGAGCCCACCGACCCGGGCACCGAGCCGCCCGCGTCCCCCACCCCGTCGGACCCCGCGTCCCCCGACCCGGAGCCCACAGTTCCGCCGGCGCCGGAGTCCACCGTCACCAAGCCGCCGATGATCAGCAGGGCGGCGTGGGGCGCGGACGAGTCGCAGGTCGAGGACCCGCCGGAGTACATAGACAAGGTCAAGGCGGTCTTCGTCCACCACACGGTCGGCACGAACGACTACAGCTGCGCCCAGTCGGCGGCCCTGGTCCGCGGCGTCATGACGTACCACGTGGAGACCGAGGGCTGGAACGACCTCGGCTACAACTTCCTCGTGGACAAGTGCGGCCAGGTCTTCGAGGGCCGCGGCGGTGGCACCGACCTGCCGGTGCGCGGCGCGCACACGTACGGCTTCAACGGCGAGTCCGCGGGCATCGCGGTCCTCGGCGACTTCGAGGGCAACGAGAACCCGGCCCCGGGCGAGACGTACAAGAAGGCGGGCAAGCCGACGCGCGCCGCCCTGGAGTCGGTCTCCCGGGTCGCGGCCTGGAAGCTGGGCCAGTACGGGGGCGACCCGCAGGGCAAGGCCACGCTGACGGCGGCCGACGACACGGGCGTGTGGAAGAAGGGCGACACCCCGTCGCTCAACACGATCTCGGGCCACCGGGACGGCTTCGCGACCCTCTGCCCCGGCAAGAACCTGTACTCCAAGCTCGGCGAGATCCGCCGCTACGCGGCAAGCGCGGGCCGCAACTCGGCGATCCCCACCACCGACCTCAACAGGGACGGCATCACGGACCTGGTGGCGGGCACGCCGAAGGCCTCGGGCGGCGTCGGCACCCTGACGATCGTCCCCGGCGGCCTGGACGGCCCGGTGGCCGGTTCCAAGAAGACCCTCACCCAGTCGAGCCCCGGAGTCCCCGGCGCCTCAGAGGCGGGCGACAACTGGGCGGCGGCCACGGCCTGGGGCGACATCAACGGCGACGGCCACGCGGACCTGGCGATCGGCGCCCCCGGCGAGGACGACGCCACGAACAAGGACCGCGGCGCGGTCACGATCCTCTACGGTCCGGCCTTCGACTCCGGCACGGACATGCAGCTGGGGGACGACTTCCACTACCCGGGCGCCAAGTTCGGCTCGGCCGTGACGGTCGGCGACTTCAACGCGGACGGCAAGGCGGACGTCTTCGCGGCGGCCACCGGCACCGGCGGCAGCTGGGCGGCGCGCTTCAAGGCGGGCATCGAGGTGGGCGGCGACCTCACGTCGGGCGACGGAGCCATCTCGTACGCCGATGCGGCGTCCGGCGACTTCAACCGTGACGGCTACGCGGACGTGGCCCTGAACTACCGCGACCAGTCGGGCGTCGGCCGCGTCCAGTGGTTCAAGGGCACCAAGACGGGCCTGAGCAGGGTCGGTTCGCTGACGGTCAAGGGCGGCCGCTCGCTGGCCGTGGGCGACGTGAACGGCAACGGCTACGACGACCTGGTCATCGGCCAGCCGTACACGGCGGAGTCGGGCGCGTTCGCGGGCGGCCAGGTGACGGTGGTCCCGGGCACGTCGACGGGCTTCACGACGACCGGCATGAAGACGGTCCACCAGGACACGTCCGGAGTCCCGGGCGCCGCCGAGTCGGGCGACGCGATGGGCTGGTCGGTCTCGGCGGGCGACTTCAACCTGGACGGTTACGCGGACGTCCTGGCGGGCGCCCCGAACGAGGACATCACGCGTTCCGGTGCGGCAAGGAAGGACGCGGGCACGTCGCTCCTCCTGAAGGGCTCGTCATCGGGCCTGACGGGCACGGGCGCGCAGGCCTTCTCGCAGGACACGGAGGGCATCACGGGCTCCACGGAGTCGGCGGACCGCTTGGGCTCCTCGGTACTCCTGACGGACCTGTCGGGCTACGGCCGCGCGGATCTGGCGATCGGCGTGGACGGAGAGGACGAGGGCAACGGCACGATCCTCCAACTGGACAGCGGAGCATCGGGCGTCTCGACGACGGGCGCCGTGTACTACGGCCGTACGCAGCTGGGAACTCCGGCGGCGGCTCACTTGGGCCAACTGCTGACGCCGTAACGGCGGACGGTCCCCGAAACGGTCCTACGCGCCGTGCTGCTCCCCTCAGGTCTGGGGAGCGGCACGGCGCTCGCCGTATGCCGCCCCAGGCCCGCCGCCCCGCCGCAGGGCAGCGCGCACCGCGTCCGCGCCTCGTGCGGCGGTGGCCTCGGGCGGCCCGGCAGTGGTCTCCGCCCGCGCCTGACGGCAGTCGGCGCAGAGGATCTCATCGGCGAGGGGACGGAAGAGACGCGGCTGGACGTGAGCCCCCGCGCACTCCACCATCTGGGAGACGCCCGCGCCTGGAGCGGGCGGTACGTCCAGGGGCGGGACGGTCCGCAACACGTACCGGACGAGTCCGCCGGGGCGGTGAACGGGCGCTCCCCGGCTGGGCAGTTGGCGACGGATCTCGTCCTGTACGCCGTCCACGGTGTGCCCGGCGGCCAGCCACTCCTCGGCGAGGGCCGCCAGTTCGGGCAGTATGCCGCGCGGGACGCGGAGGCGGGGGTCCAGCCGGTGCAGGGCGTCGACGGTTCGGTGGGCGTCCGGGGACGGTTGGAGGGTGTTCCCCACGGGGGTTTGATCTGGAAGACGGCCGACGTCCCGACCGGTCGGGGCGCCGACGGCCGGTACGACGTCCACCGGCGCGACCTGCGGCGATCCCTCGCTGACGCGGGCCGCCTCGTCGCGGCCGAGCGGCACGTTCGACACGAGCTGCCGGGTCCGCCACCGCCCACGCTCGACCTGCTCGCGCCACTCGTGGACGTACCCCTCCTCCTTCAACTGCCGCTTGGCGCGCAGGAAGGCGACCTTGCCGATGCCCGCGCTCTGGGCCGTCTTGGACAGCGAATCGGCGGCGTCGGCGGGGAGGGAGAGCTGCCAGGTCAACAGCCGGACGGCGTCGGAGGAGAGCCGGGGATGGCGGATGATTTCGTTGGGCACCTGAGAGAAGAATCGGGCAGGCGCGATAACATGACGAAGCATTTCGGGTGCTCCATTTCGGGTGTTGCACTCGGGGTGAAGGCCCTCGCCACCGGTTGCAGCCGGGGACGGGGGCCGCCTCGCACGCCATGAAGTGCCGTACGAGGCAGTGGTCGAGGTAACGCTACATGAACTCCCGTACACGCAGGGTCACTTCACACTCCCGCGCCTCGGACCCGGCGATCGTCTTCGGCGGACTCGCCACCACACCCTGTTGATCGCGACAGCGCACCGCCCGCCCCGCGAAGAGCTAGACCCTGCTCCCCCGCTCCCGTCGCGAGACCACCGCCCGCAGGACGCGCCGGCCCTCGATCGACACCTCCAGCGCCTGGCGCAACGCCCCTGCGCCCGCACCCTGGTTGGCCAGCAGTTCCAGGATGCGCACCTGGCGCCGCAGCTCCGCGGCGACCAGCGGTGACATTCCGTCCGTACGGCCCTCGCGCCGCGCGCTCAGGGACGGCGGGCCCGCGCCTGCGTCCGGCGCGGTGTCGAGCAGCCGGTGGATCTGCAGCGCGGCGACCGAGCAGGCGTCGGCCCACTCCCGCAGCTCGGCGGCGGAACGCGTGGAGGGCACGGCGCCGAGCATGCGGTAGGCGAGGGTGATGGCCTCGTCGGCGGTGGAGTCCTCCAGGACGTCGGCACCGCCGAGCCGCGCCCGGACCTCGGCGAGCGCCACGTCCCAGGAACCGCCCTCCGCGAGGCTGCCCCACAGCGGGCGCAGCACCTCGTCACCGCCGCCGAGAAGCGGCACACACCGGTCGAGGCAGGCGAGACCGCTCGCCGCCAAGCCCCTGGTGTCGGCTTCGGCGATCAGCTCGACCAGACTCAGACTCGGGCCGCCCATGTCGTACGCCTCCCGTTGCGGACAATGCACGTCCCCTACTGCGTGCGGGCCTCCAGGAACGTCACTGCGGCACCACACCGAGGCGGTCGAGGAAGCGGAAGAAGAGCTCCTCCGCCGAGGGTTCCGCCGCGGCGTTCAGTACGTCGAGGAGCGGCCCCGCCGTCACCGTCCTGCCCGACTCCGCCGCCCACGTCACCGCCCGGTCGGCCGCGTCGCGCGGTTCGAGGAAGTAGTCGTCCAGGCTCAGGCCGTCGTCGCCGATGTACCCGGCCATCGCCTCGCGGGCCAGGCACGTCGTCCACACGCCGCTCGCGGGGGCCGCCGCCTCGACGACCACGCAGTCGCTGTCCATGACGTAGCCGAAGAGGGCGGGCGAACCCGTCTCCAGGGCCAGGGTGTTCATGTTGCCGACGTCGCGCGTGCCGTCGCCGCCCGGCACCTCCCACACCTGCCAGCCGTCGTCCCGCCGCACGAGAAGGCTGAGCTCGTCCCGCACCCCCGCCACCGCCGCGAGCTCCACGAGCGGCCGTTCGCTCCTGCCCACGACGTAATAACCCCAGTAGCCCATGCTCTCGTCCCCCCGTGGGTCGACTCTGCTCAACTGCGCTCGACGGCTGCGATCGGCTTTGGCCGAATACACCACAGACGTAGGCAAGTTCGCCACCAAAAAGCAGAAAACGGATCTCGCGGACCTCTCCGGCGCGGGACCCGCCCCACGGCCTGCCTCATGGCCTGCCTCCCGGCCCGCCCCACGACCCCCGCCCCACGGCCTACCCCACCTGATCGGCCAGCTTCACGAACTCGTCCCAGGACAGGCCCGGCTTCCGCGCGTCCCACAGCTTCTGGACCGTCGCCCGCAGCGGCATCCGGATTCCCCGCGCCACCTGCTCCTGCGTCTGCGAACCCGCCAGGTCGCACCAGACGGCGAAGGAGCCGCCGAGGATCTGGTCGTCGTACTCGGCGCTCACCGGCTTCGTCCCGCGGATCACCAGCGGCGTCCACTGCTCGTAGATCCGCTGCCCGGTGGGATAGCGGAAGGTGTTGGGCTGGCCGAGGACGTAGTAGAGGTACTCGTCGTTGTAGTTGACGACCTTCCGCCCGTCCTTCAAATACTCGACCGGCTCCCTCGCCCCGATCTCCTTGCCCGTCCAGTACGCGACTTCGAGGTCCTCGTCCGCCTTCTCCACCCCGCCGCGGAAGAAGCCGTCGTTCCAGGCCCTGAGCCCGCGCTCGTAGGGGCGCATGGTCTCGGCCCGGTCGTTGAGCCAGCCGGTCGCGAGGTCCTGGACGCGGGCGCCGGAGCCGTACTTCTCGCGGGCGGCGGACGCCAGCTGCGGGTAGCTGGCCTCGGGGTCGCTGACCGTGAGGGCGCGGTACTCGTCGGCGCCGAGGTGCCAGAAGCGCCCCGGGAAGAGATCCGCGTACTCCTCCAGGAGATCGTCGACGATCTCCGCCGCCTGCGGCTTGGAGATGTCGACCGCGCCGCGCGCGGCGACGCCACGGGTGTCGCGGAGCTGGAGCGAGGGGTGCGCGGCGATGACCGCGCCGAGGTGGCCCGGCGAGTCGATCTCGGGCACGACCGTGATGTGGCGGCCGGCCGCGAGCTTGAGGATGCGGCGGACCTGCGCCTTGCTGAGGTGGTCGCGCGAGACGATCTCGGGGTGCGACTTCGACTCGATGCGGAAGGCCTGGTCGTCGGAGAAGTGCAGGCCCATCTCGTTGTACTTGAGGTCGCCGAGCTCGCGGATGCGGTCCTCGATCCACTTGGCGTCGAAGTGCTTGCGCGCGATGTCGATCATGAAGCCGCGCCGGGGCTTGGCGGGCCGGTCGCGCACGACGCCTTCGGGCGCGGCCTTGCCGCCGCGCACCTCCTGCTTCAGGGTGCGGGTCCCGTAGAAGACGCCGGACTCCTCGGGGGCGGTGATCTTCACCCGCTGCCCCTTCACGGAGAGGGAGTACGACTCGTCCCTGCCGTCGGACGTGCCGGACGCCTTGGACTCCTCCGGGGTGAGCGCGAGCTGCACGTCGCCCTCGCGGGGGTCGGCGTCACCGGCGTACTTGAGCTTCAGCTCCCCGGCGAGCAGCTTGCCCTCGTCGGCGAGGTCGCCGTCGGAGACGACCACGCGCCCGCCGTCCTTCGGCTTCCATCCCGGGCCGCGGGCCGCCTTGTGCTCGCGTACGGCGGGGATGGTGGAGGGGGCCTTGGAGAGGGGGTACGACTTCGTGGGCGAGGGGGTCGGGGAGACCGCGGACTTGTTGTCGGAGGGGGGATCGGCGGGCGCGCCGCCGTTCCCGCCGTCGGGCCAGACGGCCACGGTGAGGGCGACGGCTCCGGCGGCGACTGCTGCGGCCGCGATGGCGACGGGGCGGGGGATCATCCAGGGTCTCCTGCCGGGTAGACGGGTGGGTGGGCAGGAGAAATCCGCCGCGCGGCGGCGGCACGAAGAACCCCCCACCGGGCGGCACAGGCGGCAGTCATCCGCCCACGGTAGAGCGGGGCCCGAGGCCACCCCGTCCACCACGCGAAGCGAAACTCTCCCATCCGGGTGAAATTCACGCATCCGTCAGACAGTCCCCACCAAGCCTCGCTAGCGTTACGACAAATCCCCCCACGCGTCCCTCGTCGATGCCCCCTGCCCAGGAGCCCCCGCTGCCCCCGCACAGTTCACCGAGACCCCCGGCGGAGCCGAACCGCACCCCGGAGCAACTGAACACCGCAGAGCCCGGCGCGGCCGAAGCCGCCTTTCTCACCTGCTGCGGCAGCCACCTCTGGGCCCGCAGGCTCGTCGCCCACCGGCCGTATCCCGACCTGGACGCCCTGCTCGCCGCGTCCGACGAAGCGGCGTACGACCTGCCGCTCGCGGACCTCGCCGAGGCTCTGGCCTGCGAACCTCTGCGTCCGGTCATCCCCCGGCAGGGGACCTACAGCGCCGCGGACACCGCCCTGCAAGCCGCGCACGCCGCGTACGAGAGCCGCTTCGGTCACGTCTTCGTGATCTGCCTGGACGACGTCCCGCCGAGCCAGGCGCTGAACCATCTGCTCGCCGGAATCCGGGCCCGTCTGGCCAACGACCCGGAGGAAGAGCGGGTCCTTGCGGCCGAGGAACTGAGGAAGCTCGCACGCGGGCGACTCACCCGACTCGTGCACGACCTGAATAGCCCGTACGTGCCTGTTTGATTGCCTGTTTGATCACACCTGGCTACCCCGCGCGAGCGAACCGACAACTCGTCGATACGATGACGAGCGGCCGGTGGACCGTACCCGGCCGGGCCCGTCCGACCACCCAAGCCGGCTGGCCCCAATCCCCGCTCCCGGAGGGTTCTGCCGTGCCGGCTGGAACGCTGTACCGCGGCCGGGAAGGAATGTGGTCCTGGGTGGCTCACCGAGTCACCGGCGTCCTCATCTTCTTCTTCCTGTTCGTGCATGTGCTGGACACCGCTCTCGTCCGCGTCTCCCCGGAGGCGTACGACGATGTCGTCAGCACCTACAAGACCCCCCTCGTCGCACTCCTTGAGTACGGCCTGGTCGCCGCCATCCTCTTCCACGCCCTGAACGGCCTGCGTGTCATCGCCGTCGACTTCTGGTCCAAGGGCCCGCGCTTCCAGAAGCAGATGCTCTGGACCGTCATGGGTATCTGGGTCGTCCTGATGGTGGGGGCGCTCTACCCGGTCCTCGGCCACGCCGTCCGCGAAGTCTTCGGGAGCTGACGCCAGACATGTCCGACACCACGCTCGACAAAGCCGGAGTGGGTCCCGTCGAAGGCGCCTCGCTCTACGACGTCGACAACCCGGCTCCCCTCATCGAGGCGCCGCGCAAGCGCACCTCCAAGACCCCGCGCTCGACCCGCGGCAACTTCGAGATGGCCGCATGGCTCTTCATGCGCCTGTCCGGCGTCGTCCTGGTCGTCCTGGTCCTCGGCCACCTGCTGATCCAGCTGGTGCTCGACGGCGGCGTGAGCAAGATCGGCTTCGCCTTCGTCGCCGGTCGCTGGGCCTCGCCGTTCTGGCAGGTCTGGGATCTGCTGATGCTGTGGCTCGCGATGCTGCACGGGGCCAACGGCCTGCGCACGGTCATCAACGACTACGCGGAGCGCGCCAACACGCGCCTGTGGCTCAAGGGCCTGCTGTACACCGCCACGGTGTTCACCATCCTTCTGGGCACGCTGGTGATCTTCACCTTCGACCCGAACATCCGCTAAAGCCGAGGCGAACCCAGTGAAGATTCACAAGTACGACACCGTCATCGTCGGCGCCGGTGGCGCGGGCATGCGCGCGGCCATCGAGGCGACGAAGCGCAGCCGCACCGCGGTCCTGACGAAGCTCTACCCCACCCGCTCCCACACGGGCGCGGCGCAGGGCGGCATGGCCGCCGCGCTCGCCAACGTGGAGGAGGACAACTGGGAGTGGCACACCTTCGACACGATCAAGGGCGGCGACTACCTGGTCGACCAGGACGCCGCCGAGATCCTGGCGAAGGAGGCCATCGACGCGGTCCTCGACCTGGAGAAGATGGGCCTGCCCTTCGGCCGTACGCCCGCCGGTGAGATCGACCAGCGCCGTTTCGGCGGTCACTCCCGCAACCACGGCGAGGCTCCTGTCCGCCGTGCCTGCTACTCGGGCGACCGCACCGGCCACATGATCCTCCAGACGCTCTACCAGAACTGCATCAAGGAGGGCGTGGAGTTCTTCAACGAGTTCTACGTCCTCGACCAGCTCCTGGTGGAGGTCGACGGCGTCAAGAAGAGCGCGGGCGTCGTCGCCTACGAACTGGCGACCGGCGAGATCCACCTCTTCCAGGCGAAGTCCGTGGTCTACGCGTCGGGCGGCACCGGCAAGTTCTTCAAGGTGACGTCGAACGCGCACACGCTGACGGGTGACGGCCAGGCGGCCTGCTACCGCCGCGGTCTGCCGCTGGAGGACATGGAGTTCTTCCAGTTCCACCCGACCGGCATCTGGCGCATGGGCATCCTTCTCACGGAAGGCGCCCGTGGTGAGGGCGGCATCCTCCGTAACAAGGACGGCGAGCGCTTCATGGAGAAGTACGCGCCGGTCATGAAGGACCTCGCGTCCCGTGACGTCGTCTCGCGCTCCATCTACACGGAGATCCGTGAGGGCCGCGGCTGCGGTCCCGAGGGCGACCACGTCTACCTCGACCTCACGCACCTCCCGCCGGAGCAGCTGGACGCCAAGCTGCCCGACATCACGGAGTTCGCGCGTACGTACCTCGGCATCGAGCCCTACACGGACCCGATCCCGATCCAGCCGACCGCGCACTACGCCATGGGCGGCATCCCGACGAACGTCCAGGGTGAGGTCCTCGCGGACAACACCACGGTCGTCCCGGGCCTGTACGCGGCGGGCGAGGTGGCCTGCGTGTCGGTGCACGGCGCCAACCGTCTGGGCACCAACTCGCTCCTGGACATCAACGTCTTCGGACGTCGTGCGGGCATCGCGGCGGCGGAGTACTCGGCGAAGAACGACTTCATCGAGCTGCCGGAGAACGCCGAGGAGCTCGTCGTCTCCCAGGTCGAGCGCCTGCGCGACGCCACGGGCAACGAGCGGGTCGCCGAGCTCCGCAAGGAGCTGCAGGAGACCATGGACGCCAACGTCATGGTGTTCCGCACGGAGCAGACGATCAAGACGGCGGTGGAGAAGATCGCGGAGCTCCGCGAGCGCTACCTCAACGTCTCGATCCAGGACAAGGGCCGGCGCTTCAACACCGACCTCCTGGAGGCCATCGAGCTGGGCAACCTGCTCGACCTGGCCGAGGTCATGGCGCAGTCGGCCCTGGCCCGCAAGGAGTCCCGCGGCGGTCACTACCGCGAGGACTTCCCGAACCGCGACGACGTCAACTTCATGCGCCACACCATGGCGTACCGCGAGGTAGGCGACGACGGCGCCGAGTCGATCCGGCTCGACTACAAGCCGGTCGTGCAGACCCGCTACCAGCCGATGGAGCGTAAGTACTGATGGCAACCCCGACCCTCGACAAGGAAGACGCCAAGCCCGAGGCCGGCTTCGCCGACTCCCCGTACATCACGGCCACCTTCCGCATCCGCCGCTTCAACCCCGAGGTCTCGGCGGACGCGACGTGGGAAGACTTCCAGGTGGAGATCGACCCCAAGGAGCGTGTCCTCGACGCCCTCCACAAGATCAAGTGGGAGCTTGACGGGTCGCTGACCTTCCGCCGCTCCTGCGCCCACGGCATCTGCGGCTCGGATGCCATGCGCATCAACGGCCGCAACCGCCTGGCCTGCAAGACCCTGATCAAGGACCTCAACCCGTCCAAGCCGATCACGGTCGAGGCGATCAAGGGTCTGACGGTCCTGAAGGACCTGGTCGTCGACATGGACCCGTTCTTCCAGGCGTACCGCGACGTCATGCCGTTCCTGGTCACCACCGGCAACGAGCCGACGCGCGAGCGCCTGCAGTCGCCGGAGGACCGCGAGCGGTTCGACGACACGACGAAGTGCATCCTGTGCGCGGCGTGCACGTCGTCGTGCCCGGTCTTCTGGAACGACGGCCAGTACTTCGGCCCCGCGGCGATCGTGAACGCCCACCGCTTCATCTTCGACTCGCGTGACGAGGCGGGCGAGCAGCGCCTGGAGATCCTGAACGACAAGGACGGCGTGTGGCGTTGCCGCACGACGTTCAACTGCACGGACGCGTGCCCGCGTGGCATCGAGGTCACGAAGGCGATCCAGGAAGTGAAGCGCGCGCTGATCACGCGTCGCTTCTGATTTCTTCTCTGCCCGTACGTTGACGTGGGCCCCGCTCCTTCGAGGAGCGGGGCCCACGTGCGTCCTCAGCGGCCCCACAGATAGCGTGTATTCGCTTGTGCCACCCCACACACACCACCACCACGTACACGCATCACCCATCAACAACTCCACCCCACGGGAGAGTCCAGAGTGAACCGCTCCATCCGTCTCATGACGGCCGCGCTGACCGCGTCCGCGGCCCTGCTGTTGACCGCGTGTGGATCGGGGGGCGGTGACAAGGACTCCTCGGACAAGATCGAGGGCGCGGGTGACGGCGGCTCGAAGGCATCCGCGAGCGCGTCGGCGAAGCCGGGCGGGGCGAAGCGGCCGGAGGTGGAGCTGCCGGGTTCGTTCAAGGCCGACTTCGCCGGGTGGCGGAACAGCGACCCGAAGAAGCAGGCGATCCTGGACGACGGCAAGGAGCGCCTGAAGGCGGAGTACCTGGCCATCATCGACTCGGACCCGAAGTCCGAGGCGGTGAGCTTCTACAACTCGGAGCAGGCTCTGACGTCGTCAAGGACGTACATCAAGGGTTACGTGGACAACAACCACAACCTGATCGGCAAGGCCAGGGTCTTCAATCCGCAGGTGAGCATCTCCGACACCGGTGGGGGCGTGCTCTTCTACTGCGTGGACGAGAGCAAGGGCTACACCCTGGACCGCAAGACCAAGGAGAAGACGGGCACTCCTGACGACGTGAACCCCGTCCTCCAGTACCGCACGACCTTGAGGAAGACGTCCGAGGGCGTCTGGAGCACCGTTTCGCTCGAGACGGTGCGCGGGGGTTGCGACAAGTGACGAGGGCGCTGAAGAGGTCCTTGCCCGTTCTCACCACTCTGGTGCTCGCCCTCGGCGCCTGGCCGACGGCGGCGCACGCGTTCGGCGAGGACAACGACCATCCGCCCGCAGGCCCCTCCGGCGGCGCCTCCGGGAACTCGCTCACCGCCGGAGCCACGGCCACGAACGTCACGGTCGCGCAGGTCTCGGGCGGGAAGTCGGGCTCGGCCGCCAAGCCGCTCGCCCCCGTGGATCCGAACTGGAAGCCCCCGGCCTGCTGGTACGAGCCCGTGGCGACGTCCGAGGAAGTGAAGGCCGCGACGGACCAGCTCAAGAAGACGCCCAACGAGAACCTGGTACCGGTCACGCCCTCGCTCAGCTGGGGCGAGCAGTTGATGGTGGACACCTTCGAGAAGGGCAAGTCCCCGAGCGACGGCATCAAGGCCTACAAGAACTTCAACCTCGACAAGGACGGCAAGTTCTGGCGCGGCGTCGTCAACCCTGACATGAAGGACGATCCGGAGGCGTACAACTGCCAGGAGATCCTCTTCTGGCAGGACGCCGGAACCCTCCCGAAGATCGCCAACGCGCCCACGCCCAAGGTCCTCGCCTCCTACGCGTACGACAAGATCAAGGTCCCCGACACCAAGGTCGAGCTGAAGCCCGAAGCCAGGTCGACGGTGAATCTGCCCACCTGGGTCTGGCTGGACAAGGGCACCTTCGAGGACGTCAAGGTCCGGGCCGAGCTGCCCGGTACGGGCCTGTGGGCGGAGACCACGGCGAAGCCGGTCGGGCTCCACCTGGAGCCCGGCACGGCGGACGCGCGGACCTTCCCCGCGTCCGGCGACTGCGAGGTCGACGACGACGGCAGCATCGGCACCCCGTACACGAAGGGCTCCTCCAAGGAGGACCCGCCGTGCGGCATCGCGTACCAGCGAGCCACCGGCGGCAAGCCGTTCCAGCTGAAGGCGTCCATCACCTGGGAGATCACCTGGGAGGGCTCCGGCGGCACCGGCGGCGACCTCCCCAACGGAACCTTCGACGGCACGCAGGACGTCGAGGTCCAGGAGATCCAGTCCATCAACCGATAGCACGACTTCGCCGACGACGCGTCGAAAGTAATGAGCGGGCAGAGTCTCGGCTGACCGGCCGGGATGGCACGAGCCCCCGAGAACGTGGCACGTGCCGGGGGGGCGACACGACCCGGCCCGAACGGATCTGTCTGGGCCGTTTGGGCGACGATTGGTCCGAGCGCCCCGCCAGCCACCCACGATGCGGCCGAATCATCACCTGCCGACCTACTCTGACGGAATGTCAGACAACCAGTCGGTCGGCCTGTCCGTTGACCAGTCCGTTCGTCAATCCGGTGAGCAGTCGGCCGAGCTGCTCGGGTTCGACAACGTCCTCTTCCCCGTCGGCGACCTCGAAGAGGCCGTCACCTTCTACGAGCGCGCCGGGTTCCCCGTGGCGCACCGGATCGACGAGATCGGGCTCGCGATCCTGAAGGTGGGCAAGGAGACGCCCGGCATCCTGCTGCGGGTTGAGGAGGGCGTCGAGCACCGGCCATCGGCCTGGGCCACGCCCCGGGTGTGGCTGGAGGTGGGGGACGCCCGGGCCGCCGGGCGGGCGCTGGAGGCCGCCGGGATCAAGGCGCTCGCGCCGCCCTTCTCCGTGGCCACCGGGTGGACCGTCGAAGTCTCCGACCCGTGGGGCAACGTCGTCGGATTCACCGACTACCGCAAGCGGCCGGAGCTGGCGCGGAGTTAGCCGGCGGGGCTGATCCTCGGCGGCACCGGGCGTTCGAAGAACGTCTCCAGCGACACCGTCGCCTGCGTGCCGCTCACCCCCTCGATCGCGTACAGCCGCCGCAGCACGTCCTGGAGCTGCTCCGTGGTCGCCGTGCGGACCTTGACCAGGACGCTCGCCGTGCCCGCGATGACGTGCGCCTCCTGCAGCTCGGGGATCGCGGCGAAGTCCGCCGCCCGGTCCCCCATCCAGGCCGTCGAGTCGACCATGACGAAGGCCAGCACGCCCTGGCCCACGGCCGCCGGGTCCACATCGACCGTCGTGCGCCGGATCACCCCGCGCTCGCGCAGTTTGCGCACCCGCTCGTGGGTCGCGCCCGCCGAAAGACCCACCGCCTTGCCCAGGGTCGCGTACGACTGTGCCGCGTCCTGTTGCAGCAGTGCCAGCAGTTCTCGGTCGGTGTCGTCCATCGCCTGCGCTCCCGCTCTCCGTTCATCCATCCTTGACGTACACCATATCTCGTACTGCAATATCCTCCTGTCACCGAATATCATTCATGCATGCGTCAGACAGGGGTGGTCATGTCTTCCGAGAAAGTGCCTACGTCGTACGAGGTTCTGGACGAGCGCTTCCGCACAGGACGGTGCGCCAACGGGGACGTCAAGCTGGAGGTCCTGTACGACGACTGCCGCTGGGCCGAAGGGCCGCTCTACCTGCCCGCCTGGCGGCAGCTCGTCTGGAGCGACATCCCCAACGACCGGCTGCTGCGCTGGGACGAGACGACCGGCACCGTCGGCGTCTTCCGTACACCCGCCGGGTACGTGAACGGCAACACCCTGGACCGCGAGGGCCGGTTGATCTGCTGCGAGCAGGGCAACCGGCGCGTCACCCGCACCGAGCACGACGGCCGTGTCACGGTCCTCGCCGACCGCTTCGAGGGCAAGCGGTTCAACAGCCCGAACGACGCCGTGGTCCGCTCGGACGGGTCAGTTTGGTTTTCCGACCCTGACTTCGGGATCACCAGCGACTACGAAGGACATCGCGCGACCCCCGAGATCGGCGCCTGCAACGTCTATCGGATCGACCCCGTGACCGGTGACGTGCGGATCGTCGCCGACGGCTTCGACGGGCCGAACGGCCTCGTCTTCTCGCCCGACGAGCGGCAGTTGTACGTCTCGGACTCCCGCGCTGCCGCGATCCGCGCCTTCGACGTGCGCGACGACGGGACCCTCTCGGACGGCGTCGTCTTCGCCGAGTCGAAGACCGGCTTCGACAACATCCGCTTCGACGACGGAGGCCGGCTGTGGGCGGCCGCCTTCCACGACGGGGTGCACTGCTACGACCCCGACGGCACCCTGATCGGCCGGCTCACGGTCCCCGAGCCCGTCGCCAACATCGCCTTCGGCGGGCCGAGGAACAACCGGCTCTTCATCGCGGCGACGACGTCGCTCTATTCGCTGGTGATGTCGGTGACCGGGCTGCCCCGGGTCAGGACGACGTCCCCCTGACCCGGAGCCCGCACCCGAGCCCTCCGGTGCGGGGCGCTCAGTTCACCGTGTCCATCTCGCCCACCGCCAGCTCCACGTCGTACACGAGCGCTTCGTCCGCGACCGCGATGTGCCGCGCGCGGGCCGCGTAGCCGGGGGCCGTGACGGCCAGCGTGTAGGCGCCCGCCGACGGGGCCGCGACGATGTACGAACCGTCGGCGAGGGAGGTGACGCGGTCCAGCTGGCGGCCTCCCTTGGACAAGAGGGTCAGGATCGCGCCCTCCACCGGTTCGCCCTCCGCGGTGCGGATGAAACCGTGCACCACGGAGGCGGCGCCTTCGCCGTCGGACTCCCCCACGCGCGCGCGGGGCACGGTCGCCGTCCCCTCCGGTGCCTCCCGCGGCTCCACCGCCAGGTGCGGGAGGCGCTTCTCCAGGCCCGCGGGCAGCCACCAGTTGGAGCGGCCGAGCAGATGCATGGCGGCCGGGACCAGGGCCGTGCGCAGGATGAACGCGTCCAGGGCGACCGCCGCCGCCAGGCCGATGCCCGCCATCGCGCCCTCCATGTCGCCGCTCAGGACGAACGCGGAGAAGACGCAGATCATGATCAGGGCCGCGCAGTTGATGACCCTGCTGGTCTCGGCGAGGCCCACCCGCACCGCTCGGGCGTTGTCCTTCGTGTGCACCCATTCCTCGTGCATGCGGCTCACCAGGAACACCTGGTAGTCCATCGAGAGCCCGAAGAGCAGCGACAGCATGATGACGGGCAGGAAGGCGGTGATCGGGCCCTCCTTGCCGACGCCGAGAAACTCCGTGCCCCAGCCCCACTGGAAGACGGCCACGAGGACACCGAAGGACGCCGCCGCCGCGATCAGGTTCATCAGGGCGGCCGTCAGCGGCACCACGATCGAGCGGAACGCGATCAGCAGCAGGAGGAAGCCGAGCGCGATGATCGCTCCTACGAAGTAGGGCAGTCGGTCGCCCGTCACCGCGGCGAAGTCCTTGAAGACGGCGGTGACGCCGCCGACGTGGGCCTCGACTCCGGCTTGCGGGATCACGTCTTCCCTTAGCCGGTCGATGAGTTGGTCCGTCTCCTCGGACTGGGGGGACGTGGACGGGACGACGTTGATGACCGAGATGCCCTCCGCGGGCGGGGCCGCCGCCACCCGCGCGACGCCCTCCGTCTCGCGGATGGTCGTCACCAGGGCGGTGGTGTCGGTCTCTTCGGCCACTACTTGGAGCGGGCCGTTGAAGCCCGGACCGAATCCCTCGGCCAGCATGTCGTACGCCTGCCGGGTCGTCGTCGACTCCTGGTGGTTGCCCTGGTCGGTCGCGCCGAGCCGCAAGGAGAGCAGCGGCAGCGCGAGGAAGGCCATCACCACGAAGGCGAGCGCCGCGATCGAGCGAGGACGCTTCTGGACGTACGAGGACCAGCGCGCCGCGAGACCGCTCGCCTCGGCCGGCTCCGGCCCCGTCGCGGCGAGGCGCCGCCGCTGCTTGCGGCTGAGCACCTTGGGGCCGAGCAGCCCGAGGAGCGAGGGCAGCAGGGTGATGGCCGCGAGGACGCTCAGGACCACCGTCAGGGAGGCCGCGATGACCACGCCGTCCAGGAAGCGCATGTTCATCACCAGCATCCCGGCGAGCGCGATGCACACCGTGCCGCCCGCGAAGAGCACCGCGCGGCCCGAGGTGTTCAGGGCCTGCACCGCGGACTCCTCGGGCTCCATGCCGCGCAGGATGCCGCGCCGGTGCCGCGTGACGATGAAGAGCGCGTAGTCGATGCCGACGCCCAGGCCGATCAGCGAGCCGAGCAGCGGGGCCACTTCGGGGATGTCCGTGACGTGGCTGAGCAGCATCGTCGAGAGCATGCCGAGGCCCACTCCGAAGACGGCGATGACGATCGGCAGGGCCATCGCGAAGAGCGAGCCGAAGGCCAGGAAGAGGACGACTGCCGCGGCGGCGATGCCCACCATCTCGGCGATGCCCGTGGGCGGCTCCTGGATGCGGGTGATGGCCTGGCCGCCCAGCTCGACCTGGAGTCCCGCGCGTTCGGCGTCCTGAGCCGTGTCCACGACGTCCTGGACGAGCTCCTTGGGGACCGAGTTCGCCTCCTCGGCGAAGGTCACCTGGGCGTAGGCGATGCGTCCGTCCTCGCTGGTCTGGGCCGCGCCCGCCTCCTTGGACGCGTAGGGGCTCGCGACCTCGCCGACGCCCTTCATGCCGGCGATCTCCTTGAGCGCGGGCTCGATCCGGGAACGTACGTCCTGGTCACGGGCCGAGGCCCCCGCGTCGACGCGCCAGACGACCGTGTCGGTGTCTCCGGAGCTCTCCGGGAACGCCTTCGTCATCAGGTCGTACGCGCGTTTGGAGTCCGTGTCCGGCAGGGAGAACACATTCGAGTAGTCGGTCCCCGCCGAGGTCCCCGCCGCCCCCAGACCGAACAGGGCTCCCACCCACAGCACGAGAACCACCAGACGGTGCCGATAGCACCATCGCGCCAATGCCGCCACGTTCCACTCCTCCTCCGCGTCGCCAGGTCCCCCGGGTCCGTTCCTTCAGGAGCCTCAGCATCGGCGGCGGCGCGCTGCTACGGCTCGGCGCGGCCATGATTCTCAAGGAACTCCAAGGCACGGACCGGGACTTCGTACAACGCCCGAACCGATACTGAGGGCATGAGCCACGCCGAAGGCCAGCAGGGAACAGATGTCGGAGTGCCAGCGGGACCGGGCGCCGGGGCCACCGTCCTGGTCGTGGAGGACGAACCGAGCATCGCCGACGTGCTCGCCATCGCCCTGCGCTACCACCGCTTCGACGTGATGGTGGCGGGCACCGTGCGCGAGGCCCTCGCGCTCACCGAGAGCACCCGGCCCGACGTGGCGCTCCTGGACGTGATGCTGCCGGACGGCGACGGTCGCGCCCTGGCCAGGGAACTGCGCGCCCGGCGGCCCGAGATGGCCCTGCTCTTCCTGACCGCGCGGGACGCGCCCGCCGAGGTCGTGGGCGCGCTCGGCTTCGGTGACGACTACATCACCAAGCCGTTCAACATCGACGAGGTCATCGCCCGGATCGGCGCGGTCCTGCGCCGCACCAGGGCGGGCGACGTCCTGCCCCAGCGCCCGCCGCTGCGCTACGGAGACCTGGAGCTGGACGAGACGACGTACGTGGTGCGCCGCGCGGGCCGCACGGCGCAGCTCACACCCACCGAGTACGCCCTGCTGCGCTTCCTGGTGCGCAACGGCGGCCGCGTGGTGCCCAAGGAGCAGCTCCTGCGCCATGTGTGGCAGTACGACCACCAGGCCGAGTCGACCGTCGTGGAGACCTACATCAGCTATCTGCGGCGCAAGCTGGACGCGCTGGGCCCGCCGGTGATCACGACTCGGCGGGGCGTCGGATACGGCCTCGCATGAGGCGTGCGCACCGCGGCATGAGCTCGCTGCGCGCCAAGCTCACGTGGGTGAACGTGGCTCTCCTTGCCCTCGGCGTCATCGTGGCGACCGGCGTGAGCGTGATGGGCATGCGCCACTATCTGCTCGACAGCGTGGACGCCGAACTGACACAGTCGCGCAGCTCGCTGCTGGACACCGGGCTCACCATGAAGGACATCGAGAGGCTCAGGGAGCTGGGCATCGTGCTCGACAAGCTCTCGCCCGGCGGCAAGGAGCGCGCGAGCGCGCTCCCGCGCGGGGACACGGTGTTCGTGGCGGTGGACGAGCGCGGCGAACCCGTCTCCATCGGCTCGCTCGCCCCGACCCCGCGCCAGCGCGCCCTGGCCGCCGCCGTGGACGACCCCGCGGCGGTCGCCGACGAGTCCGAGCCGCAGGACGTCGACCTGGGCGGCGACGCCCACCGCATGGTGGGCGCGGAGCTCGCCGACGGCACGACGGTCCTGATGGCCGCGGACACGGAGGACGTCGAGTCGGGCATCAAGAAGGCGCTCAAGCTGGACGCCGCCTTCGGAGTGGTCCTGTTGGGGCTGCTCGCCGTCCTGACGATGATCTCCGCGCACCACCGGCTGCGCCCCCTGGAGGACATGGTCGAGACCGCGTCGGCCATCGCCGAGGGCGATCTGACCCGGCGCGTTCCCTCCAGCCGCGCCCCGGCGACGGAGACCGAGCAGTTGCGTCTGGCCCTCAACTCCATGCTCCACCAGGTCGAGACCGCCTTCGAGACCCGCGAGCGCAGCTCGGCGCAGCTGCGCCGCTTCGTCGCCGACGCCTCGCACGAGCTGCGTACGCCCTTGTCGGCGATCCGCGGCTACCTCCAGCTGTACGACAAGGGGATGCTCCGCGATCCGGTGGAGCGCACGCGCGCGTGGAGCCGCGTCATCGCAGAGACCGACCGGATGGGACACCTCGTGGACGAGCTGCTCACCCTGGCCCGCCTGGACCAGCAGCCGGAATTGCGCTTCAGGAACGTCGACTTGAGCCGCCTGGTGCGCGACGCCGCCGACGACCTGCGGGTGCAGGAGCCGGAGCGCCCGCTGACGGTCCGTGCCGACGGGGCGGTGCTGGTGCGCGCTGACGAGTCGGGGCTGCGCCAGGTGCTCGGCAATCTGCTGGGCAACGTACGGGTCCACACGCCCGCCGACGCGGCGGTCACGCTGGGCGTGGAGCGGCAGGACGGGGTGGTGCGGCTGCGTGTCGCGGACGAGGGGCCCGGTCTCGCGGCGGCGGACGCGGCGCGTGTGTTCGACCGGTTCTTCCGTGCGGGCGGGGGCGCGGGCAGCGGGCTCGGGATGGCGATCGTGCAGGGGGTCGTCGTGGCGCACGGCGGCGAGGTGGGGGTGGAGACGGCGCCGGGGGCGGGGCTCACGGTGACGGTCACGTTGCCCGCGCGAAGGGCTGATTGAGGGTGCCGCGCGTGTGCCAGGGGGAGGCTGCGCGTGGGCCACGGCAGAGCTGCCGGCTGTCACGGCAAGGCTGCCTGCCGGGCGTCTCGGCCCCGCACCAGCGCCCAGACCGTCTTCCCGTGCCGTCCCCGCTGCCAGACGCCCCACGCCTCGGCGAGGCCGTCCAGGAGGCGCAGGCCGCGGCCGTTCTCCTCCCAGGGGCCCACTTCCCGCAGCTCGGGCCTGGTCGGGCTCTCGTCGGAGACCTCGATGAAGCAGTCGCCGTCGGCGAGCACCGTGACCGCGACCTCGAACTCCCGCTCCTGGACGTGTCCGTGACAGACGGCGTTCGTCGCCAGCTCCGACACGAGGAGCACGGTGTCCTGGAGCGCCCCGCTCTCCTCCTTGTGCCCCCAGGCGGCGAGATGATCATGAACGCGGAGTCGGGCGAGCGAGACGGATGCCGGGTGCGGCGGCAGCGAGAAAGCCTGACGTCGTAACAACGTTCCCCCTATGGCACACCAAAGCGCCAAGAACCGCACACACTTCCAACACTTAATGCTGCGCAGAGGTAGTGCCCGGTGTCACACCGTCACCTTGTGGCCCGGTTGTATCCAGCCAGGTTCCTACCGCATCGAACCGACACTCGATCAAGCCCGGCGGGAGGCCAGCTCGACGACCGTGATGTCCGACGGCGCCCCGACCCGCACCGGCGGTCCCCACGCACCGGCGCCGCGCGTCACGTACAGCTGCGTGTCGCCGTACCGCTCGAGTCCGGCGAGCGTCGGGTTGGCCAGGTCGGCGATGAAATTGCCTGGCCACAGCTGTCCGCCGTGGGTGTGCCCGGAGAGCTGGAGGTCCACGCCGTGCTTGACGGCGTCGTGGATGACGACCGGCTGATGGGCCAGGAGCACGGAGGCCCGCGAGCGGTCCCGGTCACCCAGCGCCTTGGCGAAGTCGGGCCCGCGCCCCTCGCGCTCGCCCGCCACGTCGTCGACGCCCGCGAGGTCGAAGCCGGGCAGTTCGGTGCGGGCGTTCTCCAGGGGGCGCAGGCCGAGTTCGCGTACGTGATCAACCCACTGCTCGGCTCCGGAGAAGTACTCGTGGTTGCCGGTCACGAAGTACGTGCCGTGCCGCGCGCGGAGCTGCGCGAGCGGGGCGGCGGCCGGCGCGAGGTCCTCGACGCTGCCGTCGACCAGGTCGCCGACGACCGCGATGAGGTCGGGCTGTGTGCCGTTGATCGTGTCGACCACCCGCTGGGTGAAGCCGCGTCCGAGAATCGGCCCCAGGTGGACGTCGCTGACCACGGCGATCCGGAACCCGTGCGCCCCGCGCGGCAGCTTGGCGAGCGGCACGGTGACGCGCTTGACCCGGGGGCCGCGCAGGACACCGTACGTTCCCTGGCCGACCGTTCCGACGGCGACGGCCGCCGCGGTCCCGCCGACGATCCGGGAGACGAAGAGGCGGCGCGAGGGGGCGGCTCGCTCGGTGCGGACTTCTGCGGGGGCGGGGGCGGGGGCTGGGGCGAGGGCCGGGGCTTGCGGGGCGGGGCTCTCCGTGGAGAGGGCCTCCGGAGCGGGGCTCTCCGTCGAGGAGCGCTCCGTAGCGGAGTCCTCCGTAGGGGTGGGATTCGTGCGACGCCTCAAGAAGAAGGGCCGTACGAGCTCCGCCACAAGAAGCGCGAGCACGAGATAGATCGACAGCGCCATCCACATGAAGCCCGGCCAGGCAAGCACCTGCTGGAGCCAGAACGGCGCACCGGTCCGCTCACTGGCGACCGCCGCGAACATCAGCAGCGGTCCCGCCACGAAGACCACGGTGCCCGCGCGCCGGGCGAACCCGGGCCCGGCGGTGGTGTCCCGCACCAGGCGTCGCCACGCGTACCACTGCATGCCGGCGAGGGCCGCGAGCGCGGCGATACCGGCCAGCACGAACAGGATGACCACGGAGCGCGCCCCTCAGGAGTGACTGATCAGCTATGACGTACGGCGCAAGGCACGGACTCCGCGCAACCCGATGGCCCCTACCACCGTCCCCAAGACAAAGGAGGCGACGGCGAGCGTCAGGTGGACCCAGAAGTACGCGGTCGGGTCGCCTGCGTCATCGAAGGCGAGCCCGCTGCCGTCCTTCCACAGGTTCTTGACGAAAGTGATCCAGATGAACCAGCTCCACACGCCGAAGGCGAGCAGGAACCAGGAGACCGGGCGGCTGAGCTTCATGCGTTCAGTATCGCGAGCCTCCTTTCCGGACCGCCGCCGGGGTGGGGAGCCCGCGCCGTCCGAGGCGCCCGCGACACTGTCCACCTCGGCGGCGACTTCCACAGCGGCGCCCTGTACGTTCTCGTCCGTGCCTGCCGTAAAAAAGACCGCCTTGTTGGTCGCTTCCGCCGCATTGCTGACCATGTCGACCACAGCTCCCGCATGGGCGGACGGCAAGCCGGGGGGCGAGAAGAAGCCCAAGCCGCCCGCGTCGATGTCGACCGTCGGCGGCGCCAGGCTCGGCGAGCCGGGCACCCAGGTCAGCCTGAAGTCGGGCGCGCCCGTGCTCCCCAAGGATCTTTCCGCGCGCTCCTGGATGGTCTCCGACGCCGAGACGGGCGAGGTGCTCGCCTCGCACAACTCGCACTGGCGGCTGCCCCCGGCGAGCACCCTGAAGATGCTCTTCGCGGACACGGTCCTGCCGAAGTTCCCCAAGACGCAGGAGCACAAGGTCGAGCTCTCCGACCTGGCGGGCATCGGCGCGGGCAGCAGCATGGTCGGCGTCAAGGAGAACGAGACGTACTCGGTCCACGACCTGTGGCTCGGCGTCTTCCTGCGCTCGGGCAACGACGCGGTGCACGTCCTTTCGGCGATGAACGGCGGCGTCCCGCAGACCGTCAAGGACATGCAGTCGCACGCCGAGGAGCTCCAGGCGCTGGACACACACGTGGTCAGCCCGGACGGCTACGACGAGAAGGGGCAGGTCTCCTCCGCGTACGACCTGACGCTGTTCGCCCGCTCCGGGCTTCAGAAGAAGGACTTCCGCGAGTACTGCTCGACGGCCACCGCCAAGTTCCCCGGCGAGACCAAGAAGGTCACGAAGGGCAAGGACAAGGGCAAGAAGAAGCGCGAGTCCTTCGAGATCCAGAACACCAACCGACTCCTTACGGGGGACGTCGGTCTCGATGCCTACAAGGGCATCGCGGGCGTCAAGAACGGCAGCACCACGAACGCGGGCAACACCTTCACCGGTGTCGCCGAGCGCGACGGCAAGGTGCTGCTCGTCACCGTCATGAACCCCGACTCCGGGGAGCAGCACGCGGTCTACAAGGAGACCGAACGCCTCCTGGACTGGGGCTTCAAGGCCTCGGGCAAGGTCGAGCCGGTGGGTGAACTGGTCGCCCCGAAGGGTGCCGGTACGGGCAGTGGCAAGGGCGCTCCCGGCGCCGGCAAGAGCGGGTCGGACTCGGCCAAGAACGTGGCGCACGCCTCCGACAAGGAGTCGGGCGGCGTCGGGGTGGCGCTCGGGGTCGCGGGCGGCGTCCTGGCGCTCATCGCCGCCGGCTGGTTCGTGATCAGCCGCCGGATGCCGCTGCCGGACCTGGCGCGGCGGAAGAACCGCCGCTGACGTCTCCGGGCGCAGTCCTCGGTTGCACCTCTGCCCCTTCCCGTGCCCCTTCCCGTGCCCCGTCCCGTGCCCCTTCCCGTGCTTCTTCCTGTTCTTCTTCCGTACGTCGCTGCTTCCGCGTCGCCGTCCAGGCGGCGCAGAACAGCAGGAGCTTCGCGGTGAAGTTGATCCACAGGAGGAGCGCGACGGGCACTCCGAAGGCGCCGTACATGTTCTTCGCGGCGACGCCCTTCATGTAGCCGCCGAGCAGCAGCTTGAGCAGCTCGAAGCCTGCCGCGCCGATCAGGCCGGCGGTGATCAGGTGGCGGCGGGGCGGCTGGACGCCCGGCAGCAGTGTCAGGACGTAGAGCAGCAGCAGGAAGTCCGCGAGGACGGCGATGGCGAACGCGATCGCCTGCAGCAGCACCCCGCCCCAGCCGTCCTTGGAGACCCCGAGGAGGTCGGCGCTCCAGCCGACGGCGGTCGAGGCGAGGGTCGAGGCGACGACGGACGCGAGCCCCGCGCCACCGAGCCCGATGAGCACCCCGGCGTCCTTGATCTTGCGCATGACGGGGTTCTCGTCGGTGTCCTCCAGCTCCCAGACGGCCCGCAGGCACTCCCTTATCGAGCCGACCCAGCCGATGCCGGTGAAGAGCAGCAGGGCGCCCGCGACGAGGCCGATGGTGCCCGCGTTGGCGACCAGGGCGTCCAGGTTCAGCTGGTCGGAGATGCCGGGGACCTGCTTCGAGAGGGTGTCCTCGAGCTTGTCCTGCTGGCTCTTGGAGAGCGTCGCCGCGGCGACCGCGGCGGCCACGGTGATCAGTGGGAAGAGCGCCAGGAAGCTGATGAACGTCATCGCGGCCGCGAGACGGGTCCAGTGCACACTGTCGAGCCGCTCGTACGCGCTCCACGCGTGCGTGCGCATCAGACGCTCCACCAGGGGCCCGATGCCGGGGAGCTTTTTCAGCCAGTCCATGATGCCTCCCTGCCCGTTGTGCGGAAGACCAAGGTCCGAGTACCCCAGAAACGCAGAACAGTGGCGAGTGCCATACCGACTCCCGCCCCGGAGACGGTGTCCGCGCGCTGCGAGGTCAGGCCGAGGCCGTAGTGGGACACCGCGATGCAGAGCAACTGCACCAGGGCGCCCGCGATGTTGACGGCGAAGAAGATCCCGTACTGGCGAAGGCGCGAGACCTCGGACGACGCCGCGCGTCGCCGGTAGGTGCCGAGCGCGTTGCCCGCGTAGGCGACCGTGCAGCCGGCCACGAAGGACAGCGCCTTGGCGGTCAGCGGGTCGAGACCGACGGGGCCGCGCAGCCAGATGAAGAGGCCGAGGTCGACGGCGTAGGCACAGATCCCGGCGGCGGCGAAGCCGAGCAGTTCGGGGCCCATGGCCCGCAGCCGCTCCCTGAGGGGGCTCACCAGTCGGCGACCGCGAGGCCGTACATCGCGATCCACACCAGGCCGATGACGGCGAGCGCCCGGTCGCGCAGGACGACGTCCTCGGGCTCGCCCGCGGTGCCCCGGTCGGCGAAGACGGCGTACCGCAGGACCGCGAGGACGAAGGCGGCCATCGACAGCTGCCGCCAGGGCAGCAGGCCGTTGCCGGTGCCGCCGCTCTCCATGGCCCACAGGCAGTACGCGAGGACGGCGACGCCCGCGGCAAGCTGCCAGACGAAGCGGAGATAGCCGGTGGTGTATTCGGTGAGCAACGCGCGCGTGGCGCCCGCTTTCCCGGACATCTGGACGGCTTCGGAGTAGCGCTTGGCGGAGACCATGAAGAGCGCGCCGAAGCCCGTGGTGATCAGGAACCAGCGGGAGAGCGGGATGTCCAGGGCCACTCCCCCGATCATCGCTCGCATCAGGAAGCCGGTGGTGACGACGGCGAGATCGACGACGAGGACGTGCTTGAGGCTGACGCAGTAGGCCAGTTGCATCACTACGTAGGCAGCGAGCAGCCCGGCCGTCAGGGGCGTGCAGAGCGCGGCGGCGGCCAGCGGCGCGAGCACGGCGAGCAGCCCGCCCACGGCGTACGCGACCGGCACCGGCACCTGCCCCGCGGCAACCGGCCTGCGGCACTTGGTGGGGTGCGCGCGGTCGGCGTCGGCGTCGCGCGCGTCGTTGATGAGGTAGACGGCGGACGCGGCGGCCGTGAACAGCGCGAACACCACGGCGAGTTGGATCAGCGAGTGGCGCGCGAAGAGTTCACCGGCGGCGGCGGGGGCCGCGACGACCAGGACGTTCTTCACCCACTGGCGGGGGCGCGCGGTCTTCAGGAGGCCGAGCGGCAGGGTGAGGGCGCTCGGTCCCGACGGGCGGGGCGGCTGGGGGCGTTCGAGCAGGGCGGTGCGGTCAGCCATGCTTGCGGCCTCCGTTCATCCAGGCGGAGCCCACGCGCGCGGTGAGGGCGCCGAGGGCCGCGCCTGCCGCCACGTCGCTCGGGTAGTGGACGCCGACGACCATCCGCGAGACACACATCGCGGCGGCGAGCGGCGGGACGACGCGGGCTCCCAGGGGGCTCAGCGCGCCGTACGCGACGGTGGCCGCGGCGGCCGAAGTGGCGTGCGAACTGGGGAATGAGTGCCGTCCCGCGGTCCTGACGAGGGGCTCCACGCCCGTGTCGCCGCCGGGGCGTGGACGCCGTACGACCCGTTTGACGCCCATGCTGACCACGTGGGCCGCCGCGGTCAGCGCCGTGCCGCGCAGCCAGGCGCCGCGCCGCTCGCGGTCGACCGCGGCGCCCGCGAGCCCCACGACGAGCCAGAGGGCGCCGTGCTCGCCGGTCCAGGACAGCGCCCGTGCGGCGGTGGCCACGCGCGCGTCGGAGCCGCAGTCGCGCAGGGCCGACAGCAGCCGGTGGTCCATGTCGTGCATGTGGCCTCCTTCTCCGGGGACTTCAGGACCTGACCTCTGGACTCTTCTAGGCAACCTCTCAATATTTACGGCAATATAGGACGACACTCCATCAATCACCCATTTCGGTGAGAGCTCGTACTAATTAGGGCAAACTGCCCTTGCCCGGACGATACGGTCACACCCATGCCTGCCGACTCCGCTCCGCCCGCCGCCCCCGCGCCCGCGACGACGTCCGAGGCCGTGTCCGTGTCGGGCTGGGGGCGCACCGCACCCTCCACCGCCCGCCTGATCCGCCCCCGTTCGCCCGAGGAGGCCGTGGCCGCCCTCCAGGCCTGCGGGGAGCGTGGAGGCATCGCCAGGGGCCTTGGAAGGGCCTATGGGGACGCCGCGCAGAACGCGGGCGGCTCGGTCCTCGACATGACCGGCATGGACCGCGTGCACGCCATCGACGCGGACGCGGGCACCGTCCTGTGCGACGCCGGGGTCTCCCTGCACCGCCTGATGGAAGTCCTGCTCCCGCTCGGCTGGTTCGTGCCGGTCACCCCCGGGACCCGCTACGTGACCGTCGGCGGGGCGATCGGCGCGGACATCCACGGCAAGAACCACCACGGGTCCGGCTCGTTCTCGCGCCACGTGATGGCGGTGGAACTGCTCACCGCCGACGGCGAGGTGCGCGCGGTCGAGCGCGGCAGCGCCCTGTTCGACGCGACGGCCGGCGGCATGGGCCTGACCGGCGTGATCCTCGCCGCGACCCTGCAACTGCAACCGGTCGAGACGTCGTTGATGACGGTGGACACCGAGCGCGCCACCGACCTGGACGACCTGATGGCCCGCCTCACCGCCACCGACCACCGCTACCGCTACTCGGTGGCCTGGATCGACCTCCTGGCGCGCGGTGCGTCGATGGGGCGCTCGGTCCTCACCCGCGGCGACCACGCTCCCCTGGACGCCCTCCCGGCACGCGCGCGCAGAACCCCGTTGGCGTTCCGCCCCGGCCAGCTGCCGTCCGCCCCACGCTTCCTGCCCGAAGGGCTGCTGGGCCGGAAGTCGGTGGGCCTCTTCAATGAGCTCTGGTACCGAAAGGCGCCCCGCTCCCGCGTGGGCGAGCTCCAGAAGATGTCGACGTTCTTCCACCCTCTGGACGGCGTCCCGCACTGGAACCGCGTGTACGGCCGCGGCGGGTTCGTGCAGTACCAATTCGTCGTCGGGTACGGCCAGGAGGAGTCCCTGCGGCGCATCGTGCGGCGCATCTCGGACCGCGGCTGCCCGTCCTTCCTCGCCGTACTGAAGCGCTTCGGAGAGGGCGATCCGGGCTGGCTCTCCTTCCCGATGCCCGGCTGGACCCTCGCCCTGGACATCCCGGCGAACCTGCCGGGCCTGGGCGCCTTCCTCGACGAGCTCGACGAGGAGGTCGCCGCGTCCGACGGCCGCGTCTACCTGGCCAAGGACTCCCGCCTGCGGCCCGAGATGCTCGCCGCGATGTATCCGCGGCTCGACGATTTCCGCGCGCTGCGGGCGGAAATCGACCCGCGCGGCCTGTTCCGCTCGGACCTCTCGCGCCGCCTCGCCCTCTAGCACCTCCAGGAGTTGGTCCCATGAAGGACGCCTTCGGCACCCCCCAGTCCCTGCTCGTACTCGGCGGCACCTCCGAGATCGGCCTGGCCACGGCCCGCCGTCTGGTCGCGCGGCGCACCCGTACGGTGTGGCTCGCCGGGCGGCCGTCCCCGGACCTGGAGAAGGCCGCCGCGGGCCTGCGCGACGTGGGTGCGGACGTGCGCACCGTCGCCTTCGACGCGCTCGACTCCGAGTCCCACGAGGCCACGCTCGGCAAGATCTTCGCCGAGGGCGACATCGACATGGTGCTGCTGGCCTTCGGCATCCTCGGCGACCAGGCACGCGACGAGGACGAGCCGCTGTCGGCGGTGCGGGTCGCGCAGACGAACTACACCGGCGCGGTCTCGGCGGGCCTGGTGTGCGCGCGCTCGCTGCAGGCCCAGGGGCACGGTTCCCTGGTGGTGCTCTCGTCGGTCGCGGGCGAGCGTGCCCGCCGCTCGAACTTCATCTACGGGTCCAGCAAGGCCGGCCTCGACGCCTTCGCCCAGGGCCTGGGCGACGCGCTGCACGGCACGGGCGTGCACGTGATGGTCGTGCGCCCCGGCTTCGTACGCTCCAAGATGACGGCGGGCCTGGAGGAGGCCCCGATGGCGACCACTCCGGAGGCGGTGGCGCTGGCCATCGAGACGGGCCTTCGGCGGCGCTCGGAGACCGTGTGGGTGCCCGGCGCGCTACGGGTGGTCATGTCGGCGCTGCGTCACGTGCCCCGGACGGTCTTCCGTCGGCTTCCGGTGTGAGGCCGCCCCTTCGGGGACGGCGGCTTCCGGTGTGAGGCTTCGGAGGCGGCGGCTTCCGGTGTGAGGCTTCGGGGGCGGCGCTCAGGTCAGCGGGCGGGCAGCGTGCCGTGCGTGGCCGGGGCCGCCGCCTGCGGAGGGACCAAAGGGCCGCCCCCGCCGAAGGCGAACTCACGCAGCTTGCGCCACACTCCGTCGGCGCCCTGCTCGTAGAGCGCGAAGCCGGTGCAGGGCCACTCGGCCTCGTACTCCGAAAGCTCTGCGTAGGCCCGGTCCATGGCCTCTTCGGAGATGCCGTGCGCCACCGTGACGTGCGGGTGGTACGGGAACTGCAGCTCGCGCGCCATGGGCCCCGAGGCGTCCCGCACCCGCTCCTGCAACCAGCCGCAGGCCGAGCCGCCCGCCACCACCTGGACGAAGACCACGGGCGACAGCGGACGGAACGTACCCGTACCGGAGAGCCGCATCGGGAAGGGGCGCCCGGCGGCCGCGACGGCCCCCAGGTGCGCCTCGACCGCGGGCAGCGCCGAGGCGTCCACCTCGGTCGGCGGCAGCAGCGTGACGTGGGTGGGGATGCCGTGCGCCGCGGGGTCCCCGAAGCCCGCGCGCCGCTCCTGGAGCAGGCTGCCGTGAGGCTCCGGGACCGCGATCGACACACCGATCGTTACGGTCCCCACGTCGTACTCCTGTCGGTCGGGTGGCGGGCAGAGGGCGCTGTTGTACCTGGCGTGGTGCAGGGGGCTGTGTGGCTCAGTGCTTGGCGGGCAGCAGGCCCACCTTGTCGTACGCCTGGGCGAGGGTCTCCGCGGCGACGGCGCGCGCCTTCTCCGCACCCTTGGCCAGGATCGAGTCGAGCGTCTCCGGGTCGTCCAGGTAGGCCTGGGTGCGGTCCCGGAAGGGAGTCACGAAGTCGACCATGACCTCGGCGAGGTCGGTCTTCAGCGCACCGTAGCCCTTGCCGGAGTACTTCTGCTCCAGTTCCGGGATACCGATACCGGTGAGCGTCGAGTAGATGCTGAGCAGGTTGCTGACACCCGGCTTTTCCGCGGTGTCGTAACGCACGACCGTGTCGGTGTCGGTGACCGCGCTCTTGACCTTCTTGGCGGTGGCCTTGGGCTCGTCGAGGAGGTTGATCAGGCCCTTCGGCGTGGACGCCGACTTGCTCATCTTGATCGACGGGTCCTGGAGATCGAAGATCTTCGCCGTCTCCTTGAGGATGTACGCCGCCGGGACGGTGAACGTCTCGCCGAAGCGGCCGTTGAAGCGCTCCGCGAGGTCGCGGGTCAGCTCGATGTGCTGGCGCTGGTCCTCGCCGACCGGGACCTGATGGGCCTGGTAGAGCAGGATGTCCGCGACCTGCAGGACCGGGTACGTGAAGAGGCCCACGGAGGCGCGGTCGGCACCCTGCTTGGCCGCCTTGTCCTTGAACTGCGTCATGCGCGAGGCCTCGCCGAAGCCGGTGAGGCAGTTCATGACCCAGCCGAGCTGTGCGTGCTCGGGGACGTGGCTCTGGACGAAGAGCGTGCAGCGCTCCGGGTCGAGCCCGGCGGCAAGCAGCTGGGCGGCGGCGAGCCGGGTGTTGGCGCGCAGCTCGGCCGGGTCCTGCGGGATCGTGATCGCGTGCAGGTCCACCACCATGTAGAAGGCGTCGTGGGACTCCTGCAGCGCCACCCACTGGCGGACCGCGCCGAGGTAGTTGCCGAGGTGGAACGAGCCCGCGGTGGGCTGGATTCCGGAGAGCACGCGAGGACGATCAGAGGCCATGAGGCTCATTCTCTCAGGTGTCTCTCATTGCTCGGAAACAGACGTGTGACGGGTGTGCCGCGATCTTGTCCTGGCGCGGGTCGATCCGGTCGTCGCACATGCGGAACCGATCGCGTCCGGCCGGTGTATCAAGAGTGTGAGGGCACAGGGGGAGGTCCTGGAGGGGGGCCGCGTCGTCGACGAGGGTGCGGTGATCGCGCGTGTGCGCGCCGGGGAGCCGGAGGCGTACGCGGAGTTGGTGCGCGCTTTCACCGGGATCGCACTCAGGGCGGCCGTGGCACTCGGGGCGGGATCGGACGCGGAAGACGTGGTGCAGCAGGCCTTCTTCAAGGCGTACTGCTCCTTGGGGCGGTTCAGGGACGGCTCGGCGTTCAAGCCGTGGCTGCTGTCGATCGTCGCCAATGAGACGAGGAACACAGTCCGTTCGGCGGTGCGGCAGCGGTCGCTCGTCGGGCGCGAGGCGGCGCTCACGGAGGCGGAGCCGCTGATACCGGAATCGGCGGACCCGGCGGTGGCGGCGCTTCAGGACGAGCGCCGGACGGCCCTGCTCGCCGCGCTCGACCGGCTGAGCGAGGAGCACCGCCTGGTCGTCACGTACCGCTATCTCCTGGAGATGGAGGAGGCGGAGACGGCCGAGGCGCTGGGCTGGCCGCGGGGCACGGTCAAGTCCCGGCTGAACCGCGCGCTGCGGAAGCTGGGGCGGCTGCTGCCGCAAGGGCCGGAAGGACCGGTAGGACCGGGGGGAGGTGACGGGCGTGAGTGAGCGGGGCGACGGCCAGGACAGGCGGGACAGGGACGGCGCCGAGCAGGCCGGACGCGGCGGCGCCCGTCCGCTTCCCGAGGAGCTGCGGGCGCTCGGCCGGTCCCTGGACCCGCCCGGGGCCGGCGGCGCGTCGATGGCCGAGCGGGTCATCGCGCAGATCATCGCGGAGTCGGTCCCGGTGCCGGTCCCGGTGGGCGATCCGCCGGAGCGCCTGTCCCGGCTGCGGTCGTGGCTGCGGGCGCGGTGGCGGGTCCTGACGGCGGCACTGTGCGGGCTCCTGACGGCCGCGGTGCTCACGCCGCCGGTGCGGGCCGCGGTCTTCGAGTGGTTCGACTTCGGCGGGGTCGAGGTGCGGTACGACCCTTCGGCGCCCTCGCCGAGCGAGGCCGGGGTGCCCGGGTGCGGCGGCGGGGTGAGCCTGTCCGAGGCCGAGCGGCGGGCCGGCTTCGTGCCCGCGGTGCCGGCCGCGCTCGGCGCGCCGGATGCCGTGGCGGTGACGCGGGAGCCGGGGGCGCGCGTCCTGGTCACCCTGTGCTGGCACGACGAGGGCCGGACGATACGGCTCGACGAGTTCGACGCCCGCCTCGACCTCGGCTTCGGCAAGACGGTGACGGAGCGTCCCGACTGGGTGCAGGTCGGCCGGGAGACGGGGCTGTGGTTCCCGCGCCCGCATCGGCTCACGTTCTGGATGGTGGAGGGCGACGGCGACCGGTGGACGCGCTCCGAGCGGACGGCCGGGCCGACGCTGCTGTGGACACACGGGCGGGAGCTGACGCTGCGGCTGGAGGGCGTGGCGTCCAAGGAGCGGGCGCTGGAGATCGGGAAGTCGCTTCCGGCTCGTTCCGGCGAAGAGGGAACCTGAACGGCTCGGGCGGTGTACCAGAAGTGAGGCGGTGCGGACGGGTCGTGCCGGGGAGCGGCTGGGGGATCGGACATGCGGATGCGTACGGCAAGGGGAATGTGCGGGTCGGCGGCGGGGCTCGCGGCCGGGCTTGCGCTGGTCGTGATGGGGGCGCCGCAGGCGGTGGCGGGCGGACCGACGAGCGTCCTCGTGGTCTCGCCGGAGAGCGGGCAGAGCACGGCGCTCTATGTGAGCGACAAGGAGTACGGCGAGCTGGAGCGCTGTCTCGGCGACATCGGCGAGGGCCGGCGCGAGCAGCCACCGGGTCTCGACATGAGTGCCGGAAGCCGTCAGATCAATGTGACGTGGATGGCCCACGACGTGAGTCCGTGGCGGGTGGACCGGGCCTATCCGATGGCGTCCGGCTCCAAGGAGGGCAAGGAGGGCAAGGACGCCACGGGTGCCAAGAGCGCCAAGGACGCCGAGACCGTGTGGATCCACACGACGACGGACGTGGAGTCCATGACCGGCTCGTGGCACAAGGCGAAGGACCCGGCCCGCCTGACGGCACTGTTCAAGAAGCTGGGGGTCATGGGCGCTCCGGCAGCCGGGGGCAATCAGGCGACAGCCCCCGAGACGGATGCGGCCCCACCGCCGACGACCGCCTCGGCACGGGCGGATGGCATACCGGGCGACGGCGGCACGGGCTGGTGGTGGGCGATACCGGGCGCCGCGGCGGGAGCCGCGGGAGCGCTGCTGCTGCGGGGGCCCTTCCTCGCCTCGCTGCGCGGGCGGCGGCTCCATGAGGACGGCCCGCGGCAGGAGTTGCGGGACGTGTGAGGGGGCGCAGGGGCGCTGCCGCCCCCGGCCGGTGAGGTGGCCGACCTGGGGCGGCTGTGCGGACCAGCGATCAGAACGGTCAGACCGGTCAGACCGGTCAGGCAAGTCAGTGCGCCGGCAGGCCCGGGGCCGGGTGGGCGGCCATCAGGTCGGCGACCTCGGAGCGGATCTTCGTCAGGGCGTCCTCGTCACCGGCACGGGCCGCGGCGACGCCTCGGTCGATCCAGTCGGCGACGGTCGGCATGTGCTGCGTTCCGAGACCGCGGGAGGTGAGCGAGGGGGTGCCGATGCGGACGCCGGAGGGGTCGAACGGCTTCCTCGGGTCGTACGGCACGGTGTTGTAGTTCACGACGATCCCGGCCCGGTCCAGGGCCTTGGCGGCGACCTTGCCCGGGACGTCCTTGGGGGTGAGGTCCATCAGGATCAGGTGGTTGTCGGTGCCGCCGGAGACCAGGTCGAAGCCGCGGGCGAGCAGTGCTTCGGCGAGGGCCTGGGCGTTGGCGACGACCGCGTGGGCGTAGTCGCGGAAGGAGGGCTGCGACGCCTCGTGCAGGGCGACGGCGATGGCCGCGGTGGTCTGGTTGTGCGGGCCGCCCTGCAGTCCGGGGAAGACCGCCTTATCGATGGCCTTGGCGTGCTCCTCGCGGGACATCAGCATCGCGCCGCGCGGGCCGCGCAGGGTCTTGTGGGTGGTCGTGGAGATCACGTCGGCGTGCGGCACCGGTGAGGGGTGGGCGCCGCCCGCGATCAGGCCGGCGATGTGCGCGATGTCGGCGACGAGGACGGCCCCCGCCTCGTGGGCGATCTCGGCGAAGGCGGCGAAGTCGATGGTGCGAGGGAGGGCGGTGCCACCGCAGAAGATCAGCTTGGGGCGTTCCTTGAGGGCGAGGTCGCGCACCTCGGCGAAGTCGATGCGGCCCGTGTCGTGGCGGACGCCGTACTGGACGCCGCGGAACCACTTGCCAGTGGCGGAGACGCCCCAGCCGTGGGTGAGGTGGCCGCCCATGGGGAGGGCCATGCCCATCACGGTGTCACCGGGCTCGGCGAAGGCGAGGTAGACGGCGAGGTTGGCCGGGGAGCCGGAGTACGGCTGGACGTTGGCGTGCTCGACGCCGAAGACGGACTTGGCGCGGGCGACGGCCAGGCGTTCGACGGGGTCGATGTTCTGCTGACCCTCGTAGTAGCGGCGGCCCGGGTAGCCCTCGCTGTACTTGTTCTGGAGGACCGTGCCGGAGGCTTCGAGGACGGCGGTGGAGACGTAGTTCTCGCTGGGGATCAGCCGCAGGGTGTCGGCCTGGAGCTGCTCCTCGGCGCCGACGAGAGCCGAGAGCTCGGGGTCCTGCGCGGCGAGCGCGGGGTGGCTGAGGGTGTTCGGAAGCTGCGCGGAATCCGCGGAAGCGGAACGTGAGGAAGCGGAATCCGCGGCGAGGTTCGAGGAAGGGGAGTGAGTCATGGCGTCCTCCGGGGCGAGCGGTGAGTTTCCGGTCGTGGTCCCGGGGTGCCCAGGCGGGCGGCACCTCGAAGGTTCTGCCTCGCACGGCTCCCTCGGGGTCCGTTCCCCGTGCGCCAGTCGCCGTGCTGTAGAGAGCAGCCTAGCGGGCACGCCGGGTCGGCAGGTTTCCTCGTCCACGATCCGAGCGACGATAGAACTTGGGCGCCACACCCGCCCCATGCCGCAGGACGAACGGAGACCCCGTGTCGACTACCGAAAAGTTCATCACCTCGGCCGAAGCGCACAGCGCGCACAACTACCACCCGCTGCCCATCGTGGTCGCGTCGGCGGAGGGTGCCTGGATGACAGACGTCGAGGGGCGCCGCTACCTCGACATGCTCGCCGGCTACTCGGCGCTGAACTTCGGGCACGGCAACCGCCGCCTGATCGACGCCGCCAAGGAGCAGCTGGAGCGGGTGACGCTCACCTCGCGGGCCTTCCACCACGACCGGTTCGCCGACTTCTGTACGCGGCTCGCGGAGCTGTGCGGCAAGGAGATGGTGCTGCCGATGAACACCGGTGCGGAGGCGGTGGAGACCGCCGTGAAGGCCGCCAGGAAGTGGGGGTATCAGGTCAAGGGCGTGCCCGACGGGCGGGCGAAGATCGTCGTCGCGCGCGACAACTTCCATGGGCGGACCACGACCATCGTCAGCTTCTCGACGGACCCCGAGGCCCGCGCGGACTACGGCCCGTACACCCCGGGCTTCGAGATCGTGCCGTACGGCGATCTGACCGCGATGCGGGAAGCGGTCACGGAGAACACCGTGGCCGTGCTCCTCGAGCCGATCCAGGGCGAGGCCGGGGTCCTGGTGCCGCCGGCCGGCTATCTCGCGGGCGTCCGGGAGTTGACGCGGGAGCGGAACGTCCTCTTCATGGCGGACGAGATCCAGTCGGGGCTCGGCAGGACGGGCAGGACGTTCGCGTGCGAGCACGAGGGCGTGGTGCCGGACGTGTACATCCTGGGCAAGGCGCTCGGCGGGGGTGTCGTGCCGGTGTCCGCGGTGGTGGCGGACGCGGATGTGCTGGGGGTGTTCAAGCCGGGTGAGCACGGCTCGACGTTCGGCGGCAATCCGCTGGCGTGCGCGGTGGCGCTGGAGGTCGTGGCCATGCTGAGCTCGGGCGAGTTCCAGCAGCGGGCCACCGAGCTGGGCGAGCATCTGCACTCCGAGCTGGGGCTGCTCGCCGGCACGGGCGCGGTGACGCAGGTGCGGGGCCGCGGGCTGTGGGCGGGCGTCGACATCGAGCCGTCGCACGGCACGGGCCGCGAGATCTCCGAGAAGCTGATGGACCGGGGGGTGCTGGTCAAGGACACCCATGGGTCGACGATCCGGATCGCCCCGCCGCTGGTGATCAGCAAGGAGGACCTGGACTGGGGGCTTGATCAACTGCGGGCCGTGCTGGCCTAGTTCCGGGGAGGCGGGCCCCGTACCGCCTCCGCGGCCCGTGCCTCAGCGGCCCGTGCCTCAGCGGCTCCGGTCTCAGCAGCCCGGACTCAACGCTTGAGGCCCACTCCGCCGAACATGGCCACGTCCTCGACGCCGACCGTCGACTCCGCACGCCAGCGGTTGCACGACACCACACCGGGGTCGAGGAGCTCCAGGCCCTCGAAGAACTCGGCGACGCGCTCGGGTGTGCGCTGCGTGAGCTTGGGCGTGCCGTTCTCGTTCCAGAACGCCACCGCCTCGTCCACGTCGGGCATCGCCGGGCTGGTGATCGTGTGCGAGAGGACCAGGTGGCTGCCGGCCGGCAGCGCGTCGAGCAGACGGCGCACGATGCCGTACGCCTCGGAGTCGTCCTCGATGAAGATGACGACTCCGAGCAGGATCAGCGCGACCGGCTGGTCGAAGTCCAGGGTCTTGGCGGCGTGTTCGAGGATCGCGTCGACGTTGCGCAGGTCCTCGTCGAGGTAGTCGGTCTTGCCCTCGGGGGTGCTGGTCAGCAGGGCGCGCGCGTGGGTGAGGACCAGCGGGTCGTTGTCCACGTAGACGACGCGGGACTCGGGGGCGAGCCGCTGGGCGACCTCGTGGGTGTTGTCGGCGGTCGGCAGACCGGTGCCGATGTCGAGGAACTGCCGGATGCCGCACTCGGTGACGAGGTGGCGCACGGCCCGCCCGAGGAACTGCCGGTCGGCGAGCGCGTACGCGCCGATGCCGGGGTGCAGGGTGCGGATCTGGTCCCCGGCGGCCTGGTCGACGGGGTAGTTGTCCTTGCCGCCGAGCCAGTAGTTCCAGATCCGGGCCGTGTGAGGCTGCGTGGTGTTGATCCTGCTGTCGGCCATGTTCGGTTCGCCTCCGGGTGCGTCATCGCGATCAACCGGCAGCGTACTCGGGGAAATTGGCGGAGCCCGCGGGTCCGGCCTCAGAGAATCACGTGCGGCAGGAACCTCGCGTACTCGTCCGTGATCAGACCCGCCGACTCCCGGATGCCGAGCCCCGCCGCCTCGTCCTCGACGACCCACGCACCGAGCACCACACGGTTGCCGTCGAAGTCGGGCAGGGGTGCCAACTCCTGGTAGCAGCACGCCTCCGCACGCACGGAGGAGGAGGACTGGGCGTCGCCCGGCGGGTGGATCGTGACTCCGGCGCCTTCGCGGCCGAGGAGCGGCTTGGCGACGTAGCCGGGACCGGAGGCGAGGGCCAGCTCACGGGGGCCGTCCAGGTAGGCGGGGAGCAGGTTCGGGTGGCCGGGATACAGCTCCCACAACACCGCAAGCAGCGCCTTGTTGGAGAGGAGCATCTTCCAGGCCGGCTCGATCCACAGGGTGGAGCCGGTACCGCCGCCGTTGTCGAGAGTCTCCAGGACGTGCGGGGCGAAGCGGTCGGTGGTCAGCCACTCCCACGGATAGAGCTTGAAGCAGCTGCGGATGAAGCCGAGCTTCTTGTCGACGAAGCGCCGCGAGAGACGGTCCCAGCCGATGTCCTCCATGGAGATCGCCTCGGTGTCCAGACCCGCCTGCTGCGCGGTCTCGCGCAGATACGCGACCGTCATCAGATCCTCGCCGAGCTCGTCGCCCGCGGAGTGCGCGAAGTACAGCGGGCCGCCGGGCGGGAGCAGTGGGGCCTGCTTCTTCCAGGCGTCGACGAGGCGTTCGTGCAGGGAGTTCCACTGGTCGGCGCCGGGGAAGCACTCCTCCATCCAGAACCACTGGGGGCTCGCGGCCTCGACCAGGGAGGTGGGGGTGTCCGCGTTGTACTCCAGCATCTTGGCCGGGCGCCCGTCCGTGCCGTCGTAGTGGAGGTCGAACCGCCCGTAGAGGGAGGGGAGTTCGGAGCGTCGGTGCCAGGCCTCGGTGACCGCTTCGGCCACTCGGGGGTCCGTGATGCCGAGGTCGGCGAGGCGGTCGTGCTTGACGATGTGCCCGGCTGCCGCGAGGCACATCGCGTGCAGCTCCTCGACGACCTCTTCGAGGGCTTCGACCTCGGGCAGGGAGAAGACGTAGCAGGCGGACTCGTCCCAGTAGGGGCGCAGCGAGTCGTCGGGGTAGCGGGTGAGGGGGTAGATGAGCCCCTGGTCCTCGACGGTCTGCTGCCAGCCGGGGCGCGGGGTGAGGGTGCGGCGTTCCATGATGCGGGTCTCGGTCTCGGTCTCGGTCTCGGTCTCGGCTCTCGTGGCTCGCTCGTATCCGGCTCAGCCGCCGCCGCTGCCCGAGCAGCCGAAGCCGTCGCGGTCGACGGCCTCGCTGCGGCTGAAGGTGCCGTAGTCGGCGTAGCGGCCGTCGACGTCGGCGTCGTAGTACCAGTCGGGGTCCATGCGACGACCGGACTTGCCGGTGCCCGCACCCGCACCCGTACCCGCACCCGTGCCCGTCCCGTAGGAACTGCCGCCGGTCTTGCCCCCCTTGCCGTACGAGGAGGAGGAACCGGAGGAAGAACCACTCTTGCAGTTCTTGTCGGCGACGATCTTGTAGCCGCTGAAGGCGTCGTAGCTGTCGCGGTCCACGCACCGCTTGTCCGGCTCCGAGCCGCACGAGGTCAGGGCCGCCGCGAGGACGCCCATCCCGCCGAGCACGACCGTGCTGGACCGCAGCTTCCGCCGCGGGGTGCCCTTTTCCTTCTCCGCTGCCATCGGCTGCGTCACTCCCCCGTTGTCGTACATGTGTCAAGACGCGATCGGCGGCCAGCCTAGGTATGCGTCCCTGTGCCATGCCAATCGGCTCAGCCGAATCCCATTCCTCTACAGTCACTTCGTGTCTCTTGGGATGATTTGCGCACTCGGTTCAGCGGTCTGCTTCGGCACGGCCTCCGTCTTCCAGGCCGTCGCCGCGCGCGCCACGGCGCCGGGTACGGGGTCCGGCGTCGACCCCGCGCTGCTGCTGCGCGCGGTGAAGCAGTGGCGGTACGTCGTGGGGCTCGCACTCGACGGGCTCGGCTTCCTGCTGCAGATCGTGGCGCTGCGCTCCATCCCGATCTACGCCGTCGGGGCGGCGCTCGCCGCGAGCCTCGCCGTCACGGCGGTGGTGGCCTCGCGGTTGCTGCGGGTGCGGCTGAGCGGGGTGGAGTGGGCGGCCGTGGGCGTGGTGTGCGCGGGGCTCGCGATGCTGGGGCTCGCTTCGGGGGACGAGGGAGAGGGCGTGGGGTCGACGACCCTGCGGTACGTGATGCTGGGCGTGGCGGTGGGGGTGTTGGTGCTGGGGGCCTTGGCCGGGCGGTTGCCGGGGCGGGGGCGGGCGTTGGCGCTGGGGCTCGGGGCGGGGTTCGGCTTCGGGGTGGTGGAGGTGGCCGTGCGGCTGATCGACGATGTCTCGCCGGGGGCGTTGGTGCGGAACCCGGCTTGTTACGCGTTGCTGGTGGGTGGGGGTGCGGCGTTCCTGCTGCTGACGTCGGCGTTGCAGCGGGGGTCGGTGACGACCGCTACCGCGGGGATGGTGATCGGGGAGACGATCGGCCCTGCGGTGGTGGGGGTGGTGTGGCTGGGGGATCGGACTCGGGACGGGCTGGAGTGGCTGGCCGTACTGGGGTTCGTGGTGGCTGTGGTGGGGGCGTTGGCTTTGGCGCGGTTCGGCGAGGCGCCGGCTCCTTCGGAGGGGGTTCCTGTGGAGGGGGCGGTGTAGGCGAGGCGCCGGCTCCTTCGGAGGGGGTTCCTGTCGAGGGGGCGGTGTAGGGGGTGGCTTGAGGGTGGGTGGACCCTGCGGGGCTATGTCCCCAACCCCGCCCCTTCCCGGAAACCTGCTGGCGCGGGAGCCTTGGGCACCGTCAATCACCGGCTCCGCCGAGTTCGTCCTCAAACGCCGGACGTGGACGGGCTAAGAGCTCACGGCAGCACCCGGCACAGCGCCTCCAACGCCCCCGCCCACGCATGATCCGCCGGTGTTCCGTACCCCACCACCAGCGCGTCCCGGCCCGGGACCCGCGCGTCGGGATGACGGAAGCTCGCCAGGCCCTGGACCGCGAGGCGTTGCCAGCTCGCCGCCTGGACCACCGAACGTTCCGTGCCCGGCGGCAGTTCGAGGACCGCGTGCAGGCCCGCTGCGATCCCCGTGACCCGCACCTCCGGTGCCCGCGCCGCGAGCGCGGCGACCAATTCGTCCCGTCGGCGGCGGTAGCGCAGGCGCGCGCCCCGCACATGGCGGTCGTACGCACCCGACGTGATGAACTCCGCGAGCGTCAGCTGGTCGAGCGCCCCGCAGGCCCATTCCGCGCCCGCCTTCGCCTCGACCACCTCGGCGGCGATCGGCGCCGGAAGGACCATCCAGCCGAGTCGCAGGCCGGGGGCGAGGGACTTGCTCGCCGTGCCGAGGTAGACCACGCGGTCGGGGTCGAGGCCCTGGAGCGCGCCCACCGGCTGCCGGTCGTAGCGGAACTCCCCGTCGTAGTCGTCCTCCAGGATCAGCCCGCCCTCGCGCCGCGCCCAGTCGACGGCCGCCGCACGCCGGTCGGGGTGCAGCGGGTCCCCCATCGGGAACTGATGCGCGGGCGTGAGCAGCGCCGCCTTGGCCGGGCCAGATCCAGCTCCCGGCCCCTGTCCCGGCCCCGGCCCCGGCCCCCGCTTCGACCCCAACTCGGCCGTGGACGTGCCCCTTTCGTCGAAAGGCAGCGGCCTCGTCCGCAACCCCGCCCGCTTCAGCAGGTCCCAGTGCACGTCGAGGCCGTACGACTCGACCCTCATCTCCCGCAGACCCCGCGCCCGCAGCACACCGCCCAGCAGGCTCAGCCCCTGTGCGAAACCGGCGCAGACGACGATGCGGTCCGGGTCCGCGTGCACGCCGCGGGCGCGGGAGAGGTAGTCGGCCAGGGCGGTGCGCAGTTCGATGCGGCCGCGCGGGTCGCCGTAGCCAAGCGCGTCGTTCGGGGCCGACGCCATGGCCCGGCGCGCTGCCTTGAGCCAGGCGGCGCGCGGGAAGGAGCCGAGGTCGGGGGTGCCCGGCATCAGGTCGTACGTCGGACCGCCGGCGGCCCTGCGGCGCGGTGCGGGGTCGGCGGGGCGCGGCACGGCGCGTTCGGCGACGCGGGTGCCCGAGCCCTGGCGTGCGGTGAGCCAGCCCTCGGCCACGAGGTCGGCGTACGCGTCGGCGACCGTGTTGCGGGCGATGCCCAGGTCGACGGCGAGGGAGCGGGACGAGGGGAGGCGGGTGCCGGGGGCGAGCCTGCCGCCGCGCACCGCTTCACGCAGGGCGTCGGTGAGGCCCTTGCGTACGCCGGAGTGCGTGCCGGAGGTGGCCTCGCCGGTCGTCTCCAGGTGGAGGTCCACGCCCAAAGCGGCCCAGGATTCTTCCATGGGAATGGACCATACCCGTGGGCTATTCCGGTCGTACGGTCGATGACATGACGACGAACCACAGCACCGACGACGGCACCAGGGAATACGTCCACGAGCACGCGCCCCGGCTCGACTGGCACCAGCACGCACCCGAGGTCTTCAAGGCGATGATCCGGCTCGACGCGGCGGCCCGTAAGGGCGTCGACCCGGTGATCCTGGAGCTGGTCAAGATCCGCGCCTCGCAGCTCAACCACTGCGCGCTCTGCATCGACATGCACAGCAAGGACGCCCTCGCGGCGGGCGAGAGCGTGGAGCGGATCATCCAGCTCAGCGCGTGGGAGGAGTCGCAGCACTTCTACACCGCGAAGGAGGTCGCCGCTCTGGAGCTGGCCGAGGCGATCACCGTCCTGACGGACGGCTTCGTGCCGGACGCCGTGTACGAGAAGGCCGCGGCCCTCTTCGAGGAGCAGGAGCTGACCCAGCTGATCGCCGCGATCACGGTGATCAACGCGTGGAACCGCTTCGGCGTCTCGACGCGTCAGGTGCCGGGCCACTACAAGGCCGGTGACCACAAGTGAGCGCTCGGACCACGCACCTCGACAAGGGGGTCGGGACGGCGATGGCCGCGTTGAGCGCGGCCGCGAAGAAGGGGCTCGGCGACCCCGTGCTCGCCGAGCTCGTGATGATCCGGGCCTCGCAGATCAACGCGTGTGCGTTCTGTCTGGACATGCATGTGGACATCGCCGTGAAGAACGGCGAGACGGCGAAGCGGATCGCCCTCCTCAACGCCTGGGCGGAGGCGGGCGAGCTGTTCGGCGAGCGGGAGCGGGCGGCTCTCGCGCTGACCGAGGCGGTGACCGTCCTGACGGACGGGTTCGTGCCGGACGAGGTGTACGAGGCTGCGGCCAAGCACTTCGACGAGGCCGAACTCGCCCATCTCATCGGGGTGATCACCGTCATCAACAGCTGGAACCGGGTGATGGTCAGCCGCCGCATCGAGCCGGGAGGGTACGCGCCATGAGCCTCGTGGACGACTTCCGCGCACTGCACCACGGGCGGGCGCCCGGTGATCCGCTGGTCCTGCCCGGGCCCTGGGACGCGGCCAGCGCGCGGGTCTTCGTGGAGGCCGGTTTCCCCGCCGTCGCGACGCCGAGCGCGGGGGTCGCGGCGTCGCTCGGGTACGCGGACGGTGAGGTGCCGCCGGACGAGATGTTCGCGGCGGTGGCCCGCATCGTGCGGTCGGTCTCCGGGGCCGTGCCGGTGAGTGCGGACATCGAGGGCGGCTACGGGCTGGCGCCGAAGGAGCTGGTGGAGCGGCTCCTGGAGACGGGCGCGGTGGGCTGCAACCTGGAGGAATCGGAGTCTGCGGGCGGGGCGCTCAAGGATCCGCGCGAGCAGGCGGAGTGGTTGGCGGAGGTACGTTCCGTCGCGGGCGGGGGGCTGTTCATCAACGCCCGCGTCGACACCTTCATCCGGGGTGTCGCCGATCCCGGTCAGGCGATCGAGCGGGCCCGCCTCTACGTGGCGGCGGGGGCGGACTGCGTCTACCCGATCGGAGCACCGCCGGAGGCGCTGCCTGCCCTCCGGGGCGGTATCTCGGGCCCCATCAACGCGGGCGCCCGGCCGTCCCGTGCCTCCCTGCGGGAGCTGGGTGAGCTGGGGGCCACGCGGATCACGTTCGGGCCGGGGCTTCAGATCCGCGCGACGGAGGCGTTGCGCGAGATCACCGCGGAGCTGCGGTAGCCCCTGCCCGCTTGCCCGGGGCGCGCTTCGGCATGGCCCCTGGACGGCACCGCACCAGACCGCCGCTTCGCGGCGGATGTCTCCCGCCCACCACCCAATTGCCCTGCGGGGTGATCGAGTGGGCGGGCGGGAGAACTCGCCGCGGAGCGGCGGCCAGGACCCGCCGAGAACGAGTGGGCACCAGACCTTCGCCGCGCAGCGGCGGTCAGTCCGCCCGCCCCGCCCGAAGGGCTACTTCGGGAGCCAGCCCCGCCACTTCGACTCGTGGTCGGCGACCCACGCCTTCGCCGCGTCCTGCGGCGACATCTTCTTGTCGGCGATCATCAGCGAGACCTCGTTCTGGTCCTCCTCCGACCACTTGAAGTTCTTCAGGAACTCCGCCGCGTCGCCGCCCTTCTTGGCGAAGTCGGCGTTGAAGTACTTCTGCAGCGGCGTGTGCGGATAGGCGCACTTGATCTTGACGGGGTCGGCGTCGCAGCCCTCCTTGTACTCGGGCAGCTTCACCTCCGTCATCGGCACCTTCTTGAACAGCCACTGCGGCTTGTACCAGTACGTCAAGAACGGCTTCCGCTGCTTGGCGAACTGCTCGATCTGCGTGATCTGCGCCGCCTCGGAGCCCGCGAAGACGACCTCGTAGTCCAGGCCGAGGTTCTTCACCAGCGCCTTGTCGTTCGTGACGTACGACGGGGAGCCGTCCATGAGCTGGCCCTTGCTGCCGCTCTCGGAGGTGCGGAAGTCCTTCGCGTACTTGTTGAGGTTCTTCCAGTTGGTGACGTCCGGGTGCTTCTTCGCGAAGTACGTGGGGACGTACCACCCGATGTGCCCGGTGACCCCGACGTCGCCGCCGGGGACGATCGTCTTCTTGTCCTTGATGTAGCGCTGCTCCTGGTCCGGGTGGCCCCAGTCCTCCATGATCGCGTCGACGCGGCCCTGGCTGAGCGCGTCCCAGGCCGGGACCTCGTCGATCTGGACCCTGTCGACCCGGTAGCCGAGCTCCTCCTTGAGCAGGTACTCGGCGACCGCCACGTCCGCCTGCGCGCCGACCCAGGACTGGACGGAGAGCGTCACGGTCTTGGCGCCCGCCGCATTGGCGTACGGAGAGGCCTGCTTGGTCATGTCGGCCGCACAGCCGGACAGCGCCAGGAGGGCGCAGCCCGCCGTGGCGGCACTCATCACACGCGTACGTACTCGCATGTCACGCACCCTTCTTCGCACGGCGTTCCGTCGGCTGCGTGACCCGGTCGAGCATCAGACCGAGGCACACGATCGCCACACCGGCCACCAGGCCCGTGGCCAGGTCGCCCTGGGCGAGGCCGAACACCGCTTCGTAGCCGAGCGCGCCACCGCCCACGAGGCCGCCGATGACGACGACGGCGAGGATCAGGACGACCGCCTGGTTCACGGCGAGCAGGAGCGCCGGGCGGGCCAGCGGGAGCTGGACATTGCGCAGTTGCTGCCAGCTGGTGGCGCCGAGCGAGCGGGACGACTCCATCGCCGCGGCGTCGACCTGGCGCAGGCCCTGCGTGGTGATGCGGATGACGGCGGGCAGCGCGTACACGACGGCCGCGGCGACCGCGGGGGCGCGGCCGATGCCGAAGAGGGCCACGACCGGGATCAGGTACACGAACTGCGGCATCGTCTGGAAGACGTCAAGGACGGGCCTCAGCAGCTTCTCCAGACGCGTGCTGCGGGCCGCCGCGATGCCGGTCGCGAAGCCGAGGACCACCGTGACGGCGACCGCGGCGAGGACCTGCGCGAGGGTGTCGAGCGAGGGCTTCCAGACGCCGAGCACGCCGGTCGCCGCCATCGCGAGGACGGCGGTGAGCGCGGTCTGCCAGGTGCCGATCAGCCAGGCGAGGGTCGCGACGACCAGGAGGACCGACCACCAGGGCATGCCCTGGAGTCCGTCGCGGACCGGGTCGAGGACCCAGGTGGTGAAGTGGGCCGCCCAGTCGGCGGTGCCGCCGACGACGGGCACGCCGGTGTAGATGTGGTCGACCATCCACTCCTTGGCGGTGTTGACCGGCTCGACGATGTTCACGATCCAGCCCTCGGGCCACTCCAGGCGGTCCGCGAAGCGCGCGGCGAGCGCGGCGACGACGGTGACCGCTCCGGCCACGGCCCAGCCGCGCCGGCCGCGCAGCGGGGAGTTGTCCTCGGTGTTGGCGCCGAGTCGCTCCCCCGCCGCGCCGGTGACCCGGTCGAGGACCACGGCGAGCAGGACGATCGGGATACCGGCGGCCAGCGCGGCACCGACGTCCACCGAGCCGAGGGCCTGGTAGACGCGGTCACCGAGACCGGCGCCGCCGATCATCGACGCGATGACGGCCATGCCCAGCGCCATCATGATCGTCTGGTTGAGGCCGAGCAGGAGTTCCTTGCGGGCCAGCGGGAGGCGCGCGGAGAGCAGGCGCTGGCGGGCGGTGGTGCCGAGCGACGTCACCGCCTCCATCACGCCGCCGTCGGCGCCGCGCAGGCCGAGCGCGGTGAGCCGGGCCATCGGCGGGGCCGCGTAGATGACGGTCGCGATGACCGCGGCGGGCACGCCGATGCCGAAGACCAGGGCGACGGGCAGCAGGTACGAGAAGGCCGGGAGCACCTGCATGGTGTCGAGGACCGGCCGCAGGATGCGGTAGATCCTGTCGCTCAGGCCCCCCGCGAGCCCGAGCAGCATGCCGAGCACGACGGAGGCGAGCACGGCCACGATCATCAGGGCCAGCGTCTGCATCGTCGGCACCCACATGCCGAGCAGTCCGCACAGGCCGAACGAGGCGGCGGCCAGGACCGCGAGCCGTACGCCCGCGACCCGCCAGGCGACGAGCGCGGCGCCGACGGTCACTCCGGCCCAGCCGGCCGCGAGGAGCACCAGGTAGACGCCGCGGATGGAGAGCACGATGCCGTTGGAGACGTGCCCGAGGAAGTAGACGAACAGCGGGTGGCTGTCTCGGTTGTCGATGATCCAGTCGGTGGTCTTGCCGAGCGGCTCGGTCAGGTCGACGGTGAGCGCGCCGGGCCAGGCGCCGGACGCCCACTTGGCGTTGACGATCGGCACGAGGATCGCCGCCGCGACGGCGAGCAGCAGGATCTTGCCGACGGCACGGTGGCGCAGGAGCGCGCCGATCCCCGTGTCACGTACGGGAGTCGAGGCGGTGGCGGTGGCCATCAGGCGACCACCTCGCCGGTATCGGAGCGGCCCTTGTCGGGCTTCTGCGCCGGGGCCACGCCCGCGACGACGCCGAGCAGCGCCTCGTGGTCGACGACGCCAAGGCAGCGCGGTCCGTCCATCACGCGGACGGGGAAGCCGGACTTGGCGACGGCCTCGATGGCCTCGGCGACCTTGGCGTCCGGCGCGAGGGCCGGGCCGCGGCCCTCCTCGTCGGTGTCGGCGGGGCGCATGGCGGTGCGCACGCTCATCACGTCGGCGCGCGCCACGTCCCGTACGAAGTCGCGTACGTAGTCGTCGGCCGGGGAGCCGACGATCTCCTCGGGCGTGCCGAGCTGCACGATGCGGCCGTCGCGCATCAGGGCGATGCGGTCGCCCAGGCGCAGTGCCTCGCTGAGGTCGTGGGTGATGAAGACCATCGTGCGGCCCTCTTCGCGGTGCAGGCGGACGACTTCTTCCTGCATGTCGCGGCGGATCAGCGGGTCGAGCGCGCTGAACGGCTCGTCGAAGAGCAGGACCTCGGGGTCGACGGCGAGGGCGCGGGCCAGGCCCACGCGCTGCTGCTGGCCGCCGGAGAGCTGGCCGGGCTTGCGCTGTTCGAGGCCGTCGAGGCCGACCTTGGCGATGACTTCGAGGGCCTTGGCGCGGCGCTCGGCCTTGCCGACGCCCTGGATCTCCAGGCCGTACGCGACGTTGTCGAGGACGGTGCGGTGCGGGAGGAGGCCGAAGTGCTGGAAGACCATGGCGGCGCGGTGCCTGCGCAGTTCGCGCAGACGCGCCTTGTCCATGGCGAGGACGTCCTCGCCGTCGATCGCGATGGAGCCGGACGTCGGCTCGATGAGGCGGGTCAGGCAGCGTACGAGCGTCGACTTGCCGGAGCCCGAGAGCCCCATGACGACGAAGACCTCGCCCTTCTTGACCTCGAACGACACGTCGCGCACGGCGGCGGTGCAGCCGGTCCGCTCACGCAGTTCGGCGGGGGTGAGGTCGTGCAGGGAGGTGTCGCCCGGTATTCGGTCGGCCTTCGGGCCGAAGACCTTCCAGAGGTTCTCGACGGCGAAGACGGGCCCGTCCGTTGACTCCTGCGTCATGTCTTCCTTGTCCTTCACTGAGGCCTCGCTCATCGGCCGTCACCACCCAGCATCTCGGCACATTTCTCCCCGACCATGAGCACTCCGATCATCGGGTTCACGGCGGGCATCGTCGGGAAGACGGATGCGTCCGCGATACGGATTCCTTCGAGTCCCCGGATCTTCAACTCCGGGTCGACCACGGCGAGTTCGTCGTCCGTGGCACCCATGCGGCAGGTGCCGGCCGGGTGGTACACGGTGTGCGCGGCCTTGCGCACGAGCTCGCTGATCTCGGCGTCGTCGGTGACGTCCGGGCCCGGGAAGACCTCGCGCTTGAGCCACTTGGCGAAGGGCTCGGCCTGCGCGACCTTGCGGGCCAGCTTGATGCCGTCGACGAGGGTCTGCCCGTCGTAGTCCACCCCGTTCTCGTCGTACTCGAAGTACTTGAAGTCGAGGGCGGGCTTGACCTCCGGGTCGGCCGACGTCAGGTAGACACGGCCGCGCGAACGGGACTTGGGGATGTTCGGCGTCATCGACACGCCGTGCTCCGGGCGTTCGTAGCCCAGGCGCTCCGGGTTGTCCGTGAACGGGATCTGGTAGAAGTGGAACATCAGGTCCGGGCCCTTGTGGTCCGGGTCCCGCTTCACGAACAGGCCCGCGTCGGAGTCCATCGCGGAGTTGCCGGGCAGCGGCCCGTTGGTCTCCCAGACGATGACCGACTCGGGGTGGTCGAGGAGGTTCTCGCCGACACCCGGCAGGTCGTGCACGACGGGGATGCCGAGGGCCTGAAGGTCCTTGGCGGGGCCGATGCCGGAGTGCATGAGCAGCCGCGGCGTGTCGACGGCGCCCGCGCAGACGAGCACCTCGCGGCGGGCGGTGAGCAGTTGCTCCGCGCCCTCCTTCGTACGGATGTGGACGCCGCGCGCGGTCTTGCCCGCCAGCTCCAGCTTGGTGGCCCACGTCTCCAGGAAGAGGTGGAGGTTCGGGCGGTCACCGGCCTCCATGTGGGGGTGGAGGTAGGCGACGGACGCGGAGGAACGCTTGTTGTTCTCCGGGTGGTACGACAGGTCGAAGAAGCCGACGCCCTCGTCGAAGGGCTTGTCGTTGAAGCCGATGACCTCGGGGACACCGAGTGCGCTCTTCGTCGCCTCGACCCAGTCCGTGGCGATCTGGTTCTGGTCCTTCTTGGCGACGCGCACGATGTTGTTGCGCAGCTTGCCGAAGAAGGGGTCCATCGCCTTGGCGCCCCAGCCGGTGGCACCGGCCTCTTCCCACTCGTCCCAGTCGGACGGCAGCGGCTTGAAGGAGATCAGGGTGTTGTGCGACGAGCAGCCGCCGAGGACCTTGGCGCGGCTGTGCAGGATGTGCGAGTTGCCGCGCGGCTGCTCGGTGGTCGTGTAGCCGTAGTCGAGGTCGCCGCCCAGGAGGCCGAGCCAGCGGCGCAGCGTGAGGACGTCCTCACGGTCGATGTCGCTGGGGCCGCCCTCGATGACGGCGACGGTGACGTTTGGGTCCTCGGTGAGGCGGGATGCGATCACCGAACCGGCGGTGCCGCCGCCGACGATGACGTAGTCGTACTCGGTGGTCTCAGCCATGCGTGCTGCTCCTCTTCCTGCGAGGTGTGATGCAAGGTGCTCGCGCGTATTGAGCGGGGGGTGCGCGGGGGGTGCTCGGAACTGCGGACATACGTGCGCGGGGGCGGGACTGCCGCCCCCGCGCACGCCTCTACGACTCGGGCCCGGGCCTCAGCCCGCGAACCAGCGGACCGGCCGCGGTGCCAGGTTCTGGTAGATGTGCTTGGACTCGCGGTACTCGGCGAGTCCGGCGGGGCCGAGCTCGCGCCCGACGCCGCTCTTGCCGAAGCCGCCCCACTCCGCCTGCGGCAGGTAGGGGTGGAAGTCGTTGATCCAGACCGTGCCGTGGCGCAGCCGCCGGGCCATGCGGCGGCCGAGGCCCGCGTCGTTGGTCCAGACGGCGCCCGCGAGGCCGTACTCGGTGTCGTTGGCGAGCGCGACGGCCTCGTCCTCGGTGCGGAAGGTCTCGACGGTCAGGACCGGGCCGAAGACCTCTTCGCGTACGACGCGCATCTCGCGGTGGCACTGGTCGAGCACGGTCGGCTCGTAGAAGTAGCCGGTCGCGGGGCGGACCTCGCTGGGCTCGGGGCGCTTGCCGCCGGTGCGCAGGACCGCACCCTCCTCCAGGGCGGACGCGACGTACGACTCGGTCTTCTCGCGCTGCTGCTGCGAGACGAGCGGGCCGCACTCGACGCCGTCCTCGGTGCCGCGGCCGAGCCTGATGCGGCTCGCGCGGCGGGCGAGTTCGGCGACGAAGCGCTCGCGCACCGACTCCTCGATGATGAGGCGGCCACCGGCGGAGCAGACCTGCCCGCTGTGGATGAAGGCCGCGTTCAGCGCCTGGTCGACGGCGGTGTCGAAGCCCTCTTCGGTGGCGCAGGCGTCGGCGAAGACGACGTTCGGGTTCTTGCCGCCGAGCTCGAGTGCGACCTTCTTGACGCCGAGGGCCGCGGCCTGGGCGACCTTGGTGCCGGAGACGAGGCCGCCGGTGAAGGAGACCAGGTCGACGTCGGGGTGGTCGGAAAGGCGCGCGCCGACGGTGTGGCCGGGGCCCGTCACGATGTTCGCGACGCCGGCCGGCAGGCCCGCCTCGACGAGCAGCTCGATCAGCGCGACCGTCGTCAGCGGAGTGACCTCACTCGGCTTGATGACGAAGGTGTTGCCCGCGGCGAGCGCGGGGGCGATCTTCCAGCTGGCCTGGAGGAGCGGGTAGTTCCACGGCGTGATCATCGTGCAGACGCCGACCGGCTCGTGCACGACCACGCTGTGGATGTCGTCGGACCCGGCGTCGACCACACGGCCCGCACCCTCGCCGATCACCAGGTCGGCGAAGTAGCGGAAGGCGTCGGCGACGCAGTCGACGTCGACGCGGCCCTCCTCGACGGTCTTGCCCGCGTCGCGGCTCTCCAGGAGCCCGATCTTCTCCCGGTCGCGCACGAGGAGGTCTGCCACGCGGCGCAGCAGCGCGGCCCGTTCGGCGACGGGCGTGGCCGGCCACGGTCCGTGGTCGAAGGCCTCACGTGCGGCGGCGATGGCCGCGTCGGTGTCCTCGGTGCCGCCCTCGGCGATCAGAGCGAACGGCTTGGCATCCGCCGGGTCGAGGATCTCGCGCGTGGCGCCGGAGAGGGCGGTGCGCCACTCCCCGCCCACATGGATGGTCTGTTGTGCGGACACGTCCCGTTTGCCTTCCGTTCCTGTCATACGCCCCGCCTGTCACTCGCGGTAGCCGGGTGCACATGCCCCCCGGCGGAGAAACCATGCGCATTACATAACTGAAAGTGCGCTGTGTCACTGCGCGTGCAGGCACCTGGGGCGAAACGTACGCTCGAAGAGGGGTTTGTCCCCGGAGGTGGCGCTATGCGTGGAATATCGAGGAAGCGCGCTTGGGGTTCCGCGGCCTGCACCGCGGCCTGTACGGCGGCCGCGCTCCTGGTCGCACCGGCGGTCGCGCTCGCCGGCACGGAGGACTTGAGCGCACAGGAGATCTCCGACAAGGCGGAGCGGGAACTGCTCGACGCGAAGTCGGTCCACCTGGAGCTGGAGCAGAAGGGCACGGACACGGACGGCGACGAGCCGGTGTCGATGGACCTCACCCTGGACCAGGACGACAACTGCGTCGGCTCGCTGCGCATGGCCGAGGACGGCGGCAGCCTGGAGCTGATCAAACAGGGCGAGAAGGTCTGGATGAAGCCGGACCTCGCCTTCTGGAAGGCCCAGCTCCCCGGCGGCCAGGGCGAGGCCGCGGCCGAGGTCATCGGGGACCGCTATCTGTACGGCACGACCGACGACGCCCTGCTCAAGGACATGGCCGGGGTCTGCGACCTCGACACGATCCAGGACGAGGTCAAGAACAAGTCGGACGACAGCACGGCCCTGCGGAAGGGCGAGCCGACCAAGGTCGACGGAACGTCCGTGATCCCCGTCTCCGGCAGGGAGGACGGCAGAACGACGACGCTGTACGTCGCGACCGAAGGCACTCCGTACCTGGTCAGGGCCACGGAGAAGGGGCCAGGGACCGACTCGACGCTGACGCTCGGCGACTACGACAAGCCGGTCCCGTCGAAGACTCCCTCCGAGGAGGACTCGGTGGACGTCTCCCAGTTGCAGGGTCAGGTGACGGACAAGCCCAACACCTACTGAACGTCCGCGGGGTCGTCGTCGCCGTCCGCGGGGTCGTCCTGCGCGGCGAGCCCCGCCACCCACAGCGGCATCAGCCAGTGCACGACGAACGCGGTGAACAGCACGGGGAAGAGCAGCCCCTCGGTGTCCCACCCCTGGTACGCGGCGAACCCCGTGCCGACGGCGGCCGCGAGCAGCAGCCACTGCATCACCTGCCGGGCGCGCGCCGCCACCCGCACCCGCTCCGCGCGCTGCCGCTCGTCGAGGACGCGTTCGCGCAGTTCGAGCAGGCCGCGCGTGGCGCCGTTGATGACGCCGGTGGCGACGCACCACGGCAGCAGCAGGCCGAGCATCGTCCACATCGCCCAGCGCTGATCGCCGACGACCGTGAGCAGCCAGGCCGTCACGCTCGCCACGGTCAGCGCGATGTGGGCGCCGACCGCGATCCGCCTGCGCACGGCGGTGGCGTACATCGGCGCCCCCTCGCGCCGGTTCATGAGCGCGTACATCCGCCGGTCGTACCCGGTCATCCGCTGGGTCGGCCTCTCCCGCGTCTGCTGCACCTGCCGGCCAGTCATCCCTGACTCCTCCCGTAGACCTCGTCCGTGAGCGGGCGGAACGGCTCCAGGGAGAACAGCGCCTCCACCGGGAGGCCGAAGAACACCGCGATCTTCAGCGCCAGGTCGAGGCTCGGGTTGTACTGCCCGCGCTCGATGTAGCCGATGGTCTGGTAGTGGACCCCCACCGCCTCGGCCAGGCTCTGGCGCGACACCTTTCGCTCCGCGCGCACCATCGCCAACCTGTTGTGCACTTGCTCGCTCATGTATAAGAAGTACTACATTGGTGAGCAGGTACGCAACGGAGATCACGGAGCGGCTTGCGGCAGGCGGAGGGGCGGTCAGTGGGATTCCGGCTCGGGGCAGATCTCCTCCGGCGGGCAGAACCACGCCAGGGCGGTCGACATGAACTCCTCCTCGTCGTCCCTGCCGTCCGCGTCCGAGCCGTACACCGCGAGGGCGTACAACTTCCCGTCCACCGCCTCGAAGCGGTGGTCGATGACGTGCCACGCGCCGATGTCCGGTTCGCCCTTGAACTTGTCGGCCACGTATTCGAGCCGGGCCGCGGGGCGGCCTTCGTCGTCCGTGCGCTCCAGCGGGGCGAGCTGGTCGAAGCCGCCGGGCATCGGGGTCTCGTCCAGCCAGGTCCGCAGCGATACGTACGGGGACGCCTCCCCCACCTCGTACACCTGTAGCCGCCGATCCCCCTCCGGGCTGCGGTAGTTGACGACGTTGAAGCCCTCGGTCGGGGTGACCAGGTCGCGGACCCAGCCCCGCGGCACCGCGAGCCTGAAGCCCTCCGCGTCGAACACCTCCTCGTACGGGGCGGGCGGCACGCCTGCCGGGGACGGCGCCGCGGTGTCCCCCTCGGTGGCCGGGTCCCCGCTCCGCGCGGGCTTCTCAAGCACCGTCAGGTACCCCGTCGGCCCCGGTTCGTCCTTCCAGCCGAGCGCCCAGGTGCCGAAGGCCAGGCCGCACACCGCGAGCACCGTCACGGCGCCGCGCAGCGCCTTGCCCTGGCGCACCGCGTCGCGGTCGTGGAGCTCGGCGATCCGCCGCTCCTGCTCGTGGCCGACCCACTCCTGGCGGTCGGCGTCGAAGATCCGCACCGCTCGTCCTCAGCCCGTGATCTGGGCGATCGCCTGGAGGACCGCCGTCACGGACGCGGCCGTCGCGGCGGCGGCGCCGTACTGCTCCAGGCGGGTACGGAGTCTGCCGAGCAGGCCGCTGTCGCCGTGACCCGCGCGGCCGATCTCCCGCTCCACCTCGCCCAGTTCGGCGTCGAGCGCGTCGTCCTCCGCCGTGCGCCCGGTGGCCTCGCGCAGCTCGCCGCGCAGGGCCCTGACCTGGGTGAGCAGGTGCTGCTGCCGGGGGTCGGAGACCACCACCGTGTGGTTGGTGGACTCGGCCCTGCCGTGCGAGCCGAAGGCCTGTGAGCCACCGGTGATCGAACCGATCTGGACGTGCGCACCACCGCCGTTGTCGCCGTCGCCGCTCATGCCGGACTCCTCTCGCTGGTGTGCGTGGCCTGGCCGTGGGAGCCGGTGGCGAGGGCGCCGCCGGACATCTCCGTGATGTAGACCCCGCTGTTGTTGATCTGCGTGATGTTCTGTTCCAGACGGTCCGTGCGGAAGCCGCCGGCCCGCAGCGCGTCGCGGACCCCTTCGCCGATGCGGTCCTGGAGGGTGCGGGTGTAGCGGGCCACGTCCATCTCCTGGAAGAGCGAGAGCTCGTCGGTGCTGGCCAGTTGGCGCAGCGAGACCAGCGGGGCGTCCGGCGGCGCCTGCACCGGGCGGCCGATCTCGAGCCAGGAGCACAGCGAGCGCAGGGCGCGCGCGGCGGGCGGCGAGGGCCTCTCGCCCTCGGGCTGGGCGAGCCAGAGGCGGAACGAGGGGACGAGCGAGGGCAGGGCGCGCAGGGCGGCGGCGCCGATCGCCACGCCGACCGCGGGGCCGTCGACGCAGGCGCGCAGGGCGTCGCGGACCGGGCCCTCGGGGTCGCGGGCCACGATCGCGTCGACCTCGCGGAACTCGGGGACGATCGGCCCGAGCACGTGCGGCACCACTTCCAGGACCAGCATGCCGCCCTGGGTGTGCACCCTGACCAGGAGCGAGACGACGACCTGTTCGTTCCAGGCGCCGACCCGGATCCGCAGGAAGTGGCGCCGCGCCTCCCCGCCCTCACCGGACGCCCGTTCCAGATGCCGGGCGACCTGCTCGGCGTCGTAGGGCCCCGCCGTCTCGTATCCCTGCCCGGTGTAGAGCTGCTCGTCGCGGCCTGCGCCCGCGGGGAGATAGACGAACTCCTCGATCTCCAGGTCCCGCAGCCGGTCCACGCTGGTGGCCGCGGCGGACCGGCGCAGGTCCTTCAGGCGCGGCTCGATCATCTTGATGACCTCGCGCGCGGCCAGCGGTTCGTACGCCCGCTGGGCCGGGACCCCGCCGTCCGTCTCCTTGTCGGCGCGCTTGAGTTCGAGCACGACCGACCACGGCTTGCGGGGTTTTCCGGCGCCGACGAAGGGGCGGTTCGCGTCGTAGAGGGTGATCGGCGCGTTCTGCTCGCGGTGGATGCAGTCGGCGATGCGGGAGAACCGCCGGGGGATGCGCGGCTGTTCGGTCTCGGCGAAGGCCTGGCGGGCGAGCTGGGTGCGCAGTGTCCGCTTGCGCAGGAACTGGTGGCGCCAGACCACGGCCGCGACGAGCAGCGGGAAGATCACCGGGTACGGGGTGTCCCTGATCTCGGCGAGCGCGGAGAACGCGTACGCCGCGGCGCACCACCACACGAACGCGGTCACCAGCCAGCCGATCCGGCGCCGCAGCCAGGCCAGCGGCGCCGGAAGCTCCATCCGCCGCAGGATTGCCCCGTCCGTGCCCCGCCCGGAGATGACCCGCGCCAGCCACAGCAGCAGGACCACGACGGCGTACCCGATCGCCCAGCCGCCCGGCACGAAGGCGCCGAACGTGCCGTCGGGACCCGAGTCCACGAGGTCGTCCGGGTCGAAGACGAGCAGCGCGAGGTCCATGCCGGTGACGCCCGAGTCACCGCCGCTGGAGTCTTCGAGGTCGTCCCAGATCATGACCGCGTCGGTGACGAGGAATCCGATCCACACGGCTGCCAGGAGCAGCGCGGTGACCAGCTCCTCGCGCCGGGCGCGCAGCGCGTGCGCGAGCACCGGGAGCACGTCGGCACCCAGCGGCGGCGCCACGGGGCGCTCCGCGTGGCCGACGAGTTCTGAGACGACCCTCCTGCGGAACACCGCGTCCAGGTGGACGCCGGCGCACAGCAGTCTGGTGGCCTCGGTGTTACCTGCCATGGCCAACTCCGTTGCGGTGAAGCGGAATTGGAGGGTAACGGAGCGTGCGTGCGGGGGCCACAGAAAGGTGACTATGCCCCTCGAATAAGTGAAGGCTCAGCCCTCGCTCGAGTGAAATCCGCCGCCCTCCCGCAACAGGTCCCTCACGCACCCCCGCAGCCACGCGTGCGCCGGGTCCGCGTCGTGCCGGGGGTGCCAGGCCATGCCCAGCTCCAGCCGCGGCAGACCGAGGGGGATGTCGAAGGTGACCAGGCCGAGGGTGTCCGTCAGGGGCTTCGCCCAGGAGATGGCGAGGCCCACCAGGTCGGTGCTCAGGAGCATGAAGAACGACGCGGGGTAGGTCCCCACGCTGCCCACCACCCGGCGCGTGAGCCCCAGTTCGCCGAGCGCGGTGTCCAGCGGCCCCCGCAGCCTGCCCCGCCGGGAGACCGTGACGTGGTCGGCGCCGGCGAACCGCTCGGGGGTCAACTCGCCCCGCAGCAGCGGATGTCCGGGGCGTACGACCCCCAGCATCCGGTCGTCGCGCAGCCGCTCCACCCGCACCTCGGGCGCGACCGTGTCGATCACGCCGAGCTCCAGGTCGGCCGTGCCCTCGCGCAGCATCGGCGCGTCCCCCTGGCTCTCGCCGAGGAAGCGGATGCGCACGCCGGGCGCCTCGGCGGCGGCGCGGGCGAACAGCGCGGGGCCGTAGGCGGCGGCGATGGCGTCGTGCCCGAGGACGGCGAGGGTGCGCGAGACGGTGCGCAGATCGGTCGCGCCGGGCCCGGCGAACAGGCCCCGCGCCCGCTCCACCACGGCGCTCACCTCGGCCCGGACGGCGAGGGCGTGCGGGGTGGGCACCATCCGCCGCCCGGCCCGTACGAGGACGGGGTCGCCCAGGGCCTTGCGGATGCGGCCCAGGGTGCGGCTCATCGCGGGTTCGGACAGATGCAGGCGGCGGGCGGCGCCGGACACGCTCTCCTCGTCGAGGAGCACGTCGAGGGCGAGCAGGAGATTGAGGTCGAGACCCCTGCCCGGATCGGACCGCATCCCGGATTGCGTCACGCGCATACATCCCTTGCAAAGGTTGCACTGGAGATCAAGTGAGTTCCGAGCCTACGGTGACAGGGCCCGACGGGGCATCCCCACACACCACTCCACGACGCTCCTTGGAGGAGCCTTGCCTTCGCCTGCCCCGAACCAGCTCAAGCGCTCGGCGGAACTCACGCTCTGCGCCTGCGTGCTCGTCGCGCAGAGCATGGTCGCCGCCATCAACCTCCTGATCCCGCAGCTGAGTTCGTCCTCCGTCCACCCCTCGTCGAGCGAGCTGCTGTGGACGGTCGACGCGTACGTCATCGTCTTCGCTGGGCTGCTCATCCCCGCGGGCGCCCTCGGCGACCGGTACGGCCGCAAGGGCGCGCTGCTCTGCGGGCTCGGCCTGTTCGCCCTGGGCGCCGCGGTCAGCGCACTGGCCACCGGGCCCGTCCAGCTGATCGCGGGCCGCGGTGTCTCCGGCGCCGGAGCGGCGCTGATCATGCCCGCGACCATGTCGATCCTGGTGCGCACCGCATCGCCCGAGCAGCGGCCCCGGGCCGTCGCGTCCTGGGCGCTCGCCGCCGGGCTCGGCGGTTTCGCGGGGAACGCCGTCGGCGGCCTGATCGGCCAGTACCTGCCGTGGCGCGCGCTGTTCTGGCTGATGGTGCCGCTCGCCGCGCTCCTCGTCCTCGCGGTGGCGCGCACGGCTCCCCTCACGGAGAAGTCGCCCGACGCCTCCACCGATCCGCTCGGCGCCGCCCTCATCACCGGCGGCCTTCTCGCGGTGCTCTTCGGCATCATCGAGAGCCCGATGTACGGCTGGACGTCGGCGCGCATCCTCGTCGCCTTCGCGCTGGGCGCCGCGCTCGTCGGCGCGTTCGTGGCGCACGCGGTGGGCTCGCGCTCACCGCTCCTTGACCCCCGGGTCTTCAGGTCGCGACGGCTGCGCGCGGCGACCCTGGGAACGGCCACGTCCTTCTTCGGCCTCTTCTCGCTCTTCTACGTCAACTCGCAGTATTTGCAGTACGTGAAGGGGTACGGCGCCGCCCGCGCGGGCCTGGCCATCATCCCGCTCACGGTCGGCATGATCCTGGTCCCCAAGCTCGCCGCACGCTGGTCGGCCCGGCCAGGCCCGCTGGTGGGCGGCGGCCTGCTCCTGATCGGGCTCGGCCTGCTCGGCGCGTCCACGGCGGACGCGGGCACGCCCTACGCGGCGTACGCCTGCTGGCTGCTCGTCATCTCGGCGGGCACGGGCCTGTGCATGCCCGCGCTCACCCTCGGCGTCGTCTCGTCGCTGCCGCCGCACCAGGCGGGGCTCGGCTCGGGCCTCGGCACGTCGGCGCGTGAGGTCGGCGCGGCACTGGGGGTGGCCGTCACGGGGACGGTCGTGGCCGCGCACCCGGGGTTCACCTCCGGGATGGAGGCGGCGCTGCGGACCGTGGGGCTCGTGGTGGTGGCCGCCGCGGCGCTCGTCGCCCTCGGCCACCGGACCGGACGCACGTCGCCCCCGGCTGCCGATCGAGTGGCTGCCGGGGGCGAGGTGAAGACGCGCGCGTACGGCCGGAACCGTACGTGAAGGGTCCTTAGATGAGGCCGAGACCGCGGACCGCCTCGCGCTCCTCGGTGAGCTCCTTGACGGACGCGTCGATGCGCGTGCGCGAGAAGTCGTTGATCTCCAGGCCCTGGACGATCTCGTACTTGCCGTCCTTGGTGGTGACGGGGAAGGACGAGATGAGGCCCTCGGGAACGCCGTACGAGCCGTCCGACGGGATGCCCATGGAGGTCCAGTCGCCGGCGGCCGTGCCGTTGACCCACGTGTGCACGTGGTCGATGGCGGCGTTGGCGGCGGAGGCGGCCGAGGACGCGCCACGGGCCTCGATGATCGCGGCGCCGCGCTTGGCGACGGTCGGGATGAAGTCGTCGGCGAGCCAGGTCTGGTCGCTCACGACGTCCGCGGCGTTCTTGCCGGCGATCTCCGCGTGGAAGATGTCGGGGTACTGGGTGGCCGAGTGGTTGCCCCAGATGGTGAGGCGCTTGATGTCGGAGACCGGGGCGCCGGTCTTCTTCGACAGCTGCGAGAGCGCGCGGTTGTGGTCCAGGCGGGTCATCGCGGTGAAGCGCTCGGCCGGTACGTCCGGGGCGGCGGCCTGCGCGATGAGCGCGTTCGTGTTGGCCGGGTTGCCCACGACGAGGACCTTGATGTCGTCCGCGGCGTTGTCGTTGATCGCCTTGCCCTGCGGCTTGAAGATGCCGCCGTTGGCGGAGAGCAGGTCGCCGCGCTCCATGCCCTTGGTGCGGGGGCGGGCGCCGACGAGGAGGGCGACGTTGGCGCCGTCGAAGGCGACGTTCGGGTCGTCGCTGATCTCGATCGAGTTCAGCAGCGGGAAGGCACAGTCGTCGAGCTCCATGGCGGTGCCCTCGGCGGCCTTCAGGGCCGGCGTGATCTCGAGCAGTCGCAGATTGACCGGCACGTCCGCGCCGAGCAGGTGGCCGGAGGCGATGCGGAAGAGCAGCGCGTAGCCGATCTGGCCGGCCGCGCCGGTGACGGTGACATTCACGGGAGTGCGGGTCATGGCGATCTCCGTAAGACAGCTGGCGGTGGGGGTCCCTGCCCCTTGTGCTGGATCCCCTGCCGACGCCCTCGTCGATCGCCTCTCGATGATCGATCTCTTGGCATCAAGAGAGATCCGCCGCCAGGCTATCGCGCCCCGCCCACCCCCGAACCCCGGGAGGGTGTGGCCCACCCCACAAAGATCCACCGTGGCTGGTCGTGGGCGGTCCGCGGGCCCCGATCAGGGCGCCGCAAAATTTCTGCGCAATCGACAGGCATGTTGTGCGAAAGCCCGGGCACACGGAGCAGTACCCCCACGGGAGTGGTCACACCCCCCGGGCGGCCGCCACGCTCCCCCCCTGTGGCGGCCGCCACCTCCCGGGGGTACCCCCCTCCCTCGCGTCCCTCGCGCTCCCTCGTGCGACTGCTTCGCGCGGCTACTTCGTGCAGCCGGTCTGCCCGGCCTTGAGCGTCGCGCACGCCTCCGCGGACGTGCCGTCCTTGACGGCCACCATCGGGGTGTACGCGTCGAGGTCCGCGTTCACCGTGCCGTTCTGCTTGGTGGCGCCCTCGCCGGTGATCGTGACCTTGTCGCCCGGCGCCGCCTGCGTGATCCGCGCCCAGGCCGCCCCGCACGTCTTGCTGTAGCGGACCTCGACCAGGGCCTTGCCGACCGTCGCGCGCGTGGTCGTGGTGGCCAACTCGCCGCCGCAGCCCATGGTCTCCGGGTCCTTGCCGGTGCAGCTCTTGCCGCTGCACTCGACGCCCGCGGGCAGGTCCTTGTCGCTCGTGCTCGGCGACGCCGACGGCTTGGCGCTCTCGTCGTCCTTGTCGCCCTTGCCGAAGTCCGTCAGGAAGACGGCGGCGGCGATGACGACGAGTGCTCCGACGACGCCCGCGAGGAACATCGTCAGCTTCCTGCGCCGCCGCTGCCGGTCGGGCGAGTCCCCGCCCCGGCCCGGCTGGACCGGACCGGGCGGCGCCGCGACGCCTCCCGGGTCGCCCCCGGCTCCGGCTCCACCACCGGGCCCGTACGACGGTGCCTGCGGCGGCACCGTGGGCGAGACGCCCGCGGGCCCCGCGACCCCGGTGACACTGCCGCCGGGGCGGCCGGGACGGTCGGCGGAGTCGACCCCGGTGCCGGTTCCGGCACCCGCGCCCGACGCGCCGTTGCGCGCCGCGCCGCCGGTCCCCTTGGTCTTGGAGGGGCTGCCCTTGGGTGGATTCGGCCCCAGCTCCCCGAGCGCGGCCCGCGCCTGGGAGATCCGGATCGCCTGCATGGTCATGTCGTGCCGCATCTCGGAGCGGCTCCACGCGCGCTCGGCGAGTTCCCACATGGTGATGAGGTGGACCGGGTTGGTGCCCGTCACCTCGGCAAGCGCGACGATCGCACCCTTCGGGGCGAGCAGTCGCCCGTTCAGATAACGCTCCCACGACGTCTTGCTGTACCCGGTGCGGTCCGACACCGCGGCGATGCTCAGACCACTCCGGTCGACCAGCCTGCGCAGCTGGCTGGCGAACTCCCTGACCTGCGGATCGAGCTCATCCGGTAGTGCCTTCCAACGAGGCATTACTCCCCCTATTCCCCCCGTACGTGCCAACTTGCCCCCGCGCGTGGTACCCCCGCTCTGCCCATGAGGCAGCCCCCCGCTGCTCCTGTCATGGGCTACCCAGAGGGATGCCGAAAGGCAGGATGTCAGTTCCCGGACGGGGGGCGCACGGGAGCATTCGGGCCACTGGCGTGCACCGTCGCACTCCGTGCGGTCCAGCGTCCAGTGTCCCACCGCTGTCCGGGTCCACGATGCGGAACCCCGGGTAGCGGCCTGGGACGCCCCGAAGCATCCCGATTGCGCGATTTACTCCTTTTGCGAAACACCCCCGGGGCGCCACCTGTTGCGGGCCGGGAACTCCGTTGCGGAATGGTCACCTCCGTGCCACAGGGGCAAGGCAGCCCTTGTACGGAATTGGCGGGGGCATGACGCTGGATCCCGTTGGAACGGCCCCCAGACCGGCGGCGCCCGTCCTCCCACGGGGGAGAGGACGGGCGCCGTCTTCATTCCGCTCCTCGGCGAGGCGTGAGCCGTGTCAGCGACCGCCGCCGCCCGGCGTGACGAGGCCCGACTCGTACGCCACCACCACCGCCTGCGCCCTGCTGTCCAGGTCGAGTTTGGTCATCGTCCGGTTGAGATGGGTCTTGACGGTGGCCTCGCTGATGTAGAGGCGGTCGGCGATGTCCGCGTTGGACAGGCCTGTGGCGATCAGCTTCAGGACCTCTACCTCGCGGAGGGTCAACGCCCGGAGGTCGGGCGGCGGTTCGGCCGATTCACCGGCCCCGGATCTTGCCTGCCGGGCAAACGCCTCGACGAGGCGGCAGGTGACACTGGGCGCGAAGAGCGCGTCGCCGCCGCCGACCGCGGCCACCGCGGCGAGCAGGCGCTCGGGCCCGGAGTCCTTGAGCAGGAAGCCCGAAGCTCCGGCGCGCAGCGCCCCGTACACGTACTCGTCGAGATCGAACGTGGTGAGCACCAGGACGCGCGGCGGCGGTTCGGGGGCCTCGGCGAGGATCTTCTCGGTCGCCACGATGCCGCTCATGCCGGGCATGCGGATGTCCATCAGGATCACGTCGGGCCTGGTCGCCGCGGCGAGCTCGACGGCTTCCGCGCCGTCACCAGCCTCACCGACGACCTCGACGCCGGGCGCGGCGCGCAGCAGCCCCACCAACCCGGCCCGGATGAGGAACTGGTCGTCGACCACGAGCACCCTGGTCATCTACGTCGCGCCGTCCCCCTGCGATGCGGCCCGCGCGGACGTCGGCAGGGTCAGGCGCACGGCGAACCCTCCCTCGCTCCGCGGGCCGATGCTGATCGTCCCGCCGTAGAGCTTGGCCCGCTCCCGCATCCCAATCAACCCATGACCGCTCCCCGTGGCCACTCTGTCTGTAATCACCCCCTCCCCGTCATCGGTGACCGAAACCGTCACGTGGTGCGGCTGATACCTCAGTTCGACCACCGCGCCGGCCCCGCGCGCATGCTTCAGTACGTTGGTCAGGGCCTCCTGCACCACGCGGTACGCGCAGAGCTCGACCCCGGGGGCGAGCTGCCGCGGGGTCCCCTCGACGCGCAGCTCGACGGCGACTCCCCCGGCCCGCACCCGCTCGACCATCTCGCCCAGCCGTGCGAGCCCCGGCATCGGCGCCTCGGGCGCGCTGTCGCCGTCCTCCCCCGCCCGCAGCACCCGCAGCATGCGGCGCAGCTCCTCCAGCGCCTCGCCGCTGGTGCCGGAGATGGTGGAGAGCGCGGCATGAGCGGTGGATGGATCCGAGGTGAAGACGAACTTCGCGAGGCCCGCCTGCACGGAGATCACCGACATGTGGTGGGCGACGACATCGTGCAACTCCCGCGCTATGCGCCCGCGTTCCTCGGCCACCTCGCGCCGCGCACGCTCGTCCTGCTCGCGCTTGAGCTGCCGGGCCAGTTCGGCGGACCGGCGCGCGACGTTGCCGAACCGCCAGATCACCAGGGGGAAGCCGACGGCCTGCCCGACCACGGACGCCATCGCCGCCCCTTCGCTCACCAGGCCCGCGTAGATCCAGACGGCGCTCATCAGCACGGCGCACGGCACGGAGACGCGGGCGGGCCGCAGGGACGTGACCGTGTAGACGGTGAGCATGGGCGCGAAGGTGTTCACGACGGGCCAGTAGCCGAGGGTGACGTACCCGGCCCACACCAGGTGCACCAGGAGCAGCACCGCGAGCGGCGCCCTGGAGCGGAACACGACCGGCAGATTGGCCAGCGCCACCAACACCCAGCCCCGCGCGTCGAGTTCGGGCCACCCCTGCCGGACCGACTCCTGCCCGAGGAGTACGGCGACCGTGGTCAGGGCGACCGCGATCGACGTGTCGGCGACGAGGGGGCGGATCCGCATCGCCGCAGCGTAGCCCCGGTGCGGGCGGGGGTACGTCAAACCACCGCGGTACAGCGGAAGTTGCAGGAACCGGCGGCGTACGCCGTGGGGCGTGCCGCAACCTCAACCCGGCACGGGACGACTCCCCCGTCCCGCCGCCGTAACTTCTTCCTCCAGCACCACGGCACCGGCCGACCACCGGCGCCACACACGGATCGCGGGCCGTCGGGGGACCCAACGGGGGCCCGGTCGCTGAGGCGGCCCCGCGCACGACGGCGGCCCGTCCTCTCCGGGGGAAGGACGGGCCGTCGGTCGTGCGTACCGCTAGGTGGTGATCGTGCGGTGCAGGGTCTCGCTCAGGAAGGGGATCTCCAGCCACGGCTCCGGCTGCGCCATCATCGCGAGCAGCACGATGGCCAGGCCGAGCGCGCCGTACGTGACCATGTCCGTGAAGCGCGAACGCACCGCCAGCATGCCGACGCCGGGCAGCGCCCACCGCATGAAGGCGCCCGCGATCAGCGCGAGGCCGATCAGTATCGTGCCGACGCGGAACACGTCGAAGGCCGTGAGCAGCAGCCCGAGCCCCACCGTGGAGAGCACGCTGAGCAGCGGCCACTGCCGGGCGGGCGCGGGGGCGTCACCGCCCGCGGCCCGGCCGCCGCCCTCGGGGCGCGCGGTGTCCCGGGTCAGGAGCGGGAAGCGCCGCGTGGTCTTCCTCGGCCCGTCGGGACCGGGGGCGCTGACGGCACCCTTGGCCTCGGAGTTCTCCAGGGCCTCGGCCTCCGTGACATCGGATTCCGTCACGTCGGATTCCGTCACGTCGGCCGGCGAAGCCCCTTGATCAGGTTCAGGTTCTGCGCTCATGGGCTCACCCTTTCCCGGTTCAGCTCGCGGCGGCGGACGCGGCGCGCTCTGCGGCCTCGACGACGTTGACGAGCAGCTGGGCGCGGGTCATCGGGCCGACGCCGCCGGGGTTCGGCGAGATCCACCCGGCGACCTCGCGGACACCCGGGTGCACATCGCCGACGATCTTTCCGGACTCGTCGCGCGAGACGCCGACGTCCAGGATCGCCGCGCCCGGCTTCACGTCCTCGGGCTTGATCAGGTGCGGCACACCCGCGGCGGCCACGATGATGTCGGCCTGCTTGAGGTGCGTGGACAGGTCGCGCGTACCGGTGTGGCACTGCGTCACCGTCGCGTTCTCCGAACGGCGGGTGAGCAGCAGCGGCATGGAGCGGCCGATCGTCACACCGCGGCCGACGACCACGACCTCGGCACCGTTGATCTCCACGCCGTACTGGCGCAGGAGCTGGATGATGCCGAAGGGCGTGCAGGGCAGCGGCGCGGGCTCGTTGAGGACGAGGCGGCCGAGGTTCATCGGGTGCAGGCCGTCGGCATCCTTGGCCGGGTCCATGAGTTCGAGGACGCGGTTCTCGTCGATGCCCTTGGGCAGCGGGAGCTGCACGATGTAACCGGTGCAGGCGGGGTCCTCGTTGAGCTCGCGGACGACGGCCTCGATCTCGTCCTGCGTCGCGGTCGCGGGCAGCTCACGCTGGATGGAGGCGATGCCGACCTGCGCGCAGTCGCGGTGCTTTCCGGCGACGTACTTCTGGCTGCCCGGGTCGTCACCGACCAGAACAGTCCCGAGGCCGGGCGTGAAGCCCCTCTCCTTCAGGGCCGCCACGCGGGCGGTCAGTTCGGACTTGATCGCGGCTGCGGTGGCCTTGCCATCGAGAATCTGGGCGGTCATGACTCCATCTTCCCGGATGAGACCCGCCCGGTACCAATCAGGGCGCCGCCGCGGCCGAGCTGTGTCCCAGCTGTGTCCCGAGACCTGACCAGCTCTGTTGCACTTGCACAACACATAGGGAATGCGGCTGGACAAATAAGCCTGGCCTAAAGAACGATATGCGGCACAGTGCCGCGGGCAGTGTCGGGGGGACGGACCGCATCTGTAGAACTTTCCTCCGTGATGTGCCGCGTCGTCCCCGCATTACCCGACGGAGGAAGACCGCCATGAGTTACGGCGACCCCAACAACCCCTACGGTCCGCCGCAGGGTCAGCAGCCCGGCTACCCGCAGGCCCCGCAGGGCCAGCCCGGTTACGGCTATCCCCAGAACCCCCCGCCCGGCCAGCAGCCCGGTTACGGCTACCCGCAGCAGCCTGCCTATCCCGGCTACCCGGGCGGCAACCAGATGCCCATGACGATGCCCGGTCTGATGACCACCGCTCGCGTCCTCATCTACATCATCTCGGGCCTGCAGATCCTCGTCGCGATCATCGCGGGCATCGCGGTCGCCGCGGCTCAGGACGTGTCCAACGAGGTGGGCGTGGGCGACGAGACCGACGGTCTCGCCGGTCTCGGCTTCGCCCTGGTCGCGGTCCTGATCGCGCTCGCCGTCCTCGGCATCATCCTGGCGGTGAAGTTCAGCACGGGCGGCAGCGGCGTGCGGATCACCACCATCGTCTACGCGTCGCTGATCATTCTCGGCGGCATCGGCAACCTGGTCTCGGGCACGAGCACCGGCGTCTTCAGCGCGATCATAGGTCTCGCCATCGGCGGCATCATCCTGGCCTCCATGGTGAACGCGCAGGGAGCCGCCTGGTTCAACCGCCCCCGCTACTGAGGCGGGCAACCACCGCGCCGCGCAAGCCGTACACACCCACGGGCCGTGCTCACCCTGCCGAGGGAGGGCACGGCCCGTGGGTTTTCGCTTTCCTCAAGTGCGCTACGCGCGCTGCGAGATGAGCTCGGTGAAGCAGCGGTGGCCGCGCCCTCCGGGGAGAGGGCGCGGCCACCGTTGGGCATGGGACTTGACGGGACTTGCTCGGTGGGGCTCAGTGAGACCCGGAGGGGCTCAGTGAGACCCGGCGGGGCTCAGTGGAAGAAGTGACGCGTACCCGTGAAGTACATCGTCACGCCCGCCTTCTTCGCCGCCTCGACGACCAGCTCGTCGCGGACCGAACCACCCGGCTGCACCACGGCCTTGACGCCCGCGGCGGTCAGGATCTCCAGGCCGTCGGGGAACGGGAAGAACGCGTCCGAAGCGGCGTACGCGCCGTGCGCCCGCTCCTCGCCCGCCCGCTCGACGGCGAGCTTCGCGGAGTCGACGCGGTTGACCTGGCCCATGCCGACGCCGACCGAGGCGCCGTCCTTGGCGAGCAGGATCGCGTTGGACTTCACCGCGCGCGACGCTTTCCACGCGAAGGCCAGCTCGGCGAGCTCGCCCGCGTTGAGCGCATCGCCCGTGGCGAGCGTCCAGTTGGCGGGGTTGTCGCCGTCGGCCTGGAGGCGGTCGGTGACCTGGAGGAGCGCGCCGCCGTCGATCTGCTTGACCTCGACCGTGTTCGACGGGGCCTGGTGGGCGCGCAGGACGCGGATGTTCTTCTTCTTGGTGAGGGCTTCGAGCGCGCCGTCCTCGTACTCGGGCGCGACGATGACCTCGGTGAAGATGTCGGCGACCTGCTCCGCCATCTCCTTGGAGACCGGGCGGTTGACCGCGATCACGCCGCCGAAAGCGGAGAGCGGGTCACAGGCGTGCGCCTTGCGGTGCGCCTCGGCGACGTTCGCGCCGATCGCGATGCCGCAGGGGTTGGCGTGCTTGATGATCGCGACGCAGGGGTCGTCGTGGTCGTACGCGGCACGGCGCGCGGCGTCGGTGTCCGTGTAGTTGTTGTACGACATCTCCTTGCCGTGCAGCTGCTCGGCCTCGGCGAGGCCGCCGTTGCCGTCGACGTAGAGGGCCGCGCCCTGGTGCGGGTTCTCGCCGTAGCGCAGGACGTTCTTGCGGGCGTACGCGCTGCCGATGAACTCGGGGAAGTCCGAGCCGTCCGCCGCGTAGTCGTCCGCGAACCAGGAGGCGACCGCGAGGTCGTACTCGGCGGTGTGGCGGAACGCCTCGGCGGCCAGGCGCTTGCGGGCGGTCAGGTCGAAGCCGCCGTCACGGACGGCGGCGAGCACGTCCGCGTACCGGGCGGGGCTCGTGATGACCGACACCGAGGGGTGGTTCTTGGCGGCGGCGCGGACCATCGAGGGACCGCCGATGTCGATCTGCTCGACGCACTCGTCGGGCGTCGCGCCGGAAGCGACGGTCGCCTTGAAGGGGTAGAGGTTCACGACGACCAGCTGGAACGGCTCGATGCCGAGGTCGGCGAGCTGGCGCTGGTGGTCCTCCAGGCGCAGGTCGGCGAGGATCCCGGCGTGCACACGGGGGTGCAGCGTCTTGACCCGGCCGTCCAGGCACTCGGGGAAGCCGGTGAGCTCCTCGACCTTGGTGACGGGCACCCCGGTGGCGGCGATCTTCACGGCGGTCGAACCGGTCGAGACGAGCTCGACGCCGGCCTCGTGCAGCCCGCGCGCGAGCTCCTCGAGCCCGGTCTTGTCATAGACGCTGATGAGCGCGCGCTTGATGGGGCGCTGCGAACCGTGCGTACCTTCGGCGGTCACGGGATAAATACCTTTCGTCCCTCAATGCGGTAGCCGTTGCGGGCCAGACGCCCCACGACATCGACGAGCAGCCTTCGCTCGACTTCCTTGATGCGCTCGTGCAGAGCGCTCTCGTCGTCCTCATCCCCGACCGGGACCACGCCCTGGGCGATGATCGGGCCGGTGTCGACGCCGTCGTCGACGAAGTGGACGGTGCATCCCGTGACCTTCGCGCCGTACGCGAGCGCGTCGCGCACACCGTGGGCCCCCGGGAAGCTGGGCAGCAGGGCGGGGTGCGTATTGACGAACCGGCCGCCGAACCGTGCGAGGAATTCCTTCCCCACGATCTTCATGAACCCGGCCGACACGACCAGATCGGGCTCGTACGAGGCGGTCGCCTCGGCCAGAGCCGCGTCCCACTCGTCGCGCGTCGCGTGGTCCTTCACCCGGCAGACGAAGGTGGGAATCCCGGCGCTCTCGGCGCGCTCCAGCCCGACGATGCCGTCGCGGTCGGCGCCGACGGCGACGATCTCGGCGCCGTAGCCCGCCGTCCCGTCCGTCGAGATCTTGTCGAGCAGAGCCTGCAGATTCGTACCTGATCCGGAGACCAGCACGACGAGGCGCTTGGCCACAGGGCTCTTGGCCACAGCGGGGCCCTTTCTCGGGAGTGCGTCTTTGTGCGGTCGTACAAAAGCTTCGTGCCCTCCGATACGGGGAACTCTACGAAGCGGCCGACCGTCAGCAACGATACCGGCACACGGTGCGGCCCCTCACGGGACGGGGGCGCGGCCGGAAGGTAGCGTCTGCACCAAGACGTCACATCGTTCAGAAGCTCGCTCAACCAAGGGGAAGACGCACACCTGATGCCGGACCGTAGCCTCCGCCTCCCGCTGTCCTTCGCGTTCGGGTTGACGCACGCAGGGGAGCGCGGCTCGACGCTGCTGCGCGACGGCCGCCCGTCGTCCCCGCCGCAGGACTCCCAAGACTCGGGGAGCTCCGACTCCTCGGGCGCTTCCGGCGCCTCGGGCGCTTCGGGCTCGGGCGGCGCTTCCGGCTCGGGCGGCGCTTCGGGCTCGGGCGGCGCTTCGGGCTCGGGCGGCGCTTCCGGCTCGGGCGGCGCTTCCGGCTCGGGCGGCTCCGGGAAGAAGGACGACAACCCCTTCGCGCCGCCGCCGGAGGGGACCCCGGACCAGCCGTGGCGCCCGCGCCCCGGCAACGGCGGCGACGCCCCCGACGGCGACCAGGGCCACTCCCCCTGGGGCAGCCAGTGGAGCGACCGGCAGCCCGGACGCGCCCAGGGCGGCGGCTTCGGCGAGCGCCCCGGCCAGCAGGGCGGCGGCCAGGGCCCCGACGGCTCCTCCGGCTCCGGTTCCGGCTCGGGCATGCGCTGGGACCCGACCGACCCGGCCCAGCGCCGCGCGCGCTACGCCCTACTCTCCGGCATGTGGGCCTTCTTCTTCGCGCTCTTCGGCTGGCGGTACGTGGCCCTGCTCCTGGGCGCGCTCGCGCTGAACTGGGGCATCAGCTCGCTGCGGGCGAAGCCGAAGCAGCCGGATCCGACGGCGCCGGTCGCCAAGCAGCCTTCGGCCGAGCCCGCGAGCACGAAGCCGCAGACCACGGCGGCGATCAGCGGCCTGGTGACGGCGTCGCTCGCCCTGGCGATGGTGGCGGCGACGTTCGCCGCGCAGCTGGTGTACCGCGACTACTACACGTGCGTGACCGACGCCCTCACCAGCCAGTCGAAGCAGGAGTGCGAAGACCTCCTGCCGAAGCAGCTGCGCCCCCTCCTGAGCGAACGCGACTAACCCTGGCCCCGGGGCCTTGACCGGGGCTCCCCTCCCCAGCCCCCTGGGGACGGCTCCGACAGCTGGGGTCCGGGGGCCGACCGGGCGGCCCCCTTCCTGCATTCGGAGGGCTCCGGCAGCTCACCGGGAGCCGACGGGCCTCTTCTCTCGCTCTGGGCGCGACTTCGACAGCTGAGAGGCCGCCCCTTCCCGCCCTCGGAACGGCTCCGGCAACTCGCCGGGAGCCGACGGGCCTTTTCTCCCGCTCTGGACACGACTTCGACAGCTGAGAGGCCGGGGCACGACCCGGCCCCTCCTGCCCGCCCTCGGGAACGGCTCCGGCAACTCGCCGGGAGCCGACGGGCCTTTTCTCTCGCCTTCGGGGCGGCCCCGGCAACTCGCCGAGAACTGACGGGCCTTTCCTCCCGCCCTCGGAACGGCTCCGGCAACTCGCCGGGAGCCGACGGGCCTTTCCTCCCGCCTTCGGGGCGGCCCCGGCGGGTTGCCGGGTTGGCGGATGGTCTTTCTCGCGTTGGGACGGTTGCGCCCGGTCGCCGCTTTGCGGCGGATTTTCCCCGCCCACCCACCCGTTTGCCCCGGGGTGATCGGGTGGGCGAGCGGGAGGGCCTGTTCGGAGCGGGCGGCGCTGCGGGGTGATCGGGTGGGCGGGTGGGGAGCATCCGGCGCGGAGCGGCGGGCTCGTGTGGCGGAGTGTGGGCGCTGCGGGGTGATCGGGCGGGTGGGCGGGGAACATCCGGCGCGAAGCGGCGGGCTCGTGTGGCGGAGTGTGGGCGCTGCGGGGTGATCGGGTGGGTGGGTGGGGAGCATCCGGCGCGAAGCGGCGGTCATGGTGGTGCGGGTGGGGCGACCCCCCCCTCAAGCCCCCGGCGGCCGCTCCTCCGGCTCGTTGGCGGAGCGCAGCGCGGCCCAGCGGGCCTCCCGGGACGCCTCGTCGTGCCAGGCGGCCACGCCCCAGTCCGCCGCGTCCCCCACCGGGGCCTGCGGCAGGAAGTCGTACGGCTCGAACGGCTCGGAGGCCGCCGGCTCCGCAGGAGGAGAAGGCGGCGGGCTCTCGCGGCGCCGCGGCAGCCGCAACCGCGGAGCCCGCAGCCGCAGCCGCAGCCGCAGCCGAGGAACCCGCGGCCTCGGCACCCGGAGCCACCCCCACCGCGGAGCCGCCCGGCGGCCCCGCACCCGCCAGGCCCGCACCAGCAACGCACCCGGCACCCCCACCACCGCCGTCCACCCCACCGCCGCCGCCCCCGTCAGCCACCACACAGGACCGAACTCGGCCAGGACGGCCACGCCCATCGGGCCGCCCGCCAACGCCGCGAGCCCCGCCATGACCGCCCCGCACAGCACCGCCGCCGCCCCGGCGACCAGCGCCGTCCGGCCCCGTGACCACGCCTCGCCCCGCTCCCCGTACGCGGGCGCTGCCGCCCCCACGGTGAACCACGCCACCGCGATCCCCGCCCCCACCGGCACCGCACCCGCCGCCCACGTCAGCGGCGACCCGGGCCCCTCCGTAGGCACCGCGGCGAGCAGCGGGAACGCCGGCAGCATCGGCGCCGCGCTCACGCCGAGCGGCCCCGCCACGCTCCCCGTGCCCAGCGCGAAACCGGGCCCGAGGCCGTACGCCGCGCCCCACACCGCCGCGTTCGGCACCAGCGCCACGGCAAGCAGCAGCACCGCGAAGCGGCCCGACCACACGTCCGTGACCTGCGCGAACGAAGCCCGTGCCAGGCCTCCGTGCAACGCGAGCGAGGCCCCGGCAAGGAGCGCTCCCCCGCCGACGAGCACCAGCGTCCCGGCCGCCCCCGCCCGCGTGACGGCGCGGATGTGCCGACGTACGAAGAAGGGACGTACCCCTGCGGGCAGGGTGCGAAGGGCGGCCCGCGCCACGCCGGGCAGCGGCTCCCGGGGCCGCTCGAGCGCCGTCCAGACTCCCACCGCCGCCGCGCCCGCCACGAGCAGCGGCAGGTGCAGGGCCGCGCTCGGCCACGACGGCCGCAGCTCGCCCCCGGCGGCGTACAGCGTCGCGGCGGCGCCGACCAGCAGATAGCCGCCGACCACCCCGCACCACGCGGTCCGCGGCGCCATCCCCCGCTCCTGCGGATCAGCCGCGTCCCGCGCCGCCCGGTGCGCGAGCCAGCCCGGAAGCACCATCAGGAGCAGGGGCGTGACGCCGAGCGGCGCAGGGGCCCCGGAGAGCGTGTCCGTCCTGATCAGCTCGGTGCCGTGGGCGAGCAGCCACACCGAGGCCGCGACATGCAGCGCCCCGTCCGGCCCGCTGTCCGGATAGGGCGAGCTGATCCAGAGGACCATCACCAGGACGGCGCACGAGCCGAGCCCGAGCCCAGCCGCGACAGCCCCTCCGAACAGGCACGTCCCCAGTCCGGGTGAGCGGTCGCGGGCCCGCTCGACCAGCGTTTTGAGGGGCGGCAACGGAGAGCTGCGGTCGGTGATTTGAGTCACGGCGCCATGCTCCCAACGACACGCGCTTTCTCCCCGTAACAGGCGAATACCCGATGTGTCGCTCAAGATACGTTTATGTACTTTTTCGTACGACGGATCAGCCACGCCCGGCTGCCCGCCGCACGAAGGCCCACGGCCCACGGCGCGGAGAGTCCGACATGACCCAGAGCCCTGCCACCCCGTTGCCGTCCCCCAAGGAACGCCGACGCCTGCGCGAGGCGAAGTCCCTGAGCCAGGGCGAAGTCGCCGCGCGGGTGGGCGTCACCCGGGAGACGGTCCGCTCCTGGGAGTCGGGCCGCTCGGCGCCACGCGGCCGCAGGCGTGAGGTCTACGCGAGGCTGCTCGCCGAGTTCTCGAACGACCGTGCCGTCGCGGACAAGCGCTCCGCGCGGCGCCCCAGCTGGGCCAAGGACCTGGCACCGGCCGTCCCGGACCCGACCGCCGACGCCAAGGACGGCAAGTCCCCCGAGCGCATCCCGGTGGGCGCGGCGATGAACGGCCACACACGGCCCGAGCCGGTGGTGCGCGCGCCGGCGGTCGCCGAGGCGGAACAGCCGCCCGAGCCCAGCCCCGCCTCCGAACCCGCCTCCGAACCCGCCTCCGAACCCGCTGCCGGGCCCACCCCCAGGCCCACCCCCGCCGAAGCCTTCGACGTGCTCTGCGTGACCTGCGCCCCCGGCCTCGTACGCCAGACCTATCTCCTCACCGGCCGCCGCACGCTCGCCCAGGAATCCGTCGAGCGGGCCTTCCAGCTCGCCTGGCAGCGCTGGCCCGAGGTCGCCGTCGACCGCGACCCGGCGGGCTGGGTGCGCGCGGCGGCGTACGAGTACGCGATGTCCCCCTGGCACCGCCTGCGCCCCGGCCACCGGCAGCCGGACGCCCCGCCCGCCTCGGCGGCCGACCGCGCCTTCCTGAACGTACTGATGAGCCTGCCGCCCGCGCAGCGCCGCACCCTGCTGCTCTACGACGGCGTCGGGCTCGACCTGCCCGAGACCGCGGCCGAGACGGAGGCGAGCACGCCCGCGGCGGCCAACCGTCTCCTCCACGCGCGCGAGGCGATCGCCGAGCGGCTGCCCGAGCAGGCGGCGACCCCCGAAGCCCTGCACCAGCGCCTCGGCCAGCTCTGCGCCGCGGAGAAGCTCCAGCCGCCGAACGCGGGCCGGGTGCGCACCGGAAGCGAGGACCGCGCCCGCTTCTGGACCCGGGCGGCGATCGCCTTCACGGCGTTGATCGTCGGCGCCACGGCCCTGACCCTGCGCACGGCCCCGACGCACTACGAACCGCCCCAGTCCCCGGGCAAGGCCATCAGCGGAGTCCCGCCGAGAATGGGTCCGGGCCACCTGACGTACGAGGACCAGATCCTCCACAGGAAGCTCCGCGAGGACATGTCGAGCGGCCCGGAGAGACTGACGCCGCTGCCCCGTTAGGGGCGCGGGGAACCGCGCGACAAGCCACGGTCGGCCCGCGGACGAACAAAAAAGCGGGCCCGCACCTCAAGAAGGTGCGGGCCCGCTTTGAACACTGCTAGCCGGCGAGAATCGCCCGCGCGAGCTTCGCCGTCTCGGTCGGCGTCTTGCCGACCTTGACGCCCGCGGCCTCAAGGGCCTCCTTCTTGGCGGCAGCCGTACCGGAGGAGCCGGAGACGATGGCGCCGGCGTGGCCCATCGTCTTGCCCTCGGGCGCGGTGAAGCCGGCGACGTAGCCGACGACCGGCTTCGTCACGTTGGCCTTGATGTAGTCCGCCGCACGCTCCTCGGCGTCGCCGCCGATCTCGCCGATCATGACGATCAGGTCGGTGTCGGGGTCGGCCTCGAACGCCTCGAGGGCGTCGATGTGCGTCGTACCGATGACCGGGTCGCCACCGATGCCGACGGCAGAGGAGAAGCCGATGTCACGGAGCTCGTACATCATCTGGTACGTCAGCGTGCCGGACTTCGAGACCAGGCCGATGCGGCCCGGCTTCGTGATGTCGCCCGGGATGATGCCGGCGTTCGACTGACCCGGGGTGATGAGACCGGGGCAGTTCGGGCCGATGATGCGGGTCTTGTTGCCCTTCGACTTCGCGTACGCCCAGAAGGCGGCGGAGTCGTGGACGGCGATGCCCTCGGTGATGACGACCGCGAGGGGGATCTCGGCGTCGATCGCCTCGACGACGGCGGCCTTGGAGAAGGCCGGCGGCACGAAGAGGACGGACACGTTGGCGCCCGTGGCCTCCATGGCCTCCTTGACCGAGCCGAAGACCGGTACCTCGGTGCCGTCGAAGTCGACCTTCGTGCCCGCCTTGCGCGGGTTCACGCCACCGACGATGTTCGTGCCGTCACCGAGCATGAGCTTGGTGTGCTTCATGCCCGTGGCGCCGGTCATGCCCTGGACGATGACCTTGCTGTCCTTGTTGAGGAAGATAGCCATGGCTGTTCTGTCCCTCGTCCCTTACTTCGCGGCCGCGAGCTCGGCGGCCTTGTCGGCCGCGCCGTCCATGGTGTCCACGCGCTGCACGAGCGGGTGGTTGGCGTCGCTCAGGATCTTGCGACCCAGCTCCGCGTTGTTGCCGTCGAGGCGCACGACCAGGGGCTTGGTGACTTCCTCGCCCTTGGACTTGAGCAGCTCGAGCGCCTGGACGATGCCGTTGGCGACCTCGTCACAGGCGGTGATGCCACCGAAGACGTTGACGAAGACGGACTTGACGTCCGGGTCGCCGAGGATGATCTCCAGGCCGTTCGCCATGACCTCGGCCGAAGCGCCGCCGCCGATGTCGAGGAAGTTGGCCGGCTTGACGTTGTTGTGCGCCTCACCGGCGTACGCGACGACGTCGAGGGTGCTCATGACGAGACCCGCGCCGTTGCCGATGATGCCGACCTCGCCGTCGAGCTTCACGTAGTTGAGGTTCTTGGCCTTGGCGGCAGCCTCGAGCGGGTTGGCTGCGTCCTTGTCCTCGAGCGCCTCGTGGCCCGCCTGGCGGAAGTCGGCGTTCTCGTCGAGCGAGACCTTGCCGTCCAGGGCCAGGATGCGGCCGTCCTTGGTCTTCACCAGCGGGTTGACCTCGACGAGGAGCGCGTCCTCGGCGACGAAGGTGTCCCACAGGGTGACCATGGCCTCGGCGACGCCCTCGGCCACCTCGGCCGGGAACTTCGCCTGCGCGACGATCTCGCGGGCCTTGTCGATGTTCACGCCTTCGACGGCGTTGACCGGGACCTTCGCGAGGGCCTCGGGGGTCTTCTCCGCGACCTCCTCGATGTCCATGCCGCCCTGCACCGACGCCATGGCGAGGAAGGTGCGGTTGGTGCGGTCGAGGAGGTACGAGACGTAGTACTCCGCCTCGATCTCCGGGGACAGCTCGGCGATCATCACCTTGTGGACCGTGTGGCCCTTGATGTCCATGCCGAGGATGTCCGTCGCGCGAGCGACGGCCTCGTCGGGGTTGCCGGCCAGCTTCACGCCGCCGGCCTTGCCGCGGCCACCGACCTTCACCTGTGCCTTGACGACCGACTTGCCGCCCAGCTTCTCGGTGGCCTCGCGCGCCGCCTCAGGCGTGTCGATGACTTCACCGGCCAGCACCGGTACACCGTGCTTGGCGAAGAGGTCCCTCGCCTGGTACTCGAACAGGTCCACGCGCGTCCGTCCCTTTTCCGTGATCTCGCTGCGATCTCGCTGCTTTGTGGTCAGCTGTCTGCGTGGGCGTGCCGCGGAGGGCAACGTGACTGCGCTGTCACAAGGGAGGCGTAGGACGGAGTCCGGTACGCGGCATGTCCGTCTCGCAGGTTATCGCCGTGGGCCGTAGGTCCCTAAATCGCAGATCACATTTGGGCGGTGATGACTGTCACAGATCGCGGGGCCGGGTACGGGGAGGGCGGTCCCTGGGGTGACAGGGACCGCCCGTTTGCTCCTGTTACTGCTTACCGCTGGTGCTGCTTGCTGCTTAGCACTGGTGCTGCTTGCTGCTGGCGCTGCGCGTGCCGCCGCACGGTCGCGCCTTGCGGGTCAGACGCCGTACGTCGCGTTGTACGCCTGCTCGTACGTCGGCAGGTAGTCCGGGGTGACCGAGTCGGCCACGCCCTGGACGCCCGAGACGGCGTTCCCGGCGAGAGCCCGCGCATCGGGGGCGACGGTGCCGGTCAGGTCCTGCGTGAACGGCGAGGCCTGGCCGACGACGCCACCGGCGAACGGGTGGACGTCACCCGTGACGCCGTACGCGAGCTCGCCCGCGCTGCCGCCGACGCCCCGCACGACGGGCCGCACCTGGTCGGTGACGGTCTGCACGAGCGGCGCGACCGATCCGACGACCCCGCCCGCGAAGGGCTGCACGTCGTCGCCGACGACACCCTGCGCGAACGGCGGGACCTCGCCGACTACCCCGCCCGCGAACGGCGTCACGTCGCCGACCACGCCCTGCGCCAGGTAGCCGACATCGCCGACCGCCTGCCCGGCGACCGGCACGACACCGTCGACGGCGGTGACGGCGACGGGCGGCAGCACGGAGGCGGCGGTCTCGTCGACGATGGGGGTGGCGGTCTTCGTGGCGGTCTGGGTGGCGGCCTCCGGGGTGCCCTCGATGTCCGGGGCGAAGGCGGAGAGGGGTCCGAAGAGGTAGTCGACGGAGTCTTCGGGGGTGCTGACGTCGGAGGTCTTTACGTCGGGGGCGCTGACGTCCGGGGTGCTGACGTCCGGGGTGCTGACCGTGGGGGCGGCCTTGGAGGCGGCGGCCTTCGCTTCGGCGACGGTGGACTTCGCCTCGCTCCGGACGTCGGTGACGGTGGACTTCGCCTTGCCCTGCGCGTCGGCGACATCGGCGACGTCGGCGACATCACCGGTGACGTCGGCGACCGCGTCGGACGCGTTGTCCGGCAGGGCGACGGAGTGCTGCGGCAGCTCGTCCGCGCTGGCCACGGCGGAACCGAGTGCCCAGGCGCCCGTGACACCGGCGGCTATGACGATGGAACGACGGATGTTCTTGTTCATGCGTGCTTCAGATCCTTCGAACTCAGGCTGTGAATCCGACCCGGTACGAGATACGTCCGGTCGGCGGGCAGACCTTTGCCACCCCCGCGCGGCAGGTCTTCGCGGGGAAAGGGCTGCCCTAGCCAGGGAATTCGGGAATGTCCCGGTGTCGTTCGCGGATCGGGGCGGAGACCTGACCGGCCCCGGCACCCTGCAGAAGCCGCACCGGCGCACGGCCGTCGGGCGAGGCGGCACACGGATCGCCGTGCCGCGTCGAACTCCCGTCACCGGCCGACTGACCGCCCAGCGTCCGCGCCGGATCACCGGGCGCGGGCGTGAACGGGACCGGCTCCTGCCCGGTTCGGTGCGCCTCCCCGAACGAGACGCCGTCACGGGCGTGCTGGCCGATCGAGTACGGGGTGGCTCCGTTACCGGTACCGGTAACAGCGCCGGTGCCGTACGAGGACTCGGCCCGCGCCCCGTGCGCCCGTGCCGTCGCCTCGCCCTGACCGGCATGAGAGGCCGGAGGCTCGGCACCGGCGCCCGCACCATGGCCAGGGCCCGGCTGCGGAAGCTCGGGCACGTCGGGGGCGCTGGGCAGACCGGGGACGCCGGGCGTGCCCGGCAGGTCGGGCGCCTCGGGCACCACCCGCTGCGGCGCCCCCTCGAGAACTCCGGTGACCCCATCCACGACCGGCCGCACAACACCCCGCGCGGAACGGACAACGGGCTCGGCGGCATCGGCCACCGGCTCGACCGCAGCGTCACGCACCGGCTCGACCTCAGCGTCACGCACCGGCTCGACCACCCGCTCACGCACGGGCTGGGTGACCCGCTCGCGCACGGGCTCGGTCACCCGCTCACGCGCCGGGGCCGGCGCCCCGTCCACCGCATGCGCCCGCTCACCGCACAGGAGACCCAACGCGAGCAACCCGGCCAGCAGCAGCACCACTTGCAGCGCACGCCGCCCGGCCACGGCGCGCGGCATGCGCACGGCGGCATCGGGCAGAACGACTGCTGCGGGAGTCAAGACGAGGGGTTCCTCTGCTGGCGCTGGGCCGGGCGGGGCCCGGAACACGGCCCCGGAGCGTGACGCTCCGGGAGTGAAGCCCGCCGATACTCGCACGCCCCGCCCGCCCTCGCGCAAGTCCCCGGTTACCGATGCGTATTCATGTGTTACCGATGCGTGCTCATGTCCGGTATGGGCAGCGGGCGCTTCTCGATCGCCGCCGCCATCACCTCCGGGAAGAGGTCAGGGGTGCACGCGAACGCCGGTGCGCCCAGCGCCGAGAGCGCCTCCGCGTGCTCTCGGTCGTACGCGGGTGTCCCTTCGTCGGAGAGCGCGAGCAGCGTCACGAACTGCACCCCGGACGCCTTCATCGCCGCGACCCGCTTCAGCATCTCGTTGCGTATGCCGCCTTCGTAGAGGTCGCTGATGAGGACGACGATGGTGTCCGCGGGCCGGGTGATCTGCGACTGGCAGTACGCGAGCGCCCGGTTGATGTCGGTCCCGCCCCCCAACTGCGTGCCGAACAGGACGTCCACCGGGTCGTCCAGCTGATCGGTGAGGTCGACGACGTTCGTGTCGAAGACGACGAGCCGCGTGTTGAGCGACCGCATCGAGCCGAGCACGGCACCGAACACCGAGGCGTAGACGACGGACGCGGCCATCGAGCCCGACTGGTCGATGCAGAGGATGACCTCCTTCTTCACGGACTGCGAAGCCCGTCCGTACCCGATGAGCCGCTCGGGCACGATCGTCTTGTACTCCGGCAGGTAGTTCTTGAGGTTGACCGCGATCGTGCGGTTCCAGTCGATGTCGTGGTGGCGCGGCCTGCTGACGCGGGCGCTGCGGTCGAGCGCGCCGGTGAGGGTGGCGCGGGTGCGCGTGGCGAGCCGCTTCTCCAGGTCCTCGACGACCTTGCGTACGACGGCCCGCGCGGTCTCCTTGGTGGTCTCCGGCATGGCCTTGTTCAGGGAGAGCAGGGTCCCCACCAGGTGCACGTCCGCCTCGACGGCCTCCAGCATCTCGGGCTCCAGAAGAAGCGTGGACAGCCCCAGCCGCTCGATGGCGTCACGCTGCATGACCTGGACGACGGACGAGGGGAAGTACTTCCTGATGTCCCCGAGCCAGCGCGACACGGACGGCGCGGACGCCCCGAGCCCCGCCGAACGGTCCCGCCCCCGGTCCTTCTTCCCCCCGCCCCCACTCCCGTACAAAGCCCCGAGCGCCCCATCCATGGCCGCATCCCGCCCGCCGAGCTCACACCCCGTCCCATCGGCCTCACCCCCACCCAACACAAGCCGCCACCGCCGCAACCGCTCTCCCCCGGCCTCCACCACCACCCCCGACTCCCCACCAGCGCCACCAACTTCCACCCCACCCGGAGCACCCCCACCTACCCCGCCTCGACCTGCGGCAGCTGTCCCGGCTTGCGCCACGCGGGCCCCACCGGCCTGAACGGCGGCGGCTGCCCCTCCCCGAGCCACGACTGCCCTCGTGCCCGCCCCCGCCTCCAGCGCCATGCCCTCTGCCACGCTCACCGCCGCCTCCGGGCCCCCGCTCGCCGTCACATCTCCCGCCATGCCCTGCGCCACCTCCCGTGTCATCAGCCCACCCCCACGAACTCGTTACCGCCACCGCCACCGTCACTGGCCCCGGACCTCGGGGCCACCCCCGACCCGGACCCGACGCCGACCCCGAGCAACAGACCCAGCACCGGCAGAACCGCATCCGCCCGCTCAGCGTCGAGCTCCGTCCCGAAGCCAGGTATCCCGCCGGCCACTGCCGTGCTGCCGCCGACCGACCCCGGCCCACGCCTCACCAGCTCGCCCAACGTTCGCCGCACGCCCGGTTCGTACGCCGAGAACGTGCGCCGCAGCAGTGGCAGTACGTCGGTGAAGGCGCGGTCCGGTACACCGCTCAACCAGTCGTCGACAAGCCCGAGCAGCCGCTCGTCATGGACGAGCAACATGCCGCCCCCTGAGCCGCCGCCCACGAACCCCTCGATCCAGGCGGCGGCTTCAGCCGGTTCGGTTCCCCGCGACAGGGCCAGCCCCATGTACCGAGCGGCCTCCCCCTCGGCCAGCTCGCCGCCGTCCATCAGGATCCGCACGCACCGCCCCCGCACGACCCCCGCGACGCTGTCCCGCTCCCCCAAGCCCCTCAACACGGAGTACCACCGCACCCGCATACCGGCACCCAGCGCAGAGCCCGCAGAGCCTGTTGAGCCCGTAGAGCCCAACTCACCTAGCAGACCTACCGCCTGGTGCACCGCGTCCACGTGCCCCCGCATCTCGACCGCCGCGTCCTGGTCGAGCCCCGCACACGCAGGGGGAAGCCCGACGAACACCCGCTCGGCCAGCCCCACCGCCACCTCGCCGAGCGCAGCCGTGTCCGTGCCCCGCACGTCCCCGTACCGAAGCGACCGCACCAGTGCGGGCAGCGCCTGCGCCAGATGCCCGACGTCCGCATCCAGCGCCGCCCGGTCCGCGAGGACCCGCATCACCACCGGCAACGCGTCCGGCAACTCGGCCAGCAGGCACCGCTCGGCCAGCGCGGTCACGTCGGCCAGCGCACCGGCCCCGACCGCATCGGACTCGGCCCGAGCGGTGGCCGCCGCCAGCACGGTCGTCCCCCATACCCCCGCCTCCGCCACCCGCACGGAGAGCTCCGGCTCCCACCGCAGCCGCCAGGTCTCGCGGAACGTGCCCGTACTCCCCCGCGACGCGGCCGGCTCGCCCCAGCCGATGCCGAGCAGCCGGAGCCGATGCAGCAGCCTGCTGCGCGCCGCGTCCGTCTCCTTGCGCAGGTCGAGCTCCAACTCCCGCTCAAGCGCCTCCGGTTTGAGCCGGAGCTTCCGCTGGAGCCGCGTGAGATCACGCTGCAACGGCACCGCGGGCGCCGCATCCGGCACCTCCCCGAGGACGTCACCGACGACGAGCTTGTCGTGCACCAGGGAGAGCGGCACGTCCGAGCCCTCGCACATCACCGCCCGGATCGCGTCCGTCGTCTCGGTGAGCCCCGGCAGCGGACGCCCCCGCATCGCGGCGAGCGTGTCCGCCAGCCGTACCGCCTCGATGACATGCGCGGACGACACGAGCCTGTCCTCGTCCCGAAGGAGCCGCGCGACCTTGGTCAGCCAGCGCTCGACGGGGCGGTCGGGCGCGCTGAACAGATGGCCGTACCAACCGGGCGACGCGATCCCCGCACCGTACCCACTCGCCCGGGAGAGGCGGCGGTGCGTCCAGGGCACCCACGTCATGTCGACCTTCACCTTGGGCAGCCCCTTGAGCAGCGCCCGGTCGGCCGCGACGGTCACCTTCTGCCGCAGCGCCGGCACATGCCATGCCCCGCACACGACCGCGACGTCGTCCGCCCCGAACTCCCGCTGGGCGGCCCGAACTTGGATGCGCATGTACGCCTCGCGCAGCAGGTCACGGTCGTGCCCCCCGGTCCCGTACTCCTCGCGCAGCGCACCCATGGCCTCGCCCAGCGCCTCGAACGGCGCGAAGACGTCCGCGCCCGCCCCCCGGTGCTCGACGACGTCCTCCCACCACCGCTCGGGATCGTCGTACCCGGCGGTCTCGGCGAGCACCGCGAGAGGATCGATCCGCACTGCCTCTACGTCACCGTCCCCGCCCCCGTCCCCGTCCGCGTCCGCGTTCCCCGAAGGCCCGGGAGCGTCCGCGGCGTCCTGCCCCTCCTCCGCCCGTGCCAGCGAATGCGCCGCTGGAAGGTCCATGAACCGGACTGGAACCCCGGCCCCGGCCGCCCACTTGATCGCGACCCACTCCGGCGAGAACTCGGCCAGCGGCCAGAACGCCGACCGGCCCGGCTCGTCCACCACGTGCGCGAGCAGCGCGACCGGCGGCCGCATCCCCTCGTCCGCCGCGAGCGCCACCAGCGCGTCGGCCTCCGGCGGCCCCTCGATCAGCACCACACGGGGCGCGCCCTCTTCCAGCGCGGCCCGCACCGCACGCGCCGACCCCGGCCCGTGATGCCTAACCCCGAGCAGCAACGGCCCCTCGCCAGCCCGAATCGTCCCCCGCACCTCGTCGCTCACGTCCGCCCCTCCCCTTCTCCCGCGAAGCAGCCACCGTCACGCCCACGCCCGATTCATCCGGCCCAGCCGGGCCGCCCCCATACGTCACGCACTCACCTCACGGCACGCGCGGTAGAAGTCCTTCCAGCCGTCACGCTCACGGACCACCGCCTCCAAGTACTCCTGCCAGATCACCCGGTCCGCCGCCGGGTCGCGGACGACCGCGCCGAGGATGCCCGCGGCGACGTCGCCCGGCCGCAGCACGCCGTCCCCGAAGTGGGCCGCCAGCGCCAGGCCGTTGGTCACGACGGAGATCGCCTCGGCCGTCGAGAGCGTGCCGCTCGGCGACTTCACCTTCGTACGCCCGTCGGCCGTGACCCCGTCCCGCAGTTCGCGGAAGACGGTGACCACGCGGCGTATCTCGTCGATCCCCTCGGGCCCGGTCGGCAGATCGAGCGAGCGCCCGATCTGGTCGACGCGGCGCGAGACGATGTCGACCTCGGCGTCCGCGCTCTCCGGCAGCGGCAGGACCACCGTGTTGAAGCGGCGGCGTAGCGCGCTCGACAGGTCGTTCACCCCGCGGTCGCGGTTGTTGGCCGTGGCGATCAGGTTGAAGCCGCGGACCGCCTGCACCTCCTGGCCCAACTCCGGTATGGGGAGGGTCTTCTCCGACAGGATCGTGATCAGCGTGTCCTGCACGTCGGCCGGGATGCGGGTCAGCTCCTCGACCCGCGCCGTCATGCCGTCGGACATGGCCCGCATGACGGGGCTCGGCACGAGCGCGTCGCGGCTGGGGCCGTGCGCGAGCAGCTGCGCGTAGTTCCAGCCGTACCGGATCGCCTCCTCCGGCGTCCCCGCCGTGCCCTGCACGAGCAGCGTCGAGTCACCGCTGACGGCGGCCGCCAGGTGCTCGGACACCCAGGTCTTGGCGGTGCCGGGCACGCCGAGCAGGAGCAGGGCGCGGTCCGTGGCGAGAGTGGTGACGGCGACCTCGACGATGCGGCGCGGCCCCACGTACTTCGGTGAGATCACCGTCCCGTCGGGCAGCGTGCCACCGAGCAGATACGTCGCGACCGCCCACGGCGAGAGCCGCCAGCGGGCAGGCCGGGGCCGGTCGTCCTGCGCGGCGAGCGCGGCGAGTTCGGCGGCGAAGGCGTGCTCGGCGTGCGGCCGCAGCGCCTCACCCGCGGGCGCGGCTGCGGACGCGGATACAGCGGATGCGGTGGATGCGGCAGGTGCAGACACGGGTTGGTTCTCGGTCGTCGAGGTCGTCGAGTCGACGGACACGGTCATGGAGCGATCCCCCTCCAACTCGTCCGGACGCATCTGGCCCGGATGTGATTCCAACCGTGCACCACGCCACTGACAATCGCCCCTCACGCGTCGCTGACCTGCACAGACACCGAGTCCGAGATCGATTGTCAGTGGTGGGATCTACCTTCGATGACATGACTCAGCAGGGGGTGCGCTGGACGGCGGATCAGGTGCTGGCGCTGGCGCCTGATGCCCCGTCACGCAAGGCGGGAAGCAAACTCGGCGTCGCCGGCCCTTGGTCGGAGGCAGGCAGTTCGGGCGAGGGGACGGTGTGGGGACTGTGCAAGGGAAGTGGCAGCAAGCCGTACCAGACGGTTGTCGACATCGCGGACATCACCGGCGCGGCCGGTCCGGCGTACAAGTGCAGTTGTCCGAGCCGGAAGTTCCCGTGCAAGCACGCGCTCGGGCTGCTGTTGCTCTGGGCGGGTGGGGAGGGGCCTTTCGGCTCGTCGCCGGACGCGCAGCCGCCCGCCTGGGCGGCGGAGTGGCTGGCGGCACGCCGCAAAAGAGCGGACACGAAGCGAGCTTCGGAGGCGGCGCCGGACGCGGCGCCCGCTGATCCCGAGGCCGCGCGCCGCAGGGCGGAGCGGCGGGCCGAGCGGGTCACGGCGGGGGTGACGGAGCTGGAGCAGCGCCTCTCCGATCTGCTGCGCGGCGGCATAGCCTCCGCCGAGCAGACGGGGTACGGGCTGTGGGAGGAGACGGCCGCCCGCATGGTCGACGCGCAGGCGCCCGGACTGGCCGCACGCGTGCGGGAGTTGGGCGCCATCCCCTCCTCCGGGCCCGGCTGGCCGGTGCGGATGCTGGAGGAGTGCGCGCTCCTCCACCTCCTCGACCAGGGCTGGCTGCACCGCGACCGACTGCCGGAGGCCCTGGCGGCCACGGTCCGCTCCCGCATAGGCCTGCCCACGCCGTCGGAGGGCCCCGCGGTGCGGGACCACTGGCTGGTGCTCGCGCAGTACGACACGGCGGACAGCAGGCTCACCACCCGCCGGATATGGCTGCACGGCGCGGAGTCGGGGCGCACGGCCCTACTCCTGTCGTACGGAGCCGCGGGGCGCGCACCCGCGCTCGCGCTACCGGTCGGCCTCGCGCTGGACGCCGAACTGACCGCGTATCCGGGCGCCGGGCAGCTGCGGGCCGACCTGGGCGAGCAGTTCAGCGCCCCCGCGCCGACGACGGCCCGGCCGCCCGGCGTACGGACGGAGCAGGCCGCGCGCCGCTACGGCGAGGTGCTGCGGGACGACCCCTGGCTGGATTCCTGGCCGGTCACCTTGAGCGAGGTGATACCGACCCCGCTCCCGGGCCCCTCCTCCGACGGCTGGCAACTGGCGGACGCGAAAGGGGACACGGCCCTGCCCATCAGGCCTTCCGCGGCCTCCCGCGCGGGCCTGTGGCGGTTGGTGGCACTCTCCGGAGGCGCTCCGGTGACGGTCTTCGGTGAATGTGGTCACGAGGGCTTCACCCCTCTGACGGCCTGGCCGCGCGGAGTGGGAGAGGCGGTGGCCCTGTGCTGACCACCACGCCTCACCGCCGTCACACCGCCACCGTCCTGTGGGCATCGACGCGTTCCGCGAACACCGCCGCGTTCGCGCGGAGCACCGCAGGGTCCACCGATACAGCGCAGCACCACCGCAACGCTCACCGACAGCCCTGAGACGGCGGATCTCCTGGATCCGCCAGAACCGTGGGATCCGCCGTAACCGTGGGATCCGCCAGATCCAGTACATCCCGCAGATCCAGCCGCTCCAGCAGATCCAAGGCGGCAGCTCCAGACGAAAGACCCGAGAGATCCGTCCGCGAGAGGAGTCCACATGACCGGCACCACCGCACTCTCCGAAGCGACCGCCGCCCCCTGGGAAGACCTGGTCACCGCCGCACTCCTCGGCACCGACCGCCGCACACCCCCCGTACGCACCCAGGGCAAGGACGCACCGGCCGCCCTGCTGGACGCGGCAGCCGTGCAGACCGTCCGGCGCAGAGCCGGGCTTCGCCCCGCGCCCGCCGCGACGCCTCCCGAGCCGGCCGCGGACGACCCCAGGCCGTTGGTGCCGCCCGCGGCGCGGCGCAGGCTCGCCACGCTGCTCACCGATCACCCCGGCGCCGGCAGCGGCGGACGCCGAGGCGCGGTGCCCGACCTGATGGAACTGCTGCCCCAGTGGCTGGCGCTGGCGAACGAGCGAGGCTTCGCGGCGCCGCCCGAGCTGCTTCCGGCCCTCCTGAACGCGGCCCGTGGGCGCACGGACCTGCGCCCGCAGGCCCTCGCCTTCGCGGGCCCGCGGGCGCTGTGGCTCGCTCGGCTCAACCCGGACTGGAAGTTCGCGCTCCGCTCCACGCCGGGCGGCGGGGTGTCCCTGCCCGCGCCGGAGGAAACGGCGCAGGTCCAACAGCTGTGGGAGGAGGGCCTGTTCGCCGAGCGCGTCGCCCTGCTCGGCGCGGTGCGGGCGCATGACCCGGCCGCCGCGCGGGAACTGCTCGCCGGCACATGGAGCACGGAGCGGGCGGAGGACCGCCTGATGTTCCTCGACTCCCTGCGCACCCAACTGTGCGCGGCCGACGAGCCGTTCCTGGAGCAGGCACTCACCGACCGCAGCCGCAACGTCCGCGCGACGGCGGCCGAGCTCCTCTCCGCGCTCCCCTCTTCCGCCCTTGCCGCACGGATGGCGGCCCGCGCGGCCTCCTGCGTGGCCATCGACCACGCGCAGGGCACGAAGAGCACGCCGACGCTCACGGTCGAGGCGCCGCACGAGTGCGACGCGGGCATGGAGCGCGACGGCGTCACCCCCAAGCCGCCCACAGGGCGGGGTGAACGCTCCTGGTGGCTGGGCCAGTTGGTGGAGTCGGCCCCGCTCGACACCTGGCCGGAGCGGCTGGGCGGCCGGACCCCCGCCGAGATCGTGGCGCTGCCCGTGTCCGACGACTGGCAGGGCGAGCTGCACGCCGCGTGGTGCCGCGCGGCCGTGCGGCAACGCGACGCGGTCTGGTCCCGGGCGCTGCTCGGAGCCCCCTCGTCCCCCGACGCGGCGGGACCCGGCGCGGCTTCGCTGGCCGAGCGCGCGAAGCTGCTCGCGGCGCTGCCGTCCGGGGAGCGTGCCGACTGGGTCGCGCAGTTCATCGCGACGCACGGCCTCTCGGAGGCGTTCCAGCTGCTGGGCGTGTGCACGCTGCCCTGGTCGGAGCCGCTGGGCCGGGCGGTGGTGGACGCGCTGAACATCGCGCGGGACGCCGGGAGTTACCCCTGGAGCTTCAGCGGAGTGATGGGCCTGGCGGAGCGCTGCCTCGACCCCGCGGAGGCGGTCCGCCTCGACGTACTGACCGCGATACCGGACGAGCCGGAGGACGCTTCCCCCGGCGCGGGCGGCTACTGGTCGGAAGCCTTCCAGCGCCTGGTCAGTACGTTGCGTCTACGCGCGGCGATGCGGGCGGAGCTGGGCGCGGAGCCGCTGAGCGCGGAGCAGCCGGGGAATCCGGAGGCGGAGCCGGGGAAGCTGAGCGCGGAGCCGGGGAAACCGGGCTCGGCGCCGGAAGATCCGGAGGTGCCGCCATCTTAGGCAACCCCGCAGTCACCTCAGGTACCGCAGTCACCTCAGCCACCTCAGGCAACCCCACCGAGCGGCCGAGGCCGGCGGCTCTGTCGGCCTCCCCCACTGACGCCGTCACCGAAGCACTCACCCCAGCGCGCAGCGGACCAGCCGCCCCCGCACTGGAGGTGAGGAGGCCGGACGACGCTCCCGCCGCGCGGAGGAGGCCGGATGACGCTCCCGCCGCGGCGCGGTGGCCGTCAGGCGCCGGCCGGCTGCCGGACGTTCGCCCGGACCCAGTCCACGATCGACGCCGTCGTGGCCCCGGGAGTGAAGATCTCCGCGACGCCCTTCTCCTTGAGCGGCGCGATGTCCGCCTCGGGGATGATGCCGCCGCCGAAGACCTTGATGTCCTCCGCGTCGCGCTCCTTGAGGAGCTCGATCACGCGCGCGAAGAGCGTGTTGTGGGCGCCGGAGAGGATGGACAGACCGATCGCGTCGGCGTCCTCCTGGATCGCGGTGTCCACCACCTGCTCGGGCGTCTGATGCAGGCCGGTGTAGATGACCTCCATACCCGCGTCACGCAGTGCCCTGGCGATCACCTTGGCCCCGCGGTCATGACCGTCGAGACCCGGCTTCGCCACCACCACGCGGATCGGACCGGCTGCCACACCCATCACTGCCTCCATGTACCGATATCCATCTGTCCAAGCACTGGCACCCCGTGCCGCAACGGCCGGGGAAGTGAACGAACGTTATCTCCAGCATCTCGCACGCGGCAGTTTCACGGTGGAGAGCGAGGGGGAAATCACACGATGGGACACGTTCGCTGCGCGCCACTCCCGTATCGAGCGGCATACGGACCGTTTTCGGGACGGCGCAAGGGGAGCCGCAACGAGGTCGCCGTGCCACCGCGCCGTCAGCTGCGCGCCGTGGTGACGCGGCACATCGGCGATCGCGCCGGTATTCGGGGCGCCGCCGGCGCTGACCACGTACCGCCGTACGACCTCTGTCACGCCTCCCCACTACGGGCACACGGGGGACAGAGCCGTCCTCTCGCGTGCCGACCGGGAGGTCGACCATGACCATCACGAGGGTCTTGCCCTTTCGCCCGCCCTGCCTCACGTTGCCCGCCAGACTGGCGGGGCTCTCCATGGCTCTGCTGAAAGCGACCGCGCTCGAGGTGGCGATCCTTGCCGGCCACCTCCTCCTGTACCCGTCGGGCATCGTCCAGGAACGCAGGATCGCCGCCGAACTGCCGTCGCCCGACGCGCCCCGGCTCCCCGCGGAGAGCCGGCCCCCGGTCGTCCTCCTGCACGGCTTCATCGACAACCGCTCGGTCTTCGTCCTCCTGCGCCGCTCCCTGGCCCAGCACGGCGGCCAGCACGTGGAGTCCCTCAACTACTCCCCCCTCACGTGCGACATCCGCACGGCGGCCGAGCTGCTCGGCCGCCACATAGAGGAGATCTGCGAGCGCACGGGCCACCACCAGGTGGACATCGTCGGGCACAGCCTCGGCGGCCTGATCGCCCGCTATTACGCGCAGCGCCTGGGCGGCGACGAACGCGTCCGCACGCTGGTCACCCTCGGTACCCCGCACGAGGGAACGCGCGTCGTGCCACTGGCCGACGCGCACCCGATCGTGCGCCAGATGCGCCCCGGTTCGGACGTGATCGAGGAGCTGCGCGAGCCCGCGCCGGGCTGCCGGACCCGTTTCGTGAGCTTCTGGAGCGACCTGGACCAGCTGATGGCGCCCCTCGAGACGGCCTGCGTCAACCATCCCGACCTGATCGCGCAGAACGTACGTGTCTCCGGTATCGGTCATCTCGCCCTGCCCGTGCACCCCGCGGTCGCCGCCGGAATCCGCCAGGCCCTCGATCTGCCTGCTCCGGGGAAATCCGCGACGGGCGCCGAGAACGGACAAACCGTGGCCTGAGGAGCAGCTCCCGCACCCCGCGACGCGGGAAATTTGTCGAACGGATCTCGAACGCAGGGCCAAAGCTGTGCCCGCCGTCCGCCGAAAGGCGGCCGAATGCCCGTTTCCTGAGAGCCGGAAACCTGCCGAAGATTGTCGCGCCCGCATACCGCCGGGTACAGTCGCCGCACTGCTCTGCCCCTGCTGCCGAGGCGAAAGAGAAGTTGGTGAACGACCGTCACCCGTCGGGGAGCTCAACACCCCCGGCCTCGGCACCCGCCGACCATGCGCCCTACGCGGCGTATGACCAGCAGAGCACCCAGCACGGCGCCTACACCGGTTACGACGGCTACTCCACGGGAAGCTTCGACACCACAGGCAGCTATGCGACGGCCGGCCCCGACACCGGAAGCTTTGCGTCCGACCCGCTCTTCGGCGACATGCCCGGCGGTCAGTACGACACCGGCCAGTGGTCCACCACGGGGACGCAGCAGACGCTGAACCACGACCCGTACGCCGCGCAGCACCAAGCCGCGTACGACACCAGTGGCTACGAGACCGGCAGCTACGACACCGGCGCCACGTGGTCGACCGGCGGCTACCAACACCTCTCCGCCGACATCCCGGCCCAGCCCGGTCCCGGCCTCGACGCCACTGGCCAGTGGGACACCGGCGCCTGGAACCAACCGCAGCAGCCGCAGCAGACCGGCCAGTGGGAGACCCAGGCCTTCGACACCGGCGCGTACGACGCGACCGCGTGGAACTCCGGCGGCCAGGACGCCGCGCAGGACATGTCGTACGGGGCCACCGGGACGCACGAGGCGTACGGCACCCCCGAGACGCACGAGGCACACGGGGTGCACGGGACGTACGAGGCTCAGGACACGCCCGGAGCGCCCGACACGTACGAGGCGCCGGAAACGTACGAGCATTCGCCGTACGACACCGGGTCCTACGCCTCCGATGCCTACGCCCCCGAATCCCACCCCACCGAGGTCTACCCCCAACCGGCTCCCGCCGAGCACGAGTTCACGCCCGACGAAGCTCCCGCCGATTCACTCGGTCCGGTCGAGCCGGTCGGCCGCGACACCGCCGGGGACGACGAGCCGCCGGTCATGGACCGTGCGCACGGCTCCCGCTCGCGGGCCCGCCGCCGCTCCCCCGCCAAGCGCTCCGCGCTCTTCACCGTCGCCGTGCCCTCCGCCTGCGTGATGGGCGTCGCGGGTATCGCCGCCGCGTCCGTGGGCGACTTCGGCGGCGGCGACGAGAAGGAGGCTCAGGCGGCATCGGTCCCGGACACGGCGTCGGTGCAGCCCTCCGCCGCCAACAACAAGCTCGACACGCAGCTGGCGAACCTCTCCGCGGACGCAGGTGACTTCGCCGACCGCGCGAGCCGCACCCAGGAGCGCATCGACCTCAAGGCGGAGAAGGTCGCCGCCGAGAAGAAGGCCGCCGAGGAAGCCGCGCGCAAGGAGCGCCTGCGCCCCAAGTTCGCGCTGCCGGTGAAGCAGCAGGGCCTGAGCGCGTACTACGGCCAGGCCGGCATCAACTGGATGTCCGCGCACTCCGGAATCGACTTCCCGGTGGCGTACGGCACCGAGGTCCTCGCCGCGACCGACGGCACCGTCTCCACGAAGTGGAACAGCGCCTACGGCAACATGGCGATCGTGACCGCCAAGGACGGCACGGAGACGTGGTACTGCCACCTCTCCACGCACAAGGTCTCCAGCGGCCCCGTCAAGGCGGGCGACCCCATCGCCTTCTCCGGGAACTCCGGCAACTCCACGGGACCGCACCTGCACTTCGAGGTGCGCCCCGGCGGCGGCTCGGCGATCGACCCGCTGCCGTGGCTGCGCAGCCACGGCCTCGACCCGACGTAACTCAAGGCGCCGCCCGCGCGGCGACCCCGCACAACTCGGGCCGCCGCCTGCGGCGTTAGAGCTTCTCCACCGGCGCGTACCGCAGCAGGAGCCGCTTGGGCTTGGGCTCTCCGAAGTCCACCGTCGCCTCGGCGTTCGCGCCCGTGCCCTTCACCCCGACCACGGTTCCGAGGCCGAACTGGTCGTGCGTGACCCGGTCCCCGATCGCCAGCGCGACCACCGGCTTCTCCGTCGCACGGCGCGTGGCGAAGCCCTGCGCGCCCCCGGTGCGCGAGCGCGACGACGACAAGGAGGAGGCGATCCCGGCCGCGGGTCCGGAGGATGCCGGTGCGCCGACGGAACCCTTCCGCTTCCAGTCCAGGTGGGCCTCCGGGATCTCCTCCAGGAAGCGCGACGGCGGGTTGTACGAGGGCTGTCCCCAGGCGCTGCGCATCGAGGACCGCGTGAGGTAGAGCCGCTCCCGCGCGCGCGTGATGCCCACGTACGCGAGGCGACGCTCTTCCTCCAGCTCCTTGACCTGGCCGAGGGAACGCATGTGCGGGAAGACGCCGTCCTCCATGCCGGTCAGGAAGACGACCGGAAACTCGAGGCCCTTGGCGGTGTGCAGCGTCATCAGCGTGATGACTCCGGAGCCGTCGTCCTCCTCGTCGGGAATCTGGTCCGAGTCGGCGACGAGCGCGACCCGCTCCAGGAACTCGGAGAGGGTGCCCGACACGCCTGTGCCCGCGCCCGCGTCCGCTCCTGCGTCCGCGTCCTCGGTCTCCGCTGCACCTTCACCGGCTTCACCGGCCTCACCGGCGCCACCGACTTCACCGCTGTCCTGCTCGAACTCCAGGGCCACGGCGGCGAGTTCCTGGAGGTTCTCGATGCGCGTCTCGTCCTGCGGGTCGGTCGATGCCTGCAACTCGGCGAGATAGCCGGTCCGTTCGAGCACGGCCTCCAGGACGACGGCGGGACCCGCGCCCGACTCGACGACGGTCCGCAGCTCCTCCATCAGCACGTTGAACCGCTTGACGGCGTTCGCCGAGCGAGCCGCCATTCCGTACGCCTCGTCGACGCGCTTCAGCGCCTGCGGGAAGGAGATCTTCTCGCGCTGCGAGAGCGCGTCGATCATCGCCTCCGCGCGGTCGCCGATGCCCCTCTTGGGTACGTTCAGAATGCGCCGCAGCGGGACGGAGTCCTCCGGATTGGCGAGCACGCGCAGATACGCGAGGACGTCCCGGACCTCCTTGCGCTCGTAGAAGCGGACGCCGCCGACGACCTTGTACGGCAGGCCGACGCGGATGAAGATCTCTTCGAAGACACGGGACTGCGCGTTCGTCCGGTAGAAGATCGCGACGTCACCGGCCTTCGCGTCGCCCGCGTCGGTGAGCCGGTCGATCTCGTCGGCGACGAACTGCGCCTCGTCGTGCTCGGTGTCGGCGACGTAGCCGGTGATGCCCGCGCCCGCGCCCGCGTTGGTCCACAGGTTCTTCGGGCGGCGGCTTTCGTTGCGCTCGATGACGGCGTTGGCCGCGGTCAGGATCGTCTGCGTGGAGCGGTAGTTCTGCTCGAGGAGGATCGTCGTCGCGTTCGGATAGTCCTCCTCGAACTGGAGGATGTTGCGGATCGTGGCGCCGCGGAAGGCGTAGATCGACTGGTCCGCGTCACCCACGACGCACAGCTCGGCGGGTCCCTCGCCCTCGCTGCCCTCGCCGTCCGCGGGACCCACCAGCTCGCGCACCAGGGCGTACTGGGCGTGGTTGGTGTCCTGGTACTCGTCGACCATCACGTGGCGGAAGCGGCGGCGGTAGTGCGCGGCGACGTCCGGGAACGCGCGGAACATGTTGACCGTCGTCATGATCAGGTCGTCGAAGTCGAGGGCGTTCGCCTCGCGCAGCCGCGACTGGTACATCGCGTACGCCTGGGCGAGCGTCTTCTCGAAGCCGTCGGCGGCCTGGCCCGCGAAGGTCTCCTCGTCGATCAGCTCGTTCTTCAGGTTCGAGATCTTGGCGCTGAAGGACTTCGGCGGGAACTTCTTCGGGTCGATGTCCAGGTCCCGGCAGACCAGGGCCATCAGCCGCTTGGAGTCGGCGGCGTCGTAGATCGAGAAGGAGGAGGTGAAGCCGATCGTCTTCGACTCGCGGCGCAGTATCCGCACGCACGCGCTGTGGAACGTCGACACCCACATCGCGTTGGCCCGCGGCCCGACGAGCTGCTCGACGCGCTCCTTCATCTCGCCCGCGGCCTTGTTCGTGAACGTGATCGCCAGGATCTGCCCCGGGTGCACGTGCCGCTCGGCCAGGAGATACGCGATGCGGTGCGTCAGGACCCGGGTCTTGCCCGAGCCCGCGCCGGCGACGATGAGCAGCGGGGAGTGTGCGTGCACGACGGCCGCTCGCTGGTTCTCGTTCAGCCCGTCGAGCAGGGCCGCCGGGTCGATCACCGGGCGGGGGGCGCCGCCGCGGTAGTGCGCGTCCCGGGGTGTGGGCGCGTCGAACTTCCCGTCGAACAGATCATCCGGAACGGATTCCGGGGCACTGTCCTCGGGCGGCGGCGGGGGCTCCTCCTCCGAGGCCCGCGAGGGCTGGAGGTCCGCCAGGAAGCTGTCATCAAAGAGGCTGCTCATCGCCTCCCGAGTCTAGGCGGCCCCACTGACAACCCGCCCCGGGTTCCGGCCACCTCACCCCGCCTACGCCCGCCTACGCCCCGCCCGCGGACGGTCACGCTCCGCCATGGCACGGCGTGCCCGCGTCAAGAGCTTCGTAAAGTAACGAAAACGTATCGGGCATATCGAACATCAACCTTCACACGGGCCACACGAATTGGCTAGGTTGCTGCCCGGGCCGCTCGCACTCCCACCGGCGAACCCCGCCGGGAACGGGTGGCCTCCGCCGAGTTCGATCTCCTCGGAGCCGGGGACCCACTTTGAACTTGGGGTGAATCGGTCCCGTACGAAGTACGGGACTGTAGGGCAACCTTCCGGAACCACCCGCCCGAACCCGACAGCTAACCCGGTAGGCGGTCTACGGAAGGAGTCGCCTCCCTTGGCGTCGCACCGCAAGCCGCGGACCCGCATGGCCGGCCTACGCGCCACTCCCGCCCTCGGCATCACGACGGCGGCCCTCACCTCCGTGGCCCTGCTGTCACAGAGCGCGCAGGCAGCACCGTCCGCTCCGCAGAAGCCCAGCCTCGAAGAGGTCCAGAAGAAGGTCGACGACCTCTACCACCAGGCGGGCGTCGCCACCCAGAAGTACAACTCGGCCAAGGAGCGCACCGACAAGCAGCGCAAGAAGGTCGACACACTCCTGGACGACGTGGCCAAGCGCACCGACAAGCTGAACGAGGCCCGCCAGGAGCTGGGCACGTTCGCCGCGGCCCAGTACCGCACCGGCGGCGTCTCCGAGACCGCCACGATGATGCTCGCCGACGACCCGCAGGGGTACTTCGACCAGAACCACCTGTCGGACCGGCTCACCGCGCGCCAGAAGAAGGCGGTCGACGACTACCAGACGCAGCAGGCGTCGGCTACGAAGCAGCGCACGAAGGCCGCCAAGAGCCTGGAGACGCTGAGCGACTCGCGGGACGACCTCAGGACGAGCAAGCAGACCGTCCAGAAGAAGCTGGGCCAGGCGCGCACGATGCTCTCGGAGCTGACCGCCGAGGAGAAGGCGCGGCTCGCGGCGATCGAGAAGAAGAAGGAAGAAGAGGCCAAGCGCAAGGCCGCCGAGCTGGCCCGCAAGCAGGAGGCCGAGGCGGAGGCCAAGCGCAAGGCGGCGGAAGAGGCGGCGGCCAAGGAACGCGAGCAGAACAAGGAGACCCCGGACTCCGGCTCCGACACCGGCACCGACACCGGCACGGGTTCCGGCTCCGGCTCCGGTGACACGGACAGCGGTTACGCGACGAAGGCCGCGAAGGTGATCAACTTCGCGGAGGCGCAGATCGGCAAGCCGTACGTGTGGGGCGCCACCGGCCCCGACTCCTACGACTGCTCCGGGCTCACCCAGGACGCGTGGAAGGCCGCGGGGATCTCCCTGCCGCGTACGACGTGGGACCAGGTGAAGGTCGGCACGACCGTGAAGACCGCCGACGCCAAGCCGGGTGACCTGGTCTTCTTCTACGACGACATCAGCCACGTAGGGATCTACATCGGCGACGGCAAGATGATCCACGCCCCGAAGCCGGGCGCGAACGTCCGCGTCGAGTCGATCTACTACATGCCGATCCACAGCGTCGTGCGACCCGCGTAACCGTCACACACACGAGAAAACGGCCCTCCACGCGCGCGTGGAGGGCCGTTTTTCTGCGGCTCGGGTTCTGCGGGCCGGTTTCTACGGGCCGAGTTCTGCGGGCCGGGTCAGGTCCACAGCACCGCGATGAAGATGTTCACGACGGTCAGCAGCCCGACGGCGCCGAACATCGCCTTGTCCACCTTCTCCTCGTCCCGTTTCACGTAGACCAGCGCGAGGATCACGATCAGCACGGCCATCTTGATGCCGATCTTGACGTTGTTGACCGGATTGTCGTCCGCCTGGTTGAGACCCACCAGGATCACGCCCGTGACGAGCATCGTCAGCGCGCCGTGCAGCATCGCCGGGTTGAAGCGGGCCGTGCCCTGGCCCATCTGCTTCATCTGGGTAAGGAAGCCGCCCAGGAGGGAGGCGATGCCGATGATGTGCAGGCCGACGAAGAGATGGGTGAGAACGTCCATGGTTCCGGAGCCTAGCCGGGGCCTTATCACCGCTCCGTAGCCAGGTGGGCCCCAAGCGGCGCATCGGTCACACGCGTACGCGAAGGGTCCTCGCCCGAGAGATCGAACAGCCACATACGGTCACCGTCTAGAACACTTGCGTCAGTTGTGCACAATCCGCCACCAAGCCGTGACGGCCAGGTTTAGCGTCCTTCGTCAGGTGACCGGCTCCCCACCGCCGCCCGGACCAGGGGCGGCAGTCGGACACCACCGCCGAGAATCCGGCGGCGGTCCGCTCCCCCTGTGCGGGCCGCCGCCGGACCCTTAAGGAGCCCCCCTTCGTGGCAGCGCACCGCAAGCCCAGACAGCGCTCGCTCAGTGGCCATACGGCCCGCACCGCCGCCACCATCGCCCTCGCGGGGGCCGCCACGGCCACCGCGTTCGACGGGACAGGACACGCGGATCCGCGGCTCAGTCCGGCCGAGGTGAAGTCCAAGGTCGACGCGCTCTACCGCGAGGCGGAGATCGCCACCGAGAAGTACAACGGCGCCAAGGAGAAGGCCGAAGGCGCCGAGAAGTCCCTGCGCGAACTGCGGGACGAGGCGGCCCGCAAGACGGAGAAGCTCAACTCGGCACGCGAGGGCCTCGGTTCGATCGCCGCCGCGCAGTATCGCAGCGGCGGCATCGACCCGGCCGTCCAGCTCGCGCTCTCCTCCGATCCCGACCAGTACCTCGAGCGCGCCGCGCTCGCCGACCGGGCGGACAGCCGCCAGGCCGCGGCCGTGGCCGGAGTGCGCAAGCAGCTCCAGGAGGTCGACCAACTGCACACCGAGGCCGACGGGACTCTGGCGCACCTCAAGTCCCGCCAGGCGGAGCTGAAGAAGCACAAGAAGACGGTCAACGGAAAGCTGGACGCGGCCAAGCGGCTCCTGTCGCAGCTCACCGGCGACCAGCGCGCGGAGCTGGCGGGCGAGGACAGGGCGTCCCGCACCGCGGGCCGCGACGGCGTCTCGGGCGCCCCGGCCAAGGCGCCCAACGCCCGTGCCTCAGCGGCCGTCTCGTACGCCCACAAGGCCCTCGGCAGCCCGTACGTATGGGGCGCCACCGGTCCCAACGCCTTCGACTGCTCCGGGCTCACCCAGGCCGCCTACCGGTCTGCGGGGGTCGACCTGCCGCGCACGACGTACGCGCAGATCGCGGCGGGCGAGCGGGTCCCGCGCTCCCAACTCCAGCCCGGCGACCTGGTCTTCTTCTACCAGGGCATCAGCCATGTGGGGCTCTACGTGGGCAACGGCCAGATGATCCACGCCCCGAACCCGAGCGCTCCGGTACGTCTCGCCCCGATCAGCCAGATGCCCTTCGCGGGCGCGACGCGGGTGGCGTGAGAGGTCACGTGAGGGGGGCGCAGGCCGTTGTCGGCGGGGCGCGGGGCATCGCGGGCAGGGTGTTGTAGGGCACTGCGGGCGGGGTGAGAAGCCTTGTGGACCCGGAGGTACTGTCAGGGCCATGCCCCGCCGTACGCTGCCGCCCCCTCCGCCACCTGCCTACCTGCGCACCTGGCAGGACCGGAACGCGCTGCTGCACGACCGCGGCATGGCACTCGAAGCGCTGCGCAGGCAGATCATGGGCGTGCACCGAATCCTGCTGCTCTGGCTGTTCGCGCTCGGCTGTGTCGTCGGCTGGGCGCTCCTGACGGTGCCGCTCGAAATGATCGAGGACCACGACGTGATGGCCTTCGTCATGGTCCCGCTCTGCGCGGTCCTGGGCCTCGGGGCCCTCGTGCCCTGCGTGATCGGCGTCGTCGTCGGTATCCGCAACGACCGGAAGGCCCGCGAACTCACCGACAGCTGGCTGGCCCTGGACAGCCACCCGGCGTCGGACTCCGCTCTCCGCTCCCCCGGCCTCAGCCTCTGCTGGCTCCTCTCGTCCCTCCTCGTGTGCGCACTCGGCCTGTGGGCGTCGTTCGCGGCCGCCGCCTACGCCGAGCCGGGACGCGACTCGTACAGCGACGTCGCGCTCGGCATGGGCACGGGCCTCATCTTGTGGCTGACGGGCCTCATCGGCATCACCAAGGCGGTGGGCCACTACCGCTGGGCGATACGGAAGTTGGGCCCCGCCCCCGCTGCGAACGGCGCGCACCGCTAGCCAGGACCGCCCCCGGCCGCGGGGACCGTCAGACCAGCCGCCGCGCCGTCGCCCACCGCGTCAGCTCGTGCCGGTTGGACAGCTGCAGCTTCCTCAGCACCGCCGACACATGCGACTCGACCGTCTTCACGGAGATGAAGAGCTGCTTGGCGATCTCCTTGTACGCGTACCCCCGCGCGATGAGCCTCAGCACCTCGCGCTCGCGCTGCGTGAGGCGGTCCAGGTCCTCGTCGACCGGGGGCGCGTCGGTCGACGCGAAGGCGTCGAGGACGAACCCGGCCAGGCGCGGCGAGAAGACCGCGTCGCCGTCCTGCACCCGGAAGATGGAGTCGACCAGGTCCGTACCGGTGATCGTCTTGGTGACATAACCGCGGGCACCACCGCGGATGACTCCGATGACGTCCTCGGCGGCATCCGACACGGACAGCGCGAGGAACCGCACGGGCCGCTCGGCATCGGACATCAACGGCGCGCACCTGCGCAGCACTTCGACCCCGCCGCCGCCCGGAAGATGCACGTCGAGGAGCACGACCTCGGGACGCGTCGCCGTGATGACCGTGACCGCCTGGTCGACGTCCGCCGCCTCGCCGACGACCTCGACACCGGTGATCGCGGTCCTGCCGATCTCCGCCTGGACGCCCGTGCGGAACATCCGGTGGTCGTCGACGAGGACGACGCGCGCACGGCGGCCCTCCTGGTCACCGCCCACGGCACCACTGGCCGCGCCAGCCCCACCGGCGGCCTGAGCCGGTTCATTCGCCCCGGCAGACGTGTTCGCTTCGGCCGCGGACGGTTCGACTGCTCCGTCCGATCCACCCCTGGGCCCCACGGGCTCGCTCGCGTCGCTCATGTCGTCGCCGTCCTCTCCATCTCCAGCTCGACTTCCGTGCCGCCCCCCGGCACCGCGCGCAGGCGCGCCGTGCCGCCGTTGCGCTGCATACGGCCGATGATCGATTCTCGTACGCCCATGCGGTCGTCCGGCACGGAATCCAGATCGAAGCCGGGGCCACGGTCCCGGACGGACACGAACACCGTCTCCCCCTCGACTTCGGCGAAGACCTGCACCGCACCGCCCTCGCCACCGTACTTGGCGGCGTTCACCATTGCTTCCCGCGCGGCCTGCGCCTGCGCCGTCAGCCGGTCGTCGAGCGGGCAGTCGCCGACTATGACGACCTCGATGGGGACGCCGTGCTTGTCCTCCACCTCCGCGGCGTCGCGCCGGACCGCTTCGGCGAGGGTGTCGGGCTCATCCGCCTCGTCCTTGCCGGTGCCCTCCGGTTTGTAGAGCCATTGACGCAGGTCGCGCTCCTGGGCGCGGGCCAGGCGGCGCACCTCTGAGGCACTCTCGGCATTGCGCTGGATGAGGGTCAGGGTGTGCAGGACCGAGTCGTGCACATGGGCGGCGACCTCCGCCCTCTCCTGGGCGCGGATACGCATCAGCCGCTCCTCGGAGAGGTCCTGCATCATGCGCACGAGGTAGGGGCCAGCGAGCAGCGCGACGCCGACGAGCACCGCCAGCGCGGCCTGCAGCACGGAGCTGAGGTGCGAGGTGGAGCCCTGCAGCACGAAGATGCCGGAGACACCGGCGCCGACGAGCAGCACTCCGGCCCCCGCGCGGGCGATGGTCAGGGTGCGCCTGCGGCGGCCGACGGCCATCCAGCGGGCCCTGCGGGCGTTGTCCGCCTGCCGCCAGACCAGGGCGACACCGGCGGCGACGAGCAGGGTCGGGACCAGATAGGCCTTGGTCGAGCTGCCCAGATCCACGTTCCCGACGAAGACCATGGCGACGATGACCATCGCCAGCAGCGCGACGAGCTGGCCCTTGTCCGGCTTGCGGGCCACGAGTCTGCGGCGTCCGTCGGACGCCGTCTCGGTGGTGACGGCGGTGGGCGGGCGCTCGGCGTCGACCCCGCCGACACCCAGCGGCACGAAGAACCAGAACGCCGCGTACAGCAACGCACCCAGCCCGTCCGCCATGAACAGACCGACGAAGATCAGCCGCACCCAGACCACGGGCAGCCCGAGATGACCGGCGAGGCCGCGAGCGACACCGCCGAGCCAACGGCCGTCACCGCTGCGATAGAGCTTTCGCAGCGGCCGCTCGTCTTCGATGGATACTGCTGCGGCTTCCGGCATGTCTCCGATATTCACACGCGTACGCGGGCGCGGGCATCAGGGTCGACCCCCGAGACGTCCCTGATCTCCGACCCGGACGGCGGGGCGCGGAGGTCGGGGCAGGGACGTGTCAGGGGCGATCTCAGGGTTCGGCCAGGGTTGTCCCGACTGCCGCGGCGGCCTCGGGCCCGTCACCATGGACACATGACAGACGAGCAGCCCGCCGGGACGGGCCCGCAGGCCGCACCGCGCGACCACCTTGCCGCCACGGCGCGGGAGCCGGGCGGGCCGTGGGACGTGCGGGCCTTCCGCCGCGATCGGCGGCACAAAAGGCTGGGCGGCGTGTGCGCGGGGCTGGGTCAGCACTGCGACATGGATCCGGTGATCTTCCGGATCGGGCTCGCGCTCCTCTCCGTCACCAGCGGGCTCGGCCTTGTCTTCTACGGCTTCGCGTGGCTATTCGTCCCCTTCGAGGACGAGGAGGAGAACGAGGCGCGTCGGCTCCTCTCCGGCCGGGTGGACGGCCAGGCCCTGACGGCAGTGCTCTTCGCCCTCGTCGGCTGCGGCGTCTTCCTCTCCCTGCTGAACAACGGCGGGGCCCTCACCTTCGCGGCCGTCCTCGCCCTGCTCCTCGCGGGCGCGGGGTACTGGTCGCAGCAGCGCGGCACGACCGATCCCGACCCGGTGGCGGCCCAGGCCGTGGCGGACGCACCGCCCGAGGCGAAGGCTCCACCGGTGGCCGGTGTCCCGTCGTGGTGGCGGGACCCGATCGTCAAGGACGGCACCCACGACGGGATCTCGGGCTACTTCTGGGGGCCCGAGGGCGTGACCGTCCAGTATCAGCCCGACCCACCGCACGGGCGGATACGGCAGCGGGAGCCCGCGGCGGCCCCCCGGCCCCAGCAGCGCGGCCCCCGTTGGATCGGTGGCTCCGTCTTCCTGGGAGCGCTGCTCGCCGGCGGTCTCGGCACCGGCCTCACCTGGGAGGAGCAGCCGCTCGGCACCAGCCTGCAGGCCGGCCTCGCCCTCGCCCTCGCCGTGTTCGGCATCGGCATCGCTCTCAGCGCCTTCCTCGGGCGCACCGGCGTGGGCTCGATCGTGCTCGCGGTGATCACGGCCGGGCTCCTCGCGGGCTCCGCCGCACTGCCCAAGGACATCAGCACCAGTTGGGCGGAGACGGAGTGGCGGCCGACCACGGCGGCACAGGTCGCGCCCCAGTACGAACTGGGGTCGGGCATCGGCACGCTCGACCTGACCCGCGCCGGTCCCGGCAAGGGCCGGACGCTGAGCACCAGCGCCGAGGTGGGGGCCGGGCAGGTGAAGGTGATCGTGCCGAAGGACAGCACGGTGAAGCTGAACGTGGAAGTGGGCATCGGCGACATCCAGTTGCCGGACGATCCCAAGAGCGACGTGGACATCGCTCCGGGCAAGGAGAAGTCGGTGACGCTGAATCCTCCCGCGGACAGCAAGGACGGCGGCACGCTCGAGCTGCACATCGAAATGGGCATCGGACAGGTGGAGGTGAGCCGTGCTACGTCATGAGTTCCATCCCGGCAAGCTGGTCCTCGGCCTCTTCCTCCTGATCACGGCCATCGCCTATGCGGGCGACGCGGGCGGCGTCTGGGACACGCCGTGGTTCGTGGCGTTCCCGCTCCTGCTGGCGGGGCTGCTGCTCGGCGGCGCGGCGGCAGCCGTCTCGTACGGCGTACGCGGCCGGCCCACCGCCCGCTCGGCGGACCGCGCCCCGAGCCGACCGGCGGACACCACAGCCGACCGGATACCCGACCGCCCGGGCGACGACTCCAAAGACGCCTAGCCGACCCTGCCGGGACCGACCAGGCCCACGGCTCGGCCAAGCCCGACCCATCCCGCTTCGGCCCGTCGGACGGCTCAGCCGAGCCCCGAACTGTATTTGCGCCGGTTCGCGATCATCGCGTCGACCGAGAAGATGGATGCCCCCGCGAGGATCAGCGGGAGCCAGGCCATCAGGTAGGCCAGGTCGTTGCCGTAGTAGTAGGGCTCGGTGGACCAGCTCACGGTCAGCCAGAGGCTGAGCGAGATCAGCGCACCGCCGAGCGCGGCGATCCGGGCGAAGAGGCCGACGAGGGTGCCGATGCCGACGGCCAGTTCACCGAGGGCGATGGCGTAGCCAAAGCCGACGGGGCTCTTGAGGGAGAGGTCGACGAGGGCCGGGACGGCGGAGATGTCGCGGACGCCTTCCATCATCTCGCCGATGGACCCCGCGCCGCTGGCCGACATGAAGGCGCTGTCGGTGAGCTTGTCCAGGCCCGCGTAGATGAAGGTGACACCGAGGAAGATCCGGAGCGGGAGCAGGGCGTATCGGGAAGCGCTCTCCCGCCAGCCGCTGCTTCTGACGTAGCTGGTGTGGCTGTCGGTACGCATGCCGTGCGCCATCGCTCTCGCCGCCTCTCCCGTTGACCCGCTTCGCCCGTGGACCCGTCATCTGACGATACGTACGAACAAGGGGGCCTGCTCAGTGGCTTGCACCGAATTCGCGAGGACCGGCCCGGTGCCGGGCCAAGGTCCTCAGTCCGTGACGTCGATCGTGCAGTGGTTCGTCTCCACGCCCGCGGCGGTGATCACCTGGACGTCGACACGCCCCGGCTCCACGTCGACCGGGACGGGGACGGTCAGGGCCGCGTCGGTCGGGTTGGTGAAACCGCCCGGCACGGGGACCAGCGGCACATGGACGTGCACGGTTCCGATGCGAACGACCATACGGGCGAGCCGATCGGCGGTCTGCGCGCCGGGGGGCACGAATCCGGCGCCGCGGATCTCGATGTCGTCGCCGGTGCGGATGGGGGCGTCGAGGTCGCCCGCCTCGCGGGCGCGCACCACGGAGAGGATCACGGGCCGACCGCCCTCGGCGTACTTGCCCGCGAGGTATGTGGCCGCCGACACCAGGACGAGGAGGGCAAGACCCCACGGCAGATCGGGCAACTGTTCGGGGCGGCGCGCGAGGCGTACGGCGGCGAAGACCACGGCGACGGCGCTGACCAGCACGTACTGCGCGTCCGCGAAGCTGCCGCGGCCCGCGTCGTCGGTGAGCAGGTCGGCGGCCCGTGGGCGGTCGGCGGGCACCTTCTGCAGCCGCTGGCCAAGGACGCGCAGGCCCACCACACGGCGTACGAGCACGGCCACCGCGCAGACCACGGCGAGGACGGTCACGGCCCCGGCGGCGCGGGCCAGGTCGAGACCGGCGATCAGCTCGTCCCGCTCGCGGTGCCCCGAAGCCCCGGCGAGCTCGCCCACGAGGACGAGCACGGCGAAGACGACGAGGAGGACCCAACAGGCGGCCACCGCGCGGGAGGTGGAGAGGCGGTTGTCCTCGCCGATCAACGGCGCGAGTACGCCGCCGCGTGTCCGGTGCGCGTATCCGGCGGCGGTCAGCAGAGCGGCGACGATCGCGGCCGCGAGCACCCCGGCGGTGCGGGCGATGGTCCACCCGGTGCCGATCGCGGTGAGCGCCTGGACCAGGAGCAGGACGCCCACGGCCACCCAGACGACCACGACGGTGCGCCGCCACAGCAGGCCGAGCCAGGCCTGGCCCTCGGCCCGGCCGCGTTCGGCGACGGCGCGCGCGGACTGGGTGAGCTCGTCCGACACCCACTGCCGTGATGCGCCCGCCGAGTGGGCGACCGCCGCGGGCAGCCCCTGGCCCGCCGCCAGCTCGTCGCGTTTGGCGAGGAACGCGGCCACGGCACGCCGATGCCCCTCGCGCGCGCCGTGCGGGCAGTCGCCGCATGTGCAGCCGCCCCCGTGTGCGCCCTGCCGCGCCTCCTGCACCGCCACCACCGCGTACGCCGCCTTCCCCGCCCTCGTTCGTACACCGAAACGTGAACTTCCTTGCGATGAAAGGGGATTGTGCCGTACTGGAAGGCGATCAGGTTCCTCGGGTCAGGTCAGCGAGGGTGATTGCCCCGCGCTCGTGTTGACGGCGGAGATCATCGGCTCAGGCCAGCAGATCCGGTTCGCTGCGGCTGATGTCCTGCCACAGGGACTGGTAGTTGATCCACGCGACGAGATCGCTGCCGAGCTGCTCGCGGGTCGCCACCGCCTGCTTGTGACCGATGAGGATCGGGCGGCCCGCGGCCCGCGCGCTCAGCTGGACCTGGCAGGAGCGCTCCATCGTGAGGAACCACCAGGCGGCGGCGTCGACGGAGTCGCCGACGGTGAGCAGCCCGTGGTTGCGCAGGATGACCGCCTTGTGGTCGCCGAGCGCGGAGGCGATCCGCCGGCCCTCGTCCGCGTCGACGACGACGCCCGTGTAGCCGTCGTACAGCGCGTGGGTCTCGTAGAAGGCGCAGGACTCCTGAGTGATCGGGTCCAGGAGTTCGCCGAGCGTGGACAGGGCGCGGCCGTGCAGCGAGTGGCAGTGCGCGACGGCGACGACGTCGGGCCGCGCCAGGTGTGCCTGCGCGTGCACGGTGAAGGCGGCCTGGTTGACGTGGTGGCGGCCCTCGACGACCTGCCCGTCCGCGTTGGCGAGGACCAGATCGCCGACGGTGACGTGCTTGAAGGGCATCCCGAAGGGGTTCACCCAGAAACAGTCCTCGTGCTCCGGGTCCCGTGCCGTGATGTGCCCGGACACCCCGTCCTCGTATCCGAGCCGCCCGAAGATCCGCAGCGCCCCGGCCAGCCGTTCCTTGCGGTGGCGCCGTTCGTCCGCCAAGGATTCGTGCACCGGCGGCATCGCGAACTGCAACCGCTCGACGGGTATCGGTGTGGGCGCCTGCATGTGTCCTCCATCCCTGACTGTACGGAGCGGAAGTTACCGCCGGTCAGCGCAGGAAGACAGGGGTCCCCTGTGAAGAGAGTGCGCAGCCGGGACGCGGCGCCGGGCCGAGATCGGTGCGTCATGCCGGACAGAAGGTGTCGGGTATTGGCGGGACACTCGCCGCATGACGACGAACTGGGCAGCCTTCAGCGCAGCAGAACCCACCTTCGCGCGGACCGCGGAGGAGCGGTTCGGCCTGTTCACGCACCACGTCCTCGCCACACTCCGCAAGGACGGGTCGCCGCGCACGACCGGGCTCGAAGTCCGTTTCCTGCACGGGGAGTTGTGGCTCGGCATGATGCCGGGCTCGATGAAGGCGCTCGACCTGCGCCGCGATCCGCGCTTCTCGCTCCAGGCGAACCCGGGACCGGGCACGGAGATGGCCGGGGGCGACATCCGGATCTCCGGGCGGGCGATCGAGGCCGAGGACCCCGAGCTCATCGCGCGGTACGTGGGCGAGGTGGACCCGCCGGACCCGGACGCGTTCCACCTCTTCCGCACGGAGCTGACGGAGGTGGTCCGTACGTACATCGAGGACGAGAAGTATCTGGCGGTGCAGCTGTGGAAGCCGGGTGCGCCGGCGCGGACGACCAGGCGGACGTGACGGCAGAACGCCGGTGCCGCCGCCCGGTTCGAGGGGCGGCGGCACCGGCGTTCAGACCTTTGCCAAGTCTGGGAGGGGCCTGCGTCAGGCCCTGTGGACTACTCCCACTCGATGGTGCCCGGCGGCTTGCTCGTCACGTCGAGGACGACGCGGTTCACGTCGGAGACCTCGTTCGTGATGCGCGTCGAGATCTTCGCCAGGACGTCGTACGGAAGGCGCGACCAGTCGGCGGTCATGGCGTCCTCGGACGAGACGGGCCGCAGCACGATCGGGTGTCCGTACGTCCGGCCGTCGCCCTGCACGCCCACGCTGCGCACGTCGGCGAGCAGCACCACGGGGCACTGCCAGATCTCCCGGTCGAGACCGGCGGCGGTCAGCTCCTCGCGGGCGATCGCGTCGGCCTCGCGGAGCAGGTCGAGGCGCTCCTTGGTGACGTCGCCGACGATGCGGATGCCGAGGCCGGGGCCCGGGAAGGGCTGGCGCTGGACGATCTCGTCCGGCAGGCCGAGCTCCTGCCCGACCATCCGCACCTCGTCCTTGAAGAGCTGGCGCAGCGGCTCGATCAGCTGGAACTCGAGGTCCTCGGGGAGGCCGCCCACGTTGTGGTGGGACTTGATGTTGGCGGTGCCGGAGCCGCCGCCGGACTCCACGACGTCCGGGTAGAGCGTGCCCTGGACGAGGAACTCGACGGGCTGGTCACCGGGCGCCTCGGCGACGATCTCCGCCTGGGCCTGCTCGAAGACGCGGATGAACTCGCGGCCGATGATCTTCCGCTTCTGCTCGGGGTCGGAGACCCCGGCAAGGGCGCTCAGGAAGCGCTCCTGGGCGTCGACGACCTTGAGCTGTACGCCCGTGGCCGCGACGAAGTCCTTCTCGACCTGCTCGGTCTCGCCCTTGCGCATCAGACCGTGGTCGACATACACACAGGTCAGCTGCGAACCGATGGCCTTCTGCACGAGAGCCGCGGCCACCGCGGAGTCGACGCCGCCGGACAGGCCACAGATCGCGCGCTTGTTGCCGACCTGCTCGCGGATCGCGGCGAGCTGCTCCTCGACGATGTTGCCGGTGGTCCAGTCGGGCTTCAGGCCCGCGCCCCGGTAGAGGAAGTGCTCGAGCACCTGCTGGCCGTGCGTGGAGTGCATGACCTCGGGGTGGTACTGCACGCCGTACAGCTTCTTCTCGTCGTTCTCGAAGGCTGCGACCGGTACGACGTCCGTGGACGCGGTGACGGTGAAGCCCTCGGGCGCCGCGCTGCACGCGTCGCCGTGCGACATCCACACGGGCTGCTCGGCCGGGGTGCCCTCGAAGAGAGTCGATCCGGACTTGGAGACGTGCAGCGGCGTGCGGCCGTACTCACGGGCGCCCGTGTTGTCGACGGTGCCGCCGAGGGTGGTCGCCATCAGCTGGAAGCCGTAGCACATGCCGAAGACGGGGACACCGGCCTCGAACAGCGCGCGGTCCAGGCGCGGGGCGCCCTCCGCGTACACCGACGAGGGGCCGCCGGAGAGGATGATCGCGGCGGGGTTCTTCGCGAGCATCTCGGAGACCGGCATGGTGCTCGGCACGATCTCGCTGTAGACCCGGGCCTCACGGACGCGGCGGGCGATGAGCTGGGCGTACTGCGCTCCGAAGTCGACGACCAGAACGGTGTCGGGAGCGGCGGCAGCGGGGGACGCTGATGGCACGGCGGCGGCCTTCCGGCGTTGAAGCGTGAGCTTGAGCGTGAGCTGGGGCTCGTGCGTGAGCAGGGGTCTGTTTTGTCGATTCTAACGGGCTCGCGGACACCCCCCTTCGTCGCATCCGACGGAGCCCGGCACGAGCGGGCGGTCGCGGGACGGGGCGTCTCAGTATCCGAGCCGCGGCGGAACCCGTGTTGACCAGGCACGCGCGCGTGGGGGCATACTGGCCCCGTGAACAAGCACCTCGGCTTCCTCTTTACCTATGGCACCCGGCCCGCCGGCTGCCATGGTCGAGCTGCTTGATCCACTGACAAGCGACTTCCCAGGCGCCCCGGGCCGACAAGGCCCGGGGCGTTCTGTCATTTCCGGGCCTTGTCGCTCCGGGGCGCTCCCACCGAGATCCGCCGGGATCACCGAGATCCACCGAGATCCGAGATCCCGAGATCCGCATCCGACAGAGGAGCCCCAGATGACCACCGCCACGACCGACAAGACCGGCGCCCGCACCCCCGAGGCCGCCGACGTGATCGAGGGCGCGCGTGACCGCATCGACGCACTCGACGACCGCATCATCGGTCTCGTACAGGAACGGATGGCCGTGTCGGCCGTCATCCAGGAGGCCCGGATCAATTCGGGCGGCCGCCGCGTCAACCTCTCGCGCGAGATGGAGGTCCTCGGCCACTACAGGGACGCGCTCGGCAAGCCCGGTACGTCGCTCGCGATGACGCTCCTGGAGCTGTGCCGGGGCCGGGTCTGAGCCCCCGCGCAGCTTCGCCCCGGGCCCCCGGACCTGAGTTCGGGTCCGCTCTCACCCGTACGGCGCGTGACCGGGTCCGGAGCGGCTTCGTTGGTCCCGATGTCCGTGCCAGCCAGGGGCGGGCACGGAAAAACCACGCGTGGCTCCGCTGGAGCGATGAGGCGCACACATCGTGTGCGCCGTGGGACCTCGCTCCAGAGACGTGACCGGACGGCAGGGGACAGCAGCCCGGTCACCCAGGGAACGGTCGGCTTCGGGGACGCCCGGAGCCGACCGGCCTCACTCCCTCGACATCCCTCGACGTCCCCCGACGTCCCCCGAAGTCCCTCGACATCCCCCGGCGTCCACCCGAAGTCCCGAACCGTCCGTCCCCCAATGCGCCCCCCAGCCGCCCCCAGCCTTCTCCCGGTCCCCCTGTCCCCGGTTTTCAGCTCTTCCGTCCCCGTGGAAAAGCCCCCAGCTGTCCCTGTTCGTCTGGATCACGTCGAACCGGTTGCGCGGGTCGCCGCGCATCGAGCACGATGCCTAGCAGGACAGGTCGCACGCCCAGCACTGCACAACTCCATTGCCATTGGTCGAGACCACTAGTGCGCCCCTCGTGCGCCGGGTCGGCCACCGGTGGTCGCAGACTCGCGGCGCACTCCCCCCGGCGCCGCTCCGTGGCACCGACGCTGCCCTGACGTCGGTGCTGAAGCCAAGGGCCCCGCGGATCCGTCCCGCGGGGCCCTTCGGTCTGTGCTCCTACTTCGCCTCGGCCAGCTTCGCGAGCTGCGCGTCGACGATCGCGTCGGCGACCTTCGGGTCGGCCTTCACCCCGTCCTGGAACTTCTCGGGCAGGCCGGCGGCCTCACCCTCCTTGTCGGCCTGGGCCGACTCCGGGTCGAAGACGTTCGAGGCACGGAAGGCGACCAGCGTCGAGCCGCTGCGTACGACGGTGACGCGGTCCCGGTCGAGGAACTCACCGGCACGGCTCGCGAGCTTGTACGAGACGGCCTCGTCGCCGCCGACCGGCGCGGGCTGCGGCCTGACGCCGATGTACCGGCGCCCGCCGTCCCCGAACGTGGCGCACTTCCTCGACTTCGTCGCCGTACGCAGCGTGTCCATGGTCTTCTCGGCGTCGGCCTGGCCGTACGCGAGCAGCACGACCTCGGTCGTGGTGGTGTCCGCGACGTCGGTGCTGGTCAGCGTGCGGCTGACGTGCGCCTTCGACTTCGGCGGGGCGGCGGCCGTCAGCATCTCGGCCAGCGGGCGGCACTCGGCCGGGTTCGCACGGGCCGCGGAATCCGCAGGCTCCTTGGAACCCTCGGGCTCCTTCGCGACCTTGTACTTCTTCACGTCGCCCGAGGCGAGAGCCGCCTTCTCCAGCTTCGCCGTGGCGGAGGGGGCGCCCGACTGCGCGGACTTCGACGGCTTCCCGCCCCCGTCACCGTCACCCTTGCCGTCACTGCCGCTGCCGCTGCACGCCGCCGTAAGGCCCAGCACCGCCACGGTCGAAACAGCCACCACGCCACGCGCCACAGCTGACTTCACGTTCCCGCTCCCCCACTCTCGTCTCGCATCGTGCGGAGTCACCCGGTCGTGCAGAGTCACCCGCTCATGCGGAGTCACCCGCACCCCTTCTACGACGGAAGATCGTTACGGACGGTTCCCACCCCCGGAACCGGCCACCACCCGAGAGCCACCGCCAGAGTGAGCTACCGCCAGATCCAGAACCGGAACGGGCTCAGGACCACGATCGCCAGCGCCATGCAGCCCACCACGATCACCACACTCCACACCCGGCGGCTGCGCTCCGAACGCCCGCCGCGCCGCGGCCCGGTCGGCGTGGACCGCCACTCGTCCGGCCGCCACGCCCCGGCCGCCCCCTCCCCCCGCGCCGCCTTGCGCTTCCTGCGCCTGCGGCCCAATACCCGCGAGTCCGCCGCCTGTTGGCGCGCCGCCTCCTCGTCGAGGCGCCGCAGCCGCTCGGCCACCATGCGCGCCCGCGCGGACGGCTCCTTCGGCGCCGAGGTGCGGATGTCGCGCAGACTGTCGCGCTCGAACCGCTCCCACACGTCGTCCGGCAGCTCCTCCGGCATCCCGCCCGGTATCTCGTCCGGTATCTCGTCCGGCTTCGCCACGCCGCCCCCTCCTGCCGCCCCTGGCTCCCGACGGATCGCCGTAGAGCGGAGGAATTTCTACGGCACCCGGCGACAACCGCACAAGCTGTGTGATCCAAGCCACATAAGAATTCTGTGAGTTCCAGGACAACCATTCACAGGGGACACGGGTCATGCATGCGTAACAACGGCCACACCCGCGTCCCCACCGCGGAGGCCTCCACCTCCGTATCGCTCACCAGGCGGTACGCCGGACTCACTGAGGTCTTCATGAAGCTTCGTCGTGTCATGGCCGCAGCGGCCGCGACCGCTGCCATAGCCCCGCTCGCGCTGCTTTCGGCCCCTGCCGCCTTCGCGACCGACGACCCCACGACTCCGCCTCCGAGCACGTCGGCCCCCGCGTCCGAGACGCCGCCGACCACGCCCGGCGAGACGCCGCCCACCACCCCTGGTGAGACGCCGCCGACCACGCCCGCGGAAACGCCGCCCACCACGCCGGCCGAGACCCCGCCGACCACCCCGGCCGAGACGACCCCGCCGGCCGAGACGGAGGAGCCGACCGACGAGCCCTCCGAGGAGCCCACCGAGTGCCCGGTCGACGAGGACGGCACCGACGCCGACTCGAAGCTGGAGCTCGGCCTCTCGGGTCTGCCCGGCAAGATCGTCGCGGGCAGCGGCTGGCACCAGTTCAAGCTGACCGCCTCGAACCCGAGCGACGAGGACCTCGGCGAGGTCCAGTGGCTCGCCGCCGTGGACAACTTCACGGAGAGCGAGGACGAGAAGGACTGGCTCGCCAACTACGCGCAGATCCAGTACTTCAACCCCGACTCCAAGGCCTGGGAGTCCATCTCGGACGAGGTCTCGGGCGGCCTCTACTTCGGCACCACCGAGCTGGGCGCCAAGGAGAAGGTCGACATCAAGCTGCGCCTCAACGTCAGCGCGAAGGCACCGGCCGGCGACGGATACGCGCTCGGCCTCGGCGGCTACCTGGACTCCGAGGCGAACTGCGTGCACAACGCGTTCTCCTTCTACGAGTTCACGGTCCTGAAGCCCGGCAGCGACAACGAGAACCCGGGCGAGGCCGACGAGAACAAGGGCGGCAAGACGCCCGACACCGGCAAGACGCCCCAGGGCGGCGCCAAGGTCATCCCGACCACCGGCAGCCTCGCCGAGACCGGCTCCAGCTCCGTGCTGCCGACCATCGGCCTCGTCGGCGGTGTCGCCGTCATCGCCGGTGCGGGCGCGGTCTTCGTCGTCCGCCGCAAGAAGGCCGACGCCACCGCGTAAGCACGCCGGTATCGGTCCGCCGGACAACGGCACGCCGCTCAGCGGCACCTGAACACGCGAAAGGACCTGCGCTCGGAGGGGGGCGCAGGTCCTTTCGCGTACGTACGTTCCCTGGGGCGCCCCAGGGAAGGGCGTGGCTACTTCTTGGCCGGCACCGCGGGCATTCCCAGGAAGGGAAGCTTCAGCGCGCCGAACGCGTCCGCCGGTACCGCCGGGGACTTCGGCTCGACGGCGGCGAGGCGTACGTACCGCGCGCCCTGTGCGGGACGGGTGTCCTCGGCGCCCTTGTTGGGCCAGAACGACATCGCGCGCTCGGCCTGCGCGGTGATCGTGAGGGACGGGTTCACGCCCAGGTTCGCGGAGACCGCGGCGCCGTCGACGACCGAGATGCCGGGGTGGCCGTAGAGGCGGTGGTAGGGGTCGATGACCCCGGTGTCCGCGGAGTCGCCGATCGGACAGCCGCCCAGGAAGTGCGCGGTGAGCGGGGTGCCCATCAGCTCACCGATGTTCGACCCCGCGAAGCCGTTGATCTCCTTGGCGAGCAGCGTCGCGGCCTCGGTGGCCTCGGGGATCTGCGTCGGGTTGGGCGCGCCGTGGCCCTGCCGTGCGGTCAGCAGGCCCTTGCCGATGCCCTTCTCCTTGCGGTACGTGGTCAGGGAGTTGTCGAGCGTCTGCATCACCAGGCCGATGATGGTCCGCTCCGACCAGCGCCGGTTGGAGAGCGAACGGGCCATCAGCCAGGGGTGCTTGACCGCGTTGCCGAGCCACCCCGCGACGCGCGCCTTGCCGCCCTTGATGCTGTACGGCACCTGGAGGATCGTCATGCCGCCCATCGCGTTGGACTTCTTGCCGTAGCGGACCGGCTCGATGTGCGTGGTGGCGTTCGGGTGGATCGACGAGGTGATCGCGACGCCCTTGGTGAAGTCCACCTTCTCGGCGCCGTGCAGCTTGCGGTAGCGGCGGTCGGTGGTCTGCGAGCCCACCAGCGCCTCGGAGTTCGTGCGGGTCAGCGCGCCGAGCCGCCCCGAGATGCGCGGCAGCATGCCGGTGTCCTTCATGCGGTGCAGCAGCGTCTGCGTGCCGTAGGTGCCCGCCGCGACGACGACCTCGCGCGCCGTGAACGTACGTCCCTTGCCCTTGCGCTTGTTGTCGGTGGGCAGGGTGGCGACGGCGTACCCGCCCCGCGAGTCCTCGGTGACGGTGACGACGGATGTCATCGGGTGGATGACGGCGCCCGCCTTCTCCGCCAGGTAGAGGTAGTTCTCGTTGAGGGTGTTCTTGGCGCCGTGCCGACAGCCCGTCATACACTCGCCGCACTCGCTGCAGGCCTTGCGGGACGGGCCCGCGCCGCCGAAGTAGGGGTCGGGAACTTCCTCGCCCGGCTTGGCCGTTGAAGTACCCGAGGCGTCCTGCTCGTCGCCGAAGAAGACGCCGACCGGCGCCATGTGGAAGCTGTCGCCCACTCCCATGGCCTGGGCGGTCGCCTTCAGGTGGACGTCGGACGGAGTCGTGGTCGGGTTGAGCCGCACCCCGAGCATGCGCTTGGCCTGCTCGTAGTAGGGGCCGAGCTCGTCCTGCCAGTCCGTGATGTCCTTCCACTGCGCGTCGTTGAAGAACGGCGCGGGGGGCACGTAGAGCGTGTTCGCGTAGTTCAGCGAACCTCCGCCGACGCCCGCCCCGGCCAGCACCATCACGTTGCCCAGCAGGTGGATGCGCTGGATGCCGTAGAGGCCGAGCGCCGGTGCCCAGAGGTAGTTCTTGAGGTCCCAGGAGTTCTTCGGGAGCGACTCACGGGTGAAGCGGCGCCCCGCTTCGAGCACGCCGACGCGGTAGCCCTTCTCCGTCAGACGCAGGGCGGAGACGGAGCCGCCGAAGCCGGACCCGACGACGACGACGTCGTAGTCGTACGACGCGTCGTCGTACCCACCCGCCTCACTGTCCGACTGTTTCTGGACAGAGCTCTCCTGTGACATTGACTCTCCTCGTTGAGAACTAACCCCTAGAGAACGGCTCTTGAGGACCCACGCTCGGCTCCCTGCTAGCGCAGCCGCAGGGACTTCATGACCTTCAGGCTCAGGCTCATGAACGCCGCGTACTTCTCGTCGTCCATGCCGAAGGACGGCGCGAGCGGCATCAGGCGCTGGTGCGCGACGGTCTGCGCCTCGGTGTACTTCAGGATGCCCTCGGAGCCGTGCCGGCGGCCGAGGCCCGAGTCCTTCATTCCGCCCATCGGCGACTGCACGCTGCCGTAGGCGGGCGCGAAGCCCTCGTTCACGTTGACCGTGCCGGTGCGCAGGCGGGCCGCGATCTTGCGACCGCGGCTGCCGTCCTTCGTCCAGACCGAGGAGTTCAGGCCGTACGACGTGGAGTTGGCGAGCTCGACCGCTTCGTTCTCGTCGGTGAAGCGGTAGATGGAGACGACCGGACCGAAGGTCTCCTCGCCGCACACCGCCATCGGGGACTCGACGCCGTCCAGGATCGTCGGCTCGAAGAAGAACGGGCCGATGTCGGGACGTGCGACGCCGCCCGCGAGCAGCGTTGCGCCCTTGGCGACCGCCTCGTCGACGTGACGCCTGGTGGTCTCCAGCTGCCGCTCGCCGACCAGCGAGCCCATCTCCGCGCCGTACGCGAGGGAGCGGCCGAGCCGCATCGCCTTCGTCCGCGCCACGAAGCGCTCCACGAACTCGTCCGCGATCGCCTCGTGGACGTACAGCCGCTCGATGGAGATGCAGAGCTGGCCCGCCGACGAGAAGCAGGCGCGCACCGCGCCCGCCGCCGCCTTGTCGATGTCGGCGTCGTGCAGGACCAGCATGGCGTTCTTGCCGCCGAGTTCGAGCGAGACGCCGACGAGCCGGCCCGCCGCGCCCTGGGCGACCTCGCGGCCGACGCGGGTGGAGCCGGTGAAGGAGACGTAGTCGGCGTGCTTGACGATCTCGGGCCCGACGACGGGTCCCTCGCCGAGGACGACCTGGAAGACCTCGGAGGGCAGACCTGCCTCGATGATCAGGTCCCGCGCCCACAGGGCGGTCAGGCAGGTCTCCGTGTCGGGCTTCATCACCAGCGCGTTGCCCGCGACGAGCGCGGGAAGGGCGTCGCCGATGGACAGTTCCAGGGGGTAGTTCCAGGGCGCGATCTGGCCGACCACACCGCGCGGCTGCCGGTTCTCGGTGACCTTCGTGAGGGTCGGTACGACTCCGGTGTGCCGCTTGGGGTTCAGATACGCGGGGGCCTTGCGGCCGTAGTGCCGGGCGGCGACGGCGACGGCCTGGAGCTCCTCGTGCGCGTGCAGCCGGGCCTTGCCGGTCTCCAGCTGGATGAGGTCGAGGACCTCGGCCTGGCGCTGGAGCACCAGGTCGTGGAAGCGGAGCAGGACCGCGGCGCGGCGGCGGACCGGAGTGCGCTCCCAGGCGACCTGGGCCACGCGGGCGCGCTCGAAGGCGGTCGCCACGTCCTCGGGGGTGGACTCGGGCAGGTCGGCCAGCTTCTCGCCGGTGAACGGCGTGTGGTTGGCGGTCCGGCCCGTACCGACCACGTCCCGGGTGAGCTGCGCGATGAGCTCGGGAGTCACCACGTCGGCGGCGGTGCGCGCGCCTTGGGGGGCGGTGGCTATCGGGTTCGTTCCGAGGGGCGCTGCGGTGGCCTGCGAGTCCGTCATGGAGGTGAGCGTAGGCCCAGGTCAGGGTTTTGGGTACCCGTCGGTAATCAGCTTTCACCGCACAGACACACGATGCCAGCGATCGCTGGCGGCAAAGCCCCTGATCAGGGGCTTAACCGGAGTTGATCAACAACGGGTCGGCAATTTCGACGGCGCGCGCGGAAGGGGCCGGGTCAGAGCTTGTCGATCTCCAGGTTCGCGATGGCGGTCTTGGCGACCTCGCGGCCACGGGCGGTGAAGTCGCCCTTGCCCGGGTAGCCGATCAGCAACTTGTACATGTCACCGGACGTGGTCTTGTAGTAGAAGGCCTTGAGCTCGCGGGGGCGCGGATTCTCGGAGTCCGTGGTGTTGTAGACGACCGTGTTCTGCGCGGCCTCTTTCTCCTTGTACTTGACCTCGTCCTCGGGGCTGCTCTTGGGAGCGGGATCGGAGGCCATGCCGAGTTCGTAGTTGCCGGACTCCTTGAACTCGCCGTTGTCGTCGTACATCTCGGAGCCGGCGGAATCGGAGATCTCGTCCGAGTCGTCCTCGGACTTCTTGTCGAGGCTCAGGGTGACCCACACGCTGCCGCTCGGGTCGGTGTACGTGACCCAGTGGTCCTTCGCGTCCGCGTCGGCCTCCGGCACCGACTTCACGTACCCCGCGGGCACGGCCACCGTCGCGCCGAGCTCCTTCGCCTGCTGCTCCTTCCAACCGTCGGGCAGCGGCCCCGCGAACGGGTCGGCGATCACCAGGTACGCCGCCACGGCCGCGGCCACGACGACCGCGCCGATGCCCAGCAGGGCCTTCCGGCCGAGGGTGACACCCTTGCTGCCGCCGATTCCGCCCCCGCCGACCTGGACGACCCGCGTAGGCGCCACCTCCGGCGGCTTCGACGCTTCCTCCAGGAGGGCGCGGACCTGCGCGGCGCGCGGGCGCTGGCCCGGCTCCTTGCTGAGGAGCCCGTTGATCGCCTGCGCCAGCGGGCCCGAGGCCGAAGCCGGCGCCGCGGGCGTCGCGTTCAGGACGGACTGCAGCGTCGCGGGAGTGTTGTTGCGGCGGAACGGAGAGACGCCCTCCGTCGCGGCGTAGAGCACCACGCCCAGCGACCAGAGGTCCGACGCCGGGCCGGGGCGCTGGCCCAGCACCCGCTCCGGGGCGATGAACTCGGGCGAGCCGACGAAGCCGCCGGTGTCCGTCAGGTTCGTCTCGCCCTCGATCTGGGCGATGCCGAAGTCCGTGAGGATGACGCGGTCGTGCTGGCCCAGCATCACGTTGTCCGGCTTCACGTCACGGTGCAGGATGCCCGCCTGGTGGGCCGCGTCCAGGGCGCCGAGCACCTCCAGGCCGATCCGGGCGGCGTCGCGGGCGCCCAGGGTGCCCTCCTGGAGCGCGGCGCCCAGCGAGCGGCCCTGGACCAGCTCCATGACGATCCACGGCTGGCCGTCCTCCACCGCCACGTCGTGGACGTTGACCACGGCCGGGTGGTCGAGGCGGGCCGCGGCGCGCGCCTCGCGGCGCATCCGCTCGAAGACGTTGGCGCGCTCGCGCTCGGGGAGGTGGTCGGGGATGCGGGGTTCCTTGACGGCGACCTCGCGGTCCACCGTCTCGTCCTTCGCGCGCCAGACCGTGCCCATGCCGCCGTGGCCGAGCTTGGAGAGGAGGCGGTAGCGGCCCGCGATCAGGCGGCCCGCTCCCGGGTCCGTCTCGGACGGCTGGTTCGGCACCACCTGGGTGGGCTGTGCGTACGGCGACGGGGGCGGCGTCGGCGCGGCGGGCTGCTGCGGCCCCGCGGAGTACTGCGCGGTCTGCTGCTGCGACTGCGGGGGCTGCGCCTGCGAGGGCTGCTGCGGGTGCTGCGCCTGGTGCGGCTCCTGCGCGTACGGATTGCCGTCCTGGCCGTACGGCTGCCGCTGGGGCGGCTGAAGGCCGAAACTGGTGGGCTCGTACGGGCCGTGGTTGGGTCCCCCGTCATTACTCATGCCCACATCAGTACCCTGCCGGAGGTGTCCGGTTCCACTCGGGTCACTGACTTGTGACAGGGGTGATGCGCCGGGCGAATCCCCGGCCGCGTACGACGCGAACCGCCGGCCTCGTACGAGGCGAACCCTCAGCCGCGTACGACGCGCATCCTCAGTTCCGTACGAACGAGTCCACCGCCGTGTCGAAGTACCGCCTGCCCTCCTCCGCCATGCCGACCGGCGCCGAGACCCACACGTCGTACATCCGGCCGCCCTCCTCCCAGCACAGGTCGTACGTCTGCCGCTCGCCCTCCGCCTCCGTGAAGCCGTCCCAGCTGAACTCCCAGAGGGCCGCGGGCCGTCCGTTGTGCGAGGTCTCGGTGACCTCGCCGTCCCGGTAACCGGGGTTGTTCTGCGGGCCCTTGGCGGCGGAGCGCCGCTGCACCGCGAGCGGGCCGCCCGGCTCCGGGGCCGACTCCTTGATGCCGATGCGGAACGTTTCACCGGGCGACATGTAGAAGGTGCGGGGCCCGTCCACCCGGCGAGTGAAGCCGTCCGGCACCGCGAGCGTGAAGCCCCTGGGGTCCTCCGCGACGCGGTAGCCCTCGGGGGCCTCGGGCGTGGAGGGCTTCGGCGTGCGGGAGCCGCGCGTGACCGTCACCGTCGGGGTCGGCGACGGCGTCGGGGTCACCGTCTGCGTCTGCGCGGTCTGCGAACTCCGCGAGGGTGTCGTGGGCGTACCGCCCCCGTCGCCGTCCCTGCCCATCAGGAGCGCGACGGCGGACACCGCGGCCCCGGCCACCGCGGCCACCAGCGCGGCGGCGATCAGCACGACCCGGCGCCGGCGCCGGGAGCCGCCCGCCGGGTGCTCGGGCGGACGCGTGGGCAGGTCACGGTAGGTGGGCGTGTAGCCGCCGAGCCGCCCGCCCGGCAGCGCCGACGGCTGACCGCCGGCCCGGCCCGCGGGCGTGGACGGCATCCGCCCCGTCTCGACGTACGTCCGCAGCAGCCGCTCCGCGTCGTCCAGACCGAGCCGTCGGTCCGGGTTGCGTTCGAGGAGGCCGAGGACGACCGGCAGCAGCGGTGCGGCGGCGGGCGGCGGACGGATCTCGTCGAAGACGACGGCATGCAGCACGCCGCTGATCGAGTCACGGCGGAAGGGCGACTCGCCGGTGAGCGCGGCCACGAGGAGCGCGCCGAGCGACCAGAGGTCGGACTCGGGCCCCGTCCGCTCGCCCGACATCCGCTCGGGCGCGGTGTATTCGGGCGATCCCACGAACGACCCGATCTCCGTGAGCGTCGTCGCCCCGCTGACCTGCGCGATCCCGAAGTCGGTGAGGACGACGCGCCCGGTGGCCTCCTCCATGAGGACGTTCGCGGGCTTGATGTCGCGGTGCAGGACCCCGGCGGCGTGCGCGACGCGCAGCGCGCCGAGCAGGTCGATGCCCATCCGGGCCACCGCACGCGCGTTCATCGGACCCGACCGCGCGATCCGCCCGGCCAGCGAACCGCCCTCGATCAACTCCATGACGATGTACGGATGCTCGCCCTGCACGACGACGTCGTGGACGACGATGATGTGCGGATGCCTGAGCTGCGCGGCCGCCCGCGCCTCGCGCAGGGTGCGCTCGCTCTGCTGCATCGCGTCGGATTCGGAGAGCGTGTCGTCGAGCACGAGTTCCTTGACGGCGACCTTGCGGCCGAGGAACTGATCCGTGGCCTGCCAGACCACGCCCATGCCACCCCTGCCGAGCCGCACATCCAGGCGGTAACGGCCAGCTATGACCCGGGCGTTGTCCCCCACGCTCCCCATGCGGCCATCATGCCCCACACGTGTGCGGACGGACCCTGTGGGCCTGAGCGGCGGGCTGGTTCAGGCCGCCCGTCCCAGCCACCCCGGTTGCGGTCGGCCGCATTCAGCCCTCCCGCCAGCCCCGGAGTATCGCGTCGAACTGCTGGCGTGCCTTGTTCCAGTCGTCGGCCGGGGACGACATGTAAATCGCGTACTCGACGCCGTCACGGCTGAGATAGGTCTGTGAGATGGCGCGACGCGGACCCGCGGTCGTGTCGTTCGCCCCCGCCGTCCAGCTGAACTCCCAGAGCGAGCCCGCCCGGTCGCGGTAGGTGTTCTGGTCCAGCTGGAGCCGCTTGTAGCCGGGCAGCTTGGGACTCAGGCCCTTCTCCAGCTCCAGCTGGTGCGTGTAAGGGCTCTCGAACGTCGAGTTGCGGTCGATGCCGATGCGTACGAAGTGCCGCCCATGGTCGGGGGTGTAGTCGATCTGGCTTCCGTCGACCTCGCGCTCCCAGCCCTTGGGCAGCATGAGGCTGAAGCCCTCGGCGTCCTTCACCCGCTGCCAGTCGTCGGGGATGCCACCGACGGTCTTGCCCGGCTTTCCGCCACTGGACTGCTCCGTACGGCCGTCGTCGCCGTCCGCGTAGTACAGGTAGCCGGCGGTTCCGCCGCCGAGCAGCACGACCGCCGCGACGGCCGCGACGATCGCGGGCCACTTGCGGCGCTTCGGGGGGCGGCTCGCGGGGTGGTCGGAGGGCTGGTGGGTGTGGCCCGGGACGACGGTGGTGCCGGAGTTGTGGGGCACCGGGGCGTGGGCGCCGCTCCCGTTGACGAGGGTGCCGGACTCCGCGGGGTGGTAGGCCTGCGGCTGTGGCTGAGCCTGCTGGTGCTGTGGCTGCTGGTGCTGAGCCTGTTGGTGCTGTGGCTGCTGGTGCTGTGGCTGCTGGGACGTGGCGTGGACCTGCGTCGGCACGTACGCCTGCGCCGCGCTCGGCTGCCGCCCCTCCGCCGCCTCGGCGAGCATCAACTCGGCCACTTCGGCGGTCGGGCGGGTGTTCGGGTCCTTGCGCAGGAGCGCGCTGATGACAGAGGTGAGCGCCCCCGCGTGCTCGGCAGGCGCGGGCTCCTCCGTGACCACGGCCTGCATGGTGCCCAGCGGGGACGTGCGCCGGAACGGGGAGTTCCCCTCGACCGCCGTGTACAGCGTGGCGCCGAGCGCCCACAGGTCGGACGCGGGCCCGGGGTTGGCGCCGCTGACGCGCTCGGGCGCCAGATAGTCGACGGAGCCGACGACCTCGCCGGTCCGCGTGATCGTCGAGTCCCCCTCGATCGCGGCGATCCCGAAGTCGGTGAGCAGGATGCGCCGGTCGTTCGCCAGGAGCACGTTGCCGGGCTTGACGTCACGGTGCAGCACCCCGGCGGCGTGCGCGGCGCGCAGGGCCTTCAGGGTCCACAGGCCGATGCGGGCGGCCTCGACGGGGTCGATGCGGCCCTGCTCCTTGACGGCGTCCGCGAGCGAACAGCCCTCGACCAGCTCCATCACGATCCAGGGCCGGTCGTCGTACTCCAGGACGTCGTGGACGGTGACGACCGCGGGGTGGTTGATCCGGGCCGCGGCCCGCGCCTCCGCGTGCGTACGCGCGAAGAGGACCGCCCGGTCGGCCTCCGCCACGAACTGGGCAGCCGTCAGCTCCTTTACGGCGACGGCCCGGTGCAGCACCTCGTCCCGTGCGCGCCACACCCGTCCCATGCCGCCGCGGCCGATGGACTCTCCGAGCCGGTAGCGGCCCGCGAGGAGCAGGCCCTGCATCTGATTCACGATCCCCCGCATTGGTTCTGACAAGGCCCAGATTAGGTAGCGGGTGGCGCACGGGGAACCTCCGGGGTACTCGGAGACCTCACTGTGATGCGTCACGCAGTGAAACCGATTCGCCCACTGTGGCCGAAGAACGGTCAAATCCCGTGCTCAAAGGGACAGATGGTGTCTGCCGAGCGGCGCCGGGATGGCATCAAGGCGATCGGACGGCATCAATCGGTGACCTGGTAGGTCGCCGATGCCTGCTCGTAGAACCGGTCCACCTCGTCCCGCTCGGACTCGGGCCCCCGGATCTGCACGACGTGGTACTTCCCGCCGACGATCATCGCCAGATTGCGTACGAAGACCTCGCCGCCGCCCGGCCCCTGCCAGGTGAACTGCCCCTCACCCATGACCCGTCCGCCCACATCGATCCTGCGCATCCCGGAGGACTCCGCCCAGGTCGAGTCGCGGAAGGGCTGAAGTTCACGCTCGTGCTCGCGCTGGTACTTCATCGGGTCGCTGCCGTACTCGTCCGTGCCGTCCCGCCCCGGCACGACGATCAGCTCGAAGTCGCCCTGCGTGTAGACGACCTGCCCCCGCCCGTTCTTGGGCTGCCGGTCCCAGCCGCTCGCGACGGCGACCCGGAAGCCCTCGGCGTCCTTGCGGAGCGTGAAGCCCTTGGGCAGTTCGGGCCCGCTGGTCTGCGGCTGCTGCGAGTCGGGGCTCTTCTCGGGCTTGTCGCTGGGCTTGTCATCGGGCTTGTCGGACGTGCCGTCCTCGCTGGGCCTGGCGCTTGAGCTGCTGCCGGGGTCGGGCGACTGGCTGGTGCCGGGGTCCCCTGCGGAGCCCGCGCGATCGCTGCCCTCGTTCTCCCCCGCCTTGGGCATGAAGGCCACGGCGTACGCGACGGCCGCGACGAGCCCGACCAGGATGAGGATGAGCAGCAGGCGCCCCAGGGAACGCGGCCGCCCCGTCCCGCCGCGCTTGGGCGCGGGTGCGCGCGGGGGTGCGGCCGCGCGTGCGGGTGCGGGTCCGGACGCGAAGGCGGAGGCGGATCCGAACGCGGCGGCGGAGGCGGCCGCGGGAGCCGGGGCGACCGGCCTGGCCTCCCGCCCCCGCTTGTGCTGCTTGTGCTTGCGGCGCCCGTTCTGCCGGGAGTTCGGCTTGGGCGTGGCGGCGGGCGCGGGGGCGCGCCGCTTCTTGCGGCGTACGAGATCACCGCGACGGCGTACGACGGGCAGCCGCCTGGCGTCGAACGGCGGCGCGGGCACGACGTTCACACCGGCTTCCGGCTCGGGCGCGGAGCGGACCAGCGACCGCAGCCAGCCGTTCAGCTCCTCGAAGTCGAGCCGCTCGGTGGGGTCCTGGCGCAGCAACGACTCGACGACGGGCCGGAGCGGACCGCACTCCTCCGCGAAGGCGGGCGGCTCGGCGCACACCAGCTGAACGAGCTCGAAGGTGCTCTCCTCCGGGTAGGGCGCGTGGCCCTGCACGGCCCGGAACAGCAGGGCGCCCAGCGCCCAGAGGTCGGTGGCGGGCCCGATGGGCGGGGCAAGCTGCCAGTTCTCGTGCACGGGCCCGGCCTGCTCGGGCGCCCACCGCTCGGTCACGCCACCGACCACGGTCATGCGCGCATGCCGGGCGCGTTCGGCGGCGAGGGCGGTGGCGGGCCCACGCCGGGCCCCACTCCGCTCGGCGACGAGGGCGTCCCAGTAGCTGTGGCCGGATGTGGAGGGGGTGGCAGGAGCGGGGGTGGGTGTGGCTGAGGGCTGGGTGTGGCTGGGGGTGGATGCCGGGGCGTCGTGCCGGGACGCGGGGCTGAAGCCTTGTCCTCCGTAGCCGGAGCCCTGGCTGTAGTCAGAGCCGGAGCCCTGGCTGTAACCGATGCCGGAGCCGTGGCTGTAGTCAGAGCCGGTGCCGTGGCTGTAGCCAGTGCCGGAGCTGTAGCCGGTGCCGGGGTCGGAGTTGTGGCCGGAGCCGGCGTCGTGGCCGGAGCCGGACCTAGCGCCCCGCCTGCCACGGTCACCGGCGGGGCCCAGCTGACCCGGCTGGGTCAGCTCGTCCCGGCCGCCCCCAAGCCCCTGCCCATCAAATCCACGCCCGGCCCGGCGGCCAGGCGCCCCGCCAACCCCTTCAACGCCCCCAGCACCCCCAACGCCCTTGCCCGCACCGGCACCAGCACCGGCACCAGCACCGGAGTTCGACGCCCCCGTGCCCCGGCTCCTCGGCACGGCCCCGTGCCACTGCTTCGTCTCCCCGACGCCATACGGGTCCAGGATGCGCCCGGCAGCCTCCGCCTCGTCACGGCCCCCGCTGCGGCTGCCGCCCCCGCTCCCGCCCTCCGCGCCGTACCCGCGCGGCCCTTCATCGTCGTACCCCTCGTAGCCCTCGTAGCCCTGAGGTCCCTGATGTCCCTGGTATCCCTCGACCTGCGCCGATTCACCGCCCCTGGGCCCCGGCAACTCCCCACCCGGCGCGGCCGGGCCGCGCCGCCCCTCGTCCTCGCTCACCCGCGCCGCGGCCCGAGCCCCGGCGCGATACGCGGCTATGGCGCTGGGGCGTGCCTCTTCGACCTCATGGGCCTGGTCGGGCTGCCCGGCATCGGGCTCATCCGTATCGGACCCGCCACCGGAACCAGCACTGGCACCGGCACCAGCCCCGTCCTCGAACCCCGCGAGGAACTCCTCGGGGCGAGGGTCGTACCCGCACAGCGCCTCTTCCGCCGCGCCCGCCGCCAGGCCCGTGAGGACCACCCGGCCGTCGTCGCAGACCAGGACCGTGCGGGCGGTGATGTTCCGGTGGACCCAGCCGTGCGCGTGCAGCACCCGCAGCGCCGTCACCACGTCCGACGCGATCTCCGCCGCGCGGTACGGGCTCAGCGGCCGGTCCGCGAGCAGCGCTGCCAGCGGCCTCGCCGCCACCAACTCGCTGACTATCCACAGCGAACCGCCCTCGGCGAACACGTCGAAGACCTGGTCGAGCCGCGGATGGTCGGGAATCTGCGCGGCGGCCTGCGCCGCCTCTATCGCGCGCCGCACGGCCGGGTCCGACGGCCTCCGCGTCGTACGCGCCGACGGCCGCCGCACCGCCCCCGCGCTCACGAACCCCGCCGGAAGCTCTCCCTCCGGGAGGTCGCGCTCGTCGAGCTCGAGCACTTCCGCGTCGACGACCTCAGGCAAGGGGACCTGCCTGACCAGGACTTCCTGCCCGCTGTAGGTGTCGAAGGCCCGCGTCTCGGCGAGTTCGTACTCGTCCGCGGGAGGCAGCGGCAGGCGGTAGCGGTCGGCGAGTACCCGCCCCGCGTATTCGTCCACGACGCCTCCCCCGTCCGCCCGGTGGTCAATTCCGTTCGTCTTACGCCCTGTTGCGGCTGCGTACGGTCCGCAGGCACTCACGATACGTGCCGGAGGCAAACCACATTGAGGGGATTCGAGATCTCGCCGGGACCTGTTCCGCGGACTCCCCGTCAGGGCTGTTCCGCGGACTCCCCGTCAGGCCGCCGCTACTTCTTCGGCTCGAACGACTTCGTGAAGGTCTTCCACGTGTCCTTGCGCTCGGCGCTGTCCCACTTGTCAGCCTTGGCCGTGTACATCATTCCGTAGCCCAGACTGCCGTTGACGACGAAGCCGCGGTCTATCGAGCGGTACTTCGTGCCGCCGTCGACGTACGTGAACTCCCAGTCCGCCGTGTTCCAGCCGCGGTAGTCGACCTTCTCTATCCGGATCCGCTTGTACTGCGACCGGACCATGTACGACTCCTGCTTCTTCCAGTCGCCCACGGGGTCGGACTTGGGGGTGGGGGTCCAGCCGATCAGCAGCTTCTGCCCGTCAGGACCGGTGAAACGCGCGCCCGCGGCAGCCGTGGTCTGGTACTTCCAGCCCTTGGGCAGGCCCACCGAGAAACCTTGGGAGTGCTTGTACGTCGAGTCGGCGCCGGCGCCCGGCTCCTTGCCGGGGTCCTTGCCACTGTCGTCGTCGCCCTCGCCCGGGTCCTTGCTCTCGTCCGTACCGGGGCTCGCACCCGAACCGGCGCTGGCTTCCGTCTTGTCCCGGTCCTTCTCGGCGTCGTCCTGCCCGGTGTTCTTTTCCTCCTCCTTGTCCTGCTTGCCGCTGCCCGCGGTCGCCCCGCTGGACGCGGCCTTGTCCCCGCCGCCCTTGCTGTCCTGCCCACCGCTCTCGTCCCCGCTGTTCAGGGCGAAGGCCAGCACGGTCCCGAGGACCGCGAGCACGAGGGCCACCGAGATGATCACCAGCGTGCGCCGGGGCACCACGTCGGTGAGCGAGGCCTTGGGCGGCGTCGCACGCGGTGGCGTGGCGGGAACCGGCGGAGCGGAAGCGGAGGAAGCAGGTACAGACCCAGAACCTGAACCAGAACCAGATGCGGGTGCAGACGCAGCCGCCCCTGCGGCTGCTCCGGCCGCCCCGGAACGCGACGGCTTCCCCGCCACCGCGCCAGAACCGGTACCGGCTCCTGAGCCGGCGCCGGAAGGCGAAGCAGAACCGGAAGCAGCCGCCCCGGCGCCAGCGCCCGCCCCCGCACCCCGCGTGGTGGCCGCGGCCGCGGCCTTCCGCACCGACCGGAGCGCGCCCTTGAGCCGCTCAGCGGCCTCCTCGCCCTTACGGCCACCGGAGTCCACGGAGGACTCAGTGGTCCCGGAGGCCCCGGCGGACTCGGGCGTGGCCGCCGCACCAGAAGCACCCGCGGCACCCACAGCGCCAGCAGAACCCGCGGCACCAGCGGTACCCGCGCCGCCGACAGCACCCGCAGCTGCGCCACCGGCCGCCGCACCCGCCCCGGCCGCACGGCCGACGCCGCTCTTGCTCCTGCCCTTGCCGAACCGCTTCCCCAAGGTCGGCGGCACCGGAGGCAACGGCACGACCTTCGTCGCGTCGACCGGCTCCGGCTCGTCCTTGACCTCGGGCGCGTGAATCACGTCGACCAGGAGCGCACGCGCCCCCGCGTCGTCGAGCCGCTGCTCGGGGTCCTTGGCGAGCAGGCCGTAGATGACCTTCTCCAAGGGGCCCGCGTTCGTCGGCTGTTCGACGTCCTCGGTCATCACCGCGGTGAGGGTCGCGATCGCCGACCCCTTGTCGTACGGAGGAACGCCTTCCACCGCCGCGTACAGCAGACCGCCCAGCGACCACATGTCGGCCGCCGGGCCCGGCTTGTGCCCACGCGCCCGCTCCGGCGAGATGTACGAGGGCGCTCCGACGAGCATGCCGGTGGACGTGATCGACGGGTCGCCCTCCACCTGCGCGATGCCGAAGTCCGTGAGGACGACCCGGCCGTCCTCGGCGATCAGCACGTTGGACGGCTTCACGTCACGGTGCAGAATCCCCTCGCGGTGCGCGGACCGCAGGACGTCGAGCACCGCGAGGCCGACCTCGGCCGCGCGCCTCGGCGTGAGCAGCCCGTCCTCGCGAATGGCCTCGGCGAGCGACTTGCCCTCGACGAGCTCCATCACGATCCACGGCCGGTCGTCCTCGTCGACCACGTCGTACACGGTGACCGCACTGGTGTTGCGGATCCGCGCGATCGCCTTGGCCTCACGCAACGTACGCGTGATGAGCCGGCGCTTCTCCTCCTCGTCGATGCTCGAGGGAAAGCGCAGTTCCTTCACCGCGACGGTCCGGCCGAGTGTCTCGTCCTTGGCGCGCCAGACGGTTCCCATTCCGCCGCGGCCGAGCACTTCTCCCAGCCGGTAGCGCCCGGAGAGGAGACGTTCGCTCTTGTCCTGGCGGGACTGACCCGCCTGCTCCGCGTCCGACATGCGTCCCCTCTGCTGCTACCGCTGCTACCCGCGCAACCCGCCCTGACAGAGCCTCCATTGTCCCTCACTTCGGGACCGGTCTACGCCCAGGGTCCAACGTCCCTCATGATGGGCTCCGCACAGGGAGGGACCGCCATGCCCAATCAACGGACACTGCTGGCCATACCCCTTGTGGTGGCCCTCATCGGCCTGGCTTCCGCCAGTGCGCCGCCGGCCTCGAAACCGGCCACGGACGCCACTCTTCCGTTGCTCGTCACCCGAGGCAAGGCCCCCGCCGCGGCTCTGTTGGCCCGCGAAGCCTCCTGGTCAACGCCCGTGCCGGATGCCCCGGACCCACAAACGGGACAGCAGAGGGCCCAACGGCCCCGCTGGCACTTCGCGCACGCCGACCAGCTCACCGCCGCCGACACCACCACAGGCACGGACAAAACCCCGACACCCAACACCGGTACGGGCAACGGCAAGGGCGGCAGCGACGTCAGTAGCGGCAGCGGGGCCGACACCGAGAGCGCCCGCCGACTCCCCGGCGCGCGCGGCACCGGTGACGCCGACCGCATCCGCATCCGCCGCACCGACCACTTCCGCGCCGGCAGCATCACCAAGACGTTCATCGCGACGGTCGCGCTCCAACTCGCCGCCGAACGGCGTCTGTCCCTGTCCGACCCCGTGGACCGCCATCTGCCCGGCCTCATCCGCGGCAGAGGGCTCGACGGCCGCACCCTCACGCTGCGCTCCCTGCTCACCCACACCAGCGGCCTCGCGGACTACACCACCGGCACCAAAGGCCTCGTCCCCCTCACTCCGACGGAGGCGGTCCGCACCGCCCTCGCCCTCCCCGCGACCACACCCGGCCGCTGGTCGTACTCCAACACCAACTACGTCGTCATCGGCATGGTGATCAGGCAGGTCACCGGCCGCTCGTACGCCACCGAGACCGAACGCCGCATCATCACCCCCCTCCGTCTGTCCGGCACTTCCTTCCCCGGCACCCGCACCACGCTGCCGTCCCCGCACGGCCGCGCGTACACGAGCGAGGGCCAGGACGTCACCGCCCTCGACCCGAGCGTCGCGGGCGCCGCGGGCGAGCTGATCTCCACGCTCACCGACCTGGACCGCTTCTACGCCGCCCTGCTCGCCGGCCGGCTGCTCCCCGCGCCCCAGCTCCGCCAGATGCTCAACACCCGGGCGGCGGATGGCCGCTACGGCATGGGCCTCTACCCGCAGAAGCTGCCCTGCGGCACCACGGTCTGGGGCCACAACGGACGCATCCCCGGAAGCTACGTGCGCACCGCGGCCACCCGCGACGGCGACCGCGTCCTCACGTTCCGGGTCAACACGGACGCGATAGCCGACCCGGGCCTCGAACGGACACTCCTGACGGCTGAGTTCTGTCCCCGGCGCTCAACCCGGGGTTAGAGCGGCACGATGTCCGGTGCGCCCAGCCGCGCCGCGTCCGCCGTCAGGTCGTCCGGCTGCCGCTGCGACTCCCGCTCCGCCTCCACCCGCTTCTCGTAGTGCTGCACCTCCCGCTCCACCTGGTCCTTGTCCCAGCCGAGGACCGGCGCCATCAGCTCCGCGCAGACCCGCGCGCTGCGCGTGCCCCGGTCGAACGTCTCGATCGAGATGCGCGTGCGCCGGGTCAGCACGTCGTCCAGGTGCCGTGCCCCCTCGTGCGAGGCGGCATAGACGATCTCGGCGCGCAGATAGTCGTCCGCGGCCTGGAGCGGCTCGCCCAGCGTGGGGTCGGCCGTGACGAGCTCGAGGACTTCCTCGGCCAGCGAGCCGTACCGGTTCAACAGGTGCTCCACGCGCACCACATGGAGCCCGGTGCGGGCGGCGATCCTGGCGCGCGCGTTCCACAGCGCCTTGTATCCCTCGGCGCCGACCAGCGGAATGTCCTCGGTGACGCAGTCGGCGACCCGCTGGTCGAGCGCGTGCACCGCCTCGTCCACGGCATCCTTCGCCATTACTCGGTACGTCGTGTACTTGCCGCCCGCGATGACCACGAGGCCGGGCGCCGGATGTGCCACCGTGTGCTCGCGCGACAGCTTGCTCGTGGCGTCCGACTCGCCCGCGAGCAGCGGTCGCAGGCCGGCGTACACCCCTTGGACGTCGTCGCGTGAAAGGGGCACCGCGAGCACCGAGTTCACATGCTCGAGCAGATAGTCGATGTCGGCGCTGGACGCCGCCGGATGCGCCTTGTCCAGGTCCCAGTCGGTGTCGGTGGTCCCCACGATCCAGTGCCGTCCCCACGGGATGACGAAGAGGACGCTCTTCTCCGTCCGCAGGATCAGCCCGGTCGTCGAGTTGATCCGGTCCTTGGGCACGACCAGGTGGATGCCCTTGGAGGCCCTGACGTGGAACTGTCCGCGCTCGCCGACCATCGCCTGGGTGTCGTCCGTCCACACGCCGGTGGCGTTCACCACCTGCTTGGCCCGGACCTCGTACTCCCCGCCGCCCTCGACGTCCTGCACCCGGGCGCCGACGACGCGCTCGCCCTCGCGCAGGAAGCCCGTGACCCGCGCGCGGTTGGCGACCTTCGCGCCGTACGCCGCCGCTGTGCGCACCAGGGTGGCCACATAGCGCGCGTCGTCCATCTGCGCGTCGTAGTACTGCATGGCCCCCGTCAGCGCGTCCTTCTTCAGGCACGGGGCGACGCGCAGGGCGTGGCGCCGGGTCAGGTGGCGGTGCATGGGCAGGCCTCGGCCGTGCCCTCGCGACATCGACATGGCGTCGTACAACGCGACGCCCGATCCGGCGTAGATCCGCTCCCAGCCCTTGTGCTGCAAGGGGTACAGGAACGGCACCGGCTTCACGAGGTGCGGGGCGAGCCGCTCCAGGAGCAGGCCGCGCTCCTTCAGCGCCTCGCGCACCAGCGCGAAGTCGAGCATCTCCAGATAGCGCAGGCCGCCGTGGATCAGCTTGCTGGATCGGCTCGACGTGCCCGACGCCCAGTCCCGCGCCTCGACGAGGCCGGTGGACAGGCCGCGGGTCACGGCGTCCAGTGCGGTGCCCGCACCGACCACTCCCGCGCCCACGACCAGGACATCCAGCTCCCGCTCGGCCATTCCCGCAAGTGACTCGGCACGCTCCGCCGGCCCCAAGGTCGCTGTCCTCACCGCTGCCTCCCGTTAGCTGTCGGGTGTGGTCGCGCTCACATCATGCCCAGATTCTGGTCGGGTCCGCTTTGTTCGACCGCCGCCTGTGGACAACCCGGGGCCAACACTCCGACGCCCGGCGCAGCGCAATGCCGCATAACGGTCATATTTACTCCTAGTCTGACATTGCGCTGGTCCACCTTGTCCACAGGGCTTGCGCGCTCGTCCCGCTCCGGCTATTGGGAGGACGGCCCACCGCCATGCCCGCAGATCTCGCCGTCATCGGACTCGGCCACCTCGGCCTGCCCCTCGCCCAGGCCGCCGTCTCCGGCGGCATCGCCACCATCGGCTACGACCCCGTACGCGCCGTCGACCTGGCAAGCGGCCGCCTGCCCTGCGACGGCGCCGAGGGAACCCTCACCGCCGCCGATGTCCGCCGGATGCTCTCGGGGGGCTTCCGGCCCACCACCGACCCGGTCCAGCTCGGCCGGGTCCGCACCGCGGTCATCTGCGCTCCCACCCCTCCGGCGGCGGACCGCTCCCTCGACCTGAGCCAGGTGGCCGAAGCCGCCCGCGCACTCGCCGCACGGCTGCGCCCGCACACCACGGTCATCCTCGAGTCACCCGCGTACCCCGGAACCACGGAGGAATTCCTGCGCCCCATCCTCGAAGAGGGCTCAGGCCTGCGCGCCGGCCGCGACTTCCACCTCGCGCACTCGCCCGGCCGCCTCGACCCGGGCAACCGCACCCACGGCTACGCGGGCACCCCCAAGGTCATCGGCGGTCTCACCCCGGCCTGCACCGAATCGGCCGCCGCCTTCTACGGCCGCCTCACCGACAAGGTCGTACGCGCGCGTGGCCCGCGCGAGGCCGAGACCGTGCACCTCCTGGAGACCAACTACCGGCACGTGAACATGGCCCTGGTCAACGAGATGGCCGTGCTCTGCCACGACCTGAGCATCGACCTGTGGGACGTCATCCGCTGCGCCGAGACCAAGCCCTTCGGCTTCCAGGCCTTCCGCCCGGGACCCGGCGTCGGCGGGCACGGAGTCCCCCTGGACATCCCGGGCCCCGGCCGCGGCGCCCGCCCCCTGCGCATGGTCGAACTGGCCCAGCAGGTCAACGACCGCATGCCCCGGTACGTGATCCAGCGCTCGGCGACCCTGCTCAACGAACACGGCAAGTCCGCCCGCGGCGCCCGCGTCCTGCTCCTCGGCGTCACCTACAAGCCCGACCTCGCCGACCAGCAGGGCTCCCCCGCCCAGGAGGTCGCGACCCGCCTGATGGAGATGGGCGCCGCCGTCAGCTACCACGACCCCTACGTGCCCAGCTGGAGCGTCCTGGGCCACCCCGTCCCCCGCGCGGACTCCCTCTACGAAGCGGCGGCCGACGCCGACCTCACGATCCTGCTCCAGCACCACCGCACGTACGACCTGCAGGGTCTGGCCGTGAAGGCCCAGCTGCTCCTCGACACGAGGGGCGCGACCCCGGCCGGCGCCGCCCACCGGCTCTGACCCACGGAGCTCCGACACACGAAGCTCTGACACACGGAGCTCCGACACACGAAGAAGGGCCCCGGTACGAGTACCGGGGCCCTTCTTAAAGAAGAAGTCGATCAGCGCTTGTGCTGCGCGTCCGCGACCGTCACCTCGACGCGCTGGAACTCCTTGAGCTCGCTGTAGCCCGTCGTCGCCATCGCACGGCGCAGCGCCCCGAAGAAGTTCATCGAGCCGTCCGGGATGTGCGAGGGACCGCTGAGGATCTCCTCGGTCGTGCCGACCACACCGAGGTCGACGCGCTTGCCGCGCGGCACGTCCTCGTGCACGGCCTCCATGCCCCAGTGGTGGCCCTTGCCGGGCGCGTCCGTGGCGCGCGCCAGCGGGGAGCCGATCATCACCGAGTCGGCGCCGCAGGCGATGGCCTTGGGCAGGTCGCCGGACCAGCCCACGCCGCCGTCGGCGATGACGTGCACGTACCGGCCGCCGGACTCGTCCATGTAGTCACGGCGGGCGGCCGCGACGTCCGCGACGGCCGTGGCCATCGGCACCTGGATGCCCAGGACGTTGCGCGTGGTGTGCGCGGCGCCGCCGCCGAAGCCGACGAGGACACCGGCCGCGCCCGTGCGCATCAGGTGCAGCGCCGCGGTGTACGTGGCGCAGCCGCCGACGATCACCGGGACGTCGAGCTCGTAGATGAACTGCTTGAGGTTGAGCGGCTCGGCGGCACCGGAGACGTGCTCGGCGGAGACGGTGGTCCCGCGGATGACGAAGATGTCCACGCCGGCGTCCACGACGGCCTTGGAGAACTCGGCGGTGCGCTGTGGGGAGAGCGCGGCGGCGGTGACCACGCCCGAGTCGCGCACCTCCTTGATGCGCTGCCCGATCAGGTCGGCCTTGATCGGCGCGGAGTAGATCTCCTGGAGGCGACGGGTCGCGTTGTCGGTGTCCAGCTCCGCGATCTCGTCGAGCAGCGGCTGCGGGTCCTCGTACCGCGTCCACAGGCCCTCGAGGTTCAGGACGCCCAGACCACCCAGCTCACCGATGCGGATCGCGGTCTGCGGCGAGACGACCGAGTCCATCGGCGCCGCCAGGAAGGGCAGCTCGAAGCGGTAGGCGTCGATCTGCCAGGCGATCGAGACCTCCTTCGGGTCGCGGGTACGACGGCTAGGCACGACGGCGATGTCGTCGAAGGCGTACGCCCGGCGGCCGCGCTTGCCGCGCCCGATCTCGATCTCAGTCACGTGGGTGGCCCTTCAGCTTTCTTCGGTACTTCGCACTTCTTCGGCACTTCGGCACTCGGTCTGCCGCTCCAGTATCCCCGACGCACGCAAAGGGGGCGGACCCGGGAATCCGGACCGCCCCCACGCGCGCGTGGAGCGCTGTCAGCGCTCCACGGAAGGGTCAGCGCTTGTTCGTGTAGTTCGGCGCCTCGACCGTCATCTGGATGTCGTGCGGGTGGCTCTCCTTGAGGCCCGCCGACGTGATGCGCACGAAGCGGCCCTTGGACTCCATCTCGTCGATGGAGGCGGCGCCCACGTAACCCATCGTCTGACGCAGGCCGCCGACGAGCTGGTGCAGCACGTTGGCCAGCGGGCCGCGGTAGGCCACCTGGCCCTCGATGCCCTCGGGGACGAGCTTGTCGTCCGAGGAGACCTCCGCCTGGAAGTAGCGGTCCTTCGAGTACGAACGACCCTGGCCACGGGACTGCATGGCACCGAGCGAACCCATGCCGCGGTAGGACTTGAACTGCTTGCCGTTGATGAACATCAGCTCACCCGGCGACTCCTCGCAGCCCGCGAGCAGCGAACCGAGCATCACGGTGTCGGCGCCGGCGGCCAGCGCCTTGCCGATGTCACCGGAGTACTGGAGGCCGCCGTCGCCGATGACCGGGACGCCGGCCGCACGCGCCGCGACCGCCGCCTCGTAGATGGCGGTGACCTGCGGGACGCCGATTCCGGCGACCACGCGCGTGGTGCAGATGGAACCCGGGCCGACACCGACCTTGACGCCGTCGACACCGGCGTCGATCAGTGCCTGCGCGCCGTCACGCGTCGCGACGTTGCCGCCGATGACGTCGACGCCCACGCCCGACTTGATCTTCGACATCCAGCTCAGGGCGTTGCTGTTGTGCCCGTGCGAGGTGTCGACGATGAGGAAGTCCACGCCCGCGCCGGCCAGGGCCTGCGCGCGCTCCAGCGCCTCGGGGCTCGCGCCGACGGCGGCACCGACGAGGAGACGGCCCTCGGCGTCCTTGGCCGCGTTCGGGTACTGCTCGGCCTTCTTGAAGTCCTTGACCGTGATGAGGCCCTTGAGGATGCCCGCGTCGTCGACGAGCGGCAGCTTCTCGATCTTGTGGCGGCGCAGCAGCTCCATGGCGTCGACGCCGGAGATGCCGACCTTGCCGGTCACGAGCGGCATGGGCGTCATGACCTCGCGCACCTGGCGGCTGCGGTCGTTCTCGAAGGCCATGTCGCGGTTGGTGACGATGCCGAGCAGCTTGCCCGCCGGGTCGGTCACCGGGACGCCGCTGATGCGGAACTTGGCGCACAGCGCGTCGGCCTCGCCCAGCGTGGCGTCCGGGTTCACGGTGATCGGGTCGGTGACCATGCCGGACTCGGAGCGCTTCACCAGGTCGACCTGGTTGACCTGGTCCTCGATCGACAGGTTGCGGTGCAGCACGCCGACACCACCCTGGCGCGCCATGGCGATCGCCATGCGGGCCTCGGTGACCTTGTCCATCGCCGCGGACAGCAGCGGAATGTTCACGCGCACGTTGCGGGAGATACGGGACGAGGTGTCGACCGCGTTCGGGAGGACTTCCGACGCGCCGGGCAGCAGCAGCACGTCGTCGTAGGTCAGCCCGAGCGTCGCGAACTTCTCGGGCACTCCGTCGACGTTTGCAGTCATGACACCTTCCCCAAATGGCCTTGATCGGTGCGGATGTCCATGCTAACGGGAACGGAGGGTGTCTCATTCCACGATCAAGATCATCGACCATGTTTGTACGTTCATACGTCATGAACGGACAGGGAAGGCGACGATCGGGCGACCGGTGATCGTTACTGCTCGGCCAGTGCCCGCAGCCGGCTCAGCGCGCGATGCTGCGCGACCCGCACGGCCCCCGGCGACATGCCCAGCATCTGCCCGGTCTCCTCGGCGGTGAGCCCGACGGCGATCCTCAGGAGCAGCAGCTCGCGCTGGTTCTCCGGAAGGTTGGCCATGAGCTTCTTGGCCCATTCGGCGTCGCTGCTGAGCAGCGCGCGCTCCTCGGGACCGAGGGAGTCGTCGGGCCGCTCCGGCATCTCGTCCGACGGCACCGCCGTGGAACCGGGATGGCGCATCGCCGCGCGCTGCAGGTCGGCGACCTTGTGCGCGGCGATCGCGAAGACGAAGGCCTCGAAGGGGCGCCCCGTGTCCTTGTAACGCGGCAGGGCGAGGAGGACCGCGACGCACACTTCCTGCGCCAGGTCCTCCACGAAGTGCCGTGCGTCACCCGGCAGTCGGGAGAGCCGCGTGCGGCAGTACCGCAGCGCCAGGGGGTGCACATGAGCCAGCAGATCGTGCGTGGCCTGCTCATCACCCTCGACCGCGCGAAGGACGAGGGCACCGATCACCGTCGTCTTGTCATCGCGCATCGGTCCATGGTGCCTTGGCGCCGATTGATCCGTGGCACCACGTCCGTAGTTGTGCACCGAAGCGTTATGAGCAGGTGCGCCGGAACTCATCTCGTGCGCCCTCCCCTCCCGCTCGACCGACCTGTCCCCGAGGAACTCCACACCTCAAGGATGCGGCATCGGCGGCGAAGCAACGGCAACCGCTCCCGCGAGAGGGAGCGACGGGCGTCCGTCACCCCGCCCACCACACGGCGGGCGGGGGTCGCCGTGCCCGCACGGCGGCACACCTATCGGACCAGGCCCCAGCGGAAACCGAGCGCCACGGCGTGCGCGCGGTCCGAGGCGCCGAGCTTCTTGAACAACCGCCGGGCGTGGGTCTTGACCGTGTCCTCGGAGAGAAAAAGCTCACGTCCGATCTCGGCGTTCGACCGGCCGTGGCTCATGCCCTCGAGCACTTGGATCTCACGCGCGGTGAGTGTGGGCGCCGCGCCCATCTCGGCCGAGCGCAGTCTGCGCGGAGCGAGCCGCCACGTCGGGTCGGCGAGCGCCTGGGTCACGGTCGCCCGCAGTTCGGCGCGCGAGGCGTCCTTGTGCAGATAGCCGCGGGCACCGGCGGCGACCGCGAGCGCGACACCGTCCAGATCCTCGGCCACGGTGAGCATGATGATGCGCGCACCGGGGTCGGCGGACAGCAGCCGCCGGACCGTCTCGACGCCGCCCAGTCCGGGCATGCGTACGTCCATCAGAATCAGGTCCGAGCGGTCGGCGCCCCAGCGGCGGAGGACTTCCTCGCCGTTGGCCGCTGTCGTCACGCGCTCGACGCCGGGCACGGTCGCGACCGCGCGGCGGAGCGCCTCTCGGGCAAGCGGGGAGTCGTCGCAGACGAGGACGGATGTCATGGCCGCCCTCCGCAGCTGATGCGCGTCACCTTGAGCCTCCAGGCTGGTACATATTCGTCACCTGTGCGGTTGACGCTCTCGGACATCTGCCCGAGCGCTTGTTCTTTCAACCGCCTCGCACTCTCAACGACGGTCACCCGAAAGAGTTACGGGGCGGTGGGCCACGTTCGGCACTCTACGTGAGGGCGCGGACACAGAGCAGGCAGCGCAAGAGACCCTCAACCTTTCATCACAACCCATGCCCCATTTAGCCGCCTTCCTTCCCTTTTGCTGGTGTCTGTGGCTAGATTTTCCAATGAGTCATATTTTCATCTCCTTAGACAGTAGATGTACGGTCATGGGCACCGTATCCGCGCAGAACGGCTACCAGGAGACAAGCAATGGCAGATTTCTCCCGCCTTCCCGGACCGAACGCAGATCTCTGGGACTGGCAGCTCCTCGCCGCCTGCCGGGGGGTCGACAGCTCGCTCTTCTTCCACCCCGAGGGCGAGCGGGGCGCGGCACGCAGCGCACGTGAGAACTCCGCCAAGGAGGTCTGCATGAGGTGCCCCGTACGCGCGGAGTGCGCCGCTCACGCCCTCGCGGTACGGGAGCCGTACGGCGTCTGGGGCGGTCTTACCGAGGACGAGCGCGAGGAGCTCATGGGCCGCGCCCGCAACCGCCTCGTCACGACGTCCGCGCCGTCGGCGTCGGCTTCCTCGTCGAGCGGCGGCATGGTCACGCGCACTTGAAGGAACGTTTCTTCGCGGGCGCTCAGCGCTCCGCGGCCCGCGCCAGGTGGTCCAGGGTGGCCGCCACGGCGGGCACCTGCGCCAGATCCGGCAGGGTGAGCGCGACGATCTCGCGCTGGACGGCAGGCTCCACCGTCACTGTGCGTGCACCTTTGGGGCGTACGGACTCGATGGCGAGCTCGGGGAGCACCGCCACTCCCAGGCCGGCGCCGACCAGGCCGATCACCGCCGGATAGTCGTCCGTCGCGAAGTCGATGCGGGGCACGAATCCCGCCCCCTCACAGACCTCGACCAGCTGCCTGCGGCAGCGCGGACAGCCCGCGATCCACGGCTCGTCGGCCAGCTCCCCGATGGCGACCGAATCCGCCCTGGCGAGCCGATGCCCCTCGGGCACGAGGCCGACGAGCCGGTCGGCGAGCAGCGGGCGCACGACCAGGTCGTCCCATTCCTCGGCGGCGGACGCGCCGTCGTACCGGAAGGCGAGCGCCACGTCGCAGTCGCCCTCGCGCAGCATCTCCACCGAGCGCGGCGGTTCGGCCTCCACCAGCGAGACCCGGGTGCCGGGGTGCGCGGCACGCAGGGCGGCGAGCGCGCTCGGCACCAGCGTCGAGCTGCCGCTGGGGAAGGAGACCAGGCGGACCCGGCCCGCCCGCAGGCCCGCGATCGCGGCGACCTCCTCCTCGGCGGCGGTCAGCCCCGCCAGAATCCCGGCGGCGTGCCGGACCAGGGCCTCGCCCGCCTGGGTCAGGCGCATCTCGCGCCCGGTGCGGATCAGCAGCGTCGTACCCGCGGAGGCTTCGAGCGCCTTCATCTGCTGGCTGACGGCGGGCTGGGTGCAGCCGAGCTCGCGCGCGGCGGCCGAGAAGGAGCCGGTGGCGGCGACGGCACGCAGGACGCGGAGATGACGGGCCTCGATCATGAATGAAGCATAAGTGACGCTTGGGGCGAACGCCCAATAATGCGTCGCCACTTTGAGCGAGCTCGCCTAGCCTTCCGCCATGAAGCTTCTCTCCGTGAATCTGGGCCGGTTCAAAGCCGTGGAGTACACCGACGCTCCCTCGGGCGGCACCGGCATCGACAAGCAGCCCGCCGATGGGGCCGTTCGGGTGGCGGCTCCCGGCGCGAAGGGGGCCGCCGGGAGCGGGGTGGCCGGGGACGAGGTCTGCGACCGGCGGCACCACGGCGGCGACGACCAGGCGGTGTACGCCTACGCGCGCGAGGACCTCGACGAGTGGGAGCGTCTGCTCGGCCGTCCGCTGGCCAACGGCTCCTTCGGCGAGAACCTCACGACGTCCGGGCTCGACGTGAACGGCGCGAAGATCGGCGAGCGTTGGCGCGTCGGCCCCGATCTGCTCCTCGAGGTGACGTCGGGCCGCATTCCCTGCCAGACGTTCCAGGGCCATCTCGGCGAGACGAAATGGGTCAAGCGCTTCACCCGACAGGGCGCTCCCGGCGCCTATCTGCGGGTGATCGAACCGGGTGAGATCCAGGGCGGGGACACGATCGAGGTCGTGCACCGGCCGGCGCACGACATCACCGTCGCTCTCCAGTTCAGGGCCGTGATGACGGAGAAGCACCTGCTGCCGAGCCTGCTCGCCGCCGGGGACGCGCTGCATCCCGAGCTGATCGAGACGGCTCGGAAGTACGCGGAGAAGCACGGCGGTCCCGACGGCCATCCGGGTAACACGGCGGTCACCGGATCTCACTAGCCTTGGGCCATGACTACGGCTCTGATTACGGGATCGACCGCCGGTATCGGCGCGGCCTTCGCCCGGCGGCTCGCCGGTGACGGCCACAACCTGGTCCTGGTGGCACGGAACACCGAGCGACTGCGGGAACAGGCGACCGAACTGCACGACCGGCACGGCATCGAGGCCGAGGTCCTCACCGCGGACCTCGCGACGGACGACGGCATCGCCGCCGTCGAGAAGCGGCTCGCGGACCGCAGGAGCCCCGTCGACCTGCTGGTGAACAACGCCGGGTTCGGCAACAAGGGCCGGTACCTGGAGGTGTCCATCGAGGACGAGTTGACGATGCTGAAGGTGCACTGCGAGGCGGTGCTGCGCCTGACGTCGGCGGCGACGGAGTCGATGCGCGAGCGCGGCCGCGGCGGCGTCGTCAACGTCGCGTCGGTGGCGGCGTTCGTGCCGCGCGGGACGTACGGCGCGTCGAAGGCGTGGGTCGTGCAGTTCACGCAGGGCGCGGCGAAGGACCTGGCCGGCTCCGGGGTGCGGCTGATGGCCCTGTGCCCCGGGTTCGTACGGACCGAGTTCCACGAGCGGGCCGGGATGGGGACGTCCAACATCCCCAAGTGGATGTGGCTCGACGCGGACAAGCTGGTCGCGGCGGCGCTTTCCGACTTGGCGCGGGGCAAGACCCTGTCCATCCCGGACCCCCGCTACAAGGCGCTGATGGGCGTGGTGAAGGTGACGCCGAGGGCGCTGCTGGGCGGAGTGACCTCCCGTACCGGCCGCAAGTACGGCCCGCAGTAAGAGCTCCCAAAGGAGCGCCCCGTCAGGGGCGCGGGGAACTGCGCGAGGGCGGACCGCGACACGCGGTCGGCACCGGCGCGGAACCCGGCAGACGAGAATCCGAAAAACACCGAGGCCCGGCGCCCCCGAGGGGGCACCGGGCCTCGGCTCAGCTCAGCGGAGCGACGGGTCAGTGAGAGTGACCGTGCCCGTGGCCCGCGGCGTCGCCCTCGTCCTCGGCCGGCTTCTCGACGACCAGGGTCTCGGTCGTGAGGAGCAGCGACGCGATGGACGCGGCGTTCTCCAGGGCGGAGCGGGTGACCTTGACCGGGTCGATGACGCCGGCCTTGACCAGGTCGCCGTACTCACCGGTCGCGGCGTTGAAGCCGAAGCCCTTGTCGAGCTCGGCGACCTTCGAGGTGATGACGTAGCCCTCGAGGCCGGCGTTCTCGGCGATCCAGCGCAGCGGCTCGACGGCGGCGCGGCGGACGACCGCGACACCCGTGGCCTCGTCGCCGGTCTTGCCGAGGTTGCCCTCGAGGACCTTGACGGCGTGCACCAGAGCGGAGCCACCACCGGAGACGATGCCCTCCTCGACCGCGGCGCGGGTCGCGGAGATGGCGTCCTCCAGACGGTGCTTCTTCTCCTTGAGCTCGACCTCGGTCGCGGCGCCGACCTTGATCACGCAGACGCCACCGGCGAGCTTCGCCAGGCGCTCCTGCAGCTTCTCGCGGTCCCAGTCCGAGTCCGTGGACTCGATCTCGGCCTTGATCTGGTTGACGCGGCCCGCGACCTCGGAGGCGTCGCCGCCGCCGTCGACGACGGTGGTGTCGTCCTTGGTGATGGTCACGCGGCGGGCGGTGCCGAGCACGTCCAGGCCGACCTGGTCGAGCTTGAGGCCGACCTCTTCGGCGATGACGGTGCCGCCGGTGAGGGTGGCGAGGTCACCGAGCATGGCCTTGCGGCGGTCGCCGAAGCCCGGGGCCTTCACCGCGACGGCGTTGAAGGTGCCGCGGATCTTGTTCACGACCAGGGTCGACAGGGCCTCGCCCTCGACGTCCTCGGCGATGATCAGCAGCGGCTTCGAGGCGTTGGTCTGGATGACCTTCTCGAGCAGCGGGAGCAGGTCCTGGATGGACGAGATCTTGCCCTGGTGGATCAGGATGTACGGGTCGTCGAGGACGGCCTCCATACGCTCCTGGTCGGACACCATGTACGGGGACAGGTAGCCCTTGTCGAAGGCCATGCCCTCGGTGAAGTCCAGCTCCAGGCCGAAGGTGTTGGACTCCTCGACGGTGATGACACCGTCCTTGCCGACCTTGTCCATCGCCTCGGCGATGAGCTCGCCGACCTGCGGGTCCTGGGCGGACAGACCGGCGACGGCCGCGATGTCGGCCTTGTCGTCGATCGGGCGCGCGGTCGCGAGAAGCTCCTCGGACACAGCCTTGACGGCGGCGTCGATGCCCTTCTTCAGGGCGGCCGGGGAGGCGCCGGCGGCTACGTTGCGCAGGCCTTCCTTGACCAGGGCCTGGGCGAGCACGGTCGCGGTGGTGGTGCCGTCACCCGCGATGTCGTTGGTCTTGGTCGCCACCTCCTTGACGAGCTGCGCGCCGAGGTTCTCGTACGGGTCCTCGACCTCGACCTCACGGGCGATCGTGACGCCGTCGTTGGTGATCGTGGGGGCGCCGAACTTCTTGTCGATGACGACGTTGCGGCCGCGGGGGCCGATCGTCACCTTGACCGTGTCGGCAAGCTTGTTGACGCCGCGCTCGAGGGCGCGACGGGCGTCCTCGTCGAACTTCAGGATCTTCGCCATGGGAGCGGTTCAGCCCTCTCGAAACTCGGGTTTAACGAACTGCGCCCCTCGCCGCCCGGCAATCAGCGGGGTGACCAGGGGCGCAGCTCAAAATCAAAACTGGTGAAGCAGGTGAATTACTTCTCGACGATCGCGAGCACGTCGCGGGCCGAGAGGACGAGGTACTCGTCGCCGTTGTACTTCACCTCGGTGCCGCCGTACTTGCTGTACAGAACGACGTCGCCGACCTTGACGTCGAGCGGCAGGCGCTCGCCGTTCTCGAAGCGGCCCGGGCCCACAGCGAGGACAGCACCCTCCTGGGGCTTCTCCTTCGCGGTGTCCGGAATGACCAGGCCGGAGGCCGTGGTCTGCTCGGCGTCGAGCGGCTGGACCACAATGCGGTCCTCGAGCGGCTTAATGGCAACCTTGGAGCTGGCGGTCGTCACGATCCGGTCTCCCCCTTCGGAGATCTACGGGGTTAACAGTCTGGGGTGGCGACCAGGTGGATCCGTCGTCGCGGGTGCCGGACCTGCCCGTCGCTGTTGGCACTCTCCAGTGGTGAGTGCCAACGCCGAGACTAGGACGCCGATTAGCACTCGGTCAAGCGGACTGCTAATTCGCTGACGCGGGTCTTATCCGGACGGGGTGCGTTTCAGGGGTACGGGGGTGGCCCCACGCCCCTCGGGGCAACGCTCCGGGGCAGCGGGCGGTTCCGTCTCCGTGGCCAGGCGCCGCCCGGATTTCTGCGGTCCCGCGGGCGGCGCACAGGCGGACGGTGACGCCTGCTTCGGCCTGGGAACCTTCTCCGCCGCCTTCCTGCCGAGCCGCTCGATCGGGTCCACCGACTGCGCGCACCCCGTGAGCAGCGCGGGCGCGAGCACGGCCGCCGCGAGGGCCGCGGCGACGTGGTGGTGCGCCCGCGCCCGCCCGGTCACAGGTAGTCCTCCAGCCTGGCCACCGCGTACCCCTTGTCGGTGACCGTCTTCATGACCTTGCGGACCATGTCGGGCATCGTGCCCTTCCAGTCCTCGCGCCCCCGGAAGTGCGTGAGGATGATGTCGCCGGGGTGCAGGTCCCGGTCCCACTCGCGCCAGTCCATGCGGTTGGGGAAGGCCTCGGACGCCCACAGCGGGACCGCCTTGATGCCGCAGGACTTGGCGGCGCGCAGCGTGTCCACGTTGTAGTTGCCGTACGGCGGGCGGAAGAGCTCGGGCCGCTTGCCGTAGCGCTTCTGGATGGTGTCCTGCATGCCGCAGATCTCGCGGCGCTGGCCCGCGTACGAAAGCCCCGGCATGTAGCGGTGGTTGAGGGTGTGGTTGTTCAGCGAGACACCGCGGGACTGCATCTTCTTGAAGTAGCCGTAGTCCTCCTTGACCAGGTAGTCGCTGAGGAACGCGGTGTACGGGATCTTCAGTTCGCTCATCATCTTCAGCAGCGCCGGGTCCTTCTCGGCGCCGTCGTCGATGGTCAGGAAGACGATCTTCTTCTTGGTCGGGATGGTCGTGAAGACGGGCGGCAGGCCCGCCTGCCCCTTGACCTCGAACCCCTTGCGGGTGGTGATCAACGGCTTCTTCGCCGGGGCGGCCGGTGCGGCCAGCGGGGTCTTCGCCAGTCCCCAGCGCTTCGCGGCGGCGGCGCGGGCGACCTGGGCGACGCGGAGCTTCTGGGCGTAGGAGTCGAGGGCGCGGGCGGGCGGCGCGTCCAGGCGCTGCTGGCCGGGGGCGGGGTTGGCGCCGCCGTCGGCGCCCGACGCACAGCCGGAGGCGATCGCGGCGGCGGTCAGCACGGCGGCCCCGACCCGCACCCGGCCCCGTACACGACCCGACATGCGGCCCCTCGCCCGGACCCGCTCCGGACCCCACCCCCGGCCCTTCCGTCTTGCACTGAATTTGTCGTTTTGTCGTACTAGTTGCATGGCGCCGGATCTTTGCAGCTCACAGGCGTGCCACAGGGGCGACACCGCCGCCGGGCGCGCACCATCCACCGACTGGCCCACAATGGGCCGGGTGAACGACCTCGACGCCGCCCTGACCTCCTTCGCCGCGCTGCTCACCGCCGAGGGCCGGTCCCTGCTCGATCTCGACGAGGTGCGGGAGGCCGATCCGGCCCGGGAGCTGGCCGTCGCCACCCGCCTGCGCCGCGAGCACCCGGCGGAGCTGGTCACGGCCGTGCTCGCACAGGCGCGGCTGCGCCGGCGGGCGGTGGCGAAGTTCGGGGCCGAGGACGCGGGGCGGATGTTCTTCACGCCCAACGGCGTCGAGCAGGCGACCCGTACGAGCGTGGCCGCGCACCGAGCCGAGAGCTTCGAGTCCCTCGGCGTCCGGAGCGTGGCCGATCTCTGCTGCGGCATCGGCGGCGACGCGATCGCCCTCGCGCGGGCCGGGATCGCCGTCCTCGCCGTCGACCGCGACCCGCTGACCTGCGCGGTGGCGCGCGCGAACGCGGACGCCCTGGGACTCGCCGAGTTGATCGAAGTCCGCGAGGCCGATGTCACCGAGGTCGACACGACCTCGTACGACGCGGTCTTCGTGGACCCGGCGCGGCGCGGCGGACGGGGCCGCATCTTCGACCCCGAGGCCTACTCCCCGCCCCTCTCCTGGGCCGTCCAGGCCGCCCGCAAGGCCCCGCACGCGGCCCTGAAGATCGCTCCCGGCATTCCGCACGAGGCGGTGCCCGCCGAGGCCGCCGCGGAGTGGATCTCGGACGGCGGGGACGTGAAGGAGGCCGTGCTGTGGTTCGGCACGGACGCCCCCTCATCGCACCGCGCGACGCTGCTGCCCTCGGGCGCCTCCTTGTGGTCACCGCTCGACGCGATGCTGCCGGACCCGCAGGTGCGGGCGGTGGGGCGCTATCTGTACGAGCCGGACGGCGCCGTCATCCGTGCGCATCTGGTGGCGGAGGTGGCCGCGCGGGTGGAGGGCGGCCTGATCGACGAGACCATCGCGTACGTCACCTCCGACTCGCTACACGCGACGCCGTACGCGGTGGCGTACGAGATCACCGATCAACTGCCCTTCGGCGTCAAGAAGTTGAAGGCACTCCTCCGGGAGCGCGAGGTCGGAATCCTGACGGTGAAGAAGCGGGGCTCCGCGGTGGAACCGGAGGAGCTGCGCCGGAAGGTGAAGCCGCAGGGCAAGAACTCGGCGACGGTCTTCCTGACGCGGGTGGCGGGGGCGCCGGCCATGCTGATCGGACACCCGGTCACGGAGAGCGGCCCCTCCGGCGCTTGAGGAACTACCCGCACTCTCCGGCCCGCCCCAGCAGAAGCTCCCGCTCCCGCTCGTTGCGCGTGAGCCCCGCCGCACGCTCGAACTCCTCCCGCGCCTCCGCCGCCCGCCCCAGCCTCACCAGCAGGTCGCCCCGCACGCTCGGCAGCAAGTGGTAGTCCTTCAGGGCGGGTTCGTCCGCGAGCGCGTCCACCAGGCGCAGCGCATCCGCCGGGCCCGATGCCATCGACACCGCCACCGCGCGGTTCAGTTCGATCACGGGTGAGGGAGTGCGGGCCGCGAGGAGTTCGTACAGCACGGCGATCTGGGACCAGTCCGTGTCCTCGTACGAGGAGGCGTTCGCGTGGCAGGCGGCGATCGCGGCCTGCAGAGCGTACGGGCCCGCCGCGCCCGGCGCCGCCGAGTGCGCGCGGGCGAGCGCCGCGAAGCCACGCCGGATCAGCGGCAGGTTCCAGTGGCGGCGGTCCTGGTCCGCCAGGAGCACCGGCTCGCCCTTCGGTCCGGTGCGCGCCGCCGCGCGGGACGCCTGGAGCTCCAACAGCGCCGCCAGGCCGTGCACTTCGGGCTCGCGCGGCATCAGACCGGCAAGGACACGGGCGAGGCGGAGCGCGTCCTCGCACAGCGAAGGCCGCAGCCAGTCGTCGCCCGCCGTGGCCGCGTACCCCTCGTTGAAGATGAGGTAGATGACGTCGAGCACCGACCCGAGCCGGCCCTCGCGCTCGGCTCCGTACGGCACTTCGAAGGCCACGCCCTTGGCGGCGAGGGTGCGCTTCGCGCGCACGATGCGCTGGGCCACCGTCGTCTCGGGGACCAGCATCGCGCGGGCGATCTCCGGCGTCGTCAGGCCGCCGAGCAGCCGCAGCGTGAGCGCGATGCGGGCCTCGGCGGAGAGCACCGGGTGACAGGCGGTGAAGACCAGGCGCAGGAGATCGTCGTCGATGTCGTCGGGGTCGGCGGGTTCGGCGGGTTCGTCGACGTGCGGCGGGGCCGCCGCCAGGTCTCGGCCCATCTCCTGGAGCTTGCGCGCGTAGCGCTCCCTGCGGCGTACGAGGTCGATGGCGCGGCGCTTGGCGGTGGTCATCAGCCAGGCGCCCGGATTGTCGGGGACACCGGCCTGCGGCCACTGCTCGAGCGCGGCGACCAGCGCGTCCTGGGCCAGCTCCTCCGCTATGCCCACGTCGCGCACGATCCGCGCGACACCGGCGACGAGGCGCGGGGACTCGATCCGGAAGACGGTCTCGATGGCGCTGCGCGGAGCGTCCTGGCGGGGGTGCTCTGAAGAGTGGGCCGTCACGGCCACCCATCAGAGCACCCTGCGCGGGGCACCGCCAAGGTCCGGTACCGGCCGCGTCAGCCCTCGATGATCTCCCGGACCTCCGCCGTCACGGTCCAGTGCTCGTCGTGGGTCTTCAGGAAGCGGCTCGCCCACTCGACGGCCTCGGCCTTGTCCTTGCACTGCGTGATCGAGTAGCCGCCGACGACCTCCTTGGCCTCGGTGAACGGACCGTCCGTGACGGACACCTGCCCGCCCTTCCAGTGCACCTGGGTGGTCTGGGCGCTCGGCGTGAGGCCCGCGGTGTCGAGCATCACCCCGGCCTTGGTGATCTCTTCGAGCAGTGCGCCCATGCGCTCGCCCATCTCGGGGCTGGGTCCGCCCTCGGGAGAGTTCTTCTCGTCGACCCGGATCATCGTCAGGAAGCGCGGCATGATCATGTCTCCGTTCGGCTGTCGCGCGCCCTGCCGGTCACGCGACGGGCGGGGCTTTCCCCCGCCTCTCACCTCTGCGTCGAACGGCAGGCGTCCCGATCGACACCGTCTTGGAAATTTCCGGGACTTTCTTCCGGGGGCGGATTCGCGGGCGTGCGTCGCCGCGTCAGTCCAGGCCCGCCGACTCGAAGCGCCACCGGTGCACCGCCCGCGTCACCAGCTCCGGCGCGGGCTCAGGCAGCTCGGGCAGGTCGGCGTCGTACGCGGCGTCCCACCAGGTCAGGACGAGGACGCGGTCCTGAGGGGCGCGGAAGCTCTCGCGGCGGACCGGGGTGCCCTCCAGGGGCTGGGCGCGGGCCCACGCGAGCAGTTCCTCGCCCCGGCCCTCGACGGCGCGGGCCTCCCACATCAGCGCGACGGTCACGAGTACAGGTTCTCCTTGCTGACCTCGTGCACGTGGTCGTGGTCATGGCCGTGGTAGTGGCCCGGCACGTGCGGCTCCGTCACCGGCAGCGAGGAGTCGGCCGACAGGTCCCAGTCGGACGCCGAGCGATTGCGTGCCACCATCTCCGCGCCGAGCGCGGCCACCATCGCGCCGTTGTCCGTGCACAGCTTCGGCCGCGGCACCCGCAGCCGGATGCCGGCCGCCTCGCACCGCTCCTGCGCCAGCGCGCGCAGCCGCGTGTTGGCGGCCACGCCGCCGCCGATCATCAGGTGGTCCACGCCCTCGTCCTTGCAGGCCCGCACGGCCTTGCGGGTCAGCACGTCGACGACCGCCTCCTGGAAGGACGCCGCCACGTCACGGACGGGAACCTCCTCGCCCGCGGCCCGCTTGGCCTCGATCCAGCGCGCGACGGAGGTCTTCAGGCCGGAGAAGGAGAAGTCGTACGCGGCGTCGCGCGGCCCGGTGAGACCGCGCGGGAAGGCGATCGCCTTCGGGTCGCCCTCCTTCGCGTACCGGTCGATGACGGGACCGCCGGGGAAGCCCAGGTCGAGCACCCGCGCGATCTTGTCGAAGGCCTCGCCCGCCGCGTCGTCGATGGTCGCGCCCAGCGGGCGTACGTCCGAGGTGATGTCGGTGGAGAGCAGCAACGAGGAGTGGCCGCCGGAGACGAGCAGCGCCATCGTCGGCTCGGGCAGCGTGCCGTGCTCCAGCTGGTCGACGCAGATGTGCGAGGCCAGGTGGTTCACGCCGTAGAGCGGCTTGCCGAGCGCGTACGCGTACGCCTTGGCCGCCGAGACGCCCACGAGCAGCGCGCCCGCGAGACCGGGCCCCGCGGTCACCGCGATGCCGTCCAGGTCCTTCGCCGACACGCCCGCTTCCTTCAGGGCGCGGTCGATGGTCGGCACCATCGCCTCCAGGTGCGCCCGCGACGCGACCTCGGGCACGACACCGCCGAAGCGGGCGTGCTCGTCGACGCTGGAGGCGATGGCATCGGCGAGCAGCGTGGTGCCGCGGACGATGCCGACGCCGGTCTCGTCACAGGAGGTCTCGATGCCGAGAACGAGAGGTTGGTCGCGCGAGTCAGCCATGGGTGTCGGTTCCTTGTACGGATGTCGATGGATCGGTCAGACGCATCACCAGGGCGTCCACGTTGCCCGGCTGGTAGTAGCCGCGCCTGAAGCCGATGGGCTCGAAGCCGAAGCGCTCGTACAGCTTCTGCGCCCGGGTGTTGTCGACCCGCACCTCGAGCATGACCTCGCCGCACTCGAAGGCGGTGGCCGCGCACAGCAGATCGGTCAGGAGCCGGGAGCCGAGCCCCGTGCCCCAGTGGCTCGGGGCCACCGCGATGGTCTGCACGTCGGCCTGGTCACCGGCCGACGCGAGCCCCGCGTACCCCACGAGCCGGTCCCCGTCCGTCGCCACCACATAGCGGCGGGTGGCCAGCGGCCCGCGCGCGTGGGCGAGCTCGGACCAGAACATGCCGCGCGACCAGGCGTCGTCCGGGAAGAGCTCCTTCTCCAGGACGAAGACGGGTTCGATGTCCCACCAGCGCATCTCGCGCAGGACGACTGTCGTCACGGATGTCACTTGGGGGTGACCACCTTGTAGTTCTTGGGGACCTGCGCGTCGGGGCGGCGCAGGTACAGCGGCCTGGGGGCCAGCAGCTCCTCGCCGGCGGCGAGCCTCTCCGCCGCGAGGGACGCGAGCGAGGCCGCCGACACGTGCTCGGGGGCGCGGGCGTCCGGGAAGGTCTCGGGGTAGAGCACCGCGCCCGCGCCGACGGCGGGCAGGCCCGCCACCTCGTCCGCGATGTCGGCGGGGCGGTCCACGGCGGCCTCGGTGAGGCGGGTGCGCGGGTCCGCGTACCGCGCCCAGTAGACCTCCTTGCGGCGAGCGTCCGTGGCGACGACGAAGGGGCCGGTCTCGATGCCGGACTCGTACGCGAGGCCGTCGAGCGTGCACACCCCGTGCACCGGCACGCCGAGCGCGAGGCCGAAGGTGTCGGCGGTCATCAGGCCGACACGCAGACCGGTGTAGGGGCCGGGGCCCACGCCGACGACGATGCCGGTCACGGCGTCGAGTCTGAGCCCCGCGTCGGCGAGCACGCGGTCGACGGCGGGGAGCAGCAGCTCGCCGTGGCGGCGGGCGTCCACCTGGCTGGAGGCTGCGACGACGGACGAGCCGTCGTGCAGCGCGACGGTGACGGCGGGAGTGGCGGTATCCAGAGCGAGCAAGAGCACGCGAATAGCCTACGGCTCCGGCGCCCGGAGCACGGCCGACCGAGGATGCCGCACACCTGCTGCTAACGTCACCCCGTAGCCGTACGGAGTACGAAGAGGGTGGCGCAGTTGTCCAGGAGCAGCTCGGGATTCGTGGCCGGGCTCACCGCCGCCGCGCTCGCCGCGGTCGGCTTCCTCGCCTACCAGGCCTCGGCCAGCGCGCCGGACTCCCTGGGCAAGAAGCCGGACAAGTCCCCCACCGCCTCCGCCTCGCGCTCCCCCAAGGACAAGGCGAACCCGACGGCGGTCCCTGCGCAGTCCGGTGCGGGCGAGCGGGTCGTCTACTCGGTGGGCGACGACCGCGTGTGGCTGGTCGCGGGATCCGGCAAGGCACAGCGCACGTTCAAGGTCACGCCGAGCACGGTGGACCCGGTCCCCGGCACGTACGCCGTCACCTCGCGCTCGGGCACCGTCACCGGAACGGACGGCGTGGCGATCGAGCACGTCGTGCGCTTCGCGAACGTGGACGGCATCGCGATCGGCTTCAGCGCGGCGGTGGACGGCTCGACGCCGAAGCCGGACCCGTCGAAGAAGACCGGCGGCATCCGCGAGTCGCGCAAGGACGGCAACGCGATGTGGGAGTTCGCGACGATCAGCAAGAAGGTCGTCGTCGTTCCCTAGGGACGTCCCCCGCGGGCGCGGGATCGCGCGGCGGTGTCGAGACCGCGCTGGCGGCCGCGCAGGACGCCAACAGATCGCGCATGGAAATCCCCGATGGCCCCGACAGCCCGTGCGGCCGGGGCTGTGCGTCACGTTCTGAAGCCGACATGGATGCCTCCTGGGCTCCGGGGGCAGACGTGGTTAGGTAGACCTAACCAGTACCGGTATCCATGTGACCACGCCCGGAGCGCGCCGCGCAACATCTTGCCGACGGCTTGTCGGAAAGTTCGGGCGAAAAGACGAGGCTCAGGCCGACAGCAGCGTGAGGTCGGCCTCGGCCCACCGCGTTCCGACGCCGGTCAGCGCCACTTCGCGCACCTCGTCCGTGGTGTCGCCGACGGCACGGTCGATGACGACGTGCAGCCGGTCGTCGGAGAGCTCCTCGACCTTGCCGTCACCCCACTCCACGACGATCACCGATTCGGGCAGCGAGACGTCGAGGTCGAGGTCCTCCATCTCGTCGAGCCCGCCGCCCAGGCGGTACGCGTCCACGTGCACCAGGGGCGGGCCGTCGGAGAGGGACGGATGGACGCGGGCGATGACGAAGGTGGGGGACGTGACGGCGCCCCGGACGCCGAGGCCCTCGCCCAGGCCGCGGGTCAGTGTCGTCTTGCCCGCGCCGAGCTCGCCGGTCAGCATCACGAGGTCACCGGGGCGCAGCAGCTTGGCCAGGCGACGGCCCAGGTCGCCCATCTGCTCGGGGGAGGTGACGGTGATGCCCAGCGTGTTCACGGGGGCCGGGTTGTGCGGTGCTTCCATGCCCACCCACGTTAGCCGCTGGAGGTGCGTGCATCGGCCGCCGTGGGAACGGCGCCCACGCGGCCGAGGAGGTCCGCGAGGCGGTCCGTGACCACTTCGGGGTGCTCCAGCATGACCAGGTGCCCGGCGTCCGGGACGAGCACGAGCTCGGCGTCCGGGAGCAGATCGGCGATGGCCTCGCTGTGCTCGCTGGGCGTGACCAGGTCCTTGTCACCGGCCAGGACCAGCACCGGAAGCTCGGCGAAGTGCTTCAGCGCCTCCGTCTTGTCGTGCTCGGCGAACGCCGGGTAGAACTCCGCGACCACGTCGATGGGCGTCGACTCGATCATCCGCTCGGCGAACCGCGAGATCGCCGGGTCCACGTCCCTGGACGAGAACGAATAGCGTTTGATGATGCTGGCGAAGAGGTCCGCGGTGGCCCGCCGCCCCTTCTCCACCAGCTCGGCCTGCGAGCCGAGCGCCTTCAGGACACCCGGCAGCACGCGCCGCACGGCGTTCATCCCGGCGACCGGCAGACCGAAGTTGACGCTGCCGAGCCGCCCGGACGACGTACCGATCAGAGCGACGCCGACGACGCGCTCGCGGATCAGCTCGGGGAAGTGGTCGGCGAGGGCCATCGTCGTCATGCCGCCCATGGAGTGCCCGACCAGGACCAGCGGCCCCTCGGGCGCCGCCGCGTCGATGACGGCCTTCAGGTCACGCCCCAGCTGGTCGATGGAGACCGGCGTCCCGTCCGTGAGCTGCGCCGCGCCGCGCCCCGACCGGCCGTGGCTGCGCTGGTCCCAGTACACACAGCGCACGACACCGCGCAGGGCCGCCCGCTGGAAGTGCCAGGAGTCCTGGCTCAGGCAGTAGCCGTGGCTGAAGACGACGGTGACGGGAGCGGGGGCCTTGCGCCCGAAGAGCCTGCGCCGACGCGGTGCCTGCGCGCTGTCGGCCGAGGCCTTGTCGACCTCGTCGACCTCGTACGACAGCTCGGTGCCGTCGTCCGCGTACGCCTGGCCCGGCATGCCGCGCAGCGAGCCGTAGGGCCCGGACGCGTCGAGTGCGAGCCGCGCCTTCTTGCGCATGCCCCGGCCGACGGTCAGCCGCTCGATGGCGACACCGGCCGCGGCGCCCGCGGCGACGACACCAATCGCGGCACCGGCGAAGCCGGCCCTGCGCCAGTTCCCGGCCGCCTCGGCGACTTCCGTCACCGCTTGTGCGGCCGCCCCCGTGCTGGTCTCGCTCACGTGCCGCTCCTCCTCAGTCGCCTGGCCGCTCTCTCCGGTCGCCCGCTGCCGGTCACTCGTTCACATAGACGCGCGGAACGCGCGATCCGATGCGGGTGACGATCTCGTACGCGATGGTGCCCGCCGCCTGTGCCCAGTCCTCGGCGGTCGGCTCGCCCCGGTCGCCGGGGCCGAACAGGACGGCTTCGGAGCCCACCGCGGGCTCGTCACCACCGAGGTCGACCACGAACTGGTCCATCGCGATGCGCCCCGCGACCGTCCGCAACTTGCCGCCGACGAGCACGGGTCCGGTGCCGGACGCGTGCCGCGGGATCCCGTCCCCGTACCCCACCGGGACGAGCCCCAACGTCGTCTCACCGGGTGTGACGTAGTGATGCCCGTAACTCACGCCATGACCCCCCGGAGCGTGCTTCACGAGGGCGAGCGAGGCGCTGAGCCTCATGACGGGCCGCAGGCCGAACTCCTCCGGGGTGCCCACCTCGGGGCTGGGCGAGATGCCGTACATCGCGATCCCGGGACGTACGAGATCGAAGTGGGTCTCCGGGAGCGTGAGCGTGCCGGGCGAGTTGGCGATGTGCCGCACCTCGGGCCGGATGCCGCGCTCCTCGGCGGCGGCGACCATCTCGCGGAACAGCGCGAGTTGGGCGGCGATGGACGGATGCCCCGGCTCGTCAGCACACGCGAAGTGCGACCAGAGGCCGGTGACGCGCACCAGGCCCTCGGCCTCGGCCTGCATCGCCTGCGAGACGAGCTCGGGCCAGTCGGCGGGCATGCAGCCGTTGCGCCCCAGCCCGGTGTCGGCCTTCAGCTGGATGCGCGCGGTGCGGCCCGCGGCCCGCGCGGCGGCGGACACTTCGCGCAGCGCCCAGAGCCCGCTCACCGACATGTCGAGATCGGCCTCGACGCCCTCGCGCCAGGGCCCGCCCGGGGTCCACAGCCAGCACATCAGACGCCCCCGGATACCGGCGGCCCGCAGCGCGAGCGCCTCCTCGGGGGTCGCGGCGCCCACCCAGGTGGCGCCCGCCTCGACGGCGGCCCGGGCGCAGGGCACCATCCCATGGCCGTACGCGTCGGCCTTCACTACGGCCATGAAGGCGGCGCCTGGTGCGTGGGCGCGCAGAGTCCGCACGTTGGCCCGGAGGGCGGCCAGGTCGATCTCGGCGCGGGCACGCAAGGGTGCGGTCTCAGTCATAACGCCGACCAGTGTCTCAGAGCCCGCTGACACCCCGGCAGCCGCGCGCCTCAGGCCCCGGGCCTGCGCCCCCACGCATAGACCCGGTCGCCCTTGTGCGGCGTCTTCCACAGGGCACGCGCGTCATCGACCCACATGTTCACGCAGCCGCGTGAACCAGGGAGGGCTCCTCACCCGCAACGAACAAGCCTTTCCCGCCCACTCACCCGATTACCCCGGAGCAACGACCGATCGGCTGCAGTCGGCAGCGCGCGCGAGGGGACGGGCCGGTATGTCCGCCCGGAGCACGGCTCCCAACACTCCGGAACCGAAGCACCCAAGCGGCCACCCGACGATAGCGAGGACGGACATACCGGCACGGCCCCGCACCCCCAGCCGGACCGGGACCGCAGCACGCCCCCACGACCCGCAGGCGGCAGCGCGACGCAAGGGGACGTGGCGGTATGTCCGCCCGGAGCACGGCTCCCGGCACTCCCCCGCCGAAGCACCCAAGCGGCCACCGGCCGATAGCGAGGACGGACATACCGGCACGGCACCGCACCCACCCACAGACCGACCCCGCAGCACGCCCCCACGCCCCGCACACGGCAGCGCGACGCAAGGGGACGGGCCGGTATGTCCGCCCGGAGCACGGCTCCCAACACTCCCCCGCCGAAGCAACCAAGCGGCCACCCGACGATAGCGAGGACGGACATACCGGCACGGCCCCGCATCCCCAGCCGGACCGGCCCCGCCTAGCCCCGTACATCCCGCCAAGCCGCAGGAATCGCCTCCGCCACGTCCTGTGCCCCCACCGGCGCCCCATCCGCCGCATGCCGCCCGGCAAGGCCGTGCAGATACGCCCCCACCGCCCCCGCGTCCTCCGCATCGAGCCCCGCCGCCAGCAGCGCACCCGCCAGCCCCGAAAGGACGTCCCCGCTGCCCGCCGTGGCGAGCCAGGGCGTCCCGGTCGGGTTCACCCGCACCGCGGCACCACCAGAAGGCCCAGGCGCCGCGACCAGCGTCGTGGACCCCTTCAGAAGCACCGTCGCCCCATACCGCCCCGCCAACTCCCGCACAGCGTCCAGGCGTCCCCGCTCGACCTCCTCCCGCGCCACCCCCAACAGCGCGGCCGCCTCCCCCGCATGCGGCGTCAGCAACGTAGGCGCGCTCCGACCCCGCACCGCCCCCGCATCGGCCAGCCGCAACCCGTCAGCGTCGATCAGCACCGGCACATCCGCCCCGACCACGTCCGCCAGCCGCTCGGCATCGTCCCCGAGCCCGGGACCGGCCACCCAGGCCTGCACCCGCCCCGCCTTGGACGGCGGCCCCGCGGAGACGAGGGTCTCCGGGAAGCGGGCGATCACCGCATCCGCCGCATGCCCCACGTACCGCACCGCCCCGGCCCCGCCCCGCAACGCACCGGCGACGGCAAGCACCGCCGCCCCCGGGTAGCGGGCCGACCCGGCGACGATCCCCACGACACCCCGCCGGTATTTGTCGCTCTCCCCGGTGGGCATGGGCAGGAGCGAGGCCACATCGGCGTACTGAAGGGCCTCCACCTCACCACCAGCACCCCCACCAGCACCCCCACCGGCGCCCCCGCCAGCACCCCCACCCAGCTCAAGCCCGATGTCCACCAGCCGCACCACCCCCGCGTACTCCCGCCCGGGATCGATCAACAGCCCCGGCTTGTACGCCCCGAAGGTCACCGTCACATCGGCCCGCACCGCCTCGCCGACGACCACCCCGCTGTCCGCGTCGACCCCGCTCGGCAGATCGACGGCGACCACGGGCACACCCAACTCCCGTACAGAACCGACGAGTTGGGAAGCCGCGGCCCGCAGCCCACCCTTGCCCCCGATGCCCACGATCCCGTCGACGACAAGACCGGCCCCGCGGAGAACCCCCTCGGCCCCGTCGGGCGCGACCACCCGCCCCCCGGCCCTGCGCAACGCGCGGAGCCCACCCTCATGCACCCGTTCGGGCGAAAGCAGCACCGCGGAAACCCCCGCCCCGCGCCGCGCGAGCCGCGCCCCGGCGTACAGCGCGTCGCCCCCGTTGTCCCCGCTCCCCACGAGCAGCACGACCCGGGAGCCGTACACCTTGCCGAGCACCTCGGCACAGACCACCGCGAGCCCCGCCGCGGCCCGCTGCATCAGGGCACCTTCCGGCACCCGCGCCATCAACTCCCGCTCCGCGGCCCTGACCGTCTCCACCGAGTACGCAGTACGCATACCCCGAGTGTCACCCAGCACCGCACACAGCGCCTACCCCCAGCGATCAGCCGCGAGCACCGCACACAGCGCCTACCCCTCAGCGATCACCACAGCCGAAGCCACCCCCGCGTCATGGCTGAGCGAGACGTGCCACGACCGCACCCCCAGCTCGGCGGCCCGCGCGGCCACCGTCCCCTTCACCCGCAGCCGCGGCTGCCCGCTCCCCTCGACGAACACCTCCGCGTCCGTCCACCGCAGGCCCCCCGGCGCCCCCAGCGCCTTGGCCAGCGCCTCCTTGGCCGCGAACCGCGCCGCCAGCGAGGCGATCCCCCGCCGCTCCCCGCTCGGCAGCAGCAACTCCCGCTCCACGAAGAGCCGCCCTGCCATGCCCGCCGTACGCGCCAGCGCCGCCTCGAACCGCTCGATCTCGGCCACGTCGATTCCGACCCCAATAATCACGAGCAGCAGCCTACGAGGCCGGGCACCCTAACGGTTCAAGCCCCGCGGGGGGTGACGCACCCCACCCCCCGGCCCGTTCAAACAGCCGTAACAATGGACTGTGATCTCTTCGGTCTCCGAACCCCCGCCGACCGCGCGGAGCGCCCACCGGCACCGGCCGGAGGCGACTCCCTACGTCGACCTCACCCGCACCGAGTGGAGCGCACTGCGTGACAAGACGCCGCTTCCCCTGACCGCCGCGGAGCTGGAGAAGCTGCGCGGCCTCGGCGACGTCATCGACCTGGACGAGGTGCGGGACATCTACCTCCCGCTCTCCCGCCTCCTGAACCTCTACGTGGGCGCCACGGACGGCCTGCGCGGCGCGCTCAACACCTTCCTCGGCGAGAAGGGCTCCCAGTCGGGCACGCCCTTCGTCATAGGAGTCGCGGGCTCCGTGGCCGTCGGCAAGTCGACCGTCGCGCGCCTCCTGCAGGCCCTCCTCTCCCGCTGGCCCGAGCACCCCCGCGTCGAGCGCGTGACGACGGACGGCTTCCTCCTGCCCACCAAGGAGCTTCAGGCCCGCGGCCTGATGTCCCGCAAGGGCTTCCCGGAGTCGTACGACAGAAGGGCCCTGACCCGCTTCGTCGCGGACATCAAGGCGGGCAAGGACGAGGTGACGGCGCCCGTCTACTCCCACCTGATCTACGACATCGTGCCGGACCAGCGCCTGACGGTCCGCCGCCCCGACATCCTCATCGTCGAGGGCCTGAACGTCCTTCAGCCGGCCCTGCCCGGCAAGGACGGCCGCACCCGCGTGGGCCTCGCCGACTACTTCGACTTCAGCGTGTACGTGGACGCGCGCGCCGAGGACATCGAGCGCTGGTACCTGAACCGCTTCAAGAAGCTGCGCGACACGGCGTTCCAGGACCCGTCCTCGTACTTCCGCAAGTACACCCAGGTCTCGGAGGAAGAGGCCCTGGACTACGCCCGTACGACCTGGCGCACGATCAACAAGCCCAACCTCCTGGAGAACGTGGCCCCCACCCGCGGCCGGGCCGCCCTGGTCATCCGCAAGGGCGCCGACCACAAGGTGCGCAAGCTGAGCCTGCGCAAGCTCTGACCTCCAGGGTCCCCAAGGCCCGGCTACCCTGCGCCCATGCTGCATCTACGCCTGATCACCCCGGCGGACAAGACGGACGACGTGGTGCGCCTGATCGAGAAGACCATCGGCGCCACGCACCTCGCCGTCATGCCGGGAGCGGCCCGCGACCCCGAGGGTGACGTCGTGATGTGCGACGTCGCCCGGGAGGCGGGCGACACGCTGATCGGCGGCCTGCGCGCCCTGGGCATCGACAAGTCGGGCTCGATCGCGCTGGAGAACATCGACCTCTCGCTCTCCCGGCGCGCGGACGAGGCGGAGGACGACGCACCGGGCGAGGGCGCCGACGCGGTCCTGTGGGAACAGCTCTCCGACGTGACGCACGAGGAATCGACGCTGTCGATCACGTATGTGGCCTTCATCACGCTGGCCACGATGATCGCGGCCTGCGGCGTGGTGCTCGACAACGCGATCCTGATCGTCGGAGCGATGGCGGTGGGCCCGGAGTTCGGCCCCCTGGCGGGCTTCTGCACGGCCATCGTGCAGCGTGCGCCGCGCCTCGCGCTGCGCTCCCTGATCGCGGTCCTGGCGGGCTTCGCCATCGCCATGGCGGTGACGGTCGGCTTCAGCTTCTTCATGGACGCCGTCGGCCTGTTCACCGAGAAGCAGCTGGACCAGGAGCGCCCCAACACCGGCTTCGTGTACGCGCCCGACTGGTTCTCGTTCGTCGTGGCCGTCCTCGCGGGCGCGGCGGGCACGCTCTCGCTGACCTCGGCGAAGTCGGGTGCCCTGGTCGGCGTCGCGATCTCGGTGACCACGGTCCCCGCGGCCGCCAACGCGGCGGTGGCGCTCAGCTACGGGGACGCGCGCCAGACCCAGGGCTCCACCGAACAGCTCCTGCTCAACCTGCTGGGCATCGTCCTGGCGGGCACCCTCACGCTGCTGGCCCAGAAGTTCTTCTGGGCCAGGCAGCACGAGCGCACCGCCAAGTCACAACTGACCTAGCCCAGCGCGGACTTCACCACATCGGCGAGCCGCCCGGCCACGGACCGGGCCTGGTCGATGTCGGCGGCCTCGACCATGACGCGCACCAACGGCTCCGTGCCGGACGAACGCAGCAGCACCCGTCCCGTGGCGCCCAGTTCGCGCTCGGCCTCGGTGACGGCGGCCGACAGCTCGGCGGAGGTGGTGACCCGCGACTTGTCGACGTCGGGCACGTTGATCAGGACCTGCGGAAGCCGCTCCATGACCCCGGCGAGGTCGGCGAGGCTGCGCCCGGTCTCGGCGACGCGCGCCGCGAGCAGCAGACCCGTCAGCGTGCCGTCACCCGTGGTCGCGTGGTCGAGGATGATCACGTGCCCGGACTGCTCGCCGCCCAGCGCGTAGCCGTGCTGCTTCATCGACTCGAGCACATAGCGGTCGCCGACGGCGGTCTGCACCAGGGAGAGACCCTCGCGCTCCATGGCGATCTTGAAGCCGAGGTTCGACATGACCGTCGCGACGACGGTGCCCTCGCGCAGCGTGCCGTGCTCGCGCATGGCGAGCGCCAGGACGGCGAGGATCTGGTCCCCGTCGATCTCGGCACCCGTGTGGTCCACGGCCAGGCAGCGGTCCGCGTCGCCGTCGTGCGCGACACCGAAGTCGGCGCCGTGCTCGACGACGGCGGCCTTCAGGAGGCCCAGGTGCGTGGATCCGCAGCCGTCGTTGATGTTCAGGCCGTCCGGCTTGGCGCCGATCGTGATGATCTCGGCACCGGCGCGCGCGAACGCCTCGGGCGAGACGCGGGCGGCGGCTCCGTGCGCCTCGTCGAGGACGATCTTCAGTCCGTCGAGGCGGTTGGGCAGCACGCCCAGGAGATGCGCCACGTACTGGTCGAGGCCCTGGTCGTACGTCTGAACACGGCCGACGCCCGCGCCCGTGGGGCGCTGCCAGGGATTACCGGTGCGGTGCTCCTCGTACACGGACTCGATGCGGTCCTCCAGCTCGTCGGCCAGCTTGTGGCCGCCGCGCGCGAAGAACTTGATGCCGTTGTCCGGCATGGCGTTGTGGCTCGCGGAGAGCATCACGCCGAGGTCGGCGCCCAGCGCACCGGTGAGATGCGCCACCGCGGGGGTGGGCAGCACACCGACGAGCTGGACGTCCACGCCCGCGCTCGCGAGACCGGCGACCACCGCGGCCTCCAGGAACTCGCCCGACGCGCGGGGGTCCCTGCCGACCACCGCGACCGGCCGATGGCCCTCGAACGTGCCCACTTCGCCGAGCACATGAGCCGCTGCCACGGAGAGCCCGAGCGCGAGCTCGGCCGTCAGATCCGCGTTGGCGACACCGCGCACGCCGTCCGTGCCGAAGAGTCGTCCCACTGCTGTCCTCCTCCGGACTTCTACCCCGGGATCACCGGGGTCCCGACCCGGGATCACCAGGATCACCAGGTTTCCGATAAACGAACGCCCCGGCAGCACACAACGTGCCGCCGGGGCGAACGAAAAGTACAAGCAGGCAGATTAGCGCTTGCTGTACTGCGGAGCCTTGCGGGCCTTCTTGAGACCGGCCTTCTTGCGCTCGACCGCACGGTCGTCACGCTTGAGGTAACCGGCCTTCTTGAGGGCGGCGCGGTTGTTGTCGACGTCGGCCTCGTTCAGCGCACGGGCGACACCGAGACGGAGCGCACCGGCCTGACCGGAGACGCCGCCACCCGAGATGCGGGCGATGACGTCGTAGCGGTTGTCGAGCTCGAGCACCTTGAAGGGCTCGTTGACTTCCTGCTGGTGGACCTTGTTCGGGAAGTAGTCCTCGAGCGTGCGCCCGTTGACCTTCCACTTGCCGGTGCCCGGGACGATCCGGACGCGGGCGATGGCGTTCTTGCGACGGCCCAGGCCGGCGGCCGGCTGCGGGTCGCCGAAGCGCGCGGCGTTCGACTCCGAGGTGTACTCGCCCTCGACGGGCGCCTCGGACTCGGTGGTGTACTGCTCTACGTCAACAACCTCGGTCTCTTCGACCGGCTGCTCAACGGTGGTCTCGGCCACGATTCTCCTCAGAATTCTTTACGTCTTTGGGGGTGGCCGGAACTACTGCGCGACCTGGGTGATCTCGAACGGGACCGGCTGCTGAGCGCCGTGCGGGTGCTGGTCACCCGCGTAGATCTTCAGCTTCGAGAGCATCTGACGGCCCAGGGTGTTCTTGGGGATCATGCCCTTGATGGCCTTCTCGACGGCCTTCTCGGGGTTCTTCGCAAGAAGCTCGTCGTAGCGGACGGAACGCAGACCGCCCGGGTACCCGGAGTGGCGGTACGCCATCTTCTGGGTCTTCTTGTTGCCGGACAGGTGAACCTTGTCGGCGTTGATGATGATGACGAAGTCGCCCATGTCCATGTGGGGGGCGTAGATCGCCTTGTGCTTGCCCCGCAGGAGGTTGGCGGCAGTGGTCGCCAGACGGCCCAGGACGATGTCCTGAGCGTCGATGACGTGCCACTGGCGGGTCACATCGCCGGGCTTGGGGCTGTACGTACGCACTTCGTAGCCTTCGCTTCTTCAGTGGATGGGGTCCAGACACACGGCACCCCAGAAGCGATCTTGGCGATCATGCAGCTGGGGCTCACAATGCCGGGGACGCTGCCCGTATGCGAGCCACTGGTAACTGCTCCAGGGAACCTACGTAAGGCCCTTCGCGTGAGAACGACGAAGCCAATACGTATAACAATCCCCGAGAGTACCCGCAGCGCCCCGCACGGGTCAAAACGCGGACCTGGAGACCGGCACCGCCGACTCCACCGCCTCGGGCGGTTCTGCGCCATCCAGGGTAACCGCCCCGTGCCGCAGACAGGAGCGGGCGACCGTGAAGGCCAGCACACACAGGGTGACGCAGTCCCTGAAGGCCCGCCGGGTGCCGGGTTCCAGCCAAGGCCAGGTGAACCCGGGAATCTGCGGGACGAGCGCAAGCCAGAACCACTTCCCCCGGGCCACGGCCCCCGGCACGAGCGCCCCCGCGAGCAGCAGCGGCACGACGACGAGCAGATAGTGGTCGTACGACGGCCTGGAGACCAGGAACGCCGCCAGCATCAGCATCACGGCCGTCTCGACCACCCGCGGCTCCCTGGGCCCCCCGCCGTCCCGCCAGCGCCGCCACGCGCACCACACCCCCGCTGCCGCCGCCGCGAGGGCGAGCAGCGTCGCCGCCCCCTGCGGCACGCCGAGCCGCGGCAGGATCGCGGCGGGCGACGCCTCGTAGAGCCGTACGAAGCTGTCGTCGCCCCGCAGCAGGAACGGCAGCGTCCGCGTGAAGAACCCCGCCGGGTCCGGCATCACGAGCGCCGCCCCCACCGACACCACCGCCGGCACGAGCACCGCGCCCCCGAGCGCACGCCACCGCCGCGCGAAGACGAAGAGCAGCACCACGGGCGCGAGCAGCGGCTTCACGGCCACCGCGGCCCCGATCACGAGCCCCGCAGCCAGCCACTTCCCCCGGCACACCAGGAGCAGCGCGAGCGGCAGCGCGGCCGCCGACGCCACGGTCCAGTTGCCGAGCTTGATCAGGTGCCCGAACGGCGCGAACCCCAGGGCCAGCGCAAGCAGCCCGAGCACCGCGAACCGGCTGCGCCACGCCACCGCGTGGATCCGCAGCGCACACCCCCAGCCGAAGACCAGGCAGGCCGTGACCCCCGCCGGGACGAGGAACCGCACCGCGGCCTGCGGCAGCAGCGCCTGCGGCACCGCGGCGAGTACGGCTCCCGGCAGATAGAGGAAGTGCCGGTCGGCATAGGGCGAACGCCCATCGAGCCAGGCCTCCGCCGCCCGCACCACGATGGCGTTGTCCATCCCGCCGTCCGGGCCCCGCAGCCCCACCCGGACGACCGCGGCGAGCAGCACGGCCCCCAGCGCCGCCCAGGCGTGCCAGGTCACCGGCCGCAACAACCACCCACTAACAGCTGCTTTGCCCGTATTCATAGGGATCAGGCTAGGCCGGGCCCCTCCCCCGGCCCCCGCTCAACATCCCCAACTCCCCGTCTAAGATGCGGCGCATGAGCTTTGGGCAAGGGGGACCTCAGTGGGGTCCAGGGGATTCACAGACCCCTGACTGGGCGGCGCTCGCCGAGGCGTCCGAATCGCGCACCCGGCGCCGCAAATGGCTGATGATCGGCGGCGGCGCGCTCGCCACCGTCGTGGTCGCGGCCGCCGTCGCCGTCGCGGTCGTCTCCGCGAACAGCGACAACACCTCCGCGTCGAACAAACCGGCCAGCGAGCTGCCCTCGACCGCGGACATCCCCGGCGCGAGCACGAACCCGGGCCCGTCCTTCGAGGAGACGACGCCGCCGCCCCCGCCGGACCCCAAGGAGTTCATCTCCAGCGCCAAGAAGGACAAGGCGCCGCTCAGCGCCGACACGCTCTTCCCCGGCAAGTCGCTGACCTCGGGCGACCGCGTCTACAAGAAGGGCGCCACGAACGGCACGAAGAAGTGCGCGAGCGTCACGCAGGCCAAGCTCGGCGCGATCCTCACCAAGAACGACTGCACGCAGCTCTTCCGCGCCAGCTACGTGAAGGACAACATCGCCGTCACGGTCGGCGTCGCCGTCTTCGACACGGCGGCCCAGGCCGCCAAGGTCAACGAAGAGGCGAAGGAAGGCCTGGTCCTCTCGCTGTCCGGCAAGGGCGTGCCCGCCTTCTGCCGCACGGCGGTCTGCCGCGGCACCTACAACGCCTACGGCCGGTACGCCTACTTCACGACGTCCGGCTTCACCAGCGACAAGGACGTCACGACCAAGGAGCGCAAGGTCTACACGACCGGCGACGACCTCGCCCGCTTCGCCTTCGGCCAGATCAACCGGCGGGGCGAGGCCCAGGCCTCCGCCGCGGCCAACGCCCCCGAGTAGCCCGGCGGTCGGGGCTCAGCAGCACCCGGCGCCGGGCAACGTCCGCTTGTTGCGCGCCTCCTTGGCACGTGCGGCGAGCAACTCGTCGGCCGGGTAACCGACTTCCTCAAGGGTCAGTCCGTGCGGCCGTACGACATGCACGGCGGAGTCCCGCACCCCGGCGGCGAGCACCTTGGCCGGCCACTCCACGGGCCGGTGCCCGTCGCCCACGAACAGCATGGCCCCGACCAGGGACCGCACCATGTTGTGGCAGAAGGCGTCGGCCCGCACGGTCGCCTCGAGAATCCCGTCGTCCCGCCGCTCCCAGCGCAGTTCCTGGAGCGTACGGATGGTCGTGGCGCCCTCGCGCTTCTTGCAGTAGGCCGCGAAGTCGTGCTCACCGACGAGCTTCTCGGCGGCGGCGTTCATCGCGTCGAGGTCCAACTCCCAGTCGTGCCACAGCACATGACCGCGCAACAACGGGTCGACGCCGCCCGGGTGGTCGGTCACGCGATAGGCGTAACGCCGCCACACGGCCGCGAACCGCGCGTTGAACCCCGCCGGGGCCTCGGCCACCTTCCAGACCCGCACGTCGTGCGGCAGCCGCCCGGCGAGCCTGCGCAGCAGCTTGTCGCTGTGCTCGGCCCACACGCTCTCCGGCAGATCGACGTGGGCGACCTGCCCCCGCGCGTGCACTCCGCTGTCGGTCCGCCCCGCGACGGTCAGCTCGTACGTCTCCTGCGACCGCGTCACGGTCCGCAGCGCGTCCTCGATCTCGCCCTGGACGGTCCGCTGCCCCTGCCGCTGCTTGGCCCAGCCGGAGAAGTCCTTGCCGTCGTACGAAAGGTCGAGACGCACCCGCACGAACCCGGGCTCTACTTCATCACTCACAGAACAGATCCTCTCAGGAAGCCGACCACGCGAAAGCGGGCCCGCCCCGAAGGGCGGACCCGCTCACAGCAAGGCAGAGCCTCAGGCGTCCTTGGACTCCTCGGCAGCGTCCTCAGCCGGCTTCGCGTCCTCGACGGGCGCGTCGTCCTTCTTGAGGGCGTCTTCCTTGACGGCGCGCTTCGTGGCGGCCTCGGCCTCACCGGTGGCGGCCTGCGCCACGGTCAGGGCCTCGACAAGCTCGATGATCGCCATGGGCGCGTTGTCGCCACGACGGTTACCGATCTTGGTGATACGGGTGTAACCGCCGGGGCGGTTCTCGTAGCGCGGGCCGATCTCCGTGAAGAGCGTGTGCACGATGCTCTTGTCGGTGATCACCTGAAGCACCTGACGGCGGTTGTGAAGGTCACCCTTCTTCGCCTTGGTGACCAGACGCTCCGCGTAGGGACGCAGACGACGGGCCTTCGCCTCGGTGGTGGTGATGCGGCCGTACTCGAAGAGCTGCTTGGCGAGGTTCGCCAGAAGAAGCTTCTCGTGCGCGGCGCTGCCGCCCATACGGGCACCCTTGGTGGGCTTCGGCATGGTGTTTCTCCTTGTTGTCTGCCCCGGCCGTATCAGGTACCGGAGTCAGTGGCACGCGCCCCGACAAGGGGCGCGAGGAACTGCGCGAGCAACCGAACCGCACGCGCAGCCAAAATCAAACCGTCGGGCCCGAGCTCTTAGTACTGCTCGGTCTCGACGAACCCGGCGTCCGCGTCGTCGTCGGCGCCGAAGGCGTCGGCGGCGGCGGTCGGGTCGAAGCCGGGAGGCGAGTCCTTCAGCGCGAGACCCATGCCGTTCAGCTTCATCTTGACCTCGTCGATCGACTTCGCACCGAAGTTGCGGATGTCGAGCAGGTCCGCCTCGGAGCGGGCCACGAGCTCGCCCACGGAGTGGATGCCCTCGCGCT